>NZ_JBHRTD010000007.1:0-113391 GCF_042646185.1 Shewanella submarina
AAAAGGGTTTCGTAACACTGGTTAAAACCTTGAATAGAATACTGACTTGATTGAAGTCGAGACTCAGCTCTAAAAAAGAGCAAAGCAGCTTTCCAAATTACTTCTTACTGCCAAAGGCGGTAGGAAAAAGAATTTGCTTGGTGACAATAGCGCTGTGGTCCCACCTGATCCCATTCCGAACTCAGAAGTGAAACGCAGCTGCGCCGATGGTAGTGTGGGGCTTCCCCATGTGAGAGTAGGTCATTGCCAAGCGCCCAAATTTGGGAGAAATCCCAAAGGAGCGGTAGTTCAGTTGGTTAGAATACCGGCCTGTCACGCCGGGGGTCGCGGGTTCGAGTCCCGTCCGCTCCGCCAACTTAAGATGAAAGCCTCTGCAGCAATGCAGAGGCTTTTTTCGTTTATCCAGTCTTTGTACTCGGTGTTGTGGCGTCGCGGATAAATCCGCCCCAGCTACGCGCTGATCTACACGGATGTAGAGAATGTAGAAAACGTCTGGAACGGTTTTCTACCGTAAGCTTGTGGCTGCGCCACACTCGCCCACAAATTAAGTGAAAAGCCTCATCTTCGGATGGGGCTTTTTGCGTTTTGTTTCCCGCGACGGAGCCCTGCGGACTCCAGGTCGCGGCACTGGCCGTGCGTGTTGACTCCCGTCCGCTCCGCAACTTACAACGAAGCCTCCACTGGGCGTGCCCGACATAAATGACGGGGCTTTTTTGTATTTAACGCTCCTGAAAGTGCTGCGGGCCGTCCCGCCCAACAGCGTCCCTGCTTAACAATCCAGTTCGGCATCTGATAGGCTGGAGCCTGAATGCCTTAAATGGGGCGACTGCATGGATGCAGGAGGTAGAACAACGCAGGAACAGTTGTCGAAGATGTTCGAGAAAGGCCATGCCTCTCGCTGAGCTACATGGATGTAGTGAATGCACAAAGTGTCAGGAACGACTTTCTGCCATAAGCACATCGCTTCGCGATACTCGCCCGCCAACTTAAGATGAAAGCCTCTGCATTCTTTACCATAAAGAGGGTAGAGGCTATTTTCGTTTATCCAGTTTTTGTACTTGGTCTTGTGGCCCCGCGGATAAATCTGCCCCGGCTAGCTAAAGCTCCGCGCTAACCTAAACCGATGAAAGGAATATAGAAAGTCGGCTTGTGGCTGCACCACCGGGTTGCGGCACTGGCCATAGGTGACCTGGCGTCCTCGATGATTCCTGTTCAATAGGGTCCTTGTTTAACAGCCCTGTTCAGTATCTTTCTGCAACAATCTGAATAGACTGGAAGAAGAGATATCTGGAGATATATCAGCGCATATATTAAGCATAAATGTTGAACATCACCTTTAGGCACAAGAGTTTAGCTACACCAGCTGATGAGCCCGTATCGGACATATAACTTGCTGTGAAAACGGGCTTTGAGTTTGGTTTGATAGACAAATTAGGGAACGCAGAGCAGTGCGTAGGAACCCGTTTTGTGGTGGCAACTGTAGCCTGGCTTAACTCAGTTAATCAGGACGCTCAGTTATCATAAGGGAGTTAGCGAAAGCGGCTATAAAAGAAAAAGCCACCCGCGGCCTGGGCCTTGGGTGACTTTGGGGGGAGGGTACAAGATAGTCAGAATAATTAGTTAGCTGTATCCAGCATGCCTTCCCATACGATCTGGCGGTAGCGAACAGGGTTGGTGTCGCCTTCAGTGCTGAACAGCATAATCACGGCGTCCTTATCCAGGCCCAGCTGTTGACGCTGCTCTGCATAATCTTCACGGCTTGCCAGCATATACAGCAGACCCAGAGTCACAGCACCTGACTCACCACTGATCACCTTGGTGTCGCCTGCCAGTGGGTTACCTAATACACGCATACCGGTAGCAGATACCTTGTCTTCTACAGAAGCAAAGAAGCTGCTGCACTGCTTCAGGATTGGCCAGGTTACAGGGTTTGGTTCACCACAAGCCAGGCCAGCCATGATAGAGCTCAGATCACCGCCTACTGCGACCATATCACCTTGCTCACTGCTACCTGAGCGGTAGATACAGTCAGCGGCACGTGGCTCAGCGATAATGGTTTTGAAGTTTTCTGCGCCCAGTTTGTCGGCGAAGTAACCCAGAATACCGCCGGCCATGGCACCAACACCTGCCTGCAGCATGATATGAGTAGGCTTGATACCCAGCTCTTCTACCTGCTCCTGCGCTTCAACTGCCATGGTCATGTAACCCTGAGAAATCCAGGTTGGGATCTTCTCATAGCCTTCCCATGCCGTGTCCTGCACCAGCATCCAGCCATTTTCTTCAGCTGTCTGGTTGGCAATACGTACTGTGTCGTCATAGTTCACATCAGTAACGATACACTCAGCACCCAATCCTTTGATACGGTCTACGCTGGCCTGTGGAGAGCCTTTTGGCATGTACACTACAGCTTTCTGACCCATTTCACGGGCAGCCCAGGCAACACCTGTTCCGTGGTTACCAGCTGTTGCAGTGGCGAATACCAAAGGTTCGCTCAGTTTCTCAGACACTGTCTTCAGGTCGATCTCACTGATATCTACACCCAGGTGCTCAGCCAGTTGCTTACCCAGTGCATAAGAGCCGCCCAATACTTTGAACGCATTCAGGCCAAATCGGAAAGATTCGTCCTTTACCAGAATGGCTTTGACGCCCAGGCGGGCTGCCAACTGCTCCAGTGAAACCAGTGGAGTTGGCTTGTAACCCTCAATTTGTTGATGGAATTGACGGGTTTGTTCAGCGATCTGTGCGGTAAACAGGGCAGAGGTTTCGCCGTTAAAGAACGCGTTTTGAGTCAGCTTTAGCATAGTAACCACTTTTATCAGAGACAAAGGGACCCCTGTCCCCTTCGACTAATTTGTCTGAAGGGGAGCCGGAATAACTTGTTATTTGGAACTAATTATTTGATGAAGGCGATCGCTTCAACTTCTACCAGAGCGTCTTTTGGCAGACGGGCAGCTTGTACACAGGAACGGGCTGGAGCCGCGTCAGTGCCGAAAACTTCGGTGTAAACTTCGTTGAAAGCCACGAAGTCTTCCATGTTAGCCAGGAAGCAAGTGGTTTTCAGAACGGTATCGGTACCGGCACCAGCTTGTTCCAGAACAGCTTTCAGGTTAGCCAGAGACTGATAAGCCTGCTCTTTGATACCGCCTTCCGGGAAAGCCATGGTGGCTGGATCCAGAGGCAGCTGACCAGAGGTGAATACCAGGTTCTGGAAAGCCAGAGCTTGAGAGTATGGACCGATGGCTGCTGGTGCGTTTTCAGTGTGGATTACGTTTTTCATAAGTCGAATCGTCTCTGCTGATTAAGATTTAAATTCACGGATGTACTTGTACACCGCATGTTTTGTAATGTTCAGATGGTTGGCAACAATATTTGTTGCCTCTTTCAGTTCAAAAATACCGTTATCAAACAGTATCTTGGTAATAGCTTTATTACGTCCCTTCAAGTTAACTGAAGGGTCGGCATCCACGTCATTGACGGCGTGTTGCAGTGCCTGCTCAACCACTTCACCTGCTGAGGAACTGAAGTTCTCTTTAATCGCCAGGTTGGGTTGCTGCGACATGTCAGGCATCAGTGTCTTAATAATCTCCGGAAATGGATAAGACAGGTTCATGTTGACGCAGAACATACCGATTGGCTTGCCATCTTCACCGGCAAGGATGCAGGTGCTGGATTTCAGCATTGAGCCATCTTTATTGGTACTGAAGTAGCTTTTCGGCGTGACATCACCGGTTTGCTCATAAAGGCGCAGCATCTTCAGACCCAGGTCGGTAATAGGTGAACCCTCTTTACGGCCCGTATGGTGACCGTTAACTATTTTAACTACCGACTGTTCAAAGCTTTCCAGTGAATGAATAACGACTTCGCAGTGCGGTCCGATCAGGTCAGCCATACTGTCTGCCAGTCGAAAGTAGCCTTCCAGCAACTCTCTATCCCTTTGGGTAAACTCCATTTTTTGCAGACGTTCTGTCGTTTTACTCATTTCAGATTACTTTTGTGAACTTTAGGTGGCGGTATTTTCAACCTATCCGGATTTCATTTCAAGTTTAGAATCAACTTTCGTTAACTATGGGACGTTTTTTTGCTGCGTCAGGCAAGTCAAATTTGACTATGGTTCAATATTTTTGACTGTGATCATGTTTTTGAGCGCAAGTGACCGGGGTATGGTTAACAAACGTTGACCACGGGATTCAGGTCACATTTTTTAATTCAGCAAACAGTATTATTCGCCACATCAGTTAACGATAGTTGACTTAAAGAGTCTTTAGGTCACTTTTGTGACCCGTATTGCAACTAGGTCAGTTGTGTGAGAAGTGGAGAGTAATAATGAAAAGCATACTGCAGCGTGGATTTACAACTGCTGAATTTGAAATGCGTGCAACCAAAGCACAGCAAATGATGCGCGAAAAGGAAGTTGACGCCATCGTGTTAACTACCGAGCCAAACGTTCGTTACTTCTCTGGCTTCCACACTCAGTTCTGGCACAGCCCAACCCGTCCATGGTTCCTGATCCTGCCTGCAGAAGGCAAGCCGATTGCTGTTATCCCTGAAATTGGGGCCAGCGGTATGGCCGGTACCTGGGTTGAAGACATTCGTACCTGGGCGTCTCCATGTCCTGAAGATGATGGTATCAGCATTGTTGCCAGCGTACTGAACAGCCTGCCATCTCGCTTTGGCCGCGTAGGTGCAACCCTGGGTATCGAGTCCCATTTGCGCATGCCGGTAAACAATTACCTGCAACTAACTAAATTGGTAACTAAAGAGTTTGTTGACGTGTCTCTGGCTATCCATGAGCTGCGTCAGGTGAAGTCTGCCGCTGAAATCGAAAAGACCCGTGAAATCTGCCGTATCACCAATGTTGGTTTCGACAAGATCGCTTCTTACGCCAAAGTGGGCATGACTGAACGCGAAATCTGTAAGCAGTTCGGTATCGACATGCTGATGGAAGGCGCTGACGAATGTCCTTACATTATCGCGGGCTCCGGCCAGGATGGTTACGACAGCATCATCATGGGCCCAACTGATCGTGTAATCGAAGAAGGCGACGTGCTGATTATCGATACCGGTGCGGTACGCGACGGTTACTTCTCTGACTTCGACCGCAACTGGGCCTTCGGCCATGCCAGCGAGCAGACCAAAGCAGCTTACCGCGCCACTTATGAAGCCACAACTGCCGGTTTTGAAGCTGCCCGTCCAGGTAACACCACTTCTGATATCTACAACGCAATGTGGAAAGTACTGGAAGCCAATGGCGCTCTGGGTAACGACGTAGGTCGTCTGGGTCACGGCCTGGGGATGGAGCTGACTGAGCGTCCATCCAACACAGCGACCGACAACACTGTACTTAAGCCAGGCATGGTAATGACTCTGGAGCCAGGCATGGTGTACGCACCGGGCAAGTCTATGGTTCACGAAGAGAACATTGTGATCACCGAAAACGGTGCCGAGTGGCTGAGCCGCCGTGCTGCCCCTGAGCTGCCGATTATCGACTGAATTTAACCGCCATGGCGTTTTTCGGAGGGGGGCCGGAAAACGTCATTAACCAAGAGAATCTCATTATGATGAGTTTTGAAGAGTTCACTTCGTTTGAACAACCGTTGGAGCACCAGCAAGCACCACGTATTAACCGTGTGCATATTGGCTTGGTGCAGCTGAGTACTGACCACAGTCTGGAAATGGATTGGGCCAAGCTGCTCGGTACCCAGGCTGGTGTGTTCAGTTCTCGTGTGTACTACTCCAGTGAAATGACGCCAGAGGCCCTGGATCAAATCGCCACAGGCATCAGCGAAGCATCTGATCTGATTGCGACAGGTCTGCCAATGGATGTGATGGCATTTGGTTGTACTTCCGCTTCTATCATTATCGGTGAAGAGAAAGTCGCCCAGCTGTTGACCAAAAACCGTGGTGATATTCCTGCCACCAACCCATGGACCGCTGCCCAGGCTGCTTTCCGCCACCTGAACGCGAAAAAAATCGCCGTATTTTCCCCGTACCCAACCAGTGTTAACTACCCACTGTATCAGCAGCTGACCCATGCCGGTTTCGAGGTTGTGACTCTGGGCTCACTGGGAATTGAGCGCGATACCGATATCACTTTGGTTGCCAAAGAGTCCATGTTCGAGGCTCTGGAAACCATGCTGAAAGACTCTGACGCTGAGCTGGTATTTATGTCCTGCACCAACCTGCGTGTACTGGACCATATCCAGGAAATTGAAGAGCGCTTCGGCCTGCCTGTTGTTTGTAGTAACTCAGCCATGTTCTGGCACGCCATGCACCTGACCGGCAACACTGCTCAGTGTCCGGGCTACGGCAAGCTGCTGAACGGCAAATAAAAAATATAAAGCTTAAAAAAGCAAAGTAACCAAATTAATTAATCCCTAATCATAAAATACATAAGGGAACACTGAGATGACTAATACACAAAAAGGTTGGCTGGCCGCGATTTTCATCGGTTTGCTGTGGGGTATCCCGTGGATTGTTGGTACACCTATTCTTGAAGTAATGGACCCGCAGGTACTGGTATGGCTGCGTTATACCATCGCCTTTATCACCCTGGGCCTGATCTTCAATATCGGTCTGGCCACCGGCAAGATGAAAAAGAAAGCCGACTTCAAACTGAACTGGGCTAACCGCAACGACATCTTTTGGGCTGCATGCTGCGGTATCATAGGTCAGGGCGCTTTCAGCTTCCTGTCATTCCTGTCTCTGGATTACATTACCGCCTCTGAGAACGGCGTTATCCAGGGCCTGATCCCGATTCTTATCCTGTGCGTGGGCTTCCTGCGTCATGGCGAGCGTTTCACTGTTATGCAGATGATGTGTGCCCTGGGCGCCTTCCTTGGTGTAGCGATTCTGGTGATGGACCCTCAGTCTGAAACCAACGGTTTCAACATTGGTCACCTGATCTGTTTCGGCTCTGCTGCAAGCTTCGCGACCATGGCTTATGCCCGTGCCAAGCTGGCTGAGAAGTATGGCTCTGTAGCGACCATGTTCCACCAGTTCGTATTCGCTTCTCTGGGCTTCGGTCTGTACCTGTTCGTGGTAGGCGCTGATTTCAGCTCTGCACTGAACGTGTTCAGCTCACCACTGCGCATTCTGTGTATCACCATTCTGGGTGTGGGTATCTCTGGTATCAGCTACCTGATCTACATCTATGGTATGGAGCGTGTGGGTGTTGACGGTACCGGTATGGCACTGAACCTGATGCCTCTGTCCTCCTTCGTACTGGCGGTATTTGCTCTGGGTGAGCAGGTGACCCCAATGCGTTTGGTGGCAATCGCTGTAGTTATCATCTCTATGATGGCCTTTATGAAAGCTGGCAGCAAAAAGCAGGCTGCAGTTGCAGAGCCTGAGACTGCAAAAGACGTGATGTCTTCCCGTCCTTGCCGCAGCCAGTAATAAATACTTAATTTTAAACGCCGGTGACTCAGTCACCGGCTTATCGTAAGAAGAGAAACAAGTTATGTGCATCGAGCAAAAAGTTACCGAATGGCGTCAGCATATTCACAAGCACCCGGAATTTGGTTTTGAGGAGTTTGAAACCTCCGCCATGGTGGCTGATTTGCTGGAAAGCTTTGGTTTGGAAGTACACCGCAACATTGGTCAAACCGGCGTTGTAGGTATTTTGAAGTGTGGCGACAGCGACCGTTCTATCGGTCTGCGCGCTGATATGGATGCGCTGCACATTTGTGAGAAGAACGATTTCTCCCACGCCTCTGTGAATGAAGGCGTAATGCACGCCTGTGGTCACGATGGCCACACAGCCATGCTGCTGGGTGCAGCCCATGAGCTGTCCAAGAGCCGTAATTTCGACGGCACAGTTTATTTTATTTTCCAGCCAGGTGAAGAGCATGGCGTAGGCGCCAAGGCGATGATCGCCGATGGTCTGTTCACCCGCTGGAAAATTGATGCGGTTTACGCAATGCACAACCTGCCTGGCATTGAAGAAGGCAAGTTTGTGACCCGTCCGGGGTCTCTGATGGCCAGCGAAAGCGCCTTTGAAATTGAGATCCTGGCCACCGGTGGCCACGCGGCTATGCCACACATGGGCACCGACCCTATTGTTGTGGGTTCGCAAATTGTTCTGGGTATCCAGACTCTGGTATCCCGTCACCTGAGCGCGATTCACGAGACTGCCGTTATCTCTGTTACTGAATTCAAGACCAATGGCACAGTCAACGTGATCCCATCTTCAGTCACCATCAAGGGCGATACCCGCTCCTTTACTGATGAAGCGCTGGCCAAGATTGAAAAAGGTATCGAGCGTATTGTTGCTGGTCACTGTATGGCTGCAGGTGTTGATTACAAATACAGCTTCAACAACAGCTTCCTGTCGACCATCAACACAGCTGCTGAAGCGGGTTATGCGACTGCGGCAGCTATCGCCCTGGTTGGCGAAGAGAATGTTAACGGTGCCTGTGAGCCATTCACTATCAGTGAAGACTTCTCCTTTATGCTGCGTCAGGCACCTGGCTGTTACATCCTGGTAGGTAACGGCGTGGGTGAGTGTGGTGGTACTGCCCTGCACAACCCTTTCTATGACTTCAATGACAGAATCCTGATGCGTGGCGTTGGATTCTGGCAGAAGCTGGTTGAGCAGCAACTCAACAAATAATTGATTTCAAAAAGCAAAAAGCCTGCATTAGCAGGCTTTTTTTATTTATTCAGTGAAATCCGGAATCACTTTGGGCTTCTTGCCCTTGATGGTGCGGAAGAACTGCATCAGTCGATTCATATCTTCAACCATGTTGTCACCCGGTGTTAGTGGGGCTGTGATCACTATGGTCTTGCGGCCAAAATCAAAGCCAATAGGGATGATAGGAACCTGAGCTTTTTTGGCGATATGGTAGAAGCCGGTTTTCCAGCGCTTAACTTCGCTGCGGGTCCCCTCTGGCGCCAGTGCCAGTTTGTACTCAGGATCGTCGGCAAACAGCTGAGCGACGGCATCCACCAGATTATTGTTTTTACGCCGGTCGACCGGGCTGCCCCCCATGGCCTTGAACAGCCAGCCCCATGGCGGGATAAACAGCTGATGCTTTCCCAGAAAGTGAATGTTTCTGTTAAGCGCTCCCCGGGCCATGACTCCAACAATAAAATCCCAGTTGCTGGTATGAGGTCCCACTATAATGATATATCTGCCGTCTGATGGCAGTTCCCCTTCGAACTGCCAGCCTGTCATTTTCATCAGCCAGCGACAAAATTTGGAAAACATAACCCTGATTCTCTGAGTAGGATTGATAGGTAAACCTCTATAGTTTACCAAGGTATAGTGCAAAGGCATGGGATTAAAGGAGAAATTGTATGTGCTTAAACATAGGGGCCATTATGCTGATGCTGCTGTCCCTGAACGCAATGGCCGTGCCGACAGATGACATCAGCTCCATGCTAAGGCAGCAGGAGCAAGCCTGGAACCAGGGCAATATTGAAGGCTATATGTCAGGGTATTGGCAGGATGACAAGCTACGCTTTGTGTCCAATGGCACGGTCAGATATGGCTGGCAAACTACCCTGGATGCCTACCGTAAAAACTACCCCGACAAAGCCGCTATGGGGCAACTGAACTTCAAGATAGATGAGATCAAGATGCTCAGCAACTATGCGGCTCTGGTGGTTGGGCACTGGCAACTGAAACGAATAAAAGATGCTCCCGCTGGCATGTTCACACTACTGGTTGAGCGGATCGATGATCAGTGGGTGATCACCCATGATCACTCGTCAGACTAACTCAGTTGCAGCCGGAATTTATCCCTGCTCAGCTCCTTTCCTTTGGGGTTGTACCTGACCTCCAGACACTCCAGTTTGCCTGAACGGTGCCAGAGTAAAATACTGGTTGAACGGGTGCCGTATTCAGGATGGCAAATAAAGATACTGGATAGTCTGCGCTCCCACTCCAGGCTGACGCCGGTATTGGGCAAGCTGTCTTCCGGGGGCAGGCTCTGATCCAGCATCATGGGTAACAGAGATTCAGGCGTTATGCTCTGTTGACTGACAATAGCCTGTTCCAGCGCCATTTTGCCCCTGGCCATTTTCGGCCAGATATCATCAAGATCACCATTGCTTACCGCATGAAATCCATCTGAGATCAGGCTGTTTTCTTTGCTTCTGCTATTAAAAACATAGAGTTGGTTTTGCTGCTGATAGAGCAGATTGAAAGGGTTGTAACTTTCGCTGTGTTGCGCCAGCCAGTCATCGGACAGTTCGCCTTTCAGCGCCTTTAATACCAGCTCACCCCGGCTTAACCTGTCCTCCTGAGTGGCTGACAAGTCGCGGATATTGGTCAGTGCAGAGACTTCACCCATGGCGTTGAATCCCAGCCAGGTTCCGCCCGCTTTAAGGTCTTTGCCTGCTCTGATGCCATTAGTCCCCGGCCACTCATGCATATGTTGGGTGGCTCTGTGATGAAACTCATCCCGGTTGGCGCAGATGATAAGGGGATAATCCGGGTGGCGGTTCTGGGCGATAAAGAGGATACACATAGGCTAACCTACAAGGAAAAGTCCTTATAAGTTAGCCTGTTCTAGTAACAAATCCCAGCGGGAAAATGTCTGCTAGTGATGGTGATGATCATGGCCATGTTGATGACCGTGTACCAGAGGTTTGGTAATCATCAGACGGCGCAAAAACTTACGTGGGCCAAGGCGCATTAAACTGGCACCAAAGATCAATGCCAGTAAGGCCAGGGCCAGCCATTGCAGGCTTTCAGGGAAAGCGATCAGGCTCTCCTTCACCAGGAATATCTGATGGGCAATCAGCAGTAAGCCACAGACGATAACAACCAATACCGCACTTTGTTTCAGGCTCATCAATTTGAGTTGCGACCAGTTCAGGATAGGTGCCGCCAGCAGCGCCAGCATTACCGCCGAGTCTGACCAGCCACTCCATGCCAGCGACACCGCCAGTACAACGCCACCGAGATTGCAGAATCGGGTTGGCAGGAACACCAGCATCAAAATCAGCACCTGCATCAAGGGGTGATCCAGAGGCACAGAAGGGTGACCTATCAGGTTGGCCAACACCAGACTCAGAACCACCCAGGGGGCGCTGCGGTCAACCAGTTGGCTGAAACCAAACTGCAGTGCATTCTGCTTCCCGGTTGGATGAGGATCTGTTGGCTGCACCTTAAACAGGGTCAGACAGGCACCAATCACCAGCAAGCCGAGCAGTTGTGCCAGCATAAATTCAGGCCCCAACAGCAACAGGGTGACCAACAGGGCTTCAGGACCTGCCAGACGTTGCAACCAGAGCAGAGGCAATTTGTCTGTTGTCGGCGTCAGACCAAAAGAAAAACGTGTCGCTGCCAGCATATAGGCCAGCAACAGAGCCGGGGCGACCTGGGTTGTCCATGACAACAACTGGTCGATACTGTGCTCATGGCCGCTGTGATGGTGGTGACCACCTGAGTCCAGCAGCAACAGAAGCGCCAGCAGTCCAATACCCAACAGACTGCCTATACCTGCCTGATACTCAAACTTACCCTGACGATCCGGGTCATGCTGACCATGGGGCTGATGCAGCACCACATGCAGAATAGAACCTGTTACAAAGGCCTGTAAGTAGACAGTGTTATCAATACTCAGCTGGCTGAGCAGTTGGGCACTGGCAAAGTAGCCTACAGAGGTCAGTACCATCATGGCGACAATAACCAGACTGGCCCATTTGGTACCGACCTGAGGCTTCAACAGCCACCAGATAGCCAGGCCCACGGGCAAGCGGTGCAGAATGACACCCAGCGCCAACAGCGGAGAGTTACCTTCCTGCTGAGCCAGTACCATGGCGCCGCCGTCTGTCAGTGTATGCAGCAGCAGGCCACCAATACCCAATGCCAGTGTCAGGTTATGGGTGATCTCTGAGTAGCGGTGAAACAGGCGCTCACTGGCGGTGGGCCCCCAAAGTCCAAGTACCACAAACAGTAGTGACAGGAACCCACCGTGATGCAGGAGTTCCGGCAGGATATGTACCAGTACCAGGCCGCCGAGGGAGACAAAAATAAAGCCATCCAAGCCTTTTTGCAGACCGCTTCCAGAGGAAAAATAGCGGTAAAACAAAGGGCCTATAAGTAAGGCAATGCAACTGGCAAATAAATACAGCATGGAACCCACGGGGCACAGAGAAAGAAAGGCCGCACATTATAGCAGCACAATTTACGCTGGTCAGTAGTGAAAATCATTCGCAACTGAGGCGGAAATAAAAGTGTGCTTCAAGCCACAGGGAATAACCAATTGATAGTGATCAACAGCAATTCAATTATTGCTGTTGAATGGCATCCACCGCCGCGGGCAGGAACACTTCACTGACTATCAGGGTTTGTCCCTGATAGTCGAAATAACGTCTGCGCCCCCACAGTGGCTCTTGCTGACGCTGCTGTAGCTTTTGGGTCAGTTGCTCAAGTCGCACACAGGAGTCAAATTTTGCCACTTCTATCTCGCCGGGAGTGTATGCTTTACTTGAATACAGGAGTTCACCCAGAGGACGGTTTCCCAGAGTTTGCAGGCCGGTTTCATCATCCTGCATCAGGGTTTCCGGGATAAGTGTGCTGGCAAATACCCAGGGCACATTGTCCAGATAGAGCAGGACTTCACGGGTCCAGTAGCGGGTTGTTTGACCCTGATGCCACTGCTCACCGACAAGTTCGACGGAAAAGTCCCGGCAGCAGAGCTTTAATTTTGCGGTCAGACTGTCTTTTGACAGCAGCCAGTCATAGAGGGGAGATGAAGGTAAATTTTCCGCTTTTGCTGGCGAAAACCACTGAATTGATTCACCATAAGGAAAACTGAAGCGGGTCACATCCATCTGATTACTCGTTACAAATACTGCGAACTCCGGCAGTCTAGCACAGGCTGACGGTCACAGGTAGAACCCGCCTGAATATGGATTTGATTGGATAAAGGAGTTTATCGCGCCCATGAAAGCCCTGGTAATTGCGACAGCCTTTTTGATGACGCTATTGGCCGGCAATGCCCGCGCCAACGAAGCTCAGCCTCAGGCCGAGTACGCCTATTATGGGTTTGAGCCGGAAATCGTGACCAACTATATCTCCAATCGTAAGAAGTTGGGATTTGTCAGGGTCAGCGTTGAGTTGATGGTGAAATCTCCCGATGACCTCTTGATGATGGAACACCATGACCCCCTGTTGCGTTCCGCCATTGTGGAGATATTGGGGAATCAACAGGAAGAGCAGATCAAGTCCATGACCGGGCGTGAAGATATCCGCCGTGAGTGCTACGATACCGTCAATCAATTGCTTAAGCAGGAAACCGGTGAAGCCCGGGTGGTCAACCTGCTTTTTACCCGTTATCTCTACGACTGACGCCTATGTTTAATTATGGTGTCGGTCATCACCGGCACCATTCATGAAAGCTGCAAAAAAGTCCCAGTCTGCCAATCCTTCCCAAGCTGCCCGCAAGTCCAGGGCGGCAGCCAAAAACAGAGCGGCCAAAAAGCCGGAGTCAGGCACACCTAAAGCCGGCAAAACGCCAGCGCCCAGGCGCAAGGCAGTTGGCCAAACCGGCGCAAGCAAGCCTGCTGGCAAAGGGCTGCACCCATATAATCCCATGAATCGTGACTATGACTTTGACGAGCTTATCAAGGTGGAGCCACGGCTTAAGCGATTCGTAAAGCCCAATCCCTACGGCAACCTCTCGGTCGACTTTGCTGATCCCCAGGCTGTTAAAGCCCTGAACTCAGCCCTGTTGGGACACCACTATGACATCCAGGCATGGGACATTCCCGAGGGCTTCTTATGTCCGCCTGTGCCGGGACGCGCCGACTATATTCATCATCTGGCGGATCTGCTGGCTGATGGCGGCAAAATACCAAAGGGACAAAAAGTCTCAGTGCTGGATATAGGTACCGGCGCCAACGGTATTTATCCCCTGGTAGGGCATAAAAGTTTTGGCTGGCATTTTGTTGCCACTGATATTGACCCGGTTTCACTGGAAAATTTCGGCACCATTATCAGAGCCAATAAGCTGGACAGCAAAATAGCGCTGCGGCTGCAAGGTCAGGCCAAACATACTTTCAGCGGCATTATCCAATCGGGTGAACGATACGATGCCAGCATGTGTAACCCGCCTTTTCACGCCTCTTTGGAAGAAGCGACAGCAGGAACTCAGAAGAAACTGAAGAACCTGGCGGCCAGTAAAGGGGTTAAGCATGACACTAAACTCAAGCTTAACTTTGGTGGACAGAAGGCTGAGCTTTGGTGCGAAGGGGGCGAGCTGAGATTTCTTGAGGATATGATCCGCGAAAGCCAACAGTTTGCCGATCAATGTCAGTGGTTCACCTCGCTGGTTTCCAAGTCTGACAATCTAAGACCCTGCCGTCGTCTGCTGCAGAAGCTGGAGGCTGAGTCGGTACGTGTGATTGAGATGCATCAGGGTAACAAGATCACCCGGGTATTGGCGTGGAGCTTTTTAACTGATGAGCAGCGTAAGCTGTGGTCAAAGTTCAAAGCCTGAATGTGTAGTGATGAAACAAAAAGACCGGCAAATGCCGGTCTTTGTTTATCAATTTGAACCAGTTTACTGGGCTGCGGTCCAGATCAGCTGGCCGGTATTGCTCAGGTCGTAACCGGTCAGCACCCCTGCCATCTGCCGGGTTTGCGGACTGGCCAGCATGGTAAACAGCTGCTGTAATTGGCGTCGGAAGTAGATACTCTGGGTCATCACAAAGTCGAAAGACTCATTCAGCAAGGGAACAAATCCCAGCCCACTCTCGGCGGCCACCGCCTGACAACCAAAACCAATATCGGCATCACCACGGGCGATATAACCTGCCAGCTCTCGTTCGCTGTGGGCGGTCAAAATAGCATTAAGCTGATCTGCCCTGGCTCCCTGACTCAGCAGCCAGTGCTCCAGATGCTGCTGACTGCCTGCACCTTCCTGACGGAATACCCAGCGCCATGGTTGCCCCAGAATCTGCGACTGTTCCAGACATCTGTGCTGGATATCTGGACGTACAATTAAACCCTGTTGACGGGTATAGCCGTGGATCATGATCCACTGCTGGTGGTTGGCATAGCCCTTAAGCAGTGCCGGATGGCGAATATTACGCTCCTCCAGGCTGCCCCAGTGCAGGGTACAGACGTCGGCATAGCCTTTGGACAACAGCTCCAGACCCAGACGTGAGCCTGTGGCGCTGTAGCTGATCAGTTCGCGACTGCCGACCTGAGACATCAGGCGGGCAACCAACATGGCCAGCAGCGGGTCATCACTGCCGGTGATCAGCAGTCTGTCGGTCAGCATACCTGAGTGGCAGGAGTCCATAATCCAGCGGTCAATCAGGATCTTGGGAAACAGCCATTTGCCAGTAATCTTGGTGGCAGGCAGGATCCTGTCATTGGCCATGGCATAGACTTTCTTCTCGTTCAGATCCAGGTACTCGGCGACCTGCCTGGCACTCATGTAGACCAGATCACTTGCTTGTGTCATCAGGACTCCTTGCTGACGTCAAACTCGAGGTTTTCAGCGCCGTGATAAACCAGGAAATGACGTCCTTTGGCACGGGCAATAATGGTAATGCCCAGTTTTTGTGCCAGCTCCAGACCCATTTGGGTTACGCCACTGCGGGACAGCAACAGAGGAATGCCCATTTTGGCCACCTTGATCACCATCTCAGAGGTCAGACGCCCCGTGGTATAGAAAATCTTGTCGTGACCTGACTCGCTGGCCAGCCACATATCACCGGCCAGGGTATCCACCGCATTGTGACGACCTACATCTTCTACAAAGGCCATGATCTTTTCGTTCTGGCACAAACCGCAGCCATGAACGGCACCAGCGTTTTTATAGGTTTCGTTGTATTCGCTGATGTTTTTCAACAACGCATACAGGGTGCTTTGCTTGAGCGTTGGCGTCGGCAGTTGGATATCTTCCAGCCCCTGCATAAAGCCACCGTAAACCGTGCCCTGGCCACAACCCGTGGTCACCGTCTTTTCAGACAGTTTTTTATCCAGATCTTCAGTTTGCTCTTTGGTGATGATGGCGGCTGAGTTGGTGTCCCAGTCGACAATCACTGACTCCAGCTGGCTGACATCGGAAATAAAGCCCTGATTTTTCAGATAACCCAGTGCCAGTGACTCAGCTTTGGCCCCCAGGGTCATCAGAGTCACAATAGGACGCCAGTTCAGGTACACGGTCAGTGGGCGTTCACAGGCGATAAACTTGTTTTCCACTTCACCGCGTTCATTCACTGCGGTAACAGGGATAGTCAGTGGCACTTCGGCCCGGGTTTTCACTATGGAGAGGGAAGGGGTTGTCTGGCTCATCGGATCCTGCAAAGTTAATAACTCAAGTATGCGTAGTGCTTCACTAGCAATATTCGTACCCGAACCATGATGCTGACCAAAATTGCCAAGTGAATCACAAAAGCATGGTGAGAGTCGGACGTTTATGCCCAAGGGGATATTGCTGGTGGGACAAATTGTCCTATGCTGGGGGTGGGTTTGATGATCCACCTCAAAAAAAACACTCACCTGATATGGGTGGCACTATCCTTGCTTAAGTGAACCTATACCATCCGGCGAAGACCGGCTGCAAATTCCAGTTCAGGACATTTGAATATGCAACACACAGACAATGTATGGCCCGTTTACGTTTCCCTTAACAAGGTGGAGAAACAGGTTGGACGCTGGAGCTCAGTCCAGTGGGAGTTGGGTGAAGTCGTCCCGGCTTCCTGTGAACAGCCGGAAGGCAGCAAGTTGGTGTTGTTGGAACTGCACCGCGATGAACGCGCCAGTTACCGACTGAACCTGGATCTGGATACGCCTCAGCTTTATCTGGTGTGCGATGAGTTGGTTGATGGCACCTGGGTGCCCGCGGCACTGTCCGCTTGCCAGAATGTCGCGGCCGGCGCGATGGAGGGAGACACCCCAGTGCTGAGCATGCCGATGCCAGATGCCGTTGCCTGTTGGATGGAAGCATTTATTACCCGTCACGGCGAAGTGGAGATTTGTGCCCATCGCCGTAAACACGTTAACCGCCGTAAGGAACTGGCTGCAGATCAGAGGCGCAAAAGTCTATGAGTGATAAACCAAGCGGTTTTTTCAGCCGCTGGCAGCAACGCCGTGAACAGGTAGCTGAAGAAGCCGAAAAGGAGCAGCTGCAGGTCGAGGAGGAGCTTCAGCAGGTCGTGCAAGACGCTCAACCTGCTCAGAGCGAAGCCAGTTCCGAGGCAGATACTCAGTCGGTTGAAGCGGCTGAAGATAAGGTGCTAACGGCGGAAGACCTGCCCGATCCGGACAAAATCGAAGAGGGTGGCAGTTTTGCCGCCTTTATGGCCAGGAATGTCGACCCTTCAGCCAAAAAAGCCGCGCTGCGGGCGCTGTGGAAGCAGCCTCACTACAATGAGGTGTGCGGTATGGCTGAATACGCCCTGGACTACAGTAACCAGCCGCTGTTGTCGGCAGCCGACTCTGCTGATCTGGTGAAGAAAGTATTCCGCCGGGTTATCGAGAAAGAAGAGAAAGAGAGAGAAGAGCAGGAGCGCGCTGAACGCCTTGCTGCCCAGCAGGCCGACTTGCCACAAAGTCCTGCTGATGAGACTCAGCCTCAGCCAGCCGCGCAAATTGAAGACAGTTTGCACGACTCACAGGAACTGGTGTCCCAGAATGTACCAGATGAGCCTTCAACTGTTGAAGTGACGGTTGGAAAAGGTCAGTTTAGTTAAGTTTATTGTCGAATATTTTGGTACGTCTATTGCTGCCTCACCCGATTGCAGTCGGAACGGCACCAACAATTAGAGACAGCCGAAAACTGTTCAGGAACGCAATGTGAGCTCAGAACAAATTAAGATGCACAGCCAGCCTCAACTGAAGCTGGCTCGCCAGAGTGTGATGGCGCAAACCCGGATCATTCAGAACCTGATCCCGCCTACCGTGAGTTATACGACTCAGGGTAATGTGCTGATCATAGGCCCTGAAGATTTAACCCGTCTGGCAGCTGCCCGACTGTCTGCCATGTCCAGCCTGGTCATTCTGGCCAACGACCCTATTACCTCTCAGGACGACGATCATCTGGAAAAGGTGATGAGCGCCTGTCCTCAGGTGGAGAGCTACTACAACCATCTGCACGCTATCAAAGGTTTCCTGGGCCAGTTCCAGGTGCTGGTAGAAAACGAAGCTGCCGGTGGTGAAAAGACGGTTCAACTCAGTCAGGTTGCCATTCGCAAGCCACACTTTGATATCGTGCTGGACCTGAGCCTGGAGCCATGTCTGAATCTGGAAATGCTGCCTCCGGGGTACTTCTACGTGGGTCGTGATGACGCCAAGTTGGAAGATGCACTGGCGCAAATCCCGGATCTTATCGGTGAGTTCGACAAGCCCCGTTATGTCAAAGTGAACAGTGATATCTGTGCTCACTACCGCCATGGCATGAACGGTTGTAACCGCTGTCTGAACTTCTGTCCTGCTGACGCTATTGCCAGTGTCGACAATGTTATCGAAATCGATCCATACCTGTGTCACGGTGCTGGCAGCTGTACCAATGCCTGTCCGACCGGAGCACTGAGCTACGACCTGCCTGCGCCTCAGTCTCTGCATAACTATCTGCAGAAGCTGATCAGCCGCTATCTGGAGCAAGCTGGTGAAGCGCCAGTCATTCTGTTCCACGATGAAAACGTACCGGCTGAGCTGGTGGGTGACGAACTGCCGGGTGAAATCCTGCCGGTTGCGCTGGAAGAGATTACTGTTGCCGCTATCGACCACTGGATGTCTGTGCTGGCCTGGGGTGCCCGTCAGGTGTTGATTTACAACACTGAGGCGACTGCGCCTACCCTGACTCAAATGCTGGAAGGCGAAGTCTCACTGGCCAACACTATTCTGGATGAAATGGGTCAACCACAGCGTATTACCCTGGTGTCCGACATCCAGGCTGACGCTCTGGCTGCCACTTTGGATATCAGCTGTGACTGGCCTGTGACTGTACCTGGTTCATTCGCGGCGTCCGACAAACGCGCCACCCTGTATCTGGCCATTGACCACCTGAACAGTCAGGCGGCAGCTATCGATACTCAACTCAAGTTGGCCAATATTCCTTACGGTACAGTCAAGGTCGCTGCAGATAACTGCACCCTGTGTCTGAGCTGTGTGGCTACCTGTCCTACCCAGGCGCTGAAAGATGGCGGCGATGAGCCGGCGCTGCGCTTTGTGGAGCAGGACTGTGTGCAGTGTGGTCTGTGTGAGCAGGCCTGTCCTGAGAAAGTAATCAGCATTACGTCTCAGGTTAACTTCGACCGTGCTTCCCGTCAGGAACTGCGCGTACTGAAGGAAGAACCTCCTTTTGAATGTATCGTCTGTGGCACGCCTTTCGCGACCCAGTCTATGGTACATCGCATGCTGGATATGGTGGGCGAACACAGTGCCTTTAACGCCAATATCGAGCGTTTGAAAATGTGCGGCGATTGCCGTGTGAAAGACCTGTTTGAAGACATACTTCAAGACCCGGAAAAGCAACTGCGTTAAGAGTTTTTTATGACCGAATCAGTAAGAAATGTAAGCGAAAAAGATCAACTGCGTGCCGATATCTACCAGCTGATCGCTGCCTTGTTGCGTCGTACCCCTTCCGCAGAATTGCTGGATTTCCTGGCCAACCTTGAAGTTGATGCCGAGCAGGACAACGACATGACCAAAGCCTGGCTGGCGCTGAAACTGGCCGCTGGCCAGTTCACCCCAGAGCAGCTGGAAGATGAGTACTTCGCCCTGTTCGTGGGTGTTGGCTGTGGTGAAATCCTGCCATACGGCAGCTGGTTTATGACTGGCTCGCTGATGGACAAGCCACTGGCTCTGCTGCGTCAGGACCTGCTGCAACTGGGCTTTGCCCGCGAAGAAGATGTGAAAGAGCCGGAAGATCACGTGGCTGCCCTGTGTGAAGTGATGGGCACCCTGATCCTGGAAGCGCCTGGCTACCGCCAGCTGGCTTTCTACCAGCGTCATATGGCCAGCTGGATCGAGCGCTTTATTGAGAAGCTGAGCACCTCCCCAAGTGCGGCGTTTTACGCCACAGTGGGCCAGCTGTGTAAAGCCTTCTTCGATCTGGAAGCCATTGAATTTGAACAGCTGAGTCTGGACATTCCGGTGAACTGTCCGGGCAACGACGATATGCAATCTGCCGAAGAAGAAAAAGTGCAGGTTAACTGAGAGGGCGTTTAGTCCTTTCACTGGGGTCGCCGGTACCAAGCGGTATCAGGATGTCGGCGGCATAGGCGGGGAGATGGATCTCCCCATTAACCGGGCTCAGGCCCTTGTATCAACCAGGAGACCTTATGAAGAAGCAAGCTTCCGGCATAAGTCGACGCCAGGCATTAAAAACTCTGGTCGTAGGCGGAGCAGCGGTGGCGGCATCATCCCATGTGGGTGAAGCCAAAGCTGAATCAGAAGAAGTCACCAAAGAAGTTAAAGGTGAAGGTTACAGAGAAACAGACCACATTCGCGCCTATTACGCGTCGCTGCAACAGTAACCAGTTGCACTTCACGTAGCCGTTCGGCCGCGAATGGCACAGTATCAGTTTTTCGCTGAGGCTGTGTTGCTAACATAGGAGGATGTGTGATGCGATTGACACGCACATCGAGCCAGGTAAAACCGGCTGACAAGCCAAGCCTGGGTCTCAACCGCCGTCAGTTCCTCAAGACGGCCGGTCTTTCTGCCGGTGGTGTTGCCGCTGCATCTGTGCTTGGCACAGGTATGATGCGCAAGGCACGCGCCGAGTTTATCCCCCACGACGCTCCCGTCGAAGTCAAAAAAACCATCTGTTCCCACTGTGCGGTCGGCTGCGGTATCTACGCCCATGTACAGGAAGGGGTATGGACCCATCAGGAACCTGCATTCGATCACCCCATTAACTCGGGCGGTCATTGTGCCAAAGGCGCAGCGGTGCGGGAAGTGGGTCACGGCGATAAGCGCCTTAAGTACCCGATGAAGAAAGAGGGTGGTAAGTGGAAGCGTATCTCGTGGGACGAAGCCATCAACGAAGTCAGTGCCATGGCACTGAAAATCCGCGAGGAGTCAGGTCCGGATTCCATATTCTTTATGGGCAGCGCCAAGTTCTCCAATGAACAGGCCTATCTGTACCGTAAGTTCGCGGCCATGTGGGGCACCAACAATGTCGACCACAGTGCCCGAATCTGCCACTCCACCACGGTAGCCGGGGTGGCCAACACCTGGGGCTATGGTGCGCAAACCAACTCCATCAATGATATGCGTAATGCCAAGTGCATGTTGTTTGTGGGTTCCAATCCATCCGAGGCACACCCTGTGGCCATGCAACATATCCTGGTGGGTAAGGAGCGCGGCGCCAAGGTGATAGTGGTGGATCCAAGATTTACCCATACCGCAGCCAAGGCTGATGAGTATGTGCATATCCGCCCGGGTACTGATATTCCCTTTATCTATGGTCTGCTGTGGCACATCTTTGATAACGGTTGGGAAGACAAGCAGTTCATTGCCGAGCGGGTTTATGGCATGGATAAAATCCGTGAAGAGGTCGCCAAGTTCCCGCCGGAAGTGGTGGAGAATGTGGCCGGGGTACCCAAAGATCAGATGTATCGGGTAGCCAAGACTCTGGCCGATAACCGTCCCGGGACTATCGTCTGGTGTATGGGTGGTACTCAGCACCATATGGGTAACTCCAACACCCGTAGCTACTGCATCCTGCAGTTGGCGCTGGGTAATATGGGCGTGTCTGGTGGTGGTACCAATATCTTCCGTGGTCACGACAACGTACAGGGTGCCACCGACTTTGGCCTGTTGTTCGATACCCTGCCGGGTTACTACGGTCTGAAGACAGGGTCATGGCAGCACTGGTGCCGGGTATGGGACATTGATTACGAGTGGGCCAAGTCCCGCTTCGACCAGGGCACATACCTGGGTCAGGTGCCCATGAACTCAACCGGTATTCCCTGCTCCCGCTGGCAGGATGGTGTGCTGGAAGATAAAGATAAGATCGCCCAGCGCGATAATATCCGTATGTCCTTCTTCTGGGGCCAGTCGGTCAATACCGAAACCCGTGGCCCTGTGGTGCGCGAAGCTCTGGACAAGATGGACATGGTAGTGGTGGTTGACCCATACCCAACCATGGCCGGGGTGATGCCCGAGCGTCAGGATGGTGTGATTCTGCTGCCTGCGGCGACTCAGTTTGAAACCTATGGTTCAGTCTCTGCCAGTAACCGTTCGCTGCAGTGGCGCTCCAAGGTGATTGAGCCACTGTTCGAGTGTAAGCCTGACCATGAAATCATGTATCTGCTGGCGCAGAAATTTGGTTTCGAAAAAGAGATGTTCAAGCATATCAAGGTCAATGGCACCGAGCCTTTGATTGAAGATATCACCCGCGAGTTCAACAAAGGCATGTGGACCGTTGGCTACACAGGTCAGAGTCCTGAACGTCTTAAGTTGCACCAGGAAAACTGGGGCACCTTCAACGTCGACACCATGGAAGCTGCCGGTGGTCCCTGTGAAGGGGAAACCTATGGTCTGCCATGGCCATGTTGGGGGACTCCGGAGATGAAACATCCGGGGACGCAGATCCTGTATCGTACCGACCGCGAAGTACGTAACGGTGGCGGTACCTTCCGGGCCCGTTACGGTGTAGAGCACGATGGTGTGAACATTCTGGCGGAAGATTCCTGGTCAAAGGGCAGTGCCATCGAAGATGGTTACCCTGAGTTCACCGACAAGATGCTCAAGCAACTTGGCTGGTGGGATCAGCTGACCCCGGAAGAGCAGGTAGCGGCAGAGGGCAGAAACTGGAAGACCGACCTTTCCGGCGGTATCCAGCGAGTCGCCATTGCCAATAACTGTACTCCATTTGGTAACGCCAAGGCCCGCTGTATTGTCTGGACCTTCCCCGACGATATCCCCATCCACCGTGAACCCCTGTATACCCCGCGCCGGGATCTGGTACCCATCTATCCCACCTATGAGGACAGAATGGTGGCCCGTCTGCCGACCCTGTATAAGTCAATCCAGCAGCAGGACTTTGCCAAGAAGTTCCCACTGGTGCTGACTTCAGGCCGATTAGTGGAGTACGAAGGTGGTGGTGAAGAGACCCGCTCCAACCCCTGGCTGGCGCAGTTGCAGCGCGAAATGTATGTAGAGATCAATCCACAGGATGCGGACGATCGCGGCATTCGCGACGGTGACAATGTGAAGCTGTTCAGTCCGGACGGCGCCACTATTGAGATTAAAGCCATGGTCACCCCAAGGGTGATCCCGGGTGAGACCTTTATGCCATTCCATTTTGCCGGTGTATTCGAAATGAAGAGTCTGGCAGGGGATTACCCACCCGGCACTGAGCCATTCGTAATCGGGGAGTCAGCCAATACCGCCATGACCTATGGTTATGACGTGGTGACTCAGATGCAGGAAACCAAGGCGACGCTTTGTCAGATCGCCAAGGCCTGACACTTGATGAGGAGAAACTTATGGCAGTCATGAAATTCTTATGTGACACCAAACGCTGCATCGAGTGTAACGGCTGTGTCACTGCATGTTCCAACTCAAACTCGGAGGCACTGACCTACGGCACCATGCGGCGCAGAGTCGTCACCCTGCACGACGGTGAACCCGGTGAGGCATCCATTTCCGTAGCCTGTATGCATTGCAGCGACGCGCCCTGTAAGGCTGTGTGTCCCGCTAACTGCTTTTACACCACGGACGATGGCATAGTGCTGCACAACAAGGAAACCTGTATTGGTTGCGGTTATTGCTTCTATGCATGTCCCTTCGGTGCACCTCAGTTTCCGAAGAAAACCGCCTTCGGCTCACGCGGCAAAATGGACAAATGTACCTATTGCGCCGGTGGCCCTGTTCCGGATTTCTCGGAAGAGGAGCAACGTCTTTACGGTGCCAACCGCATCGCCGAAGGCAAGCTGCCCCTGTGTGCCGAAATGTGCTCCACCAAGGCGCTGTTGGCCGGTGATGCAGAGGTGATTTCCAGCATCTACCGTGCCCGTGTTGCTGCCCGCAGCAATCCGGACACCATATGGGGATATGTACCGGAAACCGGTAACTGATCTGGAGGGCAAAAACATGATTAGACAATGCTTGCATCGTCTGTTGCTGCCCTTGATCTTGTGTTTGCTGGCGGTCAATCCGGCGCTTGCGTCGGATGAGCAGCAACAGCAGGAAGCTGCGTTAATGGCCCAACAACAGAAAGTGTTGGCCGGTGAACAGCAGCAATTGAGTCAGTTACAGGCACAACCTCAGGCCAGCGACGCCGACCTCTGGCGAGCCGTTCGTGCCGGTGATGCCGGTTACACGGTGGCCCCCGGGGCAGAGTCGGGACGCCTGATCAATGCCGTGGGGCAGGAGGGCAGGTTAATCCGGGATCAGTATGTCATTCCCACATTGGGTGCCATGCTGGTGGGGGTATTTGCCCTGTTCCTGTTGTTCTACCTGATCAATGGGCCAGCCCGTTTAACCAAGGGCTTTTCCGGCAAGATGGTTCGTCGTTGGAGCAGCGCCGATATGCTGCTGCACTGGCTGATGGCTATCTCCTGTCTGCTGCTGATGATCACCGGGCTGATTATTGCCTGGGGACGTCATGCGCTGGAGGGCTGGATGTCAGCGGATGTCTGGGCCGGGTTGATTTATGGCAGTAAGACGCTGCACGACTGGACAGGACCTGTGTTTATTGTGTCCTGGGCGCTGTGCATCCTTAAGTGGATGCCGCTGCAGATGTTTAAACGCTATGACTTCAACTGGTTTATGACCGCGGGTGGCTATGTGCACTTTGGTCCATTCAAGGGGAAACACCCGGAAAGCGGTTTTGCCAACGCCGGTGAAAAACTCTGGTTCTGGACCCTGGCACTGTTTGGCCTGTTTATCTCGGTAACCGGGGTGATGCTGGTGCTGCCGGATCTGGTGATCACCAGGGAGAACTCCTTTGTTGCCCTGATCATCCACGGTTTCAGTGCCGCCATTCTGATTGGCTTCACCATAGTCCATATCTGGATGGCGACCGCCCTCAGTGAAGGTGGTCTGGAGTCCATGGTATCCGGCTATTGTGATGAGAACTGGGCGATCCAGCACCACAACATCTGGTACGACGAAATCAAGGCCGATGGCTCGTTGGAGTATAAAACCGGAACCTGAAGTCTTGATGATGTACGTTCTTAAAAATGAACGGTCACCAAAAGCCCGCCTCAAGGCGGGCTTTTTTATTGTCTGCACAAGGAATTTATCTGTCACCAAAATTACCCAACTGTCTGACTTGTCAGCGCTTCTGTTATCTGTTCTGATTGTTCGAATAATAAGCAGATATAAACTGGTTAGATAATCGATTAAGGATAAGTTTATGCTGAAAACCACCCTTGAGCAGTGGCGTATGTTCCGTTCAGTGGCCGAGTATGGCGGCTTTAATCAGGCGGGACAGGAGGTGCACAAGAGTCAGTCCAGTATCTATAACGCGGTGCAAAAACTGGAAAACTCTCTGGGCGTCAAACTGCTGGAGGTGAAAGGGCGGCGTACCCACCTGACCGAGGCCGGCGAGCTGATGTTACGCCGGGCCAACTATCTGCTGGATGAAGCGGCCAAGCTGGAATCGATTGCTCAGGAGGTAGGCAAGGGCTGTGAAACCAAGCTGCGTATCGCAGTGGATGAGATATTCCCCCAGGATTTTCTGTACCGGGTGCTGGACAAGGTGTCACTGGAGTTTCCCATGCTCAATATTGAGCTGCAGGAGTCGGTATTGACTGGTGCCAGTGAACTGCTGGCGCAGGAGAAGGTGGATCTGGCTATCTCTCCATTTATCGAACATCGGGGGTTCAGTGAAGAGTTATGCCTGGTGGAGTTTGTTGCCGTGGCGCACCCGGATCACCCGCTGCATCATTGTGACAAGCCACTGACCTTTGATTGTCTGCGCAGCCACAGACAGATAGTGGTGCGTGACTCTGCCATGGGCCAGAGCCAGGACTCAGGCTGGCTCGGAGCGGACTCCCGCTGGACTGTATCCCATATCCGCACTTCGGTGGAGATGATCAGTCGCGGGCTGGGGTACGCCTTTCTGCCCATTACCGCGATTACCGAGCAACTTAATCAGGGATTACTCAAGCCTTTACCTCTGGGGTCGGCGGGGCGACGCAAAGGTCAGTTGTATCTGATGTTCAATGATGGCGACATGCTGGGGCCTGCGGCCAGAACGCTGATGGCTGAAATCCGGTTCCAGAGCGAGCAGATATCAGTCATTCAATATCCCCGCATGGCGAGCGAATGAGATCTGTGTGACCCCGGCAATACCTGTATTGTGAGTCATGTCATGCTTTTGCCGGGTTATGTCAGTACTCATCACGGTTAAATTCGTTTTTGGCGAATATATTGCGCGAAATTTACTCATTTTTGTTCTTTATGTCCTGTCCTAGACTGGCGCTATTCAGTTTGAGACAGGAGCATCACTATGACTGCAGCATCCAATATTCTCTATGTGCGTCGTGCCAACGAGCGGGGCAGCGTCAATCTCGGCTGGCTGGAGAGCAACCACAGTTTTTCCTTCGGTCACTACTATGACCCAAAGTACATGGGGGTTTCTGTGCTGCGGGTGATCAATGATGACTGGGTTAAACCTGGAGCCGGTTTTGACACCCATGGTCACAGGGATATGGAGATCATCACCTATATGCTTGAAGGCGCGCTCAAACATAAAGACAGCATGGGTAACGAATTCACCATCTCTGCCGGGGAAGTGCAGCGCATGAGTGCTGGCAGTGGTATCACCCACTCGGAGTTCAACGCTTCTGACAGCGAGCCTGTGCACTTGTTACAGATCTGGATTCAGCCTAAAGCCCGTGGCATTGCGCCCGGATACCAGCAGGCGCGCATCCGCCAAAGTGGCACGCTGACGCCACTTGTGACCCCGGATGGCGTGGATGGCTCAGTGACTATGCATCAGGATGCCAGTCTGTCGAGGCTGGTACTTGGGGCGGGGGAGTCGATCCAGCTCAGCAGTCGTGGCGGCCCGGCCTACTTGCATATGATCTCAGGTGAGATACAGGCTGGTGGCCTGAATCTTACTGATGGTGACGCTGTGGCGATTGCAGCCGATACGGCATTGACTCTGACCGCAGATAGCCAGACACAAGCCCTGTGGTTTGAGCTGCCAGCGACCCATTGAGCCCCCGTATCTGAATGACAAATACGGATAGTTTTCACTATCGCTTTTCCTCTCCCAGTATTGCTTTTCTTCCGTGACCTTTCCCCCTGTTCAACCTGATTCAGGGGGCTTTTTCTATTTTCATTTTCCGCAATTGTTAATGGCTTGTTTTGGGTGAATTTTGCGCGTGTACGCGCGTATCAC
This sequence comes from Shewanella submarina, assembly GCF_042646185.1. Lineage (NCBI taxonomy): Bacteria > Pseudomonadati > Pseudomonadota > Gammaproteobacteria > Alteromonadales > Shewanellaceae > Shewanella > Shewanella submarina. Next base: position 27,277 of record NZ_JBHRTD010000007.1, read on the forward strand.
CAGTATGGGATTTGAAAGTGTGATCCGCTTGGCAAAATGCTGATATTTAAGCGTGTTTTAAGATTAACTTTTGGGCTGGGATCAATACTCGTCCGACCTTTTCTTTTATATTTGCTTCGCAATATTTGGAAGTGCTTCTTCCATCTAGAGTTTTTACTTGTTTGCAACATTTGAGAGTGGAACAGGCAGGTAGATTATCCCCGGCTCAGGGGAGAGTACTGAGCCATTTCTATCAGGAGCAAAAATGAAAAAGCAACAGCCAGATCTGAGCCGCAGATCTTTGCTGAAGACCCTGACTGTAGGCAGCGCGGCCACCGCCGTGGTAGCTGCTTCCGGAATCAGTGTCGCTCACGCAAAAGAAGGCAACGCGGTATCCAAGCAAAACAAAGATGGTTACCACGAAACTGCGCACATCCGTGCTTACTACAACAGCCTGCGCAGCTAATCAGGAGATAATCAGCGATGAAATTAACTCGCAAGTCTAATGTCGCCCCAGTGGCTGACAAACCAGCACTGGGTATCAGCCGTCGTCAGTTTATGAAGAACGCTGGTATCGCTACCGGTGGTATCGCCGCTGCCTCTCTGATGGGCACTGGCATGATGCGTCGCGCTGAAGCTGCTGACGTACCATACGATGCACCAATCGAAATCAAGCGCACCATCTGCTCTGCTTGTGCGGTAGGTTGTGGTCTGTACGCTGAAGTACAGAACGGAGTTTGGACTGGTCAGGAACCAGCTTTCGATCACCCATTCAACGCCGGTGGTCACTGTGCCAAAGGTGCTGCTCTGCGTGAACACGGTCACGGTGAGAAGCGTCTGAAGTACCCAATGAAGCTTGTTGATGGCAAGTGGAAGAAAATCTCCTGGGATCAGGCGATCAACGAAGTTGGCGACAAAATGCTGGAAATCCGCAAGGAATCCGGTCCTGACTCCGTATACTTCATGGGCTCTGCCAAGTTCTCCAACGAAGGTTGTTACTCCTACCGTAAGCTGGCAGCTATGTGGGGTACCAACAACGTCGACCACTCTGCACGTATTTGTCACTCTACCACTGTAGCCGGTGTAGCAAACACCTGGGGTTACGGTGCGCAAACCAACTCTTTCAACGACATTCAGAACGCCAATGCGATTTTCTTCATTGGTTCTAACCCTGCTGAAGCCCACCCAGTTTCCATGCAGCACATTCTGATCGCCAAAGAGAAGAACAACGCCAAGATCATCGTAGTTGACCCACGTTACACCCGTACCGCGGCTCACTCAGATCTGCACTGTGCTATCCGTCCAGGTACCGATATTCCGTTTATCTACGGTATGCTGTGGCACATCTTCGAAAACGGCTGGGAAGACAAGACTTTCATCGAGCAGCGTACCTACGCTATGGATGAAATCCGTGCCGAAGCCAAGAAGTTCCCTCCTAAAGAAGTCGCTGACGTTTGTGGCGTATCTGAAGAAGTGATCTATCAGGCAGCCAAACTGATGGCTGAAAACCGTCCTGGCACCGTAGTTTGGTGTATGGGTGGTACCCAGCACCACGTAGGTAACGCCAACACCCGTGCATACTGCTTGCTGCAGCTGGCTCTGGGTAACATGGGTGTTTCCGGTGGTGGTACCAACATTTTCCGTGGTCACGACAACGTACAGGGCGCAACCGACCTGGGTCTGCTGTTCGACAACCTGCCTGGTTACTACGGTCTGACCTCTGCTGCATGGCAGCACTGGACCAATGTTTGGGAACTGGACATGGAATGGGTGAAGGGCCGTTTCGACCAGGGTACTTACCTGGGTCGTGAGCCAATGACCACTCCTGGTATTCCTTGCTCCCGTTGGCACGACGGCGTGCTGCTGGAAAAAGACAAACTGGCTCAGAAAGACAACGTTCGTCTGGCGTTCTTCTGGGGTCAGTCTGTAAACACTGAAACCCGTCAGGCTGAAGTGCGTGATGCACTGGACAAGATGGACACAGTAGTCGTTGTAGACCCATTCCCAACTATGGCTGGTGTAATGCACCGTCGTAAGAATGGCGTATACCTGCTGCCAGCTTGTACTCAGTTTGAAGCTTCCGGTGCTATCTCTAACTCAGGCCGTTCTATCCAGTGGCGTGAGCAGGTTGTTCAGCCTCTGTTTGAGTCCAAGAACGACATCGAGATCATGTACCTGCTGGCCAAGAAGGTAGGCATTGCCGACCAGTGGGCCAAGCGTTGGGAAATCAAAGACGGTAAGCCAGTTACTGAAGATATCTCCCGCGAAATCAACCGCGGTATGTGGACTATCGGTTACACCGGTCAGAGCCCAGAGCGTATCAAGCAGCACACCATGAACTGGGGCACTTTCTCCAACAAGACTCTGGAAGCTGAAGGTGGCCCATGTAAGGGTGAAACCTACGGTCTGCCTTGGCCATGTTGGGGTACTCCTGAGCAGAAGCACCCAGGTACCCAGATCCTGTACAACACAAACAAGCACGTTAAAGACGGCGGCGGTAACTTCCGTGCCCGTTACGGTGTTGAGCACAACGGTCAGAACATCCTGGCTGAAGGTTCATTCTCCAAGGGTTGTGAGCTGGAAGACGGCTTCCCTGAATTCACTGACAAGATGCTGAAGCAGCTGGGTTGGTGGGACGAGCTGACTGCTGAAGAGAAAGCTTCTGCAGAAGGTAAGAACTGGAAGACCGACCTGTCTGGCGGCATCGTACGCGTTGCTATCAGCCACGGTTGTATCCCATTCGGTAACGCTAAAGCGCGTTGTATCGTTTGGACCTTCCCAGATCAGTTCCCAGTACACCGCGAGCCTCTGTATACCTCTCGTCGTGACCTGATCGCCAAGTACCCAACCTACGCTGACATGCAGGTACACCGTCTGCCGACGCTGTACAAGTCTATTCAGGACAAGGTTATCACCGACAACCTGGACAAGAAGTACCCACTGGTGCTGACTTCCGGTCGTCTGGTTGAGTACGAAGGTGGTGGTGAAGAATCACGTTCTAACCCATGGCTGGCTGAACTGCAGCAGGAAATGTTCGTTGAAATCCACCCAGCTGATGCTGCTGATCGCGGTCTGCGCGATGGCGAAATGGTATGGCTGGAAGGCGCTGAAGGCGGCCGCATCAAGGTGATGGCAATGGTGACTCCACGTGTACCTAAGGGTGTGACCTGGATGCCTTACCACTTTGCCGGTGTGATGCATGGTGAAAGCCTGGAGCCTAACTATCCGGAAGGTACCGTACCTTACGTATTGGGCGAATCCTGTAACACTGCTCTGACCTATGGTTATGACCCAGTGACCCAGATGCAGGAAACCAAAGCTTCTCTGTGTCAGATCGAAAAGGCCTAATGCAGCTTAATTCAGGAGATATGCCAATATGGCTACATTGAAATTTTTGTGTGACACCAAGCGCTGCATCGAATGTAACGGCTGTGTCACTGCTTGTAAGAACGAAAACGCCTCCGCTCTGGAGTGGGGTATTAACCGTCGCCGCGTAGTAACCATCAATGATGGTAAGCAAGGCGAAGCTTCTATCTCTGTTGCTTGTATGCACTGTGACGACGCGCCTTGTATGGCTGTTTGTCCAGCTAACTGCTTCTACAAGACTGAAGATGGTCTGGTCCTGCACAACAAAGATACCTGTATCGGTTGTGGCTACTGCCTGTACGCGTGCCCATTCGGCGCGCCTCAGTTCCCTAAGAGCGGTGCCTTTGGTGCTCGCGGCAAGATGGACAAGTGTACCTTCTGTGCCGGTGGCCCTGAAGAGAACCACTCTGAAGCTGAGATGAAGAAGTACGGTTCTAACCGTATTGCTGAAGGCAAGCTGCCAATGTGTGCTGAACTGTGTGCTACCAAGTCTCTGCTGGCTGGTGATGCAGATGTTGTATCTGCAATCTTCCGCGAGCGTGTGGCTTACCGTGGTGCCAAGAACGCAGCCTGGGGTTAATTCCCGGGTTTAAAGGACAATCCATCTACTGCTCCGGTTCGCCGGGGCAGTCAATGAGGATAGATTATGAACAAACTGTTCAAACACTTGGGTGTAGCATTCGCACTGCTGTTCAGTGCTGTTTGTTTCGCCAATGGTGGTGAGCAGGCGGTTGCACAGGCTTCAGATGCTCAGATGTGGGCACAACTGAAAGACGGTGCAGTCGGCTACACTGCCTCCAAGAGCGAGTTCCACGGACAGGCGATCAACACCTATGATCTGCGTGTACTGGATCTGCGTGCCGACTGGCTGGCGCCAGCTCTGATGGCTGCGCTGTTCGGTATGATTGCCATCTTTATCGTTTTCATCAAAATTAACGGTATCTCCAAATTGCACCACGGTTTCTCCGGCAAGATGGTTTACCGTTGGTCCAAAGCTGACGTGGCTATCCACTGGTTGGGTGCCATCCCATGTCTGCTGTTGATCCTGACTGGTCTGGTTCTGCTGGCTGGTCGTTTCTTCATACAGCCGTACCTGGGTGAAGGCGTTTGGGCTGGCCTGGTGAATGGTGCCAAGCAGGTACACGACGTACTGGCTATCCCATTCATGATCGGCTGGTTGCTGATGACTGTACTGTGGGCTAAAAACCAGATGCCAAAGATGTATGACATCAAATGGTTCATGGTAGTTGGTGGTTACATCAACTTCGGCCCATTCAAAGGTAAGCACCCTGACGCAGGTTTCGCCAACGCTGGTGAAAAACTGTGGTTCTGGGCCTTCGCTATCTTTGGTCTGGTGATCTCTGTATCCGGTATGCTGCTGCTGTTCCCGAACCTGTTCGAACCAAGCCGCAACCTGAGCCTGCTGGCACTGATTCTGCACGGCGTATCTGCCATCATTATCTGTGCTTTCTCTATCGTTCACATCTTCATGGCAACTGCCATGTCTGAGGGCGGTATGGAGTGTATGATTTCCGGCTACTGTGACGAGAACTGGGCTACCCAGCATCACAACCTGTGGTTTGATGAAATCAAAGCTAACGGTACTTTGAAGTACAAGGACTGATAGCGTTCAGTCGATGACTTCGAGTCTTAAAACCCCGCTGACGCGGGGTTTTTTATTGCCTGTCGGCAATGGGGATTTGGTGGCTCTGCTGGCGTCAGCCGTAGACTGATCATGCTGCGCATGCTGTTGGGTTGATCACCCAAGCTTCGCTTGGAAAAGTCGACTGATCAGCTGTCGCTGATTGATTTGGCAAGGCTTCGCCTTGCAGAAGATCGCGGGCTTCCAGCCCACACCCGGGCAAAGGGGACTAGGCGGCTTCGCCCCCTTTGCAAACCCCCTGCCGCCCCAACCGAAGTTGTGACCCATCGTAAAATGCCTTCAATGTACGCAAACGCCGCCGATTCGCCATCCCTGGCTCAGCGGCGTCTGCCCCGTCATCCCTGACGGGTCTTGCTATTGAATCCATTTCCCTCCGGCAACTCCGGACGGGGACTGGTGTATCTTGGAACTTCGGAATTTCATCGAGGGGTTGCTAAGTCAGCGCGCTCGACTAAATCACATGTAAATGTCTCATGCGCCGTGTCTGCGGAGAAACTAGAGTTGTTGAGATGGTTGACTGGTTAGTTTTTGATTGGTTTTATCTTTGTCAGCCGCTCTTTCAGCTGTTGTGCTTCACGTTTGTGCATTCTGGCCAGTGTATTGACCCGTCCCAATGTGCTGTTGAAAAGCGCGATGTACTCAAGGGATGACGGATCATCAACAAACTTTCTCTCACAGCAGTTCACTGCTGCTCTAATTTGGTTTCGTTTTGTCTTAGGCATGGAAGGAGCTAATTTATTAACGTTTACTCCGTGCACGTCTTGTTGGCCTGAGCGAGGCATTATTTTGTGTTTTTTGCGGTTGGGCTTTGCCCCCACGCTCATGAACACTGAATAGATAGACTTTATGACTTCAGACTTTTCTTTTAAATTGAGCTCTCTTTTGGCAGAGACTGTTACGTCATCAACATAGCGTGAATAAGTTAACCCTTTTGCTTTTAGACTGTTGGCAAGCAAAGCTTCTCTATTCCATAAAATCAAGTTGCATACGTAGCTGCTTGTTTTCGCTCCTTGTACTACGAACCCGTTTTTCGTTACGAGTTCAGCTAGGCACTCTGCCACTTCTGGGGAAAACTTAAAAACCCCAACCCACATTTCTACGACTATCTTCTTGGATATACTTGGGAAAAAATTTGAGATATCTTCGCTAATCAGTAGCTTAGAACCTACGTGTTTTTTAGCGTCGCTGATGTAGTCTCGTTGTTTGAGACTACCTTGGAGATAGTCCGGATAGTTAACTCGTTTAAAGAAAATTGCGCAGATTTTTGCGTGAATAGACTTGAGGCCCGGTGCTACATCGAAGGTTTCGCGGAATGTGCCATCTGGTTTATCTATTAATTTCGTTCGAAAAAACAGACTATCAGACTGCTTAGTAAGAGAGTGTAACTCTTGTTCAGATATCCCAAGGGCTAATGCCAACTTATCTAAACTGACAATAGAAGAATGGGGGTAAACAGGTTTACTCAGAGTCAGGCTCCATTAATGATAATGCTGTATGAGCTAATTTCTCGGCGAGCTCACTGCTAATCCCTTCTCTGTCTGCCACGTCTGATGCCAAAAACATGAAAATGCTCAGAGGGATGTTCATCGCCTGACAGATCTGGTTTATCGTCGATAGGTTTGGATCTCGTTTACCTTGTTCTAGCAAGGTCAGATAAGAAACTGAGACGTTCGCTAGTTGTGACAGATTGGTTTTTGTCATGCCCTTTTGCGTTCTGCAAAGGGCTAAGGCTTTTCCGATATTCATAGCGTATACCTTCAAGAAAAGAAGTGACCTGCTGTAACCAGAGACAATTTAGAACTCGGAAAGGACTTGTAAAATCCTATCTACAGCAGGGATATACTTAACAAACTTGCCCAACAATTCGAGTAGTTGAGCTTGTGTTTGTTCTTCCCCGCAGAGCTCAAGATCAGCTATGACCTTGTCCAGTTCGGCTTGCTTACTGCTGTCCATAACATCATGCATCTCCGCTCGAATCATTTTTAGAGATTCAATGGAGTTCTTTAAAAGACGGTGATTACTCATAATCAAAGACCTTATTGTCATTCAGTGCAACATTGCACCAGTCGACAAAACAATACTGAACTGAATAGAAATGCTATGGACAGCACAGGTCACTCATTCTTGGTGCAACGTAAGTTGCACCTCCAGTCGAATTATTCAGTCTTTCCTATTGCCGTAATGACCGTAACGGTAGAGGCAACGGTGATGAACTTTTGCTGGGTAGCTGATTGTCAGTAGAGACAATCGACTCAAGAGAGTCACAATCGAGTTCAGATCTAAGTCATATCTTCTAAAGAGCATCAGGGTGGTACACCCTGTACATTGACAATACTAATCGTTTTTACACTGAATGCAATCTTTTTTTACTGCCAGTCAAAAAGTGAGGGTTGTTCTTGGCTAAATTATGAAGATTGGACTTGTGGGATACACCAATTCCCCGTCCGAAGTTGCCGGAGGGGATTGGGTGCAATAGTAGATGTCATCATGGATGATGACATAGGCGGCGCTGAGCCATGGACGGTGAATCGACGCCGGTTACGTCAATTGCATGCAATACACGATGGGTCACAACTTCGGTTGGGGCGGCAGGGGAGATCCAAGAGGGACTTGCTGTTGAGCCCCTCTTGGTCGGGTGTGGGGCGAAGCTCCACGACGTTCTGCCAAGCGAAGCTTGGCTCAAAGAAACCTGCCTTCTGGCGACTGAAGCCATCCAAACTCCATGCAATGGAAAACAAAACCACTTAATCTCATCACCAGATGATTAGATTAGCCGATTATTCTCATCATCAAATGATGAGAATAGGCATGCTATTCGGCTCATCTGATGATGCGAATAGCCATCGGATTCTAATCCCATGCTCCACCTCCAAACAGAACACCTGATCAAAAAGTCCCACCGACAAATGAGGTACAACGTCAACCATTAAGCTGCGATACAGCTGCAAAACCATACATTTAAGACAACACATAACCCCTTTATGGCAGTTGGAGGTAATGGTGAAGTCTGGAGTGACAGCAGTACTGATAAGCATACTGACAATGGGGGCCGCCCACGCCAGTGAGAGTAACCATATTATCGGTGGCAGCGTCGGTTATGGCGCGTTGGAATACGATAACCGCAATGACGATGTGTACGACGGCGGTGATGGCGTGGCTCTGGATCTCTGGTATCGCTATATGCTCAGCGATGACTGGGGCGTGGAGCTGGGTTATATGGGGGGCGAAGGCGGCTATTTTCGGGGGATTTGGGACCCGATTTCCAGTATCCGCAATCTGCAATATTCAGGTGCCCGAGCCTCGGTTTATCGAGCCTTTCCCATCTACAGTGACGGCAGTCTGTACGGCAAAGTCGGCTATGGCTTGTTCGATATAGATTACGACCTCAATAAAGTGCCTCAACATTCTCATGATCAGGGGTTTGTCGGTGCTTTTGGCTTTGAACACAGATTCTCCGACCAATTCGGCGTGAATGCCGAATATCAGCTTATCCCTTTGGGCGACCTTACGGTTTTCAATATTAATCTGGGCTTGTCCTGGCGCTTCTGAGCCCGCCCCATTCCATGGCAATTACTAGACTTGGTGGTACAGGGCTACTTTCAACCCAAAATATTGTGGTCATTGACTAAATTACATGATTAGCAAGATCTGAATTATGAGATCGAGTTAACAATTTGCTGGTTATTTTTTGGTTAGGGAGCGTAATTTCCGACTGCCTCACGGTTTACGACATTTATTCCCGTTAACCTCTGTTGCTCACAAAGTTAACCATTTTGAGGTATGGCTGCGTGGCCTTCCGGTAATAAGCCGGATGCGGATATCACCAATCTTCAGGAAACACTATGTCGCAGATAATTCACACTTTGGATAATGGCCTGATTAAGCCGTATGAAGCCAATATCACTGTTCCCAACTGGATGCTGTCCGGTATGGAGCGGGTGATGCAACACTATGTGGATAAGAACCTGCGTCTGGATACTGTGTCTGCCGAGGTGATGCCAGTGCCACAGCCGGGCAAGAAGTACATGCTGTATGCCCATGTGCCTTTCTGCCATACCCTGTGCTCCTACTGTACCTTCCACCGCTTCCTGTTTAAGGAAGACAAGGCCCGTGCTTACTTTATCTCTCTGCGCAAAGAGATGGATATGGTGAAGTCTCTGGGGTACGACTTCGAGGCCATGTATATCGGCGGCGGCACCACAACCGTGCTGGAAGATGAGCTGGTGAAGACCATTGAACATGCTCGCAAGCTGTTCCCTTCCATCAAGGAAGTCTCCTGTGAGTCTGATCCACGCCACCTGGATACTCCAGGGTTCAAGATGCTCAAAGGCCTGGTGGACCGTATGTCTATCGGTGTGCAGAGCTTCGACGACGGTATTCTGAAGATGACTGAACGTCTTGAGAAGTTCGGCAGTGGTCAGCAGGTGTTCGACAAGGTAGCGGCAGCCAAAGAGCTGTTCCCTATCGTTAACGTGGATCTGATCTTCGGCTTCCGAGGTCAGACAGAAGAGATTATTCAGCACGATCTGGAGATGGCCCGTCGACTGGACCCACGTCAGATCACCACTTACCCTCTGATGATCACCCATCAGACCCGTAAGAGCGTGAAGGGCAAGCTGGCCGCTGAGCAGAAAGATATGGCCAACCAGTACCGCCAGATCCTCAACTCACTCAATGGTCAGTACAACCAGCTGACTGCCTGGGCGTTCGGCAAGGCCAACGATGAAGGCTTCGATGAGTATGTGATCGACTATGACGAATATCTGGGTGTGGGCTCGGGCTCATTCAGCTTCCTGGATGACACCCTGTATGTGAACACCTTCTCCCTGCGCAAGTACCAGGAGCGTATTGCTGCGGGTAAGATGGGCGTGGAGCAGCAGAAGAAGTACAGCAAGAAAGATGTGATGCAGTATCGCTTCCTGCTGGGCATGTTCTCCGGCCGTCTGTCCCGCAAGTATTTCCGTGACACCTTTGGTGTGAACCTGGACACTGCTTTGTTTAAAGAGATGACCGCCATGAAGGCGATTGGCGCGCTGAAGAATGACCCGAACAATCCGGAAGAGCTGATCATCACAGACAACGGCAAGATGATGGGCCTGCTGATGATGAAAGAGTTCTACTCAGGTATGGATAACGTCCGTGCCCAGCTGCGTAAACCGCTGAAGCCTTGCGACATGTAACAGCACAGCTGTAGTAAGTGATGATAAAGCCCGGAATGTCCGGGCTTTTTTGTGCCTGAAATAAGCTGAAAGCTCTTTTTTATGCCTAAGACCGGCGGGAAACTGGGAATTTTCGCTTGTGGGCATAGTTCTGAATAAAAAATATTCGCCGATCAAATCCTGCTCAAATCACTTCCCTGACACAGTTAACTTCTTGTTTGCAATGCGGATCACTTTAAATCTGACTGTTTTGGATGCTTTGGTATCTTATATTAGTAATATTGCGGTTATATCTGCCTGTATTGATTCAAATAATAGATTGACCTAACATTCAGGTAACACATATTGCGAAAAGGCTGCGAAATGAGCAAACCGGTCAACTACTCCGTTTTTTGCGAACGTTACCAGCTGGATGCCGCTGAACCCGATACCCGCAGGTTGTACAAGGTGTATACCAGTCGCCTGGATGTATTTAATAAGGTGTTCAGTGATTTGATTGTTGCCGAGGCGATTGCCAAAGCGAGGGATGCCACGGCTGGTATCCGCAGATAATCACGACGCGCATAATAAGAGCCCGGCTTAATGCCGGGCTTTCTATTGCTGGAGTGGGCGATCAGGCCGATTTCTCAACCGGCGGTTCGTCGCTGCTGTCGTCATCCTTTTTGGCCTTGGCTGCTTTATGCCGTTTTTTGTTGGCGTACATGGCCGCGTCTGCCTTGCGGATAAGCTCATCGGTCGAGCTGTAGGCGGGGGGCCGGGTATCTGCCAGTCCCATGCTGATCTCCAGAGACTCCCACTCTTTTTCCAGGGCTACCCTGATACGTTCACACACCACCTTTTCCGCCTGTTTGGCATCACAATTGGGCAGCAGTATGCAGAACTCATCGCCGCCATAGCGGAAGCACCTGTCCTCTTCACGGCAGCAGGATTGGATTAGACTGGCCACATCTTTAAGTACTTTATCCCCGGCCAGATGCCCCAGCTCATCGTTGATGGGCTTAAAGTTATCTATATCCATATAGATAAAGCAGACAGCTTCATTCCTGCGTTGAGCCGCTTTTAGTACCTGGTTCATGATGGATTGCAGGTGCCTGACGTTCAGCAGGCCGGTGAGTGGGTCGGTGCGGGATTGCTCCTCCAGCTGTTTGGTGCGCTCCATCACCTTGAGCTCCAGCTCTCTGGCGTACTCTTCAGCTCTGATCCTGGCTATCTGCACTTCTGATACCAGAGAATGAATATAGGTGTCGAACACCAGGGTGTTATCGAACATCAGTAGCTTTTCCAACGCCCTGGTGACTCTGTCGTACTCCTCTTCGGATTTCAGCGTTTCACGCATCACCTCAAACAGAATGTTCTTCAGCTCCAGCATGGCTGAGAAATAGAGTTTGGGTTCAACCCCAATACGTTTGTGTACCATGCCGATACGCAGTATGTCGTTGACATAGGAGATACCATAGTCACCGCTGAACAACTGCAGAATATAACGACTTTGGGCCGAACTCAGACGGGCCATGGTGTCGGAGTCACCTATCAGCTGGACAATCTCTGGCACGCCGGTCTGGAAGTCGTGGAACTTTGTCAGCAGCCCTTCAAGCTCAGCTTCGATCAGGTCAATACATCCTCTGAGAATAACAGCATCACTGGGCTCAAACCCGAACAGCTGCTTGCGTTGCTCTATCTCATACTCATTTAACCCCATCTGCTCCAACAGGGTTTGGGTGGTTTTGTTGCTTGTCTTTAATTGCTGAACCATTGCTGTCCACCCAGGTGTAATCAGGTACCGGTTTTACTTTGGGTGATGAGCTTATCCAGCTCAGCCTGCGCCTTGGTAAAGTCAAACTCATTGATGGCTGACTCCACCAGGCTGAAGTCTATGCCCAGATGATCCAGGGCGTCGGCGTTTTGCTTCAGCAGGTCAATAAAGTCTATGGCCTGGGTATCAAAATTCTGCAGCAGCATAGAGAGCTGTTGCAGCTCCATCATAAACTCGTCGGCATCATAAGGGCGGACCTCTCTTGGAGCTTGCTCCTGTGCATCTTTCTGGGGGCCAAGATGGACAATATCCTGCTCCAGTTTCTCCATCAGGTCCCGCAGGGTGTCGATAAAGTCGGCGTCGGGCAGCTCTTTGTTGGCACCATTGGTTTCCAGCTGACGTCCCAGCTGTGACAGCCTGTCTGCGGAGATATTGGCTGCGGCGCCTTTAATGGTGTGTCCTGCAAGACGCAGATAATCATAGTCGGCCTCTTCCAGCGCATTTTGCAGGGTATCCAGCTCCTGTTTACGGCTTTGCAGGAAGGAGTCGGTGATCTGCCAGTAGAGTTTTTGATTGCCCCCCAGTCTGCCCAGACCATCATCCACATCCAGCACCTGGGCCTGATAGTCACCCTGGGTATTGGCGCTGTCACTGGGTTCAGCTACGGGGGCTTCCACAGGTTTCGGCTTTGATACGGGTTCAGGGGCCGGCTCTGCTTTGGCTGGCTGACTGGCAACTGGCTCTGGCTTCGGCGCTGAGCGCTGAGTTGATTGCTCCTCCTGCACAGCTTCAGGCTCCAGCTCAATAACATTGCTGGACTCCTGCTTATCCGGGCCGGGTTTATCAGGGCCTGGCTGGTTGTCATCCGTATCCAGCCAGCGGCAGATTTTGGAGACCAGTTCATCGACATTGATCGGCTTACCGATATGGTCGTTCATCCCCGCTTTCAGACAGGTTTCTACATCCTGATCCATGGCATTGGCTGTCATCGCCAGTACCGGCAGCTTATGCAGGGTTGGGTCTTTACGGATCTCTTTGGTGGCAGTGATACCGTCCATCACAGGCATCTGCATATCCATCAGCACCAGATCGAACTTCTCTTTGGCCAGTGCATCCAGAGCCTCCTGGCCATTGTTGGCGACAATCACTACTGGCCCATAAGGCTCGAGAATACCCTTGGCCACTTCCTGATTGGTTTCGTTATCTTCAACCAGCAGTAGACGGGCATCCTTCATAGCGCTGCCGTCGGCGTCCTTCTTGATTCTGTGGCTGGGCAGGGTGGTTTCACGCTGAATACCGAAGGCGTTCATAATGGAGTCGAAGATCAGTGATGGATTCACCGGCTTGATCACCAGACCGTCGAACAGCTTCTCGTTTTCGCCACTCAGGCCTATCTCGCGGCCGTAGGCGGTGACCATAATCACCTTGGGTGCTGCGGCCAGTTGTTTCTCTCTGAGCTGGCGGGTGGTCTCTATGCCATCCATACCCGGCAGCATCCAGTCCATAAAGACCACTTCATAGGGGTCGCCATCGGACTCGGCCTTACTGACTGCAGAAATCGCCTCGAAGCCTGTGCTGACAGTGGTGACTCTGAAGGTCATGGCTTCAAGTAGTCCCAACATAATTTCGCGGGCGGCATCATTGTCGTCCACTACCAGAATGCGTTTGTTGTTCATATCAGCCTGGGGCTGATAGAAGCGTTTGGCCTTGGCATCCTGCAGACCCGCCTTGATGGTAAAGCCGAAGATAGAGCCTTTACCCGGTTCGCTGGTCACCCAGATACGACCACCCATAAGCTCCACCAGACTCTTGGAGATGGTCAGGCCCAAACCTGTGCCGCCGTATTTGCGGGTAATGGAGCCGTCGGCCTGAGAGAAGGACTTGAACAGGCGGCCCAGCTGCTCTTCTGACATGCCGATACCTGAATCCTGGATCTCCACCTGCAGCATGATGCCGTCATCGAACTGCTCGGTCTGTTTGACCCGGACAATGACTTCGCCTTTCTCGGTAAACTTGATGGAGTTACCACACAGATTAATCAGCACCTGAGCCAGACGCAGAGGGTCACCCACCAGTGCGGTGGGCAGGTTGGGTTCGATATCAAACAGGAACTCCAGTCCTTTCTCGTCAGCCTTGATACCAATCACATTGGCCAGGTTGTCCAGTACCTCATCCAGCAGGAAGTCGATGTTTTCCACCGACAGCTTGCCCGCTTCCACTTTGGAGAAGTCGAGGATGTCGTTGATGATGCCCAACAAGGATTTGGCGGCATTATCTATCTTGGTGACATAGTGCTGTTGCTTGTCATTCAGGCCTGAGTTCATGGCCAGGTGGGCCATACCGATAATGGCATTCATTGGGGTACGGATTTCGTGACTCATATTGGCCAGGAACTCACCCTTGGCCTTGGAGGCATCGTCGGCGGCATCTTTGGCTGAGCGCAGCTCAAGCTCCAGGTCTTTTTGCTCAGTCACATCCACAAACAGACCCACAATACCTTTTGGTGCGCCTTTACTGGAGTAGTAGGTCGCTTCATAAATGCTGATATGACGTTGCTGATCTTCGGCATTCTTGAGGTTTAACTCGTACTGGGTGGCGCCGGGAGAGTCCATCAGGGCTTTTTCAGCATTGTCGAAGATAGCTGCAATCTCGGCAGGGAAGTGATCTTCAGGCTTGGTTTGCAGAATGTCGGTTTCAAACATACCGATAAAGTCACTGAAGCCATTATTTACACCCAGATATTTGCCTTCCGCATCCCGGAAGTACATGGGGCTTGGAATCGCGTTGAGTACCTGCTGATTAAATTCGAGCTGTTCGGCAATCTGACGCTCAGCTTTAGCCTGTTGCTCGGCGTTACGGGTTAGCTCCAGGTTAATGGCCAGATCAGAGCGGATAAGTCCCAGCCATTCCAGGCTGGCATCCTGCAGTGGCGAGGCGGTTCCCAGCTCAAGCAAGCCGATCACCCTTTCATTCACTTGCAGTGGGAAGAAGTGCAGTTCGCACAGGGTCAGTTCGCCGCTGACCAGAGGGATCTTGTATTTGTCACCCAAGTCACGCAGGGCGAAGTGCTTTTTGGAGTAGAGCAGACTCATCTGGATACTGTCTGCTGCGGTCAGCTCTCTGGAGGCGTCTTCGCTGTAGCCAAAGCCGGAGATACGGACCAACTGGCCATTGTCATAGGTGTACAGGCCAATCAAAGGCAGTTGGAAGCGACTGGCCAGGAAGTCGATAATACAACGACCGAAATCTTCGCCGTTCTCACTGTCGCGCATCACATCGGTGAACTCTTTAATGGAGGCGTTGGATTTCAGCTGGTTGCTGACTTCGCTGAAAATCAGGTTGAGTGCCTTGGCCTGGGGGGTAAAGGCACCTTTATTGGTCTCTCTGAGCTGGAACTCATAGTCGCGTTTGGCGACCTGGTTCACCAGACGTTTCTGCATTCTGTCTGCCGGTGACAGATACCAGCGCCACAGGAAGAAAAAGCAACTGATCAGAGCGAGCAGGGTAATGGAGAAGATCCACATCTGCAGATAGTTAAGGGTATGTAGATGATCACTGGAGGCCTGCCACTCGCTGGTGGCTCTGTCGCTGACGTTACGGTAGAAGTCGCCAATCGGGCTCATGATGCGCCCTTTTTCCTGGAAGTAACTGTTTCCGAACAGCAGATCCAGTGCTTTTTGTTGGTCCGGTGAGACCTTGAGTATCCCTTTCTTGTTGCGCTCCAATCCTTCCACTGCATCGAACGCCTGGCGTTCCAGATTGACCAGATTATCTGAGTAGGCCAGAGCCTGACGCAGCAGGCCCAGTTCCATCTCATTAATGCCGGACTCGGACATGCGCTCAAGCAGGGAGGCATAACGTTTATCCGGGTTGTTGCCCGGGCGCAGAATTTCAGAGGGCATGGCAACCTTGTCCCAGTACTCGAACTGGTGGCCATCCGGTACAGGCGAGATGCCATTGCGCACCGCGAGAACCTGGTTAAATAGTTGTTTCCACTTGGGATTACCTGTAGCTGCATAGGCGCGGGCGAACTTAGTCAGATTGTCAGAGCTTTGCTTTAACTCCTGTGCCAGCAGTATGCGTTCCTGGGTCAGTAACATACGCTGATCAAGGTTCCTGCTTTGCTCCTCAATCTGCACAAACAATATGCCCATAGTGATCATCAACAGGGTGATCACTGAAAAGAGAACAAGGAAAATAATCCGAATCGAGCTCATTGTGTTGTCCTGTTATCGCCTGAGTTGCCTATTTTTGCTGACACCGACTAGATTTAATTTATGGCATGCACTTGCCGACCAGATTAAGTGTAGGTCACGGGGGAGTTTTTTGTGGCAAATGGCCCATATCAGGGCAAAGAGGACAACACAGTGGAAATTAAAACAAAATCGAACGTGTTGATCGTGGACGATGCACCTGAAAACCTCCAGCTGCTGAATGGCTTGCTGAAGGACAGTTATCAGGTAAAAGCCGCCAATAATGGCGAGCGAGCGCTGGAGATAGTGGAAAAAACGCCCATAGATATCATATTGCTCGATGTTGTTATGCCAACGATGGATGGATATGAGGTCTGCCGCCGCCTCAAGGCAGATAGTAAGTATTCAGATATTCCGGTGATTTTTCTTACCGCCAAAGATTCAAGCCGGGATGAGCAGTACGGCTTTGACCTGGGGGCCAGCGACTATATTGCCAAGCCGGTGAGCCCGCCGGTGGTGCTGGCCCGGGTACGTACTCACCTGCAGGTAAAGGCCTCTCAGGATTTTTTGAAAGATCAGAACTCTTACCTTGAAGCGGAAGTGCGCAAGCGGATGAAGCAGGTCAGCGAGGTGCAGGATGTGACCATCTCAGCACTGGCCAGTCTGGCGGAAACCCGGGATCAGGAGACTGGCTACCATATTCGCCGCACCCAGTGGTATGTGAAGTTGTTGGCTGAGAAAGTTCGGGACCACCCCAGATTTCGTGATGAGCTGACCCCGGAAATCATTGATGCCTTCTTTAAGTCTGCGCCGCTGCATGATGTGGGCAAGGTGGGTATCGCCGACAGCGTGCTGTTAAAACCGGGCAAGCTGACCGCAGAAGAGTTCGAGATTATGAAGGGCCACGCCTACCTTGGGTTCCATGCGCTGGAGATGGCGGAGCAGGAGATAGGTACTGAGGATTCCTTCCTGACTGCAGCTAAGGATATCGCCCACTATCACCATGAAAAGTGGGATGGCAATGGTTACCCCAATGGCTTGAGTGGCGAAGATATACCTCTATCGGCTCGTTTGATGGCGATTGCCGATGTGTACGATGCGTTGATTAGCAAGCGTGTATACAAGGATGCCATGCCCCATGACAAGGCACTGGAGATTATCCGCGACGGGCGTGGCAGCCACTTCGACCCGGATCTGATCGATGCCTTCTTTGAAATTGAGCACCAGTTTATGGAGATTGCCGAAAAGTACAAAGACTGATACTTCCTCAGAGATAACAAAGCCGGGCAATGCCCGGCTTTTCTTTTTCTACATATTCGGATAGTTGGGACCGCCGCCACCCTCAGGGGTGACCCAGGTGATGTTCTGGCTTGGGTCCTTGATATCACAGGTTTTACAGTGGATGCAGTTCTGACTGTTAATCACAAACTTTGGCTGACCCTCATCCTCAACAATTTCATATACACCTGCAGGGCAGTAACGCTGGGCCGGTTCATCATACTTGGCCAGGTTCACCTGCACAGGAATATTGGCGTCGGTCAGCTTGAGGTGACAGGGCTGATCTTCCTCATGGTAAGTGTTGGACAAATAGACAGAAGAGAGTTTGTCGAAGGTGAGTTTGCCGTCCGGCTTGGGATACTCAATCCTGGGGTAATCACTGGCCGCCGCCATCTGGGCATAGTCCGGCTTGTCATCTCGCAAGGTGACAGGGAATTTACCGCCAAACCAGTTTTGGTCCACATAGTTGAACGCGCCACCCAGTAAAGTGCCGAACTTGTGCATGGCCGGGCCAAAGTTGCGGGAGCGGTACAGCTCCTCATGGAGCCAGGACTGTTCAAACCTGTCCTGGAAGCAGTTCAGATCTTTGCCGCCCTCGACGCCAGCCATCAGGGCCTCGCCCAGCGTATCTGCTGCCAGCATGCCACTCTTGATAGCTGTGTGGGTGCCTTTAATCTTGGCGAAGTTCAGAGTACCGGCATCACAGCCGATCATCAGGCCACCGGGGAAGCTCATCTTGGGCAGTGAGTTCAGGCCGCCCTTGGCAATGGCGCGGGCACCATAGGTAACCCTTTCACCACCGGCCAGATTGGCTACAATCACAGGATGGGTCTTGAAGCGCTGGAACTCATCAAAAGGGCTCAGGTGTGGGTTTGAGTAGTTAAGGTCAACAATCAGGCCTACTACTACCTGATTGTTCTCCAAATGATAGAGGAAGCCACCACCTGATGCGCCTTGATTCAGTGGCCAGCCACCGCTGTGGACCACCTTGCCAGGCTGGTGAAGCTCATCCGGTACTGTCCACAACTCTTTAAAGCCCAGGCCATAGTGTTGAGGTGACTTGCCATTATCCAGGTGGAATTGTTCAATCAGCTGCTTGCCCAGGTGACCGCGACACCCTTCAGACAACACAGTGTACTTGGCGTGCAGTTCCATACCTGGCATATGGCCATCTTTTGGCTGACCATCGGCACCTATGCCCATATCGCCAATAAGTATGCCTTTGACGCTGCCATCTTCGTGGTACAGCATTTCACTGGCGGCAAAGCCGGGGAAGATTTCAACGCCCATCTCTTCAGCCTGTTCGGCAAGCCAGCGGCACAGGTTACCCACGCTGATAATATAGTTGCCCTGATTGTGCATACTCCTGGGCGTCAGCGACTCGGGCATCAGCTTTGAGTCAGTCTCAGACTTAAACAGATAGATTTCATCGTGGCTGACAGGGGTATGCAGCGGGGCTCCGCGCTCCTGCCAGTCGGGGAAGAGTTCGGTCAGTACTTTGGGCTCAAATACGGCGCCGGACAGAATATGGGCACCCACTTCGGAGCCTTTCTCTACCACGCATACCGTCAGTTCTTTGCCTGAATCCCTGGAAATCTGCATCAGGCGGCAAGCGGTGGCCAGGCCGGCCGGGCCTGCGCCCACGATGACAACATCAAACTCCATAAATTCGCGTTCCATTCTCCCTCACTCCTTTTATTGTCCCGGTGATTTTCCAATTGTTTTTGTTGTTTTATTGGACGGGTTTGCGATTTTTTGTCCACCATACCCCAAATTCGTACTGTGTCCCAGCGAGAGATAATGTGCGGCATGGTTCAATATTTATTTTTTATGGGTGACCAGTGTCACAAATAGTTCACGCAAAGGTTAACGCCTGGATGAATTAGCGGCAATTCAGGTGTTAATTCGACGATTTTTGAGCATATAATGCGGTATTGACGGTTCTCCGAGCTTCTAACCCTACGTCCACATGATACGGGTTGTTAGCCGTGGTGAAAAAGCCACCGGGGTGAAGAAAGAAATGACTTCGCCTCCCGTGTTTGGAAAGGTGATCATGTCCCTGCTTCAAGACGACTTCGGTCGCAAATTTCAATATTTGCGCATGTCGGTTACCGATGTGTGTAATTTCAAATGCAGCTACTGTCTGCCTGACGGCTATCGTCCGGACGGTAAGCCCAAGTTTCTTAATCTCAATGAGATTGAAAACCTGATCAGTGCCTTCGCCAAAGTGGGTACCCGCAAGGTACGCATTACCGGCGGTGAGCCAACTCTGCGTAAAGACTTCACTGACATAGTGCGTCTGGTGGCAGACCATCAGGATATTCGCACTGTGGCGACTACTACCAATGGTTATCGCCTGGCCCAGCACGCCAAAGAGTGGTACGACGCAGGCCTGCGCCGTATCAATGTCTCGGTGGACAGTCTGGACCCGCGCATGTTTTACCAGATCACCGGCGAGAATAAGTTCGATGAGGTGATGCGGGGTATCGATGCGGCACTGGAAGCCGGTTTCGAGCGGGTAAAGGTGAATGCGGTTCTGCTGAAAGATCTCAATGACAAAGATCTGCCTGCTTTCCTTAACTGGATTAAGGGCACGCCAATCGACCTGAGATTTATTGAGTTGATGGAAACCGGTCTTGGCCACGATTACTTCAAGGCTCACCATCTGGCGGGTGCCGATATTCGTGCGCAATTGCTGCAAAGCGGTTGGAGCAAGGATATCAGCAGCAGTGAAGATGGCCCGGCACAAAACTTCAGCCATCCTGATTACCAGGGCCGTATCGGCCTGATCATGCCCTATGAGCAGAATTTCTGCGCCAGTTGTAACCGACTGCGGGTATCCGCCAAGGGTAAGCTGCACCTGTGCCTGTTTACCGAGTCAGGTGTCGACCTGAGGGATCTGCTGCAGTCACCTGAGCAACAGGGTGAGCTGATTGAGCGTCTGCATCAGCAGCTGCACAACAAGAAAGAAACCCACTATCTGCATCAGGGTGTGACCGGGGTAACCCAGCATCTGGCATCGATTGGCGGCTGATATTGTCGCCGGTGATGCGCCATCGCATTTGAACAATTTAAGTTGGAAGCTTTATGGGACACTGTACTCAAAGCCAGTTTCAGCCGCTGAATATTGCCGTGCTGACCCTGTCTGATACCCGTACCTTTGACAATGACACCTCAGGTCAGTTTCTGGAAGATGCACTGACTGAAGCGGGCCACAAGCTGGTGGACCGCAAATTGATCAAAGATGACAAGTACCTTATCCGCAGCGTGATCTCTCAGTGGATTGCCGATGAGAATGTGCAGGTTGTGATCTCAACCGGTGGCACAGGTTTCACCAAAAGAGACAATACCCCGGAAGCCGTGAGCGTGCTGTTTGACCGCAGCATTGAAGGTTTCGGCGAACTGTTTCGTCATTTAAGTTTTCTGGAGCTGGGCAGCTCCACTGTGCAGTCCCGTGCCCTGGGTGGCATGGCCAATGGCACAGCAATATTTTGTCTGCCCGGTTCAACCGGCGCCTGTCGCACTGGCTGGAAAATTCTGGCCGAGCAGCTGGACGCCCGCCACAGACCCTGTAATTTCGTGCCTCACCTGAAGTCGGTGGCAGAATAAACGTTAAGGATTTCCCATGACCCAGGCTTTTACCCATATCAATGCCGACGGCAACGCTCACATGGTTGATGTGACCGACAAACAGGTTACCGAGCGTGAAGCCCGTGCCGAGGCTTTTATCGAAATGGCGCCGGATACGCTGGCAATGATTATGAGCGGCAGTCACCACAAGGGTGATGTGTTCGCCACTGCCCGTATCGCCGGAATTCAGGCCGCCAAGAAAACCTCAGACCTTATTCCTCTGTGTCACCCATTGATGCTGACCAAGGTTGAGGTAGAGCTTGAGCCTCAGGTTGAACATAACCGTGTGCGCATTACCTCTCTGTGCAAACTGTCCGGTAAGACAGGCGTAGAGATGGAGGCTCTGACAGCGGCCTCTGCTGCAGCCCTGACCATCTATGACATGTGTAAGGCGGTGCAGAAAGATATGGTGATTACCCAGGTTCGCCTGCTGGAGAAGCGTGGCGGCAAATCCGGTCACTTCAAGGTGTAATAAGATGATTAATGTACTGTTTTTTGCTCAGGTTCGTGAGCTTCTGGGCACGGCCAAAGTTGAAGTGGCCTTCGATGAAAGCCTGACCACTACTGAAGCCCTGCGCGCTCATCTGGCGGCGCAGGACGAGAAGTGGGGCCGGGTGATGGCCAACGACAAGCTGCTGGTGGCGGTAAACCAGACCATCAGCAACTGGGAAGCAGGTGTAAAAGATGGCGACGAAGTGGCCTTCTTCCCACCGGTGACCGGAGGTTAATATGATTCGGGTTCAGACTCAGGATTTCGACGTACCCACTGAGTACGCCAGGATTGCCGTCGACCACAGTGACGGCGCAGTTGTGACCTTTGTGGGTAAAGTGCGTGACTTCAACGACGGCAGCAGTGTGACCGACCTGACCCTGGAGCACTATCCGGGCATGACAGAGTCTGTGCTGGAGCAGATTGAGGCCGAGGCCCGCGAGCGCTGGCCCCTGAACCATGTCACCATTATTCACCGTGTGGGGACTATGGCTCTGGGTGAGCAGATCGTCTTTATCGGCGTATCCAGTGCCCACCGCAAGGCTGCTTTTGCTGCCTGTGAGTTCCTGATCGACTTCCTTAAAACCAAGGCGCCTTTCTGGAAACTGGAAGCCGGTGAGCAGGGTGAGCACTGGGTGGAAGCCCGTGACTCCGACGAGCAGGCAGCCAAAATGTGGGAACAGGAGTAATCTGCTGTGAAAATCCTGACCCGGTCGCTGTCGCGATTCCTGATGTCTATCTCTTTGGGGCTGGGGGTATTGCTGCCAACGCTGATGGTACCGGCTTTTGCTGATACTCCGGCGATTGCTGCTGCAGCCAATATCAAGTTTGCCCTCGACGATATCGCCAAAGACTTTACCCGGGACACGGGACACAGGGTCAGGATCTCCTATGGTTCCTCCGGCAACTTTGTTGCCCAGATTAAAAATGGTGCACCGTTTCAGCTGTTTATGTCGGCGGATGAGAAGTATATCCATCAACTGGCTGCGGACGGTCTGGTGAGCGCTGAGCCGGTGGAATACGCCGTCGGTCGGTTGGCTCTTGCGGCACCGAAAAACTCGTCACTGACCCTGGATACAGAGCTTAATGGCCTTAAGGCCATGCTGGTGGCGGGAAAAATTAAGCGCTTTGCCATCGCCAATCCTGAACATGCCCCCTATGGTGAGCGCGCCAAAGAGTATCTTGAGCACTTCAATGTGTGGCAGCAAGCCGAGCCCAAACTCATCTATGGTGAAAATGCCTCTCAGGCGGCACAGTTCGCTATCAGTGGCTCCACTCAGGGCGGCATAGTACCTTTGTCGCTGGTAAAAGCGCCGCAGTTTATGGCCCGCGCCAACTATATTGAGTTGCCAAATGAATTCCACGGCAGCCTGGCCCAGGATATGGTGCTGCTGCCCAATGCCGGAGAAGTGGCGCAATCTTTCTATCAGTATCTGCAGTCCGACAGGGCCAGGCTGGTATTCCTCAACTACGGATTCGGTCTGCCGGCTGAATAGGAAACTGGACTATGGATTGGGAAGCCCTGTGGTTGTCCGTCAAGCTGAGTGCTATCACAGTTATTGTTTTGATCCCTATGGCGGTTCTTGCCGGCAGGGCACTGGCCTATGGTCAGTTCCGGGGCAAGTCCTGGGTTGAAGCCCTGATCATGGTGCCTCTGGTGCTGCCTCCCACTGTGATTGGTTATTACCTTTTAGTCGGACTGGGCAGTCAAAGCTGGCTGGGACAGTTGATTGAAAACCTTTTTGGTCAGCAACTGGTGTTCCATTTTTCCGGTCTGGTGGTGGCGTCAGTTATCGTCAATATTCCCTTTGCTGTGCAGCCGATTCAGCGCGCTTTTGAAACCATTCCCCAGGATGTGCGGGATGCCGCTGCCTGTTGCGGTATGAACCGCTGGACCTCACTGTGGCGGATTGAGCTGCCCATGGTATGGCCCGGTGTTCTGACCGCGGTTGTGCTCTGTTTTTCCCATGTACTGGGTGAGTTTGGCGTGGTGCTGATGATGGGCGGCAATATTGCCGGCGAAACCAAGACCATCTCCATTGCCATCTACGACAGTGTGCAGGCGTTCGACTTCAATGCTGCCGGTACCATGTCGCTGGTACTGCTGCTGTTCGCGATTACCGCCTTGGCCCTGACGACCAGTTTTACCCGTCGTTTGGGAGGTCAGCATGGCCGTTGATCTGCATTGCTGGGTTAATCAAACCCTGCCAATCCCACTGAATGCTGACTTTACCTGCCATGCCGGTGAAGTGCTGGCTGTGGTGGGGCCATCCGGTGGCGGCAAAACCACTCTGCTGCGAATGATTGCCGGTCTGGGCAAGCCTACTCAGGGTGAGATCCGCAGTGGCGATACCGTCTGGTTCGACAATAACGGCACCTGTCTGTCGCCTCAGGCCAGACATATTGGCTATGTGCCCCAGCACTTCGGCCTGTTCCCCAATCTGACTGCGCTGCAAAACGTAGTCAGCGCGCTGGATCATATCCCCCTGGACGAAAGAGTGCCCAGAGCGCTGGACTGGCTGGAGAGGGTGAACCTGCAGGGGATGCCGGACCGTCTGCCATCCCAGCTGTCCGGTGGCCAGAAGCAGCGTGTGGCTTTAGCGCGTGCATTGGCGCGGGAACCCTCGATTCTGCTGCTGGATGAGCCTTTCTCCGCGGTAGACAGAGAAACCCGGGAACGCCTGTATCTGGAGCTGGCCAGGTTGAAATCTCAGTTGGCTGTGCCTGTGATTATGGTGACCCATGACCTTAACGAGGCACTGCTGCTGGCTGACCGCATGATACTGATCAGTCAGGGGAAAATGCTGCAACAGGGCAAACCCCATGAGGTGCTTGCCCGTCCCCGTAACGAAGCCGTTGCCCGGCAAATGGGCCTGCGTAACCTGTTTAATGCCCATGTGGTGGCTCAGGATGAAGAGCAGGGCATTACCTGGCTGAAGATGGGCGAGATACTGATCGCCAGCGATTATGGCGGCAGTTTGGATATTGGCAGTAAGGTGCGTTGGGTGATCCCCAATCAGGGTATACGTTTCAACGCCATTGCCAGTGGCCGTTTATGTCGCAGTTTCAACAAGCTGGATGTGATTATCGACTCCATGCTGGTGATGGGCGAAACCGTGCGGCTTATCTGTAATGTGGTGGGAATTGAGGGGCAGTTGAATACCGAAGTGCCTTTACACCTGGCCACCAAGCTGGCGCTGGCGGAAGGTGTGCGCACCACTGTCGCGCTGAAATCTGACCAAATTCATATCCTGGAGCCTAATTAAAGGCTTAGAAATTCTTAACATTAGCGAAACTTAATCCGCGATTCACGGCAGCTTCAGTGGCTCTGAGCTAAGATATCCCAAAAAATATGAGGGTATTTGCTATGAGTAACAAAGCTGCTGCCATTTTGCTGATGGCTTCTCTGGTTTCAGCCAGCGCCATGGCTGCCTATACAGGTCCGGGTGTTGACGCCCAGATCACCACTGCCAGCGCGGTTAAAGACGCCAAAGACGGTGCCAAAACCCAACTGACCGGCAAGATTATCAAGAGCCTGGGTGACGAGAAGTACCAGTTCCAGGATGAATCCGGTGTTGTGGTGATTGAAATTGATGATGACCTGCTGCGCAACATTCATATTGATGAAAACACCCCGGTTGTACTTGTGGGTGAAGTCGATAGTGACTGGAACGGTCAGGAAGTGGAAATTGACGTTATCAATCTGCTGAACGATACGCCTGCCACAGAGACAGTGGCAGATCACAAGTAATCTATCCTTAAACTGATCTCTGCTTTGCCTGCTGAATCTGCTTCAGCCCGGGGCAAAGTGAGATCGGTTTTGCATATTTGGGGATTGTCTGGCCTATGCCGCATTTCCCTGGCTTCATCTATGTTAGATTGAAGTCGCTGCAATTTACTTAGTTTGTTGAATCTGGAGAATAAAGTGTCGCGCCTCTTGCTTGGTTTAATGCTGATTTCCGGCGTTGCTTTCGCCGAATCTGACCTGTGGCAGCATCTGTCTCAGGCGCAGCATGTTGCGCCAATCAAACTGATGCAGGATGTCGAACGCCAATTCCCCGGAGTGATCGCCGAGTTCAGCACAGAGCTGGATGACGGTGTGCTGACCTATGAGATTGATGTGATCAATCCCAGAGATAAAAGCATGACAGAATTGGTGTATCGCGCCCGCGATGGCCAGTTGCTGCGCCGACAAACAGGAAATCTGACTTCTGAAGATAAAAATGAACTTCAGGCTGCAGCAAAAATTCTTGAGCACAATCAAACCTTTTCTCAACTGATAAACCAGGCAATGCAGACGCATCAGGCGTTTGTGGTCGAAGCACAGCTGGATCGAGACCTCGGGATCAATTACCTTGAACTTGAACTGCTCAATGCAGATGGCAAGGTCAAGCTCGCGTTCGACATCGACCAACAAAAACCACTGCCGCTGCTGACCTGGAGTTGAATCCGACTATCCTGTTTCGCCTGGTCTCTTTCCCGGAGTACCGGGCATAAGGAGATATAATGAAAGTTTTGTTGGTGGAAGATGACGCCACAACCATTGACTATATCGTCAAGGGATTTTCCGAGCAGGGATACAATATCGAAACGGCCAGTGATGGCCATCAGGGCCTGCTGCTGGCAACCAGTGGCCACTATGACCTGATGATTCTCGACCGGATGCTGCCTCAGCTTGACGGCCTCAAGGTGTTGGCCGCACTGCGCGCAACCGGTAATGAAACCCCGGTACTTATCCTGTCTGCTCTAAGCCATGTCGATGAGCGCGTCAAAGGCCTGCGTGCCGGTGGCGACGACTATATGACCAAGCCCTTTGCCTTTTCTGAGCTGCTGGTTCGCGCTGAGAAACTGATGCAACGCGGCCAGTCCAAACCAGTGCAAACCGCCATTAAGGTTGGTCCACTGGAGATGGAGTTGCTGACCCGCAATGTCACCCTGGGTGGTCAGGAACTGATCCTGCAACCTAAAGAATTCCAATTATTAAAATACCTGATGGAACATGCCAATCAGGTGATCAGCCGTACCCTGCTGTTTGAGGCTGTGTGGGACTATCACTTTGACCCGCGCACCAATGTTATCGACGTACATATCGCCAAGCTGAGACGCAAGTTTGAGGAGCTGGGATATGGTGAGTTGATTGAAACGGTAAGAGGTGCAGGTTATCGGCTCCGTCAACGTTTTTAAGCCGCTTCAAAGCAGTGCCTGGCGAATAACCATTATCTTTACCACCCTGGTGACCCTTATCATCGGGGCGCTGTTATTCGCCATGTACCGCGAGCTGATTCTGGAGCAGCAGCACCAGGTGGAGATCCACCTGGAGTCTGAGCGCATTCAGTACCAGCAGCTGGCGCTGACCTCTGGCAGACAGGCATTTGCTGCCCAGGTGCGAACTGCCGACCCCAAAACCATGTTGGTGGTATGGCAGCACGACAATCAGCTGGAGGGGGCCCTCAGTTTTATGCCGACGGATATGCCCTATCTGCCGGAAACCAAAGAGTTCCCTATTCTGACCGGTGGCCCGGAGAAGCTGCATATCTTCACCGGTGGCCTGGTACAGACCCGTTACGGTCCTGTGCTGCTGGCCAGTCGTACCGACCAGTTGGCAACCTTGATCGATAAGTTCATCAGTGCTGCCGCTACGGCTGTGATGGTGACGATTCTACTGACGCTGGCGGCAGGCTACCTGTTCTCCAAGGCCTTGCTGGGCCGTATGGTGCGATACAGCAAGCTGAGCCGACGCATTGAACAGGGTCATTACGATACCCGCTTCCCCATCTCAGAACATCCTGACGAGTTCGATATGCTGGCTACCCAGTTCAACCGGGTGCTGGATACACTGCAGAACAATCTGGATGCTGTGCGTGGGGTGACTGACAATATCGCCCATGACCTGCGAACGCCCCTGAGCCATATCCGAATCGGCATAGAGGAGCTGGCCAATAAGCCGGCCGAAGAGGTACCGGAGAACTGTGCCGTGTTGATTGAGGAGCTGGATATGTGTCTGGCAACCTTCAACGCCATGCTGTCGTTGACCCGCATTGA
Organism: Shewanella submarina; assembly: GCF_042646185.1. NCBI lineage: Bacteria > Pseudomonadati > Pseudomonadota > Gammaproteobacteria > Alteromonadales > Shewanellaceae > Shewanella > Shewanella submarina. The sequence continues at coordinate 54,830 of NZ_JBHRTD010000007.1, forward strand.
AGAGGGGCAACAGAAGCTGGAGCTGCAGCAGGTGAGTTTGGTGGATCTTTGCAGTGACCTGGAAGAGATGGCCTCTGCTGTGGCAGAGATGCAGGATCAACAGCTGTCGCTGACTACGGGCACTGACTGCCAGATCACTGGTGATAAGAGTTTGCTGTTTATGGCTCTGTATAACCTGATCGATAATGCCATCAAGTATTCAGGTGACGGCTCAGTGATCCGCATTGAGCAGGAAGGCGCAGTCATCCGCATCAGTGATAATGGCCCGGGGATTCCCGAGTCAGACAAGGACAGGGTGTTTGAACGCCTGGTGCGTCTGGACCCCAGTCGCCATCACGCGGGTACTGGCCTTGGCCTGTCCATGGTAAAAGCGATATTATCCCGCCATCAGGCCCGGATTGAGCTCAGTGACAATCATCCCGGGTTGATGGTGACTGTCACGTTCCGGACCTAATTTTGTACCAAATAATTCAAGACGAGGCCGACTTTCTGGTGATCAGTAAGTCGGCCAATGTGCATTTTCACAGTCAGGATGGCGAAGCCGGGGTGGTTGCCCGGGTGGAGCTGGACCTGAATATCAAACTCTATCCGGTTCACCGGCTGGATACCCTGACCTCAGGCCTGATTATTCTGGCCAAATCCTCCGAAGCGGCAGCTCGCTTTACTGAACTGTTCAGCGCCCACCAGGTGCAGAAGTACTATCTGGCGTTGGCCAAAGGTAAGCCCAAAAAGAAACAGGGCTGGGTGATTGGGGATATGGCGAAATCCCGCCGTAGCCAATACAAGCTGCTGCGCAGTACAGAAAATCCTGCCATTACTCAGTTCTTTTCCCAATCTGTGGATCAGGGATTGCGTCTGTATCTGCTCAAACCCTTGAGTGGCAAGACTCACCAGCTGCGAGTGGCGCTGGCCAGCCTGGGTTGTCCTATCCTGGGTGATACCTTGTACGGGGGAGAGGCGTCTGACCGGGGCTATCTGCATGCCTGGCAGCTGGAGTTCAATTATCAGGGGCAGGATTATCAATTCTGCGCCGAGCCGCTTCAGGGGGCTGCATTTGACCTGGACGGCGTGAAGGCACAAATGGCCGCCTGGTCACCCGCCTCCCAACAGCCCTGGCCAAAAGCCAAATCGGGCAAGTAATCCGGGTTTCAGTCACAGCTTTTACTGATCATTCGCCCCCGCCGCTGCGTACTTCTGGAGACCAATAACCAATTCCGGAGACAAGGTGGCCAGTCGAATACTCTATCTGTTTGACCAGGATCTGCGACTGTCGGATAACCATGCGCTGATGCAGGCTTGCCTGCAGGCTTGCCTGCAGGCGGGTCTGCTGCAGTTGGTCGCCTATTTGCCCGATAACAATCAGGGTGACAGATTTGGCAATCTGATGCTGGGTGAGCACAGACGCAGGTTTTTGCTGGAGAGCCTTCATCATCTGCAACAGAGCCTGAGTTACCCCGGCCATCATCTTGAGCTGATCACAGGTGACTGGCTGACAGGGATGGTGCAATTGGTTCGGGCCTGCCGGGCGGACAAACTCTTTTGCTCCCGCCCCCAGGGATATTGGGAGCGGCGCAGGCTTAAAGCTCTGCAACAGCAGTGTGGCGGTCTTGAGATCGTCCAGTTGGATACCGACACCCTGTTTCAGCATGCATTGCTGCCATTCAATCACCTCGACTTTCCCCGCAGCTTCAGCAAATTCAGAACACTCGCCGACAGCAAGTTGAAGGTATCGGAGCCATTACTCAGTTCCGGACACTGGCCTTCAGCTATCTCCAAAGTGAGGTTAACCCCGCAACTACCTGAGCTTACGGCCACAGTGAGCTCTGGTTATATCGGCGGCGAGTCCCAGGGAATGGCCAACTGGCAGGCTTACCTGGCCAGCGGTCATGCGCAGAGTTACAAAGAGACCAGAGACAGGTTGGATGGTTGGTATCAGTCCACCAAGCTGTCACCCTGGCTGGCATCGGGTTGTTTGAGTGTGCGACAGGTGTGGCATCAGCTGAGGGATTATGAAACTCGCTGGGGCGCCAATGCCTCAACCGGTTGGATAGCGGTAGAACTCTTGTGGCGCGAATACTTTCATTGGTATGGACATTTCTTCCCCAAAGCCCTGTTTTTGCAAAAAGGCCGATCAGGTCAAGGCCTGACCGGCTGTTTCTATCCCGAGAGATTCCGCAAATGGTGTGAAGGCAATACGCCCTGGCCTGTGGTGAATGCCTGCATGAATCAGCTCAACCAAACCGGCTATATGAGCAACCGCGGTCGTCAGCTGGTGGCCAGCGCCCTGATCCATGAGATGGGTATTGATTGGCGCGCCGGTGCCGGTTACTTCCAGCAGCAGCTGGTGGATTTCGATCTCCCGGTGAACTGGGGCAACTGGCAGTACATAGCCGGAGCGTTTGGCGGTCAGCAGCCAAAACACTTTGATCTGGCCTGGCAAACCGCAAAGCATGACCCGGCTGGTGAGTTTGTGCGCCTGTGGCGAGGGGATAAAGCAGATGAACAGTTGGATCACACTGATGCGGCGGATTGGCCATGCTGAAAAATGACAAGCTGAGGTGCGAACACAGGCCGCCGGTTGTACTGGTATGGCTGAAGCGGGATCTGCGGTTGGAAGACCATGCGCCGCTTAAGGCGGCCATCGACTCAGGCTTTCCGGTTCTGGTGTTTTACAGCTTCGAGCCCAGCTTGATCTCGAATCCCCATTACAGCCAGCGTCACTGGCGCTTTGTATGGCAATCTCTGGTGAATTTGCAGAGTCATCTGCGTTTGGTGGATGCGGGTTTGGCTGTATTCAGAGAGGAATTACTGTCAGTGCTCGACAGGATTGGCCAGAGCTTCGCTATTCGTCGTCTCTACAGTCATCAGGAAACAGGTCTGCATCAGACCTGGGAAAGAGACAAAGCGGTGGCTGACTGGTGTCATCAACATAGCGTGTCGTGGCATGAATCCCCTTGCGGTGCCGTTATTCGCGGCGCAGTCAACCGGGAGGGGTGGGATAGCCACTGGCAGCAGACAATGAGGGCGCCACAGCAGACGCCTGAACTGGACAGGGGCAGATTCGTTACCTTTCCCACAGACTTTAAGCCGGACGATGCCTGGCTTGAGCAGCCCAACGGCATGCAGCAGGGAGGCGTTGATGCGGCTTGGCTGACGCTGGACAGTTTTTTTGAGTCCAGAGGGCAGGGCTATCACAAGGGGATATCCAGCCCAAGCATCAGCCGTGAGACCTGCAGTCGCCTGTCTCCCTATCTGGCCTGGGGAAACCTGAGTCTGCGGCAGGTGTACCAACAACTGCTGGCTCACTGGTCTGAGCCCGGCTGGCGTATGGCGCTTAAGGCATTGTCTTCTCGCTTGCACTGGCATTGCCACTTCGTACAGAAGTTTGAAAGTGAAACCTCAATGGAATGGCACAGCGTTAATGCCGGTTACCGTCGGTTCCCATGGCGTCAGGACAAGCAGGGTTTGCAGGCTTGGCAGCAGGGCATGACAGGCTATCCGCTGGTGGACGCCAGTATGCGCTGCCTTGAGCAAACCGGTTATATCAATTTTCGCATGCGGGCCATGTTGGTGAGCTTTCTGTGTCACCATCTGCTGCTGGACTGGCGCGAAGGGGTGCAGCACCTGGCGCGGCTGTTCCTCGATTTCGAACCCGGCATTCATTACCCCCAGTTTCAGATGCAGGCAGGCGTTACCGGCGCCAACACCATACGCATCTATAATCCGGTGAAGCAGTCCAGGGAGCAGGACCCCAGAGGTGACTTTATTCGGCAGTGGCTGCCGGAATTGGCCTGTTTGCCCAATGAGCTTATTCATACACCCTGGGAGTTGGCTCCACTGGAAGCAGGTATGTATGGCTTCAATCCTGGCCGGGATTATCCGCAGCGGATTGTGGATAGTGAGCACACAGGTTCCAGAGCCAGAGAGCTGCTATGGAGCTGGCGCGCCAAACCTGCTGTCAGACGTGAAAAAGGTCGCATTCTGACCCGCCACACCAGACAACCTCTGAAAACAGGATCGCAGGTATGAAGGGACTCAGATTGATCCTGGGTGATCAGCTCAACGCTGCGCATTCCTGGTATCAACACAGGGATGACAATTGTCTTTATTTGATCGCCGAGCTGCATCAGGAAACCCACTATGTGCGCCATCACGTGCAAAAGGTCTGTGGCTTCTTTGCTGCCATGGCCGGATTTGCAGGCGCCCTCAAGCAAGCCGGACACAAGGTGATGCACCTGACCCTTGATGATACTGCCCAGGACAGGGATCTGCCTGCTCTGATTAAACGGATTTGCCGGGAGCAGCAGGTGACTCACTTTGAGTATCAGAGGCCTGATGAATACCGGCTTCAACAACAGCTGGGGCAGTTACAAAGCCAGCTGGCGGAGCAGGGTATAAGTTCTGATTGCTCCGATACCGAACACTTTTTACTGCCGTTTGAACAAATAGAGTCCCGCTTTGCCAAAGGCAAGCATGTGTTGATGGAGAGCTTCTATCGGCAGATGCGCAGGCAGACCGGAATTTTGATGACCGATGGCAAACCTGAAGGTGGCGGCTGGAATTTTGATGCTGATAATCGCCACAAGCTGAAACCCGAGGATATTGGGCAAATTCCCGAGCCTTTATGCTTTGGTAATGATGTCAGCGCTATTTTGCAGCGGCTTGAACGACATAGGGTTAACACCATAGGCAAGGCCAAAACTCGGCTGTTGTGGCCTGTCAGTCGTGCCCAGTCCAGGGAGTTGCTGCAGTATTTTATCCATCACTGCCTGCCGCTGTTTGGCCGTTTTCAGGATGCCATGACGGCTGAATCTCCCCATAGCTGGAGCCTGTACCATTCACGTTTGTCCTTTGCCCTGAATACCAAGATGCTGCACCCCACTGAGGTCATTCATCAGGCGCTGGCTGCCTGGCACAGTGGTGATGCGGATATTGCCTCGGTGGAGGGCTTTGTTCGCCAGATACTGGGGTGGCGTGAGTATGTCAGGGGCATCTACTGGCGCAATATGCCCGACTATGCCGATGCCAATCATCTTCAGGCCGGGGCAGCATTGCCTGAGTTTTTCTGGAATGGCGATACCCGTATGCAGTGTATGGCTGCCGCTATCGGGCAAAGTCTGCAGACCGCTTATGCCCATCATATCCAGCGATTAATGGTGACCGGTAATTTCAGTCTGCTTTGGGGCGCTGACCCCACGCAGGTGGATGCCTGGTATCTGGGTATTTATATGGACGCCATTGAGTGGGTGGAGATGCCCAACACCCGGGGCATGGCGCTGTTTGCCGACGGCGGCCTGATTGCTACCAAACCCTATGCGGCCAGCGGCAGTTATATCAATCGAATGAGCGACTATTGCAGCGGCTGCAGCTTTAATGTCAAAGCCCGCAGCAGTGAGGATGCCTGCCCATTCAACAGTCTTTACTGGGCCTTTATGGTGCAGCACAGAGAGAAGTTCAATCGCAATCCCAGGATCGGCATGATCTACCGTAACTGGGACAGGCTGGATGAGGGGGAGCAGCAGGCGACGCTGGCCAGAGCCAGTGCAATCAAACAGGGCAAGGTTGAGCTTTAATCCTGTGACTTGCTGGCGTCTGACCTGTTACCCCGGCAACGTTTGGAGCAGTAAACCACATCATCCCAGTGGTTGCGCCATTTGCGGCGCCAGCGAAATGGCCTCTGACAAACCGGGCAGGTCTTTTCCGGTAGCTTGAGTTTGCGGTGCATATCGTCACTGAATAAGTTTTTAATCAGGGGGTATTACGTATAAGCAAACAGGCTTGATCAGCCAGAGGGAGACGTTGAAACAAAAAAGCAGCGGCTCTGGCGAGCCACTGCTTGTATTTATCCGGATGAGTCAGTGAAACTCAGCCGCAGACTTTACAGCCCGGCTGCTTGGGGAGTTTCATCTCACGGAACTCCATGGTCATGGCATCCACCATCAACATGCGGCCCGCCAGACTTTGTCCCATACCCGTCAGTACCTTAATGGCCTCTGTGGCCTGCAGGCAGCCGATCATACCTACAACTGGGGCCAGAATGCCCGACTCCACGCAGGATAGCTGCTGCTCGCCAAACAGGGCGCTGAAGCAGTGGTAGCAAGGTGCGTCTTCGCTGTAGTCGAATACAGTGACTGTGCCTTCCATGCGGATGGCTGCGGCGGAGACCAAAGGTACCTTGTGCTTAAAGCAAGCGCTGTTGAGCTGCTCGCGCACCATCACATTGTCTGTGCAGTCCAGTACCAGAGTGTGCTTACCGACCAGCTCATCAATCTCAGGGTCATCCAGCACCGCATTGATGGTATCAATCTGGATATGGGGATTGAGAGCGGTCAGGCTTTGCCTGGCTGACTCCACCTTGGGCTGGCCTACATTGGCATCCTGGTGCAGTACCTGACGCTGGAGATTGGAGATCTCCACGGTATCAAAATCCACCAATGTCATCTGGCCAATACCGGCCACAGCCAGATACTGACTGGCGGCACAGCCCAGACCACCGGCACCGATAATCAGTACCCTGGCCAGTTTAAGTTTTTCCTGGCCATCGATATCCATGGCGCGGATAGAGATTTGTCGGCTGTATCTGAGCATCTCGGCATCAGACAACAGCTCTTGTGGGTGCTCACTCATTGGGAGTTCCTGCAAGGCGCCGATCTGGGTCGACACCTTTCGCTTATGATTAACTGAGAATTTCGTTGAACGGCTCAACATCAACCTGAGTACCGGCCGGGGTATCGCCCTGCATCTGTGGCATCACGATAAAGCTGTTGGCCAGACTCATGGAGGTCAGCATGCCCGACCCCTGGGAGCCTGTGGTACAGACTTCAAGCTCGCCCTGATCGTTACGGCTGAGGATGGCACGCTGGTACTCAACCCGACCCGGATGTTTGCGGATTGGGCTGGTCAGGGTAGCTTTCACGCTCAGGCTGGGCTGAGGCGGCAGGCCCTGCATTTTTTGCAGCAATGGCATCACGATTTTATAAAAGGTCACCATGGAGGAAACAGGGTTACCCGGCAGGCCACAGAATACCGCATCCCCCAGCTTACCGAAGGCAAAAGGTTTGCCCGGCTTGATGGCCATCTTCCAGAAGGTGATTTCGCCCTCTTCATCCAGAATCTGCTTGGTGTAGTCGGCATCACCCACAGACACACCGCCTGAGGTCAGCACCATATCGGCATTGCTGGAGGCTTCCAGAAAGGCGGCGCGAATCGCTTCCGGATCATCGGCAATCACGCCCAGATCCAGCCAGTTAACACCGGCTTTTTGCAGCAAGCCCAGAATCGAGTAACGGTTGGAGTCGTAGATCTGACCCGGTGCCAGATCGCTGCCCACTGGACGCAGTTCATCCCCGGTAGAGAAGAAGGCGACTGTCAGCTGACGGTATACCCGCACCTGACTCTGGCCTATGGTTGCCAGTACGCCCATTTCGGCGGCACCGATTCGGGTCCCTTTAACCAAGACCTTGTCACCGGCTTTCAGCTCTTCACCGCGGCCACGCACATTGGTGCCTGTGGCGTCGGGCGCTTCAATGGTGATCAGCTCGCCATCGGCCTGAGTTTTTTCCTGCATTTGCACTGTGTCATAACAGGCTGGTACTGGCGCGCCTGTCATAATGCGGATACAAGTGCCAGGCTGATACTCGCCCTCATAGGGGTGACCGGCAAAGGAGTAGCCCGCCAGTTTCAGGGTGCTGCTTTGTTGCAGATCCGCCAAACGGAAAGCATAACCATCCATAGAGGAGTTATCGAAAGGAGGCAGATCCAGCATAGAGGCCAGATCTTCAGCCAGAATACGACCCATAGCCTGATTGAGCTGGACGACTTCTGTATCAGCGGTTGGCTGTACCTGATCAAGCAGTTTGGGAATGGCTTGATCCGGATGCATCAGTCCCGGATGGCTACATGGATCTTGCTTGGCTTGCATATGAACTCCCTGCATAGGTTTCGCGATAGGCTGGTGGCCGCTATTATGCCACGGCCAAGCAGGATGACTATATGATCCCTGAGGCAAAAACCATTAAGGAGTCTGGATGGATTAACTGGCTCCTGAGCTTGCCGATGAGACTGCGCCGGTTGGTGCCGAATCCAGCTTCACCTGCTGGCCATCCTGCAGGGTTTCGGCGCCGCGGATCACCACTTTATCGCCCTCTTTCAGCCCGCCTTCCACTGCAATCCATTTACCTTCGCCATCTCCGAGGGCTACATCAATTTTTTCGGCGGTGTTGTCGGCATTGATACGGAATACACTGGCACCGGCTGAGCGCAGCACTATGGCATCTCTGGGTACCAGGGTGGTAAGCCTCGCAGGGGCAACCGGCAGGGCTAAAGACACAAGTTCGCCGACACTGAACAGCTCCTGCATCTCCAATGGCAGGTCCAGTCTGGCTTCAAAGGTTTGGGAGCGTACATCCGAGACCGGGATCAGACTGCGGATACGGGCGGTAAATTCCCCCTCGGCGTGGTAGATCCTCAGCTCATCATTGGCCTTCACTCTGCGGCTGTGTTTCAGCGGGGCGTGCAGGCGTATCTCCAGGTTGTCAGGATCTGTGATGGCGACAACTGACTCAGAGGGACCTATATCTTCCCCGGCCTGGTGCAATCTTTGAGTCACGATACCGGCAAAGGGAGCCTTCAGCTCAGTGCGGGCCAATGAGTCGGCAATCAGGTCAGTTTTGATTTGTGCCAGCTCCAGATTGTTGTGGGCCAGTTCCAGTTCGGCTTTGGCATCATCCAGCTCGGTTTGGGTGACGCCGTGACTGTTCTCCAGGCTCTGCAGTCGGCTGTAGTTGCGTTTTAATTTATTGAGTGTGATCTGCTCTCGTTTGGTCATCGCCTGCTGTTCAGCCAGTTGCAGTTTAAGCCGGGTTTGCTCGAGCCTGGCGACAATATCTCCTGCATTCACTCTGGTGCCGGCTTCCTGCACCCATTCCAGCTTGCCACTTACGCCAGCGGTCAGTTCGGCACTGTTGCGGCTGTGCACTGACCCGATCACCATAATCTTGGGAGACAGGGGACGATTTTCCACTTCGGCTACGGCTACCAGCCGGGCAGGTGCGTCTGCCGCCATCACAGTGCCGGAGAGAAGTGGGCTTATCAGTAAAACTGCGGTCAGCAGTGATGCAGTGAGTTTGCTGTTCATTGACTTACCTCTGGGTTCATCTGCTGAGTATGGGATAAGTGTTGGGACTTTGCCGCTCCGGCCAATTGCAGCAGGCTGGGCATCAGGATCAGGGTAAACAGGGCGCTGAAGGTCATACCGCCAACAATCACTGCGGCCAGCCCCCGGTAGATTTCACTGCCAACACCGGGTACCAGTACCAGCGGCAACATGCCGAATATGGAGGTCAGGGTACTCATGTAGACGGGACGTGCCCGGGTGGCGACAGCCTGATAAATGGCGTCATCCAATGACAAACCATCGCGGCTGCCCTGACGGGTTTGGTCAACCAGCAAAATGGCGTTATTAACCACCAATCCCATCAGGATGATAAAGCCAATCATGGTCAGCAGATCCAGGCTCTGGAAACTGATGAGATTGAGCAACTGCAGGCTGATCACCCCGCCACATACCGCCATGGGCATAGACAGCAATACCAGCACACTGTCTTTGGGAGACTTGAACAAAGCTGCCATCAGCAGGAACAGAATAATCACCGCCAGCAGGAAGTTGGTGCCCATATCTGTGATAGTTTGATTCAGTCTGTCGGCCGTGCCGCGGAATGCCAGTGAGGCATCGTCGGGCAGGCTGGCGCGAATGGCATCCAGAGTACCTGACTGGAGGACCTCCATGGCTTCGTCCATGGACATATCTTCAGGTGGGAACACCAGCAGAGATACCGCACGCTTGCCATTCACCCGCTGCAGTTGGGTTGGTCCCACGGTTCTGCGTATCTGCGCCAGTTCGCCCACAGTCTGGATCCCGGCAGAACGGGTGAATACCGGCGTGGCAGCCAGTTGCTCAGGTACATCCCATTCCGGTCCCTTGAGCAGCACGTCCATACGTTCATTACCGTCGAAGTACTCCCCCACAAACAGACCAGAGGTATAGGCGCGAATCGCATTGGCTATCTGGGTTCTGTCGACACCGGCCTGGGCCAGACGACGTTCATCCGGCACCAGTTGCAGCTCTGGCTGAGCCAGCGACAACCCCGGCAGCGGACGCACAGTGGCACCGGGCAAGGCTTCATTGATCATTCCCATGCTGGTGGCGGCGACCTGCATCAGGGCTTCCATATCCGGCCCCTGCAGATCGATATTGATGGAGCGGCCGCCATTAAAGCCAAATTGCAGCAGCGAACCCCGGCTGGGGAAGGCTTGAGTGTCGGGTAGATCCACCAGAATCTTTTCCCTCAGGTGTTGAATCATCTCATCAATGCGGGCCGGGTCTTCAGGATAGATAAACAACACATTGAAGGCGCCGAACACAGAGAAGTTATAGCCCTTGATATAGGGTTGTTGCTGTTTGTCATAGTAAGGCTTGAGCCGGTCGACAATCAGGGTACCCAACTCCCGGTTCATGGTTTCAATATTGGCGCCAGGGGGCAGCGAGAAGAAGGTAAAGATACCATCTGATCTGGCCTGGGGCAGAAAGTCCGGTCTGGGCATCAAGAGGATGGCAATGGCAGAGGTCCCCAGAATCAACGCGGCGCACCAGGCTGATGCTTTGGCCCTGCTGTTGGTTAAAGAGCGGATCAGCGCTGTGAGTCTGTTCCACAGACTGTGAACTTCTGTGTGCTGAGGCAGCTTGAGCCATAGCTGATTGAATACAGGAATGATGGTAATCGCGCTGAAGAAGGAGGAAACCACTGCCACCGACAGGGTTAGCGCCAGGTCTGAAAACAGCTGTCCTTCAACGCCCGGCATAAAGAGTACTGGCAGGAAGATGGCGACTGTAGTGGCTGTGGATGCCAGCAGGGCACCTTTTACCTGCGCAGTGCCCTGGAGTATGGCGTCCATGGCGGCCATTCCCTGTTGTCGCAGCCGCACTATGTTTTCCTGCACTATGATGGCTGCATCCAGCACCAGACCGACGGCAAAAGCCAGGCCCGCCAGCGAGATAACATTCAGGGTTCTGCCCATGGCATCCAGCACCATAAAGGCGATCAGCAGGGCAACGGGAATGGTAGAAGCGATAATCAGGGTGGCTTGCACATTACGCAGGAAGGCATAGAGGATCAGCATAGCCAACAACACGCCTATACCCAGATTCCCCTTAACCAGCAGGATAGCCCGCTTGATATGGATGGAGGCGTCGAAGGAGAGCTCCATGGTCAGGCCTTTGGGATTCAGCACCTGCTCATTCAGTTCTGCAATAGCCAGGTTTACATCATCCAGTACGGCGACCGTATTGGCATCGAAGGTCCCTTCCACAGTGATGTAGTAAGCCGGGTAACCGTTACGCTTGGTAAAACCCCTTTGCTCTGAGGTGGTGACGGTGACATCCGCCAGTTCATTCAGATAGACGGGGCGGCCATCGTTGTAAGTGACGATCAGGCTGCCCAGATTTTCCGGGGTGTATTTACCCACAAAACGCACTGTGTATTCGCGCCTGCCCACCTTGGCGGTACCGCCGGAAATATCCGCAGCCCGTGAGATAGTGCTGCGCAGCTGGTCGAGTGTGATACCCAGTGCGGCGGCCCGGTAAGGGTCAAACTCAATATGCAGTTCTTTGGGGCGTCGGCTTTGCATCTGTACAGCACCGACACCGGTAATTTGTCTCAGTCTCGGCTCCACCAAATCATCAAACAGCTTTTGATAGCGGGCGACATCGGTTTCCGGGTTGTCCGGCAGGGTATAAATCAGCAGTGAGGCCAGGTTGGGGGTACCGCCGTTGCCGCCACCAACGTTGATGAAGGGCTCGCCTGCATCCAGTGGACGGGGTGGGGTTTGATTGAGGGCGTTGATGACATTGATCATCGCCGCCTGCATATCGCTGCCCACTTCAAAGGTGAGGGTAATGGAGCCGAACCCCTGGCCAATGTTGGCGTTCATCTCTACCACGCCGGGGACCTGACGCAGCACGTTTTCCTGAGGCTCGATAATATTGGATTCCATCTCCTGAGGCGCTGCACTGCGCCAGTTGTTGAAGACGGAAATTTGCGGTTGGCTGATATCGGGTAGCAACTGGATGGGAAGTTTGGCAATGGCCAGGGCACCGAAGATCAGGATCAACAACAGGGCAACCAGAGTGGCAGCCGGATTTCGGGTACTGGTTTGGGTAAGGTTCATTGCTGTGCGTCCTTGTCGCCTTCCGAGCCAGATAATCCTATCGGCCGTTCACAATTCCGTGTGTAACTTATGGTTAGCAAATGTAACACAAGCAAGTGATTCAAGTGCACATTTGAGGGTAATTTATGATTTAATTCATTGCTTTTAATCAGGCCCTTCCCGACAATGTGGAGGTTGTATTTTGAATATGTTTACAAGAGGGACAGATATGCTGGCCGCGGCGATGATCGAAAAGCTGAATGAACAGATCAATATGGAGTTCTTCTCCTCCAACCTGTATCTGCAGATGAGTGCCTGGTGCGAAGACAAAGGATTTGAAGGGGCTGCCAAGTTTATGCGTGCCCACGCAGCCGAAGAGATGGAGCATATGCATCGCCTGTTCACCTATGTGAGCGAGACTGGCGGTATGCCACTACTGGGTGCTATTGAAGCGCCACAGGCTGAGTTCCCGTCACTGTTGGCGCTGTTTGAACACACCCTTGAGCATGAGCAGATGATCACTGCTGCAATCAATCAGCTGGCTCACACTGCCTTTACCTCCCAGGATTACTCCACCTTTAACTTCCTGCAGTGGTATGTGGCTGAGCAGCACGAAGAAGAGAAGCTGTTCAAGTCTATCGTCGACAAGATTCGCCTGGTGGGGGAAGACGGTAAAGCTCTGTTCTTTATTGATAAAGATCTGGAAGTGATGGCCTCTAAAGAGAGTGCCAGCATTATGCATGACCCGGGTGCTTCTGCCTGATAGTCTGTATTCAGTCACTAAAAAAGCAGCCCACTGGCTGCTTTTTTGTTACTTGCTCAAGCTCAACTGGCGGTTGCCATTTCACGTTCAAGCCGATAGGCCGTCAGATCTTCAATGGACAGTACCGGGTAACCATGTGTCTGACCAAACTGAATAATTTCTGCCAGCCTGGCCATGGTGCCATCCTCATTGGTCAGCTCGCACAGCACGCCGGCTGGCTTTAGTCCCGCCAGGCGCATCAGATCAACTGTGCCTTCGGTATGACCGCGACGTCCCAGCACACCTCGTGGATCTGCCCGCAGCGGGAACACATGACCGGGTCGAGCCAGATCAGCAGGTTTGGCATCATCTGCGATAGCAGCCCGAATAGTGGTGACCCTGTCGGCCGCACTCACTCCTGTGGTGACGCCATGGCTGGCCTCAATGGTCACGGTAAAGGCGGTGCCATACTGACTGGTGTTGCTGTTAACCATGGGTGGCAGATCCAGCTGTTTTAACCTGCCATCTGTCATGCACAGACAGACTATGCCACTGCATTCGCGGATCAACTGCGCCATTTGCGGCACGGTTAACAGCTCTGCACTGAAGATGAGATCACCTTCGTTTTCCCGGTTTTCATCGTCGACCAATAACACGCCCTTGCCTTGTTTAAGGGCATCGAGTGCATGTTCGACTCTTTGATTGGCATCGCCAAATTGATTTAGTAAGGACTGATCCATAATAAGTTTCCTCAATAATTGGAAGTTAGGATCAGGGCACAGGAAAGCTGCGGCCTGAAACGCTGGCCACAGGTACAGACAGACGCACGACAGATAACCACAGGGTATACCCGCGGTTACGGCGCGTCTTTACTGACATTCTCTTCCATCCGGACTCAGTGCGTCGATTGCTCGGCGCTCATTACCGTCGGCTCCGGAGTTTCACCGGATCTGCTTGTCCCTGTCATACCGCTCGGCTGACAGGCGCTCGCGGGCTGATTTCAAACACTTAATCCCATAGAATAAGCAATGAAAATTACCGCCGGTGGGGAGTTTCACCCCGCCCTGAGAACAAACCAACCGGGTTCCGATACCCGATCAGCGGGTACATAGTGCGAGTTTCTGAGCAACAAGGCAAGCCGGAGAAAGGCGAAAAAAACTGGTATTTGTACATGGTGCGATGCGCTGGAGGCCAGTTGTATACCGGGGTCACCATAGATGTGGACAGACGCTTTGCCGAGCATTGTGCCAATGGTAAGAAGACCGCTCGTTTCTTACGGGGTAAAGGGCCTTTGACTCTGGTGTATCGTGAGCTGGTGGGGGATAAAGGTGATGCCCTCAGGCGGGAGATTGCAGTAAAAAAACTCAGTCGCAATCAGAAATTGGCACTGATTGGCGACTGAGAAAGCGCTACTGTCCAGGGAGTGGTAAGCAGCGGTATTAGGGTGGACTCCGGCGACAACAAACTGCCGGAACCACGTCGGGAACTGTTCAGTATTACTTCAAGGTCACCTTGCCTTCGACACCGTCGACACTCAGGCTTCCTGAGCCCTCATCGATAATGTTCAGGCCACCTGTATTGCGCACAGTGATATCCCCTGAGCCATCGTCTATGGTCACCATGCCGGTGACATCTTTGATACGCATGCTGCCAGAGCCGTCATCTATAGTGACACTGCCCTGAACCTGGGTAATGGCGATATCACCTGAGCCGTCTTCGATATCCATGCTGCCATTGTGATTACGGATACTGATGCTGCCGGAGTTATCATCCAGTTGCAGCTCACCACTGGCATTGCTGATACTGATATCACCACTGCCATCTTTGATATTCATGGGGCCCGCGGTTTCCTGCAGTGAGATGCTGCCGCTGCCATCACCTATTTTGACCGCCTTGCCGCCTAACACCCGGATATCACCTGAGCCGTCTTCGATTTCGACATTACCTGTGGCGCCTGACAGGTTGATACTGCCGCTGCCATCATCAATCTCGACGTTATTACCACCCTGGATTTTGATATCACCTGAGCCATCCTCCACCTCCAGATTCAGAGACTTTGGCATTTCGACTGTGACATCAATAGAAGGGCTGTCGCCCCAGTTAATCTGGATCTGGTCGTCAATTTTGGCAATCAGTCGGGCGGTATCGCCACGGCGCTCCAGTATCAGCTCATATTTCATGTCCGCATCACCATAGATGTCGGCTTTAACCCGGATGCTATCCAGGCCTTCTACACCTTTGATGACCAGATGACCTGCACCTGTTTCTGCATCCAGAGCAGTAATACCGGATGCACTCAGGTTAAGGTTACGGCTTTCCAGAAATTCGGCGTTGTGACTGCCGGCGTTGACATTGATAACACAGCCGCTGAGTCCAATAGCGATAGCAGAGGCGATAAGAGCTTGGCGAAACATAGTGATAATCCTTCTGTTATACAGCCGACTGATTCGATATCTCCCTGAACCAATCTGTGGGTAGCGCGCCCACAAGAGCTGTTTTGTCTGTTGCTGTTTTGGTTACAGCAAATAGCAGCTAACGTGCCAAAGTTATAACTGTTTGATTTTATTTGTTATATTTTCGCTGGTGGTGTTTGGCGTCGACGTGAGTTGGTATTTGTCACTAATTTCCAGCAGGATAGCCAACATCGAGTGAGTAAATTCACCACCTTGATTTTCGCTCTGGCTCGATTGTCAGAGTCAGTAATGGAGTAAGTACCATGGAAGAGTATCTGGAGATTAATCGTAAAGGGTGGGATGCCAGAACCCGCATCCATCTGGACTCCTGTTTTTACGATGTGCCCGGTTTTCTGGCCGGTAAATCTTCACTGAACGAGATTGAGCTGGATGCACTGGGGGACGAGGTAAAGGGCAAAAGCCTGCTGCACCTGCAGTGCCATTTTGGTTTGGATACCCTGTCCTGGGCCAGACTGGGAGCCGAGGTTACTGGGCTGGATCTCTCCACCGAAGCAGTTAATCAGGCCAGAGAGCTGGCGAGCAAGGCCGGATTGGTGGCTGAGTTTGTCTGTGCCGACGTATACAGTGCAAGACAGGAGCTGCAGCAGGAGTTCGATTTTGTATTCAGCTCCTATGGCGTACTGTGCTGGCTGCCGGATCTGGATAAATGGGCAAAAACCATAGCGGCCAGTCTAAAGTCGGGTGGCACATTTTTACTGGCTGAGTTCCATCCCGTGCAGGCTCTGCTGGAAGGCTACAGCTACTTTAATCAGCCTGAGCCGGATATGGAGCAGGAAGGAACCTATACCGAGAATGCCGGTGCTGACAGTGAACTGTTCGCGACCTGGTCCCACAGTGTGTCGGAAGTGATCAATGCGCTGTTAAAAGCGGGATTGCAGCTGGTGGAGTTTAAAGAGTATGACTTTAGCCCCTACAACTGTTTTGAAGGCCTGGTTGATGCCGGTGATGGCCGATATATGTTGCAGCATGGCGAGCAGAGCGTGCCTCTGGTTTATCGCATCAGGGCGGTAAAACCCTGAGTGAAAACAATACCGCAGGCTTGATTGGCTCGCAGGGGAAGGCCAAAACGTGATTAACCACATTGCGCTCACTTAAAAGCTGATTAAAGGTTGCGACAGGTATATTGAAAAGGGCTGCACTGGGTGCAGCCCTTTTGCTATTCAGAGTTACAGGCCTTTATGGGGACTGCAATAATTTGATTCGTAGTGGATCAGTTTCCCGATGCCGTATGCAGTCATTGGAAATCAGAGGCCTTTATGCGGACTGAAAAAATCAATTCATAGTGGATCTGTTTCTTGATGCCGCAGTCTGCCATTGAAAATCAGAGACCTTTATGAGGACCAAACACTTCATAGTGTATCTGGGCATCGGCTACGCCCATGGTGGTCAGCTGAGCCTTAACATGAGCCATAAAGCCTACTGGACCACAGATGTAGAAGTCACCATTGGTCGGCAGAGTGCCATTGATAGCGTTCAGATCCATGGTACCGGCAAAGTCATAATGGCTGCCCTGAATATCCGTCGCGCCAGGTACTCTGTACCAGGTGTAGGCGGCCAGTTTGTTATGCTGCGCCAGCTTATGGTTAATCTCTTCACCGAAGGCGTGGGCAGCGCCATCTTCACTGGCGTGCAGCCACAGAGTCTCAGCGGTTTCACCATTCAGACGTTGATTAAGCATGCTCATAACAGGTGTCAGACCAACGCCACCTGATATCAGGGTCAGTGGCTTTTCTGCTGAGGTTTTCAGGAAGAAGTCACCGGCGGGAGGGATAACAGCCAGCTGGTCACCTACAGCAAATTTGTCGTGTAGTAACTGGGATACCACGCCCTCAGGGTCGCGCTTCACACTGATGCGGTAGCTTTTGCCGTTGGGGGCATCAGACAGTGAATACTGACGAATTTCGATATTTTCCAGGTCCGGATGTACCACCTTAAGGCTCAGGTACTGACCAGGTTCAAATCCCATGACCGGGCCGCCATCCACTGGAGTCAGTTCGAAAGAGGTGATCACTGACGACTCCTGCTTTTTGGCTGTGATCCGGAAATTACGGGTTCCGCGCCAGCCACCGTCATGAGCTGCGGCATCATCATAAATTTGAGATTCGCGCTGGATAAAGATATCGGCCAGCAAGCCATAGGCCTTACCCCATGCATCTATGACCTCATCAGTAACCGCTTCACCGCCCAGCTCTTTCAGGGTTTCCAGCAGGTGATGGCCGACAATATTGTACTGCTCAGCTGTGATCAAAAAACCTGTGTGCTTTTGGGCTATCTTCTCTACCGCCGGGCCCAGTGCCGCCAGGTTGTCGATATTTTTGGCGTAGGCAGCCACAGCGTTGAACAGGGCAACAGGTTGATCGCCTTTACGCTGGTGGGCCAGGTTAAAGATATCTTTCAGCTCAGGATGGTGGCTGAACATGCGCTGGTAAAAGTGCTTGGTCAGCTCCGGGCCGGCAGACTCCAGCAGAGGGATGGTGCTTTTCACAACTGAAATTGTTTTTTGATCCAACATATTTAGCGACCTCTAAATTTAAATAAGTATTTAATTTGCATGTTTTGAGGTAAATCTATAGCTGCATTTAATATAGATCAATAAAAATAGTCTGCAGATGTGGTAGGAGGTGATCTATGTCACTTTTATAGGGTCTGTTGACCTTTGAAGATGGTTTTTGCAGACCCTTATCAATCACTTACAAAATTAATGGTTATTCCTTGTCTCTGTCCAGCAGCACGGGACCGGGTCCCTGTTCTGCCAGTTTGTCATCCTGGTTGTAGATGGGGCAGTTCTTCATCGACAGGCAACCGCAGCCGATACATCCACCCAGGGAATCCCGTAGCCGCTGCAGATATCGAATACGCTTATCCAACTCCTGCTGCCAACTGGCTGCCAATTTATCCCAGTCATCAGAGGTTGGGGTTCGATTGTCCGGCAGGCTGGCAAAGGCCTGCTTTATCTGCGTCAGACTAACGCCAACCTTCTGTGCCGCTTTAATGACTGAGACCCGGCGGAACACATCTTTTTGATATCTGCGTTGATTACCGGCATTGCGCCAGCTTTTGATCAATCCCTTCTCTTCATAGAAGTGCAGGGCTGACACTTTTACCCCGCAGCGACGGGCTACATCTCCTACTGAAAACTCCATTTCTGCCTCCTGATGAAAAAAAATCCAAAAAAGTACTTTACCTCAAGTTAACTTGAGGTTTTAGGCTTGTAACCAAGTTAACAAATGGGAGTGCGCAAATGAACACTCAACCCTGGGATCGATTCTTAGCTTTGTTACAGCAACTTTTTAATCAGGTAATGGAAAACAAGTAGGAGGACAGGATGATCAGACTCGAACATATCAATTTAGTGGTGGCCGATATCGACGCCATGATCAGCTTTTATGGCGCAGCTATGCCTCACTGGCATGTGCGAGGTGGTGGCGATGGCACCTGGTACGGTAAGCCCAGACGCTGGTTGCACTTTGGCGATGAGTTCAGCTATATCGCACTTAGTGATAATGGCGAAGGAGATAACCGTAACCTGGAAGGTCATCAACAGGGACTGGCGCACTTTGCCTTTGTTACCAGCGACCTTAACGCCCTGAGAAAACGGATGCAGGACGCCGGATACAGTATCGCCAAAGAGGGACAACCGACCGAATTCAGGGACAATGTTTACTATATCGACCCGGCGGGTTTTGAAGTGGAGTTTGTCAGCTACCTGAGTGATAACCCTGAGGAAAGAAACAACTATGACTGAGGCAAGGGAGAGCAAAGCAGCATTACGAATAGCCATAGTCTATTTCAGCCGAACCGGGGTGACGGCGCAGATGGCTGAAGCGATAGAACAGGGGATTGAAACCTTCCCCCAGGTTGACGTTATCAGCCATCAAATCCAGGGAAAGGAGATAGTGGAAGGGCGGTTTGCAAATCCTGCTCTGTTCGAAGCGCTGGCCGGATGTGACGCCATTATTTTCGGCTCACCCACCTATATGGGCTCAGTGGCTGCTCAGTTTAAGGCGTTCGCCGACGCCAGCTCAGATCTTTGGTGTGACCAGCTCTGGACGGACAAACTGGCCGCCGGTTTTACCTGTGGCGGTTCCCCCAACGGCGATCAAAGCTCAAGCCTGCACTATATGGCGACTCTGGCCAGCCAGCATGGCATGTTGTGGCTGGGATTGGATGCTGCAGCTGGCTACAGGGATAAAGGTGTTAATCGCCTGGGGTGCCAACAGGGGGCCTCGGCTCATGCTCCCGAAGGAGAGCTGCATCTGGAAGACAGAAAAACCGCCCGGTATCTCGGGCGGCGGGTGGCAGAACAGGTGCTGAGGTTTTCCCCTCAGTCGGGCTCTGATTACAGGGCTCTCAGCACAGGGTAAACCTGATACTCACTGTCGAAGTAGGGGCTGCGCTCGTAGAACCAGCGCAGTCTGGCTTTGGGGTCTGCCTTAAAGGCTTCGTCCTGCTCCAGTTTGGCTTCAAACTCAGCCTTCAACCCGGCATCATTGGCCAGCATCTGGGCTGCCATGGGTTCTACCGCGTAATCTTCAATATATTCGGTACGGGTAAAAATGGGGTTGAACAGGCCCCATTGCAGCAGGGAGTCCGGCGACTGAGGCTCCAGCAACAAAATGGCCAGATCTCCCAGAGGTTGTTTGGTATCAATTTTCACTGTACCTGCTGGCAGTGTTTCAGTGACAAACTGCTTGCTGATATCAGTCTTTACTCTTTGCCTGCCTTCATAGTCCTTGTCATCAAACTCAGGATTGGTCAGTTGATACTGTTCGGCGCGCACTTGTGTTGGTGTTTCCAGTCGGGTCATGCGGATACCATGAATCTCCAATCTGTCGATCACCTCCTGCCATTGAGCCGGGATATAGTAAGCGGCCGGTCGGCTGACGCTGATGGCAGGCTTGGTTTTGCCTTCCAATGGCAGGGCTTCATAGAGTCTGGGTTTGCCGGTCCAGCGAACCACCTCTGCGCCACTGATGGGACTGGTCTCCAGACGATAATCTATGCCTTTAAAGTCCCAGGTGAAGGCTTGGGTTTCGCTTTCCCATGCCAGTGTCACCCTGTCTGGATAGGCGTATTTGTCCTTATGTATTGCGGCTCTGAGGCTGACAGTTTCGTCAGCTAAGGTTTTCAGGGTTTGTTCCATCATCACATAGGTGCCCAATACCCTCTGTTTATAGGGCTTGAGACTGTGGTTTTCAATCAGCACTGTGGGCAGGTGTCTGGCATCGCCATAGCCATTGGAAAATCGGGGGGAGGGATTCCAGTAGCTCATGCCTTTACTGATATCGGTTTTATCCAGGGCAAACACCAGTGAGCCAGGAACATGGCCTGCCTGGGTCAGGGCCTGGTCCACAGCCGGACGCCAACGCTTCTCCAGCCAGTCAAAGCTGGCAGGGCTAAGCCCCTGTTTGACGTTATAGCCATAGGTCACATCGTACTGATAGTCGATTCCATCGGTGACATGTACGTCGATATAGAGATCAGGTTGCCAGATATTGATGGCCCGCAGCATATGCTGCATCTCTGGGGTATCAGCCTTGGCATAGTCACGATTCAAATTGAGGTTGGTCGATGTGGTGCGCCAGCCCATATCTACAGGGCCACGTTGATTTACCCTGTTGGTGTCGCTCTGGCGTTCGTGGCCATCGACACTGAAAATGGGGACAAACAGCAGATTGGCATGTTCCAGCAGCGTCCCTTTGTCACCAGTCACCATATCCCGCAGCAGCATCATTCCTGCGTCTTTACCATCGATTTCGCCGGAGTGAATACCGGCCTGAATAAGGACAGTGGGCTTTCTGTGCTGCTTCAGCTCAATGGGCGTTGCAACCCCCTCTTTGGTGGCGATAACCATCCAGATCTCTCTTCCCTGAGGGCTGGTGCCCAAACTGACCTTATTCAGCATGGGAGAGTGTTCAACCAGCTTATTCAGCCAGGCCATAGTGGCTTCATAATCCGGGCTGACCTTGCCACCACTCAGCTCAAATTCAGTCACCCAGGGATGGTCTGCGCTCTTCATCAGGGCTTCACTGGCACCATGCCACTGGATAATGGGAGGCAATATTCCGTCATTCACATAGTCAGCGGCGATTTGCGGGACAGCTTGCTGCTCGGCAAAGCTTATCTGGGTCAGTCCAAGCAATGACAGTCCGAGCAATGATCGGGTGAAGGTTCTTTGGTTGAAAGAGCTGGGAAACAGAAGGCTGGGCATGGGATCTCCGGAGGCGGTTTTGTCCGCGGGGACACCGCTCGCTTTATATTCAGTGCACATAAACTGCTCAACACGGACTGGCTTGTCAAGCGTGCTACAGCTAACTCATTGTTCTCGGGAGCACTCTTTATTTATGCATGGGTGAATTGGCGGGGGATACGGACAATAAAAAACGGCCCCTTAAGGAGCCGCCTTTTTATCGGACAACAGAGCTTGTATATACAAGCAAGTTGTCGTCCTGGTTAACCCTTTGGACCTGCCTTGCGAATGGAGTCCGGCACCTGATACTTGGCAAAGTTCTCGTTGAAGGCTTTGGCCAGCTTGGCAGCGTATTCAGCGTAAGCAGCTTTGTCTTCCCAGGTATTTACCGGGTTGAGCAACTGGCTGTCTACGCCAGGAACTGCAACAGGTACATCCAGGTTCAATGCATCCAGGTGTTCGGTTTCAACATCTGCCAGTTCACCAGACACAATGGCATCAACAATGGCGCGGGTAACCGGGATGTCAAAGCGCTTGCCCACACCGTAAGGACCACCTGTCCATCCTGTGTTTACCAGATACACCTGGCTGCCGAAGGATTCGATGCGCTGCATCAGCAGTTCAGCGTACACCCCTGCCGGGCGCGGGAAGAAAGGAGCACCGAAACAGGTGGAGAAGGTAGACTGAATGGCGGAGGTGCTGCCCATTTCAGTTGAACCTACTTTGGCTGTGTAGCCAGACAGGAAGTGATAAGCGGCTTGCTCTTTGGACAGGCGGGATACTGGTGGCAGTACACCTGACACATCACAGGTCAGGAACACCACAGCATTAGGCTCTGCACCACGGTTGATCTCAACACGGCGGCCAATGTGCTCCAGCGGATAAGCGGCGCGGGTGTTTTCGGTCAGGCTGGAGTTGGTGTAGTCAGGGACACGTTGCTCATCCATAACGACATTTTCCAGTACGGTACCGAAACGTATGGCATCCCAGATCACTGGCTCATTTTTCTGGCTCAGGTCGATACACTTGGCGTAGCAACCACCCTCAATGTTGAACACGCCGCCCGGTGCCCAGCCATGCTCGTCATCACCGATCAGGAAGCGCTTGGGATCAGCAGACAGCGTGGTTTTACCTGTGCCAGACAGACCAAAGAACAGAGTGGTGTCGCCCTGCTCGCCCACATTGGCGGAGCAGTGCATTGGCAGTACGCCTTTGGCTGGCAGCAGGAAGTTTTGCACCGAGAACATGGACTTCTTCATCTCACCGGCATACTTAAGACCGGCAAGCAGTACCTTGCGCTCAGCAAAGTTGATGATAACTGTGGCATCTGAGTTGGTGCCGTCACGTTCAGGGACACACTCAAAACCCGGGGCATTCATAATCTGCCAGTGGGCTTTACCGGCAACATTGTACTGTTTTGGCTCAATAAACAGGTTGCGGGCAAATACCTGATGCCAGGCATATTCAGTAGTGACTTCAACCGGCAGATAGTGCTCAGGATCAGCACCCACCTCCAGTTCAGAAACAAATACCTCTTTACTGCTGAGATACTCGCTGACCCGGCTCCACAGGGCGCTGAATTTGTCCTGCTCGAAGGGTTTGTTGACGCTGCCCCAGTCGATATCGGCTGCGGAATCAGCATCTTTTACAATGAATCTGTCGTTGGGGGAACGACCGGTACGCTCGCCGGTCTTCGCCACCAGGGCACCGTTTGCTGTCAGTTGCCCTTCGCCCCGGGCAATCGCCAGCTCAATCAGTGCTGCCGTGGTGAGGTTCTTATGAACGCGGTTGGCTCCGTCCGCCATAAGTGGAGTCTCCATTATCTTGTAGGGTCTGTCGGGTGTTGGCCAATCGGTTCTAAACCGACTGCCGCAGATGCCAAATTGTTCTTATCTTTACCCGTGATTTACGGTCTGTGCCGCTTGCTTGTGATCAATTCGGGTGTTAGGTGGCCTCTGTAGCGAAATTGTAACTTAAGGGTGCGGGTTTTGTAATGGAAAATCTGGATGAATTTTGCTCTTTTTTGGTATGACCAATGAACCTTGAAGGCAAGAGTGAGTGCGGGATTGACGGGTTTTTGTTGTGATAACAGTGTCGGAAACACTGGCTTGGGCAGTAAATGATGGTGCAGTGGCGATAATCATATAAAAAAACACCCCATCACGCGGGATGGGGCATTGTCTTATATAAGTAAGCAATAGGGCTTACTGTTGAGTGTTTGGTGCACTCTGATTGGCAAAGATGCCTTCTACATCTATGGCATCGAAAACATAGTTGCTGTTGCAGTACTCACAACCCATTTCGATCTTACCGGTTTCAGCCAGAATCGAGTCGATTTCAGCTTTATCTACGGTACGAATCGCAGCGGCACTGCGCTCACGTGAGCAGGTGCACTTGAAGCTTACTGGCTGAGGATCAAACAGGCGAACCTCTTCCTGGTGATACAGGCGGTGCAGCACTTCTTCTGCATCCAGCTCCAGCAGCTCTTCGGCCTTGATGGTGGCTGTCAGCTGAGTCAGGTGCTCATACTCTTCATTATCACCACTCTGGCTTGGCAACACCTGCAGCAGCATACCGGCCGCTTTGTGCTCGCTGGTAAACAGCCAGATACGGGTCGGCAGCTGCTCAGATTGAGCGAAGTACTCTTCCAGACATTCGGCCAGGGTTGGCTTATCCAGGGCAACCACACCCTGATAGCGTTCACCTTCGTCAGGAGTCAGGGTGATCACCATATAACCTTTGCCAAACAGATCGGCCAGGGTGGCGTCGTCAGCCAGTTCACCTTCGTAACGGGCAACACCGCGCATCTGTTGTTCATCGTTACCATTGATAACCGCCAGAGATACAGGACCATTGCCCTGCAGCTGAATGCCGATATCACCGTTGAACTTAAGTGTTGCAGTCAGCAGTGAAGTTGCGGCCAGCAGTTCGCCCAGCAGGTGCTTGATCACCTGTGGGTAGTCGTGGGTGCCCACTATGCTTTGGAAGCTCTCTTCCAGTTGAACCAGTTCACCACGCACATCGGCGTTCTCGAACAGGTAACGATACAGTTTGTCTTGGCTCATGGTTGATCTCATCGTTAGATATCTTTAAAGCGTTGTATGGCCCTTCGCTGCTTCTTATCCGGCTTATGTTCAGGGGCCGGATTGTGAAGAATATTCAGGCGTCGGGCTTCTGCATTCTGTTCACGTTTACTTACACTTTCCGCCGTCTCTTCGTAGAGAAGCTGGGCGTCTTTTGCGCCTCGGCGTTGGTCGCTTAGCTGCTTGATTACGACCTCTTTTTCGTCATATCCCTGGCGTAATCTGATCAGGGCTCCAACTTCGGCATTCTTGCTGGATTTGGGGCGCTGGCCGTTGTAATGTACCTTACCACCGTTGATCATCTCTTTAGCGATGGCACGGGTCTTATAAAAGCGGGCAGCCCATAGCCATTTATCCAGTCGGACAGCTTTGGCTTGTTCCTGTGTTTGGGTCATAGGGTCGTTGCCTGATGTAATGATGTTGACGCAGGACAGAATTGCCGTTTGAGTGCGCTTTTCAGCGGCTCAAAGCCGGGCGGATTCAGGCGCGAAAAGTTACCATAATTGGTGAAAATTAGCCAACGCCCCAAAACGCCTTACATGTTATCGGCTTGTTGCCAAACCCTATGCTGGGTTAGCATGAGTCGGTCTTATAAAGATAAATAAACAGAACAGAGGCCATACAGGCCCGGTGAATATGGATTTATTGGAAAAATTATTCAGCAGGGCCAGCCGGATCCCGCAAAAGCCTGTCAGTACCGGGGTATTCTGGTTATTGGTGGTAATCGCTCTGTATCTGGCAGCTCAGATCAGCTGGAAGCTGATCCCGACAGATTCCAATCAGCTGGCATGGCAGCCTACACTCACGTCAGCTGAAGCCGCCAGCGGTGCTGGTGCATCACTTGATGGTATCAATCGTCTGGCTTTGTTCGGCAAGGTGTCTGACAAGCCTAAAGCCGCCAAGGCTGAGCCTGTGGCGGAGATGATTACCGACGCCCCCAAAACTTCCCTTTCTATTCAGCTGACTGGTGTGGTGGCCTCGACGGCCGAGCGTAATGGTCTGGCTGTTATCGAATCCCGCGGCAGTCAGGAAACCTATAGCCTGGGTGACAAAATCAAAGGCACCTCAGCCTCATTGAAGGAGGTTTATGCCGACCGGGTGATCATTACCAACAATGGTCGGTATGAAACCCTGATGCTGGACGGTCTTAAATATACCACCCAAAGCGAAGCCAATGAGCGACTGCAGGAAGCCAAGGTGGACAGGCTGGACCAAAGAGATAACAAAAAAATCGCCGAGGAGTTGGAATACTCCCGGGACCTCTTGCTGGAAGATCCCGGCAAGATTACGGACTTTATCGCCATTTCACCGGTCAGACTTAATGGTGAGGTATCCGGTTATCGCCTGAATCCGGGTAAAGACCCCAGCCTGTTCAAGGCCGCCGGGTTCCAACCCAATGATTTGGCGAAGTCCATTAATGGATACGACTTAACCGATATGGCGCAGTCCATCGAAGTGATGGCCCAATTGCCGACGCTGACAGAAGTTTCAGTGATGGTAGAGCGTCAGGGACAACTGGTAGAAATCTTATTCAGTTTGCCGCAGCAGTGAACATGAAGCAGGGGAAATAACAATGAATAACAAGGGCTTTCGACGCAAGCTGATCGCCACTTTGGTAGCCGGAGCCGCTTTGCTGGCCCAGCCTGCCTGGTCAGAACAGTATGCGGCGAACTTCAAGGGCACTGATATTCAGGAGTTTATCAATATTGTTGGTAAAAACCTGAACAAGACCATCATCGTCGACCCAACCATTCGCGGCAAAATCAACGTTCGCAGTTATGACCTGCTGAACGATGAGCAGTATTACCAGTTCTTCCTTAATGTGCTCCAGGTATACGGCTACGCCGTGGTCGAAATGGATAACAACATTATCAAGGTGATCAAGGATAAGGACGCCAAACTGTCTAATATCCGGGTGGCTGATGATGGAAAGCCGGGCGGCGGCGACGAGATGGTGACCCGTATTGTTCCCCTGTACAACACGGAAGCCAAACAGCTCGCGCCTTTGCTGCGTCAGCTCAACGACAATGCCGGTGGCGGTAATGTGGTTAACTACGACCCTTCCAACGTGCTGATGATTACCGGCCGTGCTGCCACAGTAAACAAGCTGGTTGAGATTGTGCAAAAGGTTGATCAGCAGGGTGACGTCGAAACCCAGGTGGTTAATTTGAAGCATGCCTCGGCTTCAGAGGTAGTGCGTATTATCGACACTCTGTATCGCTCCTCCGGTAATCAGGCGCAAATGCCAGGTCAGGCCCCCAAAGTCGTGGCCGACGAGCGTATTAACGCCGTGATAGTCAGTGGTGATGAAAAAAGCCGTGAACGTGTTGTAGCCCTGATTAAGAAGCTGGATGAAGAGCAAGCCAGTAATGGCAACACCAAGGTACGTTACCTGAGATATGCCAATGCTGAAGATCTGGTGGATGTACTGACCGGCTTCGCCGAGAAGCTGGAAGAGGAAAAAGAGGGGGGTAAATCCCGCTCTGCCCGTAACAGTAAGATCAATATTATGGCCCACACGGACACCAATGCTTTGGTGATCAGTGCTGAGCCGGATCAGATGCGTACCCTGGAAAGCGTGATCAACCAGCTGGACATTCGCCGTGCGCAGGTACTGGTTGAAGCCATTATCGTGGAAGTTGCCGAAGGCGATGATGTTGGTTTTGGCGTGCAGTGGGCGACCACCGCAGGTGGTGGTACTCAGTTTAACAATCTGGGCCCAACCATAGGCGAGATTGGTGCCGGTATCTGGCAGGCTCAGCCGCAAAAGGCTTCTCAGACCTGTTCTGGTTCAGGTGATAACAAGACCTGTACTGATAACCCAGACACTCCAGGCGACATTACCCTGCTCGCGCAGG
The DNA here is from genome assembly GCF_042646185.1 of Shewanella submarina. Lineage (NCBI taxonomy): Bacteria > Pseudomonadati > Pseudomonadota > Gammaproteobacteria > Alteromonadales > Shewanellaceae > Shewanella > Shewanella submarina. Next base: position 82,381 of record NZ_JBHRTD010000007.1, read on the forward strand.
CGCTGGGTAAAGTGAATGGTATGGCATGGGGTGTGACCATGGGCGACTTTGGTGCTCTGGTGCAGGCTGTGTCCAGCGATACCAACTCCAACGTACTGGCTACGCCTTCTATTACTACCCTGGATAACCAGGAAGCCTCCTTTATTGTCGGTGATGAAGTCCCTGTACTGACAGGTGCCCAGAACTCCTCCAATGGTAACTCCAACCCATTCCAGACCGTTGAGCGTAAGGAAGTGGGTGTGAAGCTGAAAGTGATCCCTCAGATCAACGAAGGCACATCGGTGAAATTGACCATTGAGCAGGAAGTATCCGGTATCAATGGTAAAACCGGTGTGGATGTGACCTTCGCTACCCGTCGTTTGACCACCACAGTGATGGCTGACTCAGGCGAGATTGTGGTGCTGGGCGGTTTGATCAACGAAGAGGTGCAGGAGAGCGTACAGAAGGTACCTTTCCTGGGTGATATCCCGATTATCGGGCACCTGTTCAAGTCATCCAGCAGCGGCAAGAAGAAAAAGAACCTGATGGTGTTTATTAAGCCGACCATTATTCGTGATGGTGTCACCATGGAAGGTATTGCCGGTCGTAAGTACAACTACTTCCGCGCACTGCAGCTGGAACAGCAGGAGCGTGGCGTAAACCTGATGCCAAATACAGATGTACCAATTCTGGAAGAGTGGAGTCAGGAAGAGTACCTGTCGCCTGAGGTGAATGAAATCCTCGAGCGTTACAAAGATCGCAAGGGTCTGGATATGAAGATGCGTCAAACAGAGCCTGTGCTGAAAACCCTGGACGAGCAGAAGCAGAAAGACGGATCCAATGACTAATTCACAGCAGTCTCATACCCAAGATGCCCATGACGAGCTGGCGGCAATGTCCAGTGAGCTGGGCATGGATGTTGAAGCTCAGGGTGATGAAGTATTTGAAGCCATGGGCAGAGAGCGTTTGCCCTTTGCCTTTGCTCACAGGTATACCCTGGTGCTGGCCAAAACAGATGATCAACCTCTGACCCTGTTTTATACCGAGACAACGCCGGTTGCAGCCCTGTTGGAGGCCCGTCGTTTTACCGGTAAAGACCTGCCGCTGGTACAACTTGCCCAGAACGAGTTCGAAGCCAGGCTGACCCAGGCCTATCAGGCCAACTCCTCTGAGGCTCAGCAGTTGATGGAAGATCTCGGTAACGAGATGGACCTGTTTACTCTTGCTGAAGAGCTGCCCCAGACAGAAGATCTGCTGGAAGGGGATGATGATGCGCCTATCATCCGCTTGATCAACGCCTTGTTGTCGGAAGCGATTAAAGAGGAAGCCTCGGATATCCACATTGAAACCTATGAGAAGCAGCTGGTTGTGCGCTTCCGGGTGGATGGTGTGTTGAAAGAGGTGCTCAAGCCCAACCGTAAACTATCGTCACTCCTGGTTTCCCGTATCAAGGTTATGGCGCGTCTGGATATTGCCGAGAAGCGGGTTCCGCAGGATGGCCGTATCTCTCTGCGTATCGGTGGCCGGGCTGTGGATGTGCGGGTATCAACCATGCCATCAAGCCACGGCGAACGTGTGGTATTGCGTCTGCTGGACAAGAATGCCGGTAACCTGAACCTGGCGCAGCTGGGTATGACGCCTTCTGTGCGGACTCAGTTCGATGACCTGATCCGCAAGCCACACGGCATTATTTTGGTGACCGGTCCAACCGGCTCAGGTAAGAGCACCACCTTGTATGCCGGTCTGACTGAAATTAACACCCGGGATACCAATATCCTGACGGTGGAAGATCCAATTGAATATGAACTTGAAGGTATAGGTCAGACCCAGGTTAATACCAAGGTAGATATGACCTTTGCCCGCGGCCTGCGCGCGATTTTGCGTCAGGATCCGGATGTGGTGATGATAGGTGAAATCCGCGACCTGGAAACGGCACAGATCGCCGTACAGGCCTCTTTGACCGGTCACCTGGTTATTTCCACCCTGCACACCAATACCGCTTCAGGCGCTATTACCCGATTGCAGGATATGGGGGTTGAGCCCTTCCTGGTCTCGTCCAGTTTGCTGGGGGTATTGGCTCAACGTCTGGTGCGTACTCTGTGTCCTGACTGTAAAGAGGCGCACAAGCCCGATGCCCGTGAGCGGGAGCTGCTGGGTATGGAAGATGGCGATGAAATGATTTACAGAGCCAAAGGTTGTAAAGCCTGTGGCTATAACGGTTATCGCGGTCGTACCGGTATCCATGAACTGCTGGTTGTGGATGATCAGGTACGTGAGCTTATCCACGGCGGTAAAGGTGAGCTGGCTATCGAGCGTTACGTTCGTAAGCATACGCCAAGTATCCGCTTCGATGGCATGGCCAAGGTCAGAGCGGGTATTACCACTCTGGAAGAAGTGCTGCGTGTGACCCGGGAGGAATAATCCATGCCGGCGTTTGAATACAAAGCACTGGACCGCAAAGGTAAGCAAAACAAAGGGGTGATTGAGGCTGATACTGCCCGTCATGCCCGTACTCAGCTGCGAGATCAGGGGCTGATGCCTCTGGATATTCAGCCCGTAGTCGAAAAGGAAACCCGCAGTGCCACTGGTGGCCTGCGTCTGTTCAAGCGTAAGGTTTCCACGGCGGAACTGGCGCTGCTCACCCGTCAGCTGGCGACTTTGGTAGCGGCCGGTTTGCCGGTGGAAGAAGCGCTCAAGGCTGTGGGACAGCAGTGTGAGAAAGACAGGCTGGCCTCCATGATTATGGCGGTTCGCTCCCGGGTTGTTGAAGGTTACTCTCTGGCCGATTCCATGGCCGAGTTTCCCCATGTATTTGATGATCTCTACCGTGCCATGGTGGCATCCGGCGAAAAATCCGGTCACCTGGAAGTGGTATTGAATCGTCTGGCCGATTACACAGAGCGCCGACAACAGCTGAAGTCCAAGCTTACCCAGGCGATGATCTATCCCATAGTGCTGACCATGGTTGCCATTGGGGTGATCGCCGTGCTCTTGACTGCCGTGGTGCCCAAGGTAGTGGATCAGTTCGTTCATATGGGACAGGAATTGCCCTGGACAACACGACTGCTGATCTCCAGCTCCGAGTTTCTGCAGCAATATGGTTTGATCATTCTGGGTGTTATTGCAGCAGCCGTTATCCTGTTCCAGCGGTTGCTGATGAAGCCCGGCTTCAAAATGAAATACCATACCAGTCTGCTGAAAATGCCGGTTATTGGTAAGGTCAGCAAAGGGCTGAATACGGCGCGCTTTGCGCGTACCTTAAGTATTTTGTCGGCCAGTTCTGTGCCCCTGCTTGACGGCATGCGTATCGCCAGTGATGTATTGCAGAATGTGCGGGTAAGAGACGCAGTTCAGGACGCCACAGCCAGAGTGCGTGAAGGTACCAGTCTGGGAGCGGCGTTAACCAATACCAAGCTGTTTCCGGCCATGATGCTGTACATGATCAGTTCGGGTGAAAAGAGTGGTGAACTGGAGCAGATGCTGGAGCGGGCTGCCGACAACCAGGACAGAGAATTTGAATCCAACGTCAATATCGCCCTTGGAGTATTTGAACCCATGTTGGTGGTATCCATGGCGGGGGTGGTGCTGTTTATCGTAATGGCTATCCTGCAGCCGATTCTGCAGCTCAACAATATGATCAGCGGCTGACAGCAAAGCGTTTTATGTGACCCTGATGGCGTCACCTTTTAAGGAGAAGTAGACAATGCAAAGGCGCAACAGACAAACAGGTTTCACCCTGTTGGAAGTGATGGTGGTGATCGTGATCCTGGGGATCCTCGCCTCCATGGTAGTTCCCAACCTGATGGGTAACAAAGACAAGGCAGATCAGCAGAAGGCGGTATCTGACATTGTTGCACTGGAAAACGCTCTGGATATGTACAAGCTGGACAACAGTGTTTATCCAACCACTGAGCAGGGTCTGGATGCACTGGTTCAAAAGCCAAGTATCTCTCCTGAGCCACGCAACTATCGTGAAGATGGTTATCTGAAGCGTTTGCCACAGGATCCATGGCGCAATGATTATCTGCTGCTGAGCCCTGGTGAAAACGGCAAGATCGATATTTTCTCTTCGGGTCCTGACGGTCAACCAGGTACTGAAGACGATATCGGTAGCTGGAACCTGCAGAGCTTCCAGTAATGCAGTCTTCCCGCCAGGCGGGTTTTACCCTGCTTGAGGTTCTGCTGGTCATTTTGTTGATGGGGCTGGCGGCATCAGCCGTTACCCTGTCGATAAACAACGCCGGGCCTGAAAAAGAGCTGGAGCGTCACGCCAGGCAGTTTGTGGCAACCACTGAATTGGTGCTGGACGAGGTGGTGATGAGCGGTCAGTTTGTCGGCCTGGTGGTGGAAGATCACAGCTATGAGTTTGTGCTCAGGCGGGAAGGTAAATGGGTTCCTCTGGAGGATGGCCGTATGGTCTCCCGTCGCGAATTTGAAGAGCCGGTCGAATTGAGTCTGGTGGTGGAAGGTTTACCACTGGTGCAGGAGGATGAAGAAGAAACCTCCTGGTTTGATGAGCCCTTTGAAGAAGCGGATGTCGGCTTCACCAAGAAGGAAAAGAAGCTGGACCCACAGGTTTTTTTGTTTCCCAGTGGCGAGATGAGTGGCTTTGAGCTCAGTTTTCTCGGCAGGGATGACAACAACAAAGATATTGATGTTCTGGTGGTGGCCAATCCACTGGGCAGACTGACGCTGGGCAGAGAAGATGAATACCCGGCGAATTAAATTTAAATCCGGCAAAGGGATGACCCTGCTGGAAGTGATGGTTGCCATGGCGGTATTTGCTATTGCGGCAGTAGCCATAACCAAGACACTGGCAGAGATGATGTCCAACATGCCGGTGCTGGAAGACAGAACCCTGGCGCAATGGGTAGCCGACAACCAGATGGTTGATGCCCGACTCAGCGAGCCTTTTCCTGCCATAGGCAAGAAAAATGGCAAAGAGGAACTGGCGGGTAAGGAGTGGTACTGGCGCCGGGAAGTGGTGAAAACCACAGACGATAAATTTCGCATGATACGTATCAGCGTCAGTGATGATGAGAGATTTAAGCGTATCAAGGCACAGGTGAGCAGTTATGTGGCGAATCAGGAGTAAAGGCAGCCGGGGTTTTACCCTGCTGGAGATGCTGATTGCCATCGCCATCTTTGCCATGTTGGGTGTCACTGCCAATGCCGTGTTGCAAACAGTGATGCGCAATGATCAGGTAACCCAGGATTTTTCGTTGCGACTGAAAGGTATGCAACAGGGGTTTGGTGCCATCGGCCGGGATCTGGCGCAGATGGTGGCCCGTAGTCCCCGGTTGCTGGAAGGCGGCCGTAGTAACACGATTTTTCAGGCTGGTCCCAATCTGTTGGACTCGCAGTCTGAAGGGATCAGTTTTTACCGACTGGGTTGGCTGAACCCAGAGGGAATACTGCCCAGAGGTAGCATTCAGGCCGTGGCTTATATCCATGTGGAAGACAGGCTTGAGCGTTGGTATTACCCCTATCCGGATCCTGAGTTGGGTGCTGAACCTGAAAAGACAGTGCTGATGGATAAGGTACTTGAGGTGAAGTACGCCTTTTTTCTCAATGACAGTTGGGAGAAAACTGCCGATGGCAGTGTGATGCCAAAGGCGATCGCCATGGAAGTTGAGTTGGATGGTCTTGGGGTGGTCACCCGCAAGTTCCTGCTGCCTGAGCAGGGCAGTGTTAAAGCCGATAACGATGACAATGGTGGCAACAACGGCGGAAATAACTCCGGTGGCAACAACACAGGTGGTAATAACTCCGGCGGTTCCGGCTCTGGTGGCTCTGGAGGTGGTTCCGGAGGCGGTGGTGAGCAAAAGCCGGGGACCTGATCATGATTAAAAAACAAAAAGGTGTCGCCCTGCTGGTTGTGCTGCTGATTGTGGCCGTGATTGCGGTGATAGCCGCAGATATTACCGGTCGTAACCAGTTGTCAGTGCGCCGCACCATGAACCTGACCCAATATGATCAGGCTTACTGGTACGCCATCAGCGCCGAAGAGCTGGCAAAGAAAGTGCTTAAGCAGGATATGGATGATGCCGACGGTACGGTGCATCTGCAGCAGTATTGGGCGCTGGCCGATGTTGTTTTCCCGGCCGAATATGGCGAGATTGGCGGCGAGATGAAGGATCTGCGCAGCTGTTTCAACCTCAATGCCTTGTCGCAGCCAAGCGAAGAGAATGAGAATGGTCAGCCCAAAATGCCACTGCCAACCCGCCAGTTTCAGGCGCTTTTGGTGGCATTGGGCATGGATGACTTTATGGCTGAAAGCCTCAGTCATACCGTTAAGGATTATCTGGACGAAGACACAGTCGCCAGCCCTTTCGGCGCTGAAGATTCTGAGTATGAGTCCCGCACTGTGCCCTATCGCGCGGCCAATACTCTGATGAATGACAAGAGTGAGTTGCGGGCCGTAATGGGTGTAACGCAGGAAGTTTATCAGGCGCTGGCGCCCTATGTGTGTGTGATACCGGGTAACAGCGAGCAGGTGTTGAACATCAACACGGTTGATGTAGAGCAGGCCGCACTGTTGGCGGCCATGTTTGATAATCAGATTTCTGTAGGTGAAGCGGAAAATCTGATAGGTCAACGCCCTGCAGCAGGTTATGAAAATCTTGAAGATTTTTGGACTGACGCCAACCCGGGAGCCGGTGTTGATGCCAAGATGAAGTCCAGTATCGTGGTCGACAGTAAGTATTTTTTGCTGCATGCCGGTGCCCGGGTCGATAACGCCATTTTCCAGATGGAGAGTGTGCTGAAGAATTCAGGTGGCCAGTTTAAAGTGGTTACCCGCCAGTTTGGCGCCCAGAACAAAACAGAAGACAAGCAAGCTGCCGAAGAGAAGCGTAGCTGATGGAGAGTCAGTGTGATTGAACGGTTATTTATCCACCTGGGAAGTGCTTACGAACAGCCCTGTTCCTGGCTGGTGTGGTCAGAGCAGGAGCAGGAGATTATCGCCTCCGGTGAGCTGGCCAATGCCGGTGAACTGAGCTCATTAACTGAGCGCGCCGGCAATCGTCCGGTAGAAGTGCTGGTGTCCAGCGCAGCACTGGCCATGACTCAGGTAACTCTGCCTGAGAAAGGTCAGCGTCAGGCACTGAAAGCTCTGCCATTTATGCTGGAAGAACAACTGGTCGATAATGTCGAGCAGATGCACTTTGTGGTGGGCGCCCGGGAAGGTGAGCAGCTGAACGTGGTCGCGGTAACTCATGAGCAGATGCAGAACTGGCTGGAGTGGTTAACCGAAGCAGGGCTCAAGGCCAGAGTGATAGTGCCAGACTGTCTCGCACTGCCGCTGGCCGATTGCCAGTGGGCAGCCATGATGTTTGGCCGTGAACTGCTGCTGAGAACATCTGTTGGTTCCGGGCAAAGTATTCCGGCTGATTGGTCCGAAGTGATAGTGCCCAGACTGCTGCCGACAGGCGGCGATGAGCAAGTCTCAGTCGCAACATATACCAGCATGACAATTCCGGGTACTCAGGTGCATGAGCAACCACTGGAGCTGCCATTGCAGGTGCTGGCCAGGGGATTGCCACAGGCTGGAATTAACCTGCTCAGCGGGGTCTATAAGCCCAAGCGTGAGCTCAGCAAGCATTTAATCCTGTGGCGAAATGCGGCCATAGCAGCGGGTATTGTGGTGGTGTTGGCTCTGGCCAACAAGGGGATCAATATCTATCGGATGGACGCGCAGATTGCCGAGCTGAAAGCCCAGACTGAGAGCATTTATCGCAAAGCCGTGCCCGGCAGCAGCCGTATTGTGAACCTGCGCAGTCAGATGAAGAGTGAGCTGGGTAAACTTCAGGGGCAGGGTGGTGGTGATCGCCTGTTTGCCATGTTGGTATCTCTCGAGGGGTCCTTTAATCAGGTGCCTGAATTGCGCCCTGACAGCCTCAGGTTCGACAGCAATCGCGGCGAGTTACGTATGCAGGTCAGCGCCAAGAGCTATGGGCAGATAGAGAGGTTCAGAGAGTTGGCAGGTAAAGATTTTGATGTCAGCGCCGGCGCTATGAACAGCAGTGATGATCAGGTGACCAGCACTCTGACCCTGAGGAGTCTGTAATGGAAAATTTCAAAGCCTGGTGGGCGGGTCTGGCTCAGCGCGAGCAGCAAATGTTGTCCGCCGCTGCCATGGTTGGGGTGATTGGTGTGCTGTATTGGGGAATCTGGACCCCAATTACCAACGCCGAAGAGGACGCCCGCCGTCAGCTGCAGGCGCAGCAACAAACACTCAGCTATGTAAAGCAGACGGCCAACAAGATAATGTCGTTGCGCCAGAGTGGTGGTCAGGCAGCATTTCGGGGAAGCTTGAGTTCAGCTGTCACAGGTTCCGCCGCCAAGTATGGTCTGGAAATTACCCGTATGCAGCCACAGGGAGACAAGATCCAACTCTGGATGGATGATGTGCCTTTTGATGCACTCCTGGGGTATCTGAACGAACTGGTGCAGCAGAAAGGCCTGGCACTGGATAATCTGGATGTTTCCTCTACCGACACCCCCGGCTATGTTCAGGTTCGCCGGGTGCAGTTGTCTCGCTGAACGACAATAAACAGGAAGTAAGCGTGGTTAAAAAGATTCTTTTGGGGTTGCTGATTTACCTGGTGTTTATGGTCGTCTTGTTTCCCGCAAGGGTTGCGGTGCAACTGGCACCCCTGCCTCCACAGGTTAAAGTCGCCGGCGTTACAGGTACCATCTGGGATGGCAGCGCCGATATGGTCACGGTTGACAGGCGTCAACTGGAGCAGGTGAACTGGAATCTGCAGTTTTTACCTCTGTTGATGGGGAAAGTGTCTGCTGAACTGTCTGTAGGCAACAGAGCCAGTGCAGTTGCCGGACGGGGGCTGGTGTCCTGGTCTATGTCAGGTATTCAGGCTGAAGACCTTCGTTTTGAAGCTCCCAGTGGATTTTTGATTGGCAATGCCAGACTGCCTTTCAGAACCAAGGTTGATGGCGAACTCAGTTTGATTGTGCCTGAGCTGGAGCAAGGTCAGCCCTGGTGTGAAGCCTTGACGGGTAAAGTATTCCTGAATCACCTGGCGGTAAAAAACCAGTTTGGTGATTACCCGCTGGGCAATATTCAACTTGGACTGGCCTGTCGGGATGGTGAGGTGGTGCTGAGTACCGATGAGAACAGTAATCAACTCGGCGTCAAAGGTGAGGTGACGGTTGGCGAGAACAACAAGCTGCTGGTTAATGGCAAGATTCGTGAAACCGATGCACAGCCGGGTGACCTGAAACAGGCTCTGGGCTTCCTTGGCCCACAGGATCAGGATGGCTACTACACTATCCGTTATTCCGGCGTGATCCCCGGGCTGTGATTGATTACCTTAATGAAAAGGGCGCTGATGCGCCCTTTCTTATTGTTTGACGCTAAAACTCTCGCTGCCAACAATCGAAACCAGTCTTATGACGTTATCGTTATCGCTTAAAAACAAGGCTCCTGATAATTCACCATAAAGCGGCCCCTGAGCCTGTTCCCAATCTTCAGCTGAGCCATAACCTAGCTCCACAGTGCAAATACTGTCGTTACAGGCTGCTGCGTGTGGCGTTATTCCTGTGAACTGCTCAGCGACACTGAACATTTTTTGCTGCAAAGCCGCCTCTTTTTGCATACTCACATCAGATTTGGGGGAATCGGCTACGTGCTGTATGAATACTGGAAAGTCTTCATGATGCAACAGGGCGCTGAGTTCACTCTGGTTTATTGAGCCATTCTGGTTGATGACCAGAGAGGTAAAGTCTGTATTCAGGTTGAGTTCGCAATCGCTGTTTACTGCTTCACCGGCACACACTCGCTCTGTTGCCAGACGTTTTTTCAAAAGCTGTAATTTGGCAGACAGTTGGGTGATCTCTTCCTCCAGCGGGAGATCGCTAACTTGACTGGAAGTGCGGTCATCTATCTGGTCAGCAGCCTGTGCAATGTTTGATGGAGAGTCTTGAGGGTTGCCAATTGGGGCGGCAGACTCAGAAGAATGGCTGGTGTCTCTTTCATTTGAGACTGAGGGCAGTGTCGCTGGAGCGATATTTGATGTTTGATTAAGGTCTGCTTCGTCAGAGCTTAGGTTGTTAGTCAGGAGCCCGGTAACGACACCTGCGCCGAATAGCCCAATATAGATAAAAGCCCTTTTCAATTGAACCTCCCGGTGGGATTGCAAATACAGCTATGTGGAGTTCGACCTAATTAAACAAAGAGTGATATGCAACTCAGCCTGATTGCAGCTCTTCCAGCAACAAGTGGTAATCGTCAATTGCCGGGAAGTCAGCAAACGCTTTATGGGGCTTTTGACTGTCGGGATTTTTGATACCCAATTGGAAACCCACTCCGGCTTTGCGGGCGGCAGCCAGTATGGGTTCGCTGTCATCAATAAACAGACAGCGCTCGGGCTCAAGTTCAAACCGCTCAAACAACGCCGTCCAGAATGCGGGGTGCTCCTTGGGATAGCCGGTCTCATGGCTGGAAATCATTTTATCCAGTCCGCGTCTCAGCTCGGTATGCTCAAGCTTGAGCTGTAGGTTGTCGGGATGAGCGTTGGTGACCAGAATCCTGAGCTTGCCGGCTTGCTCCAGCGCCTGCAGAAACGGCATGCTGTCCTGCCGCATCTGAATACGTTCGACCATCTCCCGATGCAGTGCCAGAACATCCAGCCCAAGCGTTTCACGCCAGTAATCCAGGCAGTACCAGTTGAGAGTGCCGGAGACCTGCTCATACTGAGCCTCCACCATAGCCCTGGCTTCGTCGATGCTGATCCCTTTCTCCCGCGACAGCTCCCGGGGAACCAGCTGCAGCCAGAAGTGATTGTCGAAATGCAGATCCAACAGGGTGCCATCCATATCCAGCAGCACAGTGTCAATTTTGTCCCAGGGAAGCATTGAATACCTTTCCTTTTTTCTTATTCTTGAGAGAGTAAATTACAGTTGTGGATTAAAAACAGAATAGTAAGATTAATTGTATCCAACTTAATTAAGGTGCGAACTGAGTTCAGAGGGATTTTGACAGGGTCCGCATCCATTATCACCCTATGCTAAGAGGCCGCTATGTCGCAACGGCAAAAGCCTGAAATTCTCCACCGGGAAGTGGTTGCCCGCAGTCGTCTGTTTCAGGTTGAGCAGGTGCATTTGAAGTTCTCCAATAACGTGGAGCGTTTTTACGAGCGAATGAAGGGTGGAACCCGCGGCGCCGTGATGGTGGTGCCTGTGCATCAGGGAAAATTGTTGCTGGCGAGGGAATATGCGGCCGGTACACATGACTACGAGCTTGGCTTCCCCAAGGGGTTGATCGATCCCGGTGAAACACCCGCTGAGGCCGCCAACCGCGAGCTTCAGGAGGAGATAGGTTTTGCCTCTGGCAAGCTGACTTTGTTGAAAGAGCTGAGCCTGGCTCCCGGTTATTTTGCCAGTAAGATGCAGATATTTCTGGCCGAAGAGCTGACAGAAAGCCAGCTGGAAGGCGATGAGCCTGAGCCGATTGAAGTGGTGCCCTGGCCGCAGCAGGAATGGGAGCAACTACTGGAGCGGGAAGATTTTTCTGAGTCCCGTAGCGTTAGCGCATTGTTTTTGGCGCAAAAGCATCTAAAACTTTAAGTAACATCTTTTTCCGGTGTCACCGGAAATGTCTGGGCAGTGACCGGAGTAGTTATGCAGCCTGAAAACCTGATTGAAGCCGTTATCAATGTTGCCACAGAGGCTGGCACCAAGATCCGTGAAATCTATTTGGGTGGGGAGTTCGACCGGGAGATCAAGGCCGACAATACGCCTGTGACCTCAGCTGACCTCGCATCCCACGCCATTATTCTTTCAGGTTTGTCAGCACTGACGCCGGAAATTCCCGTGCTCTCGGAGGAGGCCGCCGATATTGCCCTGAGTGAGCGTTGTAAGTGGCAGAGATACTGGCTGGTCGACCCACTGGATGGTACAGGTGAGTTTATTGCCGGTAGCGGTGATTTTTCAGTGATTATTGCCCTGGTTGAACATAACAGGCCCATTATGGGCGTGGTCTATGTTCCCATGACAGGCGTCTGCTACTACGCCATTGCCGGGCTGGGTGCCTATAAGCGCAGTGACCAGGGGGAGGTTCGCATCAGCAGCCATCCTATTCTGGACTCAGAGCATCCCGCATTACGACTGGCGGTCAGTCGCCGTCAGGACCCCCAATCTGTACTGCGACTGTTTCATGATCCCCGCCACTGTGAACTGGTTGTCATGGGTGGTGCAGCGCTTAAGTCCTGTCTGGTGGCAGAGGGCCGGGCAGATTGCTATGTGCGGGTTGGCCCAACCGGCGAGTGGGATACTGGTGCGGCCCAGATCATAGTTGAAGAAGCTGGCGGCCAGTTAATGGATATCACCCTTAACCCACTGAGTTACAATGAAAGGGAGACTATGGAAAATCCCAATTTCATTGTGGTGGGAGCGCCACAACTGGCCTGGGATAAAATATTGGAAGGTCATTGATTGAATCCCGTAATTTCTATCGACGCTGCCGCCAAATCTGATTTGGCGGCAGTTTTTTTGCTCGAACAGCAGGTGTTTGGCAGTCACTCTTACCCTGACTTTTTCTTTCGCCAGGTATTCGATTGTTGGCATGACGGTTTGATGCTGGCACGGGATAGCGACTCGGGTCGGTTGGCGGGCTATCAGTTGGCCGTGCGAGCCGCCAACCCTGAGGATTTCTGGATACTGTCACTGGCAGTAGACAGCGAATATCGAGGTAAAGGCATAGGCAAACAGCTTATTCGTGCCGGTATCTCTGCTGTGCCTGATGGGGTAAAGCGGGTCATGCTGACGGTATCTCCGGATAATCCTGCCCGGTGTCTGTATGAGGCTGAAGGCTTTGTTGAAATTGGTTTCGAGGACGATTACTTTGGTCCGGGCGAGGGCAGAATGCTGATGGCCTTGCAACTATAGCGCTGACAGGTCGAGCTTGGCCTGTCCCGCTCCAGGAATGCACTGAATAAGGATTGTGAACCTATGTTCTTCAGCAGACGTTTTTTCCCTTACTTTGTTGTGCAGTGCCTGGGCGCGCTTAACGACAATGTTTACAAGAACGTGTTACTGCTGATGATCGCCTGGGCGAGTCTGGATTCATTGCCCATGTCGGTGGATCTGTTCGTCAATCTTGCGGCAGCCCTGTTTATTCTGCCCTTCCTTATCTTCTCTGCCCATGCCGGACACCTGGCAGACAGTCGTGACAAAGCCTGGCTTATCCGCCGTCTGAAGTGGATTGAACTGCTGCTGATGTGCGCAGGGGCTATCGCTATTTTGACTCAGAGTTATCTGGCTATGTTGGGGTTATTGTTTCTTATGGGTACCCAATCAGCTTACTTTGGGCCGGTAAAGTATGCTTTATTGCCACAATCCCTGGCGCCGGATGAATTGGTCCAGGGTAACGCCTGGGTTGAAGTGGGTACCTTTATGGCCATTCTTGGCGGTACGCTGGGGGCCGGGCTGATTATGTCCGCCTTTGAGGCTCAGACTATCAGCGCTGTGGCTGTGGTCGCCTTTGCTCTGCTTGGATTAATTGCCAGTCAGTTTATTCCGTCTCTGCCGCCACTTGGTGAGGTGACTGAACGCAAAGGCAACTGGCAAATACTTAAATCAGTAAAGTCACAAAAGCAGATATTCATTGCGATTCTGGCCATCAGTTGGTTCTGGTTTGCCGGGGCGATTTATCTGACTCAGTTCCCCAACTTTACCCGCAGTGAACTGTTTGCTACCCCCGCAGTAGTGAGCTTGCTGCTTGCACTGTTCTCCCTTGGGATTGGGACTGGGTCATTTCTTTCGGTGAAGCTTGCACGGGGCAAAGTGGAATTGGGACTGGTGGCTTTGGGGGCCTTGGGACTCATGCTGTTTGGCTGCGCGCTGGACGCTTCCCTGATGTGGGTTAACCCACCGGCTGAGGGAAGTTACACCCTGGGAGCTTTTGCCGCCACAGGGGCTCACTGGTGGCTTTTGAGCTCACTGTTTATGGTAGGTGTCAGTGGAGGCATCTACATAGTGCCTCTGTACAGTTTTATCCAGGCTGAAGCGAGGCCGGCTGAGCGGGCTCAGGTGATCGCCGCCAACAACATATTCAATGCGCTGTTTATGATTGGTTCTGCGGCGTTGGCTATTGTGTTGTTAGAGGTGTTGGGCTGGAGTATCCCAGAGTTTTTCCTCTTGATTGCACTGGCTAATCTGCTGGTGATTTCACTTCTCTACATGGGCAGTGTGCATTTCCGGCTCGCCTTCGTGAAGTACCTGTTCCGCAGGCCGTAATCCCCAGGCTATAGATAAAAAAACGCCTCCAGTTGGAGGCGTTTTCTATGGATTCGATCTCTGTATCAGGTGGCCAGTGGCTGCTGATCTCTCGGGGCTTTAAAGCTTTTGATCAGCATGTAAATACAGGTGCTGGCCAGACAGATTCCCAGATACATCAACAGGCTGAATTGCATATCCTTGAACACGGATGCCAGCATAGGACCGGCAACACTGCCCAGACTGTAGCTCAACAGCATAAACTGAGTCGCTGCGACTATCTTGCTGGTGCTCATAGAGTCACAGGCCAGCGTAATAGCGACCGGGTACAGAGCAAATGTGCTGGCGCCCAGCAGCGAGTAGCCAATCGCCATGGTGATATTGTCATTGGCGGTGACCAACATAAACACACTGGCGGCACCCAACAGGCAGAACAGGGCCATCAGCAGGCTCTTGCTCATGCGGGTAGAAAGGTAGCTCACCAAAGGCTGCACCATCATACCGCCCAGAATCACCATAGCCATCAACAGACCGGTTTGAGTCTCGTTACCTGTCTGGTTTTTGATGTAAATTGGCAGCATGCCGTATATTGGACCCATGGTCAGGCCTGACACCAGACAACCCATAATGGCCGGACGGCTCAGGTTCTTTACATCGCGCCAGGCAATTTTCTGATGCTCCATCGCTGCTGGCTGGCCTTTCTTCACCAACAGAGGTGGCAGGATAGCTGTGGCGATCAGAATACAAACCAGAGTGTATGGCAGTAGTCCCTGGGTACCGAATTGACCAATACCCAGCTGGCCGATGGCGGTGCCACCGTACAGTGAGGTCATATACAGGCCCAGGCGTTTGGCGCGCTGTTTGGCGCTGTCGGTCATCAACAGCCAGGATTCAACCACGACAAATACACCGGCAACAGCAATACCCGCCAACAAACGGGCCAGCATCCAGACTTCGGCGCTGGGCAGAGCAATCATCAACAAAATGGTCGATAACAGGGCTGCCAGAAACAGAATAAATGAAATTCTGTGGCCAATTTTAGCAACGACAGGCTCAATACCGGTTGCACCCAATAACAGGCCCAAATAGAAGACGCTTGCCAACCAGGGGGCGAGCGAAATCTCCAGCCCGAAGGATGGCAATGACAGCGGGATCAGACTCATTAAGTAGCCTGATGCCAATGCGAAAACACTCAGACCGGCAACCGGAACGAAAGTGCTGTTTTTACTGGAGGAAGTCGTGCTCATTTCCACCTTGGGTGCTCCGGAAAAAGAGAAAAAATGGTGATAAATTCGGCGCGACTCTAAGTCCGATTCTGACACTGGTAAAGCGAGTTAATTTTGCGTTGACGGTCAATAAAATTGCACGATTGCCAGCATATTGATTTGCGTGTTTTTTGTTCAGAAATGGGGCAAAAAAGATGAGCTTTTGGCCTGAAAACAAGTGGTTTTGATAGTTTGAGAACAACTTGATGCTAAAGGCGTCATTTCATAACATTGAATTAGGTTAAAAACAGGGATTTCTCATGGCAAATATTGTTTTGGTTGCCAATCTGAATTGTGACCGCATTTTGCGACTGGATAAGCCATTGGTTACCGGCGGACGTTTTCATTATGAGGATATGGGACGTCGTCTGGGCGGTGGTGGTGCCAACACAGGGTTAGGGTTGGTGTGGGCTGGTCACAGAGTCGCTTTGGTCAGCCAGGTCGGCCGTGATGAAGTTGGAGACTGGTTGTTGGCTGAGTCCAGCACCCGTGGGCTCGACTGTCATCTGGTGTCCCGCCTTCAGGGCAGTACCAGCGAGATGATGCTGATGATGAGCCCTGATGGGGAACGTACCATTATTCGTCCCCAGCGCCCGTTGTTTGAACTGCCGGCACCGCCACGTTGGCAGCACTGGGATGCGCTCTATATTAATTCCAGCGCCGAAGGTTCAGTCAGTTGGGCCAAAACCGCCCTGAACCATTGCCTGGTGGTGGCGCAGTTGGCCAAAGATAATCGTCATCGTCCCTGCCATATTTTGCTGGCATCTGAGTCTGATCTGGCTGGACGCAGTGAACTGTCATGGTGGGAGTTTGCACTGAGTATTGCCGGAGACCAGCTGCAGGCATTTGTGGTCACTCATGGGGAAGCCGGCGCCAGCCTGTGTTCATCGCAAGGTGTTGTTCGTATTGCGGCGGTCGAAGCTGAGCTGGTAGACGACACCGGAGCGGGCGATGCCTATGCCGGTGGTCTGATACATGGGTTACTGTCAGGTCATTCTTTAGCTGATGCAATGGCCGAGGCGGCAAGGTGGGGGGCGATGGCGGTGGCGACCGAAAGTTCAGTACCGGGCAAGTTATTGAAGCGCTATCTGGATAAAGAGATTTAATGTCACTGCAAACGGGCTGTCACTCAGATGTCACTGACGTGCACCATTATGGTTCCTGTTTCACCTTGATCCAATCTCCTTCCTGTCTGAACCCATAGTCCTGACTGAGACAAAATCCCCGGCACATTGGCCGGGGATTCTTTTAGCTGATGCTTGTTTCTTCAGTTAAGGCTGTCCAGCCACTCATGTACTTCCTGATGAGTGCCCTTGAAGCGAATTCGGGGCGCTTTCTTCTCCATCTGGAAGTGGTACATAGGGTCGTAATACAGCTCAAGCAGCTGGGCTATCCACAATAAGTGACCTGATAGGTCGTTACGGGACTCCTGCATCACCAGCGCATCTTCGACCTGCTGACGGATTTCAGCTGCCGCTTTGCCTCCCAGGCGCTTCTCGATACCTTTCTGGCTGCGCACCAGATAATCTTTAAACGCTTCCATACCGGCTTCGTCACCCATGCGCTCGACATAGCCGGAGTGCATAATAATGACGTAATCATTCAGCAGACGTTGCAGCCTGTCGTCCCAGGCCTCTTCCAATACCACCACGTCTGCCTGCTGCATCTGCTCGTGGAATGGCTTGGGAATGGCGTTGCGGCCAATGAGGAAGCTTTCATCCTCAAGCAAGAGTCGCTGGTGTCCGGCAGCTTCATGCTTGAGCAAAGCCACTGCCAGTCGATTTTCGAAGTTAATCTGTGAAGGTTGAGGATCATGCTTTTTGCCAAAGCTTGAACCCCTGTGGTTGGCAATACCTTCCAGATCCACGGCTTCTTTGCGCAGTTGCAGGAAGTCAGTCTTGCCCGATCCCGTGATGCCGCTGAGAATCATCATGGGAACGCGAGTTGGAGTCTGCTCGATAACCTCGATCAGATATTGTCGCATCGCCTTGTATCCGCCCTCAACGAAGGGGATCTCGATACCAGCTTCTTTAATCCATTGCTGAGTGATACGCGAGCGCAGACCACCGCGGAAGCAATACAGATAGGCGTTGGGATTGGCCCGGATAAAGTCTATCCAGGCATCGACACGTTGCTGCTTAATCTTGCCGCGAACCAGTTGATGCCCCAGCTCCATTGCCGCTTCCTGACCCTGCTCTTTATAACAGGTGCCCACCTTCTGGCGTTCACCATCAGTCATTAATGGCAGGTTGACCGAAGCCGGGAAGGCACCCTTGGTAAATTCAATGGGCGCACGGCTGTCGATCATGGGACGGTCAGCAAGAAAGATGTCGCGATACTGACCGGCGGGAATGATGTTCTGACTCATCAGATCAATTCCACCCACTGATCCTGATTTGTCTTGGCTGTCAGAGTACCAATACAGACAGGCTCTATGCCTTCACTCCTGAGCAATTTCTGCAGTGCTGCTTCGCCATCGGCATCGACGGCAACCAGCAGGCCGCCACTGGTTTGTGGATCGCACAGCAGTGCTTTCTGCTCATCGGTCAGCTGGGGCAGGTGTTCACCATAACTGTCGAAGTTTCTGTGGGTGCCACCGGGTACACAACCCAGTTCAAGATAATGTCTGGCTTTCTCCAGCAGTGGCAATTTGGCAAGGTCTACTGAGGCATGGACATCGGCACCCTGGCACATCTCCAGCAGATGACCTGCCAGACCAAAGCCGGTGACATCAGTCATGGCATTCACGCCCGGCAGCTTGGCGATACGGGCGCCAATCTTATTCAACTGACACATGGCATCGACAGCAATATGCCCGTCTTCATCAGCCAGCTTCTTCTGCTTTTGCGCTGTGGTCAAAATGCCGATACCGATCGGCTTGGTGAGATACAGGCGATCACCAGCCTTGGCTGTGTCGTTCTGCTTGAGTTCGTTCAACGGGATTTGGCCTGTTACCGCCAGGCCAAAGATAGGCTCAGGCGCATCTATGCTGTGGCCACCGGCCAGCATAATGCCGGCGTCGGCACAGGCCTGACGGCCGCCATCTACCACCTGTTGGGCGATTTCAGGGCTCAGTACATTAACCGGCCAGCCCAGAATGGCGATTGCCATAATAGGTGTGCCGCCCATGGCGTAGATGTCGCTGATGGCATTGGTTGCAGCGATTCGGCCAAAGGTAAATGGGTCGTCCACAATCGGCATAAAGAAGTCAGTGGTACTGATTATGCCGGTTTCGTCGTTCAGCTTATAAACGGCAGCATCATCACGACTCTGGTTGCCGACCAGCAAATTGGGGTCTTTAAATACCGGAAGCTGGGACGCCAGAATGGTGCTCAGAACTTTGGGGGAAATTTTGCAGCCGCAACCTGCGCCGTGGCTGTATTCAGTGAGTTTGATGCCGGACTCTGCCATAGTTCACAAACCTGTATGTGGGACATATCTGTATGGAGTTTAATGGCGACCATAATAATCAGATACGGCCACCATGCAAGGTGGCCGTCAGGCTTTAACTTGGTTTTGTGGCTCAGGCGTACTGATGAGTCAGTTGTCGCCACTGTTTAACTTGCTGAGCAAGTTGAACTTTAAGTGCTAACACCTGTTCGTTGAGTTGCTGGACACACAATTTTTGACGTCTGGCATCCAGCAGCGCCTTTTTGGCCTGGTAGTAGCTGCTGAGCTTTTCTCTCAGGGCATCGTACTCGTACTGCAAGGTCTCCAGCACTTCATCGCAATTTGGCAGTTGCGCCACTTTATTACTGGCGTGCTTGAGCTGCATCTGCAGCATGGCGGTTTCGATTCTTTCCTGTGGGACCTTCCTCAAATCTTTGGCCTGACCGCACCAGGCCAGCAGGTTGATCAGCCACTTTGTTGGGTCGTAGTGCCACCACTTAATGCCGTTCCGATAGTCGTACTCAAAGATGTGGTGGAAATTGTGGTAGCCCTCGCCGTAGGTAAAGAAGGCCAGAACCCCGTTGTCCTTGGCAGTGTTCTTGTCTGTATAGGGTTGGCTGCCCCAGATATGGGCCAGAGAATTGATAAAGAAAGTACAGTGGTGAACCAGTACCAGACGCATCAATCCCGCCAACAGCAGCATGGATAGTATGTCGCCATTGAGCCAACCCAGAAACGCCGGCAGGCCTATGTTCATCAGCACGACCAGCTTGAGGTAGTGGTTGTGCTGCCACATAACGATGGCATCATTCTGCAGATCCCGCACATTCTTGTAGTCGTGGTACCTGTGAGCCTGATACTCCCTCAGCATCCAGCCGATATGGCTGTACCAGAAGCCCATATTGGCGGAGTAGGGATCTTTGTCGTTGTCATCCACATGTTTGTGGTGAACCCTGTGGTCGCTGCTCCAGTGTAATGCTGAGTTTTGCAGTGCCAATGCGCCGCCGAGGGCAAACAGAAAGCGGGCGGGGGCACTGGCTTT
Organism: Shewanella submarina; assembly: GCF_042646185.1. Lineage (NCBI taxonomy): Bacteria > Pseudomonadati > Pseudomonadota > Gammaproteobacteria > Alteromonadales > Shewanellaceae > Shewanella > Shewanella submarina. Next base: position 102,292 of record NZ_JBHRTD010000007.1, read on the forward strand.
GTATGTCTTATGAGACCAGAGTCTGTGATAACCAGCGGTAATCGACAGTCCACTGAAAAATGCCAGCAAACCAAAGGCCAGCCATTCCATTCCTTCAAAACCGTGGGTGAATCCCCGCCAGGGCACCAATATCAGTGCACCAAAAAAGGTCAGGGCAAAGAAGGCTACATTAAGCCAAAGAACAGGGGGTTTTCGCTTCATTGGATTTCCATTTCTGTTTTGAGCGTACATCTGTAAGCTAATTTAGTTGTAAACCTTTGATGCGTCAAGGTAACGCCAATGTAAACAGACCAGTTGCTGCAGCCTGTGGGAACAGGCCGAAGCTTCTGCTGCCGGGGCTGTGTTTTGTTTGTAAAATCGGTATTATTTGCTGATTCCACTTAGATTATTGTGAGCGGCAGGATGGGGATCAGAGCGCAACAAAAAGAAAAAACCAGACGGGCTTTGGTTGATGCAGCATTTAACCAGCTGAGTGCGGAAAGAAGTTTTTCCAGTCTGAGCCTGCGGGAGGTTGCCCGGGAAGCCAATATCGCACCGACCTCTTTTTATCGTCACTTCAAGGATATGAATGAGCTTGGATTGACCATGGTAGATGAAGGTGGCCTGACGCTGAGACAGATGATGCGTAAAGGACGCCAGCGTGCTGAGGCCGGTGGCAGCGTTATCCGTATTTCGGTGGAAACCTTTATGGAAGTGCTGGATTCCAACCCCAACGTATTCCGCATTTTGCTGCACGAGCGTTCCGGCACCTCCGCCGCTTTCCGCGCTGCGGTTGCCCGGGAGATAGAACATTTTATTTCTGAGTTGGCACACTACACGGAAGACAGAGTCGGCCGCAATCCCGAGCTGGCCCGGGCCCAGGCTGAAGCTCTGGTGACCCTGGTGTTCAACGCTGGTGCTGCCGCTCTGGATATGAAGCGGGTTGAACGCAAAGAGCTGGCCGAGCAGTTGGTGATGCAACTGCGCATGGTCGCCAAAGGTGCCGAGGCCCTTCAGCAAAAGATGGAAAACAAGTAGTTTATATTTTGCAGAATTTAGAAGGCATACCAGTGAGTATGCCTTTTTTGTAGCTTTTGCCGCGTTGTGGAATCATTTCTCCCGTCACATTCCTTCGGTTTACAAAGAACAACCGGTAAACCAGCAACCCGCACCTTATGCTCACTTTCAATTCTTGGGTTTTAAGAGATAAGTCAATTTATACTAAATAAGTAATGACTAAATTTACGCAATTGAAACAAAGTGTTGCTGTCTGATTGTGGATAATTTGTGTCGTTATTGTTAGTCTTTGGGGTCTTGTTGGCGTGTTAACGGAATTGCGTCAAACAATCAAATTGTCGTGCATGTAGTGATCAAAAGGATTGATAATGACGCGCAAAAATCTATCTATCTCCGATGCTCAATTGGAGGCCGTTCTGCCTCTAACTTTCACTAAAATCACTGATTCCTTATCCAGAACTTGTCATTCAGTGATGTCAGGAGTGATGGGCTTTTCTATTTTTGCTGGTCAGGCTGTTGCCAATACTGCCCCAGTGATAAATATGGAGCCATTATATGAGGTAACAGTTGGTGACACACTGGCATTACGCCTTAACGCCAGCGATCCTGATGGTGACCCGCTAACCTGGAGCATTAAATCTAGCTCCTCATTGCCAGCTTGGGCTGCACTGACTAATCGGACAGAAGTTACAACCTTGACTGGTAGTGGTGCTTCTGGCGTGACCAATGATGCGGATCCTATGCAGGCCAGTTTTAAAACTATTTGGGGTATCACAGCCTTAAATAGCGAAGAAATTTATATAGGGGAATTCTTTGATTTTATCATTCGGAGATTGGCCCATGATGGTGTTACTACATACGTAGGTGATGGAACCGAAGGTTCAGTAGACGGAGATAGATTGTCATCATCGTTTGGCCATATACGCCATTTAACTTTGGATAATGAAGGTAACCTAATCATTGCCGATGAAGGCAACAATAAAATCAGGAAACTGGATCGCACAACCGGCTTAGTCTCCACTGTAGCAACAGTATCCAGTCCATATGGTGTCGTCGTTGACTCTATAGGGAATATTTACACAGCCTCACCTGTAGACAAGACTATCAATAAAATCGAAGCCGGAACCGGGATAGTTACCACGTTTGCAGGTTCCGGCATTTCTGGGTTTGATGATGCTAACGGCACTAATGCTTCCTTTGGCGGCCCACAGGGGCTGGCAATTGATGCTAACGACAACATCTATGTCGCCGACAGCGGCAATCATGCCATCAGAAAAATCACGCCATCTGGTGATGTGATTACTTTTGCCGGTACTGGTGACGCAGGGGCTGATAACAGCGCTGACCGATTGTCTGCATCATTTAACAGTCCAATCGCTGTTAGTGTCGACAATGATGGCAATGTCTATGTGCTGGAATACAGCTCTCACAGAGTTCGACGTATCGATGCTGCCAGTGGTGAGGTCACGACTTTCGCTGGCGATGGCGAACCGACGTATAAAGATTCCACCAACGCATTGATGGCATCGTTTCGTTATCCTAGCGCAATGGATATTGCCAAGGACGGTACATTATATATTGCTGATAGGAGTAATTTCCGTGTTCGTTCTGTTTTGAAAACTACCAATGTGCTAGGCACTCCTGATGTAGTGGATATCGGCGATGCCAATGTGTGTTTTGAGATCACTGATGGCTTAGCGACGGAAGAGCATTGCACGGTATTGCGGGTTCTTCCACCGCCTAATGAAGCTCCCACAGCCATCCAATTAGTTAACTACAACCTGGTGGCGGGTTACGGCGCCGCGGAAGTTGGACAATTGTTGTCTGTCGATGCAGACAACCCAGCGCCAGAGAGCTTTACCTATAGCTTGGATGACGGTGCTGGTGATACAAACAACAGCCTGTTCTCTATCGCTGGCGATAAAGTCATCGCCAGCGATTATGCAAACCTGGAAGCAGGTAGCTTCTCTATCCGAGTGCAAACGGACGATGGCTTGGGAGGGGTATTCAGCCAGGCCATCAGCATTTCCGTAGCCGTTGATAGCGACGGTGACGGTGTGCCGGATGATGTGGACTCAGACCCTAATGATGCCAGCGTGTTTGATGATACCAACAGTAATGGTATTTCCGATTATCAGGAAGCCAATCAAACCCAATATGCCGTGGTAACGCCGCGAGTGATTACTGTGCTGGAAAATCAGCGTGAAGTCATAAATATAAAGACCCTGAACCAACAAACGGCGCCTTTGTTCTCGATAGTTGGCGGTACAGAACAGGCGTTGTTCCAGGTGAACGAAGCTTCCGGAAAGCTTAGCTTTATCGACAAACCAGACTGGGATAATCCGACTGATGCTGACAGAGACAATGAGTACCACGTCATAGTGTCTGCGACTGATAATGAGTCTGGCATACAAGCCGTGCAGTCTATTACCGTTATTGTGACTTTTGACCCTGATGAAGTTGAAGGCGGTGATAGCCGTGCTGATACGGTGAACGGTGAAATTTTCCTGGGCGGTAAAAACATCGAGCTGGGTATCTCTGAGTGGGGTGATTTTGGTACTGAAGGCAGTAAGCCTAAGGGGTTTTATGGCACCAAGGCCCGCTCTAATATTGGTATGAGTCGCGATATTGATGGGTTCGGTCAGGGCGATGATATCTCCATGGACTACTTTTTGCCCGGCAGTCCAGAAGAGCGTTTTGTGGTCGGCTATAGGGATAATTCTGGTAGGGCTCATGCCAAATCCAATTCCGCAGTTCAGGGGGCGAAACAGCTATCTACGACGGTACAGGATATCTCGGACCCTGCTAACAAAACCGTTGGCGCCAAATTGAAGTCCATATGGGATGACACGCTGGTTGTTCAGCAAAAAATCACTTTTGATGAAAAGGATAGCTACTTCCGCAATGTAGTAACTCTGTCGAATATCTCAGATGAGAATATGCAGAATGTGCGCTATATGCGCTCATTTGATCCGGACAATACCGTGGATGCGGGCGGCGGGTACAGCACCGAGAATGTTGTGCTCTATAGCCATGCTGCCGGTGATGGCAAAGAGGTCGTTCAGGCATCTACCTACAGCTCACGCGATCCGATATGGACCGACTATGAGTCCCGTTCGCCTATTTTCTTTTACTCCAAAGATGAAAATGTTCGGGTATCTATTTTTGGCTTTAGCAATACCGACCCATTTGTCTCTGATGCATGGGATAGTCCAATAGATAAGGGCAACATAGTAACCAGCGACACAGGTATTACCTTGACCTACAACGCGGAAACCATTCCCGCAGGTGGCGCGGTAGCGTTCGTTTATTACACCTCTTTGGATACAGCGGACTTTGACGCGCTTGAAGACAAGATTGCATTGGATGAAGAGGACAAGGGTGAGCCTAAGCCTGAGCCTGTTATCACTATCCCAATGTTGAAGATTGGCGGCGTGCCAACAGACATTGCTTTGCAGGGGCAGCCCTACTCTTTTGTCCCTGTAGTGACCAATCCTGATTCATTGGATTTAACCTTCAGTGTGGAGAATTTGCCTGGCTGGTTGAGTTTCAATACCGCAACAGGGGAGCTTACCGGCACGGCCGGGCAAGACGATGTCGGCGCCCATTCAGATATAGTGATCAAAGTTAGCAGTGAGCTGGATGACGGAACCATACTGGAAGACAGTATCGTGCCGTTTACTATCCTGGTGAATAACGCCAATGATGCCCCTGTATTTACCGGAGAACTTAGCCCGACCCGCTTTGGCGAGGAAGGCCAGGTATTTACTTATACTCCGGTGCTTACCGATGCTGACTCGCCGGATTTGGCCTACTTCTATGTTGAAAACCTGCCTGGTTGGGCTGGCTTTGACATGAGCACAGGCTCTGTTTCTGGTACCCCGGATTACACCCAAGCCGGGGAGTATATCGATATCCGTATTTGGGCCAAAGACGCTGCGGGAGCGCTGGCAACCAATGAAGTGATTCTGGATATTGATATTGCCGACGTAAATCGTGCTCCAACCTATACTGGGTCGCATGTGTTTGCTGTGCGCTTTGGCCAATCTTCGGTAACAACGATTACAGCCACAGATATCGACGGTGATGAGCCGCGCTACAGCCTTTACAATTCCAGTAATGGTGCAGATGAAGTGGGAGAGCACACTGATCTGTTTGAAATTGATAGTATCTCTGGTGAGTTGGCATTTGTTTCTGCTCCGGCGTTTAACGCAGTGCCCGATAACCTCTATCGAGTCAGCATTGCAATTGATGATGGCAGAGGTGGTATTGAAGTAGTCTTGCTTGAAGTTGAAGTGACAAATAGCCCTCCAGTTTCCAACCCTGATGATTCGACAATGGCTGAAGACGGAGAGCTTATTGTCGATATTATTGCATCAGCAGAGGATGTTGATAGTGGTGATGTGCTGACTTTGAGCTCAGTGTCTACAGAGACGGGTTCAGCAAAGATCGCCAATAACAAGTTGGTTTATATCCCACCTCAAAACTTTAATGGTGAGGTGGTCATTAACTATTGTGTTACGGATCTAGCGGGTGAGTCTTCATGCTCGACAGTAACTGTTACTGTCACTGGAGTGAATGATGTCCCTGTTATTAGCGGAACACCGGTGACCAAGATAACCGAGGGGGATAGTTATGTCTTTACCCCAGAGGTGTTTGATGCCGACAACGATCCATTGACGTTGAGCATCAATTCTCTACCTGACTGGCTGGTATTTGATAAGAACACTGGTACCTTGTCCGGAACTCCTGCTTATGATGATGTGGGTCGGTATAACGGGCTGGTGATAACCGTCAGCGATGGTTTCAGCCAAGCGAGTTTGCCAGAGTTCAATATTCGTGTGTTGGCTAGGGATACTGACGGTGATGGTATTGCTGACGCTGAAGAGTTGGCCTGTGGAATGGATATCAATAATCCAGACGATGCGCTGATAGACAGTGATGGTGATGGTATGGCCAATGGCGAAGAGTGTTATGCCAATCAGAATCCGTTTGTCGACGATATTGCCCCTGTCATTACCCTACCTGATGATGTCTATGTAGATGCCGATGCCTTGTTTACCCGCGTGGAACTGGGGAAGGCCAGTGCAACCGACTTTATCAACGGCGTAAATACAAGTTGCTGTGAGCCTTTGCCAAAGTCATTGATAGACGGTAAGCCCTTATTTGCTCCTGGCACCCATGAGGTTATTTGGCAAGCCCAAGATGAGGCTGGCAACATTGCTGAGTCAGTTCAGCTGGTACACGTAGCGCCCTTGGTCTCAGTGAGTAAAGATCAGCAGGCTGTTGAAGGTGTTACTGTCTCAATCGGTGTCCACCTGAATGGTGAATCTCCGGCATATCCCCTGGTTATTCCGTACTCTGTGAGCGGTACAGCTGGCATTGAAGACCATGACCTGGTCTCGGGTGAGCTCACTATCGAGTCAGGAATGGAAGGTATTATCACCTTCAGCATTTTCAATGACGGTGTTGAGTCAGAGGGGAGCGAATCAGTTGTTGTCACCTTGAGTGATGAGTTGAATTTGGGTGCCAAATTCAGCCATACGGTTTTCATCGAGGAGGAAAACATTGCACCTTCGGTATCCTTGATGGCTTACCAAGCTGGTGAACCAACGTCCTGGATTAGCAAAGATGCTGGTGAAGTGACTGTTGTTGCCCAAATTCGGGATGTAAATATTGCTGATACCCATACACTTGAGTGGCTTGATACCTCAGAGATAGATGTTCAGAGTGCTAGCAATAAGTTGCAGTTTGACCCTGATCAGCTTCAGTCTGGCTTGTTGACTCTGGGGATACAGGTTAGTGACAGTGGCGAACCATCACTTCAGGCTTCAGCACAACTGCGCCTGAAGGTAATGGATACTGCTGTTGTGCTGGGTTATGCCGATAGCGATGGTGATGGTATTACAGATATTGAAGAAGGCACTATGGATAGTGACCTTGATGGTTTGCCTGATTATCTGGACAGCTCCAATGAGCCAAATGTGTTGCCCGAGAGGGTTTCAGAGCAGCAGGCTTATATCGTCGAATGTAATCCTGGCCTGAGCTGCCGTTTGGGTAATTTCGCTCTTTTCTCTGAGCATCAAGGGGTTGAGTTGACTAAGGATGACATTACGTCCAACGCATCGATTACGCCGGATTCCTTTACCAATATTGGTGGTGTGTTCGATTTCGAAGTTCATGATTTACCATCCACTGGTGACACTGCATCTATTGTATTGCCTCAGCGTGAAGCCATTCCAGCTAACGCTGTTTACCGCAAATTTATTGATGGCACCTGGGTTGATTTTGTTTCCGATGGTGACAACTTCATAAGCTCTTTTTCTGGGGAACCTGGATACTGTCCTCCTCCTGGCAGTGAGCTGTATCAGGAAGGTCTCAATGAAGGAGATTGGTGTGTTCAGGTAACAATCAAGGACGGTGGTGCCAACGACGCTGATGGTGTTGAAAATGGCGTTATTCGTGATCCGGGTGGCGTTGCTGTATATGCACAGGAAGAGGTTATCAACCAAAACTCAGGTGGAAGTATGTCGTATATCTCAATGCTGTTACTGGTGGTATTGGCAGGATTGTGCCGTTTACCATTCGCCCGTATAGGAGCTGCTCTGGCGTTATTATTGGGTGGCACAGCCACGGTGTCAGCTGAAACCAATGATGATAAGCAAAACTCATGGTTTGTTTCCGGTGATCTTGGTTATGTTCAATCTGACACAGATATAGGCAATATTTCCTCTCAGATGGCGGAGATGAATGCCGGTATCACTTTTATCGATGATGAGCGATTTGGGTGGAAGCTAGGTGTCGGGTATCAATTTACCGACTATCTGGCCTTCTCGGTGGAATACATAGATTTGGGCGAGGTTGAGATAGGGTACTCAGGCAATGTCCCCGATAGTCAGGCATTCTATGACTTGGCTGGGGAGCTGCACCCTATCTCTGCGCAAGGGGTTGCGACCTCTATCTTGTTGGGGCTCCCAATTACTCCGCAACTGAAAGCACAAGCACGATTGGGAGCTTTTTTCTGGGAGGACGACTATCGGGCATTTAATGTCGACGGTGTAAAAGTTGCCAGTGATTCACAACATGGAACAGATGGCTATTTTGGTTTGGGGGTGGAATGGCAGGCAATGCTTGGGCTGGGTGTGAGCCTGGAGTGGCAGCATTTCACTTTGCCAGCTAGTAATGACATGGTGAGCTTGGGACTGAAGTATTACTTCTAAAGAAAAAGCCGCTTCGACTGAAGCGGCTTTTTTATCAGCACAGGATTATTTGCGCTCCAGCAGCACGCCACACTCCATATGGTGGGTGTACGGGAACTGATCAAACAGAGCAAAACGGCTGATTTTGTGGGTTTCGCTCAGGGCATCCAGGTTGTCTCTCAGGGTATCCGGGTTACATGAGATATACAGGATGCGTTCATAGCCCTGTACCAGCTTCACTGTGTCCGGATCCAAACCAGCGCGTGGTGGGTCGACAAAGATGGTATTGCACACATAGCTTTTCAGATCTACGCCTTCCAGACGTTTGAACTTGCGGCCGGTGCTCATGGCTTCGCTGAAGTCCTCGGCAGACATACGGAAGATCTGCAGATTCTCAACACCATTTACCTTGATATTGTATTGGGCGGCGTCCACTGACGGCTTGGCCAGTTCGGTGGCCAGTACACGGTCAAAGTTCTGTGCCAGCGCTATAGAGAAGTTACCGTTCCCACAATACAGTTCCAGCAGATCGCCATTGCTGTCTTTGGTTGCATCCAGCGCCCACTCCAGCATTTTTACTGCGACTTTAGCGTTTGGCTGGGTAAAGGAGTTCTCAATCTGCTTATAGTGGTAGTCGCGACCATTAACGTTCAGGGTCTCAACCACAAAGTCGCGGTCGAGTTCGAACTTTTGCTTACGGGCGCGGCCGATCAGGTTAACGTTGAACTTTTCAGACAGGCGGTTCTTCAGGGCCCGGGCTTCTTCCATCCAGGCGTCATCCAGCTGTCTGTGGTACAGCAAAGACACCAGAATTTCACCACTCAGGGTCGACAGGAAATCAACCTGGAACAGTTTGCGGCGCAGTACCTGATTGGGACGCAGTTCTGCCATCAAAGCCAGCATCATCTCGTTAATCAGCTTACCGGCAGGCAGATACTGGTCGGTACGTATTTTCACCTTTTCTACATTGTCGAACATATAGTAGAAGAGGTCGTCGCCATCGTGCCAAACACGAAACTCACTGCGCATGCGGTAGTGAGTCGGTTCGGATGGGAATACTTCAAGAGCGGGTGGCAGATACTTGGCAAAATCCTGTTCCAGCAAAGCTCGCTTTTCATTTAGCTGAGCGTCATAGCTTGTTGGGTCCATAGCTGCAAAGTTCATGTGTCTCTTACCACCTGTGTCTGTCGTTTGGGGCGCAAATAGTATACTACAGCCAGCAGTTGTCCAGTTTCTTCACTTTACGCTTCACCAGCCAGTGTGTGAAAATTTCATTTTCCCTCCTTTCTATCAGCCAATGGGAGTTTGCGTGTTCCGGCCTATTCTTGTTTTTGACTCAGGTATTGGTGGTTTATCCGTACTATCGGAGATCCGTAGCCTGCTGCCCGGCCGGGATTATGTGTACCTGTTTGATAATGCAAGACTGCCCTACGGTGAATTGCAGGATGAAGTTTTGATCTCCGGTTGTGTGGACCTGGTGGTCAGACTCAGCCGGCAAATTGATGCTGCTCTGGTCGTGATAGCCTGTAATACCGCCAGTACTTTGGTTTTGCCTGCATTGCGCGCCCAACTGTCTATACCTGTGGTTGGCGTGGTTCCCGCGATTAAGCCTGCGGCTCAGTTGAGTCGGGTGGGCGAGATAGGGCTGCTGGCTACCCCTGGTACTATCAAGCGTGATTACACCAGACAATTGATAGAAGACTTTGCCGGTGATTCTCAGGTTCATCTGTTTGCCAGTTCAGAGTTGGTGCTGTTGGCTGAGCGAAAGATGGCAGGAGCTCCGGTTAATTATGAAGACCTGATGAAAATCCTGGCACCGATTAAGGAAACTGACCTTGATGTGCTGGTGCTGGGCTGTACTCACTTCCCTATGTTGAAGCAGGAGATGAGAGATTGTCTGGGTGACAAGGTGTCATTACTGGATTCGGGGAAAGCTATCGCCCGCAGAGTGGACTCACTGTTACCTGATAATAGTATGGTGACTGAAAAGATGGGGTTACTGCTGGGATATCACACTACCGCAAATATTGAGCCTGGCTTATGTGAGAGATTGGAGCTGCTGGGGTTCAGCAAATTGAGTTACTTCCCCCCGGCAGAATAGGATCAACTGTTATCTGAGTCGCCGTTGTCCTGGGTCTTTGCTTCACGCACTTTAATGGTACGCTCTTGAAAATTGAAATCGTTCAATTTGGCAAGAGCTTCCCTGGCGCCGGACTCAGCCATTTCAACAAAGCCAAAACCTTTACGTCGACCTGTCTTGCGATCCCGTACCAAACGTACTGTGCTTACCGCACCATATTGTTCAAATAGTTCTTTTACTTCTCCTTCGTGTACCCGATAAGGCAAGTTGCCTACATATAATGTCATCATAGGTCCCTGATAATCGGCCTGACTCTTGGCTGAAGATGCTGAAAGAAACATAAACAGCAGGGCAGCAATAATGGCGCCCGCAAAGAAAGCGATAGAAGCAGAGAATGCAGGTGCAAACTGATGAATTCCAAAAGCACCGATAAATGCGGCAATAACCACAACTAGAAATGACTTCTGCATAAGACTCTTCTCTAAATTATGTGAAGATAAGGTAAATGCTGTTAACAGCCTTGTTCATGGTAATGAATTATTTGCTTTAGCTCCATAGGCTTGCTGAAAATTTGAGCCGTAGCAGGAGGTGTTTGTCACAGTTTCTGGCGCAAGTTGCTGCATAATTGCCCGTTGTGGTCTATTGCTTGTTCGAAAAGTTCAGTTCCTGAGCAGTCGTGCTGAGTTTCGATAAAAAGCCCTTGCTCAATTAATTCAGCTCCCTATAATGCGCCTCCATCGACACGGCACAACGGGCAGTAAAGCTTGATGAGCAGGTCGAGAGGGAAGGTCGCTAACGGCAACTGCCCCTGGCATGAAAAGCCTC
>NZ_JBHRTD010000008.1:0-17763 GCF_042646185.1 Shewanella submarina
TTCAGTCGGTAGAACGGCGGACTGTTAATCCGTATGTCACTGGTTCAAGTCCAGTCAGGGGAGCCACACACTTTATCGCGCTTTTGATGCAATTCCCCTGTAGTTCAGTCGGTAGAACGGCGGACTGTTAATCCGTATGTCACTGGTTCAAGTCCAGTCAGGGGAGCCACATCAAAACAGACAATTCCCCCGTAGTTCAGTCGGTAGAACGGCGGACTGTTAATCCGTATGTCACTGGTTCAAGTCCAGTCGGGGGAGCCACTCTAAAAGCGTTAAATTCGATTCCCCTGTAGTTCAGTCGGTAGAACGGCGGACTGTTAATCCGTATGTCACTGGTTCAAGTCCAGTCAGGGGAGCCAACGCGCTTAATCTTCTTGCTCTATCCCCTTCCCCCAAGTCGTTTACCTTTAACCAAGCGGTCCATAAGATCTATCCATAAAAGCTGTCGCTGAACTTCACCGTCATGGCGATATCAAGTCTGTAATGGCGCGTGGTAAAACCTTGCTTTTAGTCAAACCATGTTACTTAACCTGAGCTTTTAAATTTTTCTTAGCCTCACACCCAGCTTCGGGTTACAATTTACGCTCTCCCGATAAAGACTTGCAGTATTGACGCTTTAATAAGTGTTCTATAATCGCTGTCAGTGCAGTGTGGAGCGCCATCTCCAGCTGTTAATTTTTCTCAGGCGTCCAACTACCTCAGCCTTCGTTCGCAAAGGTCATAGAAGACCAAACATCTGCATTACAGCAAAACGATCAGGCTTTATTCCGGGAAACGTAAAAAAATAAGGCATTTATTCCAAATGAGCGTCATACTCATAAAGGAAACCTTTAGGGCAGTTAGCCATTTTAAACTGCTCCCTTGATGGACTACTAAGGAAGACGGTGGAAAGGAATATGGGAATCAGAGTCCCCTTTCATCTTGTACTTTTGGCAACCTTTGCTGGTTTAACGGCTGTTGAATATCAGCAGAGCAAAACCCGCTATGACGAGTTGTCTGCAACCCAGCTGCAACAGTTCCAGGCAGAGCTGAAGAAATACGCAGATACTTCTTCAGGCGACACTCTGTACCAGCAAATATCCAAAGATGTTTCTTTCAACTTTTTTCAGTACATCAGTGCTGAAGACAGCAGATTCAATTTTACTCATGGGGCGCTGAATGCTAACCCCCATCCGGTTATGGATCTGTTATTTCCCATCAGTAACAAGCAAAAACAAAACATTGGTAACGCGACCCTGCAGGTTGTGCTGAGCAGACCCGAACAAACCGAGCAGCTGCTAACTGCACTGCAACGTACAGGCCTGACCTATCTGGGTGGGTACCTGATACTGCTGGTCTCTTTTATGCTGTTCGTATCCAGTGTCAAAAAGCGTGTTCGCTACGCAGCCCAGTATATATCGCAGATCCCCAACCTTAATTACGCCTCTGTTGCCAGCTCAAAGTTAGGGGGAATATTTAAACCCGTTTCAAATGCGCTGGAAAACTGCCGTAAAGATCTCAAGAAAGCGATGGATGAGGTCGCCGTCGAAAACGACCAACTACAAAAGGTCGCTTTTCATGACTATTTGACAGGTTTTGGCACGCCGCAGAAATTCTCGGCCAAGCTGGATACCATTTTTAAAGACCAACGCCCTCGTCTTGGTGTTATCGCGCAAATCAAAGCAACTGAGCTCTCATCAATTAACCAGGATAAAGGCCGTGAGGCCGGTGATGATTATCTGTTGCATATTGCCAATATCATCAGGGCCACGCTCAAAAACATGCCAGAGGCAGAGTGCTTTCGGATAAATTCCGGTGATTTTGCAATCTATATACCTGACCTAGCCATTGCTCAGGCGGAAACGACACTTGGTCAGTTGAAAGTCGAATTCAATTCAATCCAATCCAAATATGTGACCGACAGTATCGCCTATACAGGGGTGGTCCCCTGTCAGTCGGGGGCAGAGCCTTCCACTATTCTCAATCATTTGGATACCGCTATTACCATAGCGCTGACTCAATCTCCCAATTCCGTCTACATCATGGAGAAAGCTCCGGATGACATTAATGCCGGAGAACATCAGTGGCAGACGATTATCAATGCAATAGTCGACAATAAGACCATAGAGTTTTTCCAACAACCGATCCAACCCAGCAGAACCGGTGCAGAGGGATACACAGAGTTACTGGCGCGTTTTCATAATCATGCGGGTAATGCGCTGCCCACTCAGACAGTACTGGCTATGGCCAAGCGCTACGAGATGAGTGACCGTATTGATAAAGCCATTATCGCCACTGTACTGGAGATCCTGGCAAGCTCGCCCAACCTGACCAGTCAGTACGGTATCAATATCAGCGGCGAAAGCATCACCAACAACGAGTTTCTGCTGTGGATGAAGAATGTTTTACTTAACCAGCGTGCTCTGGCGTCCCGGCTGGTATTTGAGGTATCGGAAAACAGTATGCAGTCCAACCTGCTTGCTGCATCGCGTTTTGTGAAACTCTGTCATGCGCTGGGTGCCAAAGTTTCGGTTGAACAGTTTGGCCATGGATTTACTTCATTCAAGTTCTTCCGTGAAGTATTGCCTGACTACATCAAGTTGGATGGCAGCTATAGTCACCGAATCGACCAGGATGGTAATAACCGCTTCTATGTTCGTACCCTGGTTGATATTTCGAGGCGTGCCGGCATTCAGGTAGTAGCAACCGCCATCGAGCGCCAGGAAGAAAAAATTGAACTGGAAAAGCTACTTGTTGACGGTATGCAGGGATTTTATATCTCTCGTCCACAGGAACTGCAAGTGAATCGCAAAGTTGGCTGAAAGGCGTTCCATTAAATTTTCCCCTGTCACGACAAACTGGTCAGTGACACCATAATGCCCCAGGTTTGGGGCATTATCTGAACAAAAATAAATCAACACCCAGTAACCCTGCTTTTCCCATGTTGTTTATGCCCCTCAAAAGGCCGATAATATTGCCAAGCCCAGACTAAACATATGATGAGATGAGCGAATATCTACTGTTGTTGATCAGTACCGTACTGGTCAACAATTTCGTATTGGTCAAATTTCTTGGCCTCTGCCCCTTTATGGGGGTATCCAGCAAACTGGAATCTGCTATCGGCATGTCGATGGCCACGACTTTTGTACTGACCCTGGCATCCATACTCAGCTATCTGGTCAACGTTTTCCTGTTGGCCCCCTTTGAACTGGATTACCTCAGAACCATGGCCTTTATCCTGGTTATCGCCGTGGTCGTGCAGTTTACTGAGATGTTGGTACAAAAAACCAGTGCAACTCTGCACCGTGCTCTGGGTATCTATCTGCCCTTGATCACCACCAACTGTGCCGTATTGGGCGTTGCCCTGCTCAATATCAATGAAGACCACAACTTTATGCAGTCGGCCATTTATGGTTTTGGCGCCGCTGTTGGCTTCTCTCTGGTACTGGTTCTCTTTTCCGCCATGCGCGAACGCCTGGCTGCCGCCGATGTACCTGCGCCCTTCAAAGGCGGTGCCATCGCCATGATCACTGCCGGCCTGATGTCCCTGGCATTTATGGGCTTTACAGGATTGGTAAAATAGTAATGACCACCATTATCACAGCTGTCGTGCTGCTGACTCTGTTGGCACTGGTCTTCGGTGTCATTCTGGGATTCGCGGCGCAGAAATTTAAAGTCGAAGGCAACCCCATTGTTGATCAACTGGAGGCGACCCTGCCCCAGACCCAATGTGGCCAATGCGGGTACCCTGGCTGCCGTCCTTATGCAGAAGCCATTTCCAATGGCGAAAAAATCAATCGCTGTCCTCCCGGTGGTACAGCCACGATGGAAAAACTAGCTGAGTTGATGGGTGTTGACCCTGAGCCCGTCGCTGCCGTTGAGGAGGAGCCAGTAAAAAAGGTCGCCGTTATCCGCGAGGAAGAGTGTATTGGTTGTACCAAGTGCATTCAGGCATGCCCTGTAGATGCCATTCTTGGTTCGGGCAAAATGATGCATACCGTCATTGCCGCAGATTGCACAGGTTGCGATCTGTGTGTCGAACCCTGTCCTGTGGACTGTATTGACATGGTGCCCGTACAAACTGATCTCAGAAACTGGGATTGGAAGCTAAAAGGTCTGGAAACTATTCCGGTGAAGTTTGTGGAAGAGGAAAAGTCGTGCTGACAAATTTGGAACAACTGGACAATGGCGTAGTGTGGCGCATTCCCGGCGGCATCCATCCTCCCGAGCAAAAACACCTGTCAAACCAGACTGCCATCGGTACCCTGCCGTTGGATGAATACTATTATGTGCCCGTTCCCCAGGTGGGAGAGCAGGCATCCATGGCTGTTGCGGTTGGCGATCATGTCTTAAAAGGCCAGCCTCTAACCCATGGTCTGAACCAGCATCATCTGCCGGTCCACGCCCCTACTTCCGGGGTAATCAAAGCGATTGAACCCCGCCCCAGCAACCATGCGTCCGGATTGCCGGTTAACACCTGTGTAATACAAGCAGATGGAAAAGACAGCTGGGTAGACCTGCAAAGCGCCTCTCTGGAGACTCTGTCCAACGATGACATAGTTTCTCGTGTTCAGGCTGCTGGCGTTGCAGGCATGGGGGGCGCCGCGTTCCCAAGCCATATCAAATTGTCACCGGCCAGTGATATAGAACTGGTCATCATCAATGCCGTAGAGTGTGAGCCGTATATCACCTCAGATGACCGCTTAATGCGCGAACACGCGGATAAGATCCTGTCCGGTATGGAGATCATCCATCAGGTTCTGAACCCTCAACGCATGATTGTGGGTATAGAAGATAACAAGCCAGAGGCTGCAGACGCACTGCGTAACGCGTTAAGTGCCAGCAAACTGCCTGCCGGCGTCGCCCGGGTAACAGTGGTTCCAACAAAATATCCATCCGGCGGTGAAAAGCAGCTGATTCAATTACTGACAGGTAAAGAGGTTCCCTCTGGCGCCATTCCGGCTCAACTGGGGATTCTGGTTCACAACGTAGGAACCTGCGCGGCAATCAGCGATGCTGTACTGCTGGGCAAGCCCCTTATCGAACGTGTCGTCACTGTGACCGGCGGTAATGTCGCCCAACCGGGCAACTATTGGATGCCAATAGGTACCCGGGTCGACCATGTGCTGAAATGCTGTGGTTTTAACCCTGAAGCCGATCAAAAGGTCATTATCGGTGGCCCTATGATGGGCTATACCCTGCCTTTGATTCAGGTTCCTGTCCTTAAGGGCACTAACTGTGTGCTGGTGCCCTCATCCGCGGAAATGTCAGTGGATGCGAAGGAACTTTCCTGTATTCGCTGTACCGAGTGTGCCCAGGCCTGCCCCGCCAGCTTGCTTCCGCAGCAACTCTATTGGCACTCAAAATCCGGAGACTATGACAAGGCGTCAGACTACAACCTGCGCGACTGTATTGAGTGCGGCTGTTGCAGCTATGTATGCCCAAGCGACATTCCTCTGGTGGAGTATTTCCGGGTAGCCAAGTCCGCGATTCGCAATGCCAATGAAGAGAAGTTGAAATCCGAGCGTGCCAAACAAAGGTTTGAAGCCAAACAGTCGCGCTTGGAAGAGGAAAAACGCCAACGGGAAGCCAAGGCAAAAGAAGCCGCAGAGCGACGCCAGTCCAATATGTCCGGTGGCGAGAAAGACGCCATAGCAGCAGCACTCGCCCGGGTTCAGGCCAAGAAAGCCACCACTGCAGCGACTCCGGAAGCAGGCGCAGACCGTAAAGATAAGGTCGCTGATGCCGTGGCCAGAGCCAAAGCCCGTAAAGCTGCGCAAGCAGCCCAGAGTGATAGCCCTGTCCCTGAGCAAAACCAGGCTAACGACGCCCAAAAGGACAAAGTTGCGGCAGCTATCGCCCGTGCCAAAGCCAGGAAAGCTGCGATGCAGTCAGATAAAGAGGCCGAAGCTGGTACTAGTCAGACCTCCGGAGCCTCTGCAGACAGCCAGAAAGATAAGGTTGCAGCTGCAATTGCCAGAGCCAAAGCCAAGAAGGAGGCTCTTAAGCAAGCCCAACAGGCTGAGCCGCCAAGTGACTCTGACAACAAGTCAGCATATGAGGCAGCAGACAGCTCTGAACCAAAGGCTGACGACAGGCAAGGCAAAATTGCCGCAGCCGTTGCCCGGGCCAAGGCGAAAAAAGCCGCGGCCGCAGCCAAGGATGCCGGAGCACACACCCCGGAAGATCAGAGACCCGAGCAAGCCAGTGTTGACTCAATGGCTCAGTCTGACCCAGGTGAACTCTCTGCCGAGGAAGCCAAAAAAGCCAGAGTCGCTGCAGCCGTTGCCAAAGCCAAAGCAAAAAAAGCGGCTCAACAAGCTGGTGAGAGCAAAAGCACTGTTGAGGATACTCAGTCAGAAATCACTGAACCAAAGCCAGAGGTGGAACTCACAGCCGAAGAGGCTAAAAAAGCCAGAGTTGCCGCAGCCATTGCCAAAGCCAAAGCAAAGAAAGCAGCCCAGCAAGCTGGTGAGGGCCAAGGCAGTGATGAGCATGTGCAGCAACAGCCAGCCGATGTTAACTCTGCTGAGCCTGATTTGAATTCAGAGCCCGCTGAAGCGAAACCAAAAGCGGAGCCGTCGGCAGAAGAGCTCAAAAAAGCCAGGGTTGCTGCGGCAATCGCCAAAGCAAAGGCTAAGAAAGCGGCCCAACAAGCTGGTGAAGTACAACGCCCGGATAATGCAGCTCCGTTGAATGACGAAACGCCCGAGGCGATATCTACCGGGCCTGACGACACTGCTGACAAAGCGGTTCCTCAGAAGCCTGACTCAGATCAGAGTGAACAGGCGCCAGCGCAGTCTGCTGAAGAGATTAAAAAGGCGCGTATTGCAGCAGCGATCGCCAAGGCCAAAGCCAAGAAAGCGGCAAAAGATGCCGAAGATAAGGAATAACAGATGGCGTTTAAAATAACCTCATCACCCCATGTCACCAAAAACAGTCAAACCGCTACAGTCATGCAGCGGGTCATCCTGTGCGCCCTGCCCGGGCTTGTGGTGCAGTGCGTTTACTTTGGTTGGGGTAGCCTGATTCAGGTATTGCTGGCCATCGCCGTTGCTCTGGTAGCTGAAGCCGCTGTGATGAAACTGCGCAAGCGAGCCGTTGGTGTCGCCCTGGGTGATTACAGCGCCGTACTGACCGCATTACTGCTGGGTATTGCCATTCCGCCTCTGGCTCCATGGTGGGTAATTGTGATCGGTACCCTGTTTGCCATTGTGGTGGTGAAGCACCTTTATGGTGGTCTGGGTAATAACCTGTTTAACCCTGCCATGGCTGGATATGTACTTTTGCTGATCGCCTATCCGGTACAGATGACCACCTGGGTTGCACCGGCCCCGGCGGCGCAATACAGTCCGGACCTGCTGGCCAGTATCAGTCAGATTTTCCTGCCGGGCTCTGGTGATATTAACCTGTTCCGTCTCGGCATTGATGGCACCACTATGGCGACGCCACTGGACACCATGAAAACCGGCCTGTCCATGGGGCTGACCAGCACAGAAGTACTGGCAAAGCCACTATTTGATGAAGGTCTGAGTATTGGTTGGTTCTGGGTGAATATGGCCTATCTGGCCGGTGGTCTGGTGATGCTTAAGCTTGGCGCCATCCGCTGGCAAATCAGTACTGGTATGTTGGCAGCCCTATTCATCTGCTCAGGTATTGGTTTCATGATGAACCCTGATACCCATGGTTCACCTGTGTTCCACCTGTTTTCCGGCGCCACCATGCTGGCAGCCTTTTTCATTGCCACGGATCCTGTCACTGCAGCTACCAGTAACCGCGGACGCCTGATATTCGGCGCGTTAATCGGTGTACTGGTTTATGTTATCCGTCAATACGGCGGTTATCCGGATGCGGTGGCCTTTGCCGTATTGCTGGCTAACCTGTGTGCTCCGCTGATTGACTATTATGTGCGCCCCCGCACCTATGGCCACAGATCCGGCAACTGAGATTACGGAGTAACAAGTGAAAAAATCCATGATTAAAAACGGTTTGCTGCTGGCCTTGTTTGCCCTGCTGTGTACCGCATTGGTTGCTGTGGTGAACGACCTGACCCGTGATCAGATTAAGGCCCAGGAACAGCAGCAATTACTACAGGTTCTGGGACAGATTATTCCCGCCAGTATTCATGACAATGTACTGACCGATAACTGCACCCTGCTGAATGATGAAGAAGCTCTGGGTACAGAAGAGGATATGCCTGCTTTTATTGCTACCAAAGATGGAAAGCCGGTCGCTATCGCGATTGAAACCATAGCGCCTGATGGTTACAGCGGCGCAATTAAGCTGATTGTAGGTATCAACAGCAAAGGTGAGGTATTGGGCGTACGTACTTTGAATCACCAAGAAACACCCGGGCTGGGTGACAAAATTGAGCTTAAAAAGTCCAACTGGGTGCTTGGCTTTAACCATAAAACCATTGAGAGTGCCAATGACAAGCAATGGGGCGTGAAAAAAGATGGCGGCGAGTTTGACCAGTTCACCGGTGCCACAATCACCCCAAGAGCCTATGTCAAAGCGGTGAAAAACACCCTGCTGTATTTCAATGCCAATAAACAACAGATTTTCAGTCAGCCGCTGACCTGTGGAGTATCCCATGAGTAATTACAGAGAGATCGCCTGGCAGGGACTTTGGAAAAACAACCCGGGGCTGGTGCAATTGCTGGGCCTTTGTCCCTTGCTGGCCGTCACGGCCACAGTCACCAACGCTCTGGGGTTGGGCGTCGCTACCATGTTGGTGCTGATCTTCTCCAATATCCTGGTTTCTTTGGTGCGTGATTTTGTCCCCAAAGAGATCCGCATCCCTGTCTTTGTGATGATCATTGCCGCGCTGGTGACTACGGTTCAATTGCTGATCAATGCCTACGCCTATGGCCTGTACCTGTCGCTGGGTATCTTTTTGCCTTTGATTGTGACCAACTGTGTCATCATTGGTCGCGCAGAAGCCTTTGCCTCCCGTAATACTCCGGCCAAAGCCGCTTTTGATGGCTTGATGATGGGCCTGGGCTTTACCGCCGTCCTGGTGGTACTGGGTGCTGTCAGAGAGATCCTGAGTCAGGGTACCCTGTTCGCCGGAGCAGATCAGTTGCTGGGCAGCTGGGCTGCCAATATGACCATACAGGTATGGCATGTGGATACATCATTCCTGTTGGCAATGTTGCCACCGGGTGCCTTCCTCGCAATGGGATTTTTGATTGCATTGAAAAATGTAATTGACACCAAACTACAAGAAAAACAACCAACAGCTGAGCAGCAGGAAATTGCTCGCGCCAGAATCACCAAGGTGAACTGATGAATGCAGAAAAGAGACGCCAGATACTGGAACGTTTAAGGGAAAACAATCCACATCCGGAGACTGAACTGAACTTCTCCAGCCCGTTCGAACTCTTGGTTGCCGTGACCCTGTCGGCTCAGGCAACCGATGTCAGTGTGAACAAGGCGACTGATAAGCTGTTCCCTGTGGCCAATACGCCTCAGGCAATCTGGGATCTCGGAGTGGATGGTCTCAAGGAGTACATCAAGACCATAGGTCTGTTCAACTCCAAGGCTGAAAATGTTAATAAGCTCTGCCGCATCCTGTTGGATAAACACGAGGGCGAAGTGCCGGAAAGCCGTGAGGCTTTGGAGGCTCTACCCGGCGTGGGCCGTAAAACAGCCAATGTTGTGCTCAATACCGCCTTTGGCTGGCCAACGATTGCCGTAGACACTCATATTTTCCGGGTTTCAAATCGTACCAAGTTTGCCATGGGCAAAGATGTGGTGGCGGTAGAGCAGAAGCTGGAAAAGGTGGTTCCCAAAGAGTTTAAGGTAGATGTTCACCACTGGCTTATCCTCCATGGACGCTATACCTGTCTGGCCCGTAAACCCCGCTGTGGAAGCTGTATGATTGAAGATTTGTGTGAGTTCAAAGACAAGGTCTACCCGGAAGAGTAATGCGGTATTCCTGAATTCATCATCCGGTCGCACAGGCCTGGGCTATAAAGTCATTGAGATATTCAATCTTTTGCTCACCTGTGCGAACCCCGACAAATATCTGCTTGGCAATCCCCTGCTCACCAAACCGCAGGCTTTTAATCGCCATGGAGTTTGAATACTCCTCCACCAGCCATCCCGGCAGCGCACATACTCCCCGACCGGCTGCAACCATCTGCAGCATGATTTCCGTAGTCTTAATAATTTTATGTTTCCTGACCGAGCATTTGGCCGGACTGAGAAACTGGCTGAAGATATCCAGACGCTGTGGTTCAACCGGATAACTGAACAGCACCTGATCTGCCAGTTGCTCAGGTAATACCTGCTCTGCTGCTGCCAACGGATGTAAAGCGGACACCACCAGCCTGTGTTCATAGTCAAACACGGGAATATATTCGATTCTAGTGTGATACAGGGGGTCAGGCGTGATCAGCAGGTCGATATCGTAACTCAGCAGTGCGCCCAATGCCCCAAACTGAAACTCCTGTCTGACATCAATATCTATCTCAGGCCAATTATCCAGATAAGGCGCAATCACTTTAAGCAACCACTGATAACAGGGGTGACACTCCATCCCTATTCTCAGCGAGCCCATCTCACCTTTGGCAATCTGGCTGAGCAATAACTCAGTGTGGGAGAACTGTGGCAACACCCGATTGGCCAACGCCAGAATACGCTCACCTGCTGCCGTTAAACGCAAATTGCGCCCCTCTTTCTGCCATATCTCGGTCGACAGCATACCTTCGAGCTTTTTGATGCTGTGACTCAAAGCAGATTGAGACAAACATAGCGCCGCTGCGGCTTTGGTCAACGTGCCATGCTCCTTTATCGCCGTCAGTATTTCCAAATGAATTCGCTCTAACATCCCTGACTCCTGCACTCCACCTCAATCCATGAGCAACATTCATAAGTTGATGCAAACATATCATTGTTTTTCATCAATCAGTTGCCACTAGAATGCATTAAGACATCTAGCCATCTAAATGTCCAATTTTATACAGACTGATTAAGGATTGATGATGACCACAGTACATAACCTCGGCTTTCCCCGTATTGGCGGCAAACGGCAATTAAAATTCGCACTGGAGAAGTTCTGGCAAGGCGACACCGACAGTCAGGTGCTGGAGCAACAAGCACACACCTGTTTTGAAGAAAACCTCAGGCTACAGGCCAATCTTGATTTCCAGCCCGTTGGCGATTTGTCCCTTTATGATCATGTGCTGGACCACTCAGTGATGTTTGGCAATATTCCTGAGCGCTTTGTGTCTGAATCTGATACTGATCTGCAGCGCTATTTCCGAATCGCCAGGGGGCGTTCTCATCAGGACGAAGAACAGCAGCACACCTGCGCAGCCGAAATGACCAAGTGGTTTGATACCAACTACCACTACATAGTGCCTGAGTTCGACAAACAGACTGAGTTTTCACTCAACGATAAACCACTGCTGAAACAGATCCACCAGGCAAGATCCCAGGGCTATACACCCAAACCTGTGCTGATTGGCCCCCTCACCTATCTGCTGCTTGGCAAGCCGAAAGATGAGGTAGACCCACTGTCATTACTGGATAAACTGCTGCCTCAGTATCTACAGTTGCTGATTAATATTGAGCGCTGTGGGGTGGAATGGGTACAGATTGACGAGCCAGCACTGGTTACTGAGTTATCACCCGAATGGCAACAGGCCTATCATGTCGCCTACCAGGCGTTGGCTAAATGCCATATCAGGATTCTGCTGACCACCTACTTTGGCACTTTGCAGCAAAACCTCAAGCTGGCCACCCAACTGCCGGTCGCGGGTTTACATCTGGATGCTGTCCGCGGGCACAGTGAAGTAAAGCAGATACTGGCATGTTTGCCGTCTGACAAAGTACTGTCACTGGGAGTCATTGATGGCCGCAATATCTGGAAAACTGATCTCAGCGCCATTCTGGATTGGCTGGAGCCTGTTGCCCGGGAATTAAAACAGCGTCTTTGGATTGCGCCCAGTTGTTCACTACTGCATGTCCCGGTGGACCTGGATAGCGAGACTCAACTGGATCCGGAAATCAAAAGCTGGCTGGCGTTTGCCACACAAAAGCTGGATGAATTGAAGATTCTTGGAGATGCGATCAACAAAGGACGGGATGCAGTCGCAAGCGAACTGAAGGCCAACCAGCAAGCTGTTGACTCACGACGCCATTCCGAACGTGTGCATAAGGGTCACGTCAAACAGGCTGTCAGCACTGTCACAGATAGGCACCTGAGGCGCCAATCCACATTTGATAAACGAATTCGCCTTCAAAAGCAGGCATTAAACCTGCCTTTGTATCCCACTACGACCATAGGCTCATTCCCACAAACATCGGACATACGTGGGCTGCGTCGCAACTACAAACAAGGCCATTTGTCTTTGGCTGAATACGAGCAGGCCATTAAAGCTGTCATTGCTGACTGTGTTGATAAGCAGGAGCAACTGGGGCTGGATGTGCTGGTTCATGGTGAAGCTGAACGCAACGATATGGTTGAGTATTTTGGTGAGCAGCTCGACGGCTTTACCTTCAGTCAATTTGGCTGGGTGCAGTCCTATGGCTCCCGCTGCGTGAAGCCACCGATTATCTACGGTGATGTGTCAAGGCCCAAGCCAATGACTGTCGATTGGATCACCTATGCCCAATCCCTGACAAATAAGCCACTGAAGGGCATGCTTACCGGCCCTGTCACTATACTTAACTGGTCTTTTGTGCGTGATGATCAACCCAGGTCGGAAACCTGCCGTCAGATAGCCCTCGCCATTCGCGAAGAGGTCACGGAACTTGAGCAGGCAGGTATCGGCATTATCCAGATAGATGAAGCCGCTCTTCGGGAGGGCTTGCCATTGCGCAGAGCTGAGTGGAGTGAGTATCTTAACTGGACCGTCAATGCGTTCCGTCTCTGCGCCAATGGGGTGGATGATGGCACTCAAATTCACACCCATATGTGTTACTCACAGTTTAATGACATTATCGAATCCATCGCGTTACTGGATGCCGATGTCATCAGCATTGAAACCTCACGTTCAGATATGCAGCTGCTGGATGCCTTTAATGACTTCAGTTATCCCAACGAGATAGGTCCGGGCGTATATGACATTCACTCGCCCAACACTCCTGAAGTGGAAAGTATGGTGGACCTGTTACAACAAGCCGCCAAAAGATTGCCCGAAGACAAACTCTGGGTGAATCCAGACTGCGGATTGAAAACCCGTCGCTGGGAAGAGGTGTTACCCGCGTTGAGGAATATGGTGGATGCAGCCAAACAACTGCGCCAGCAAGAAAGCGCCGCAGCATAATGACTGAGTCATTATGCTGGAAGTTGGCTGAATACCTGTAGGCCCCAAAGACAAAAAACCGCTCCTGTGAGCGGTTTTTTAGACTGGAAGGTTTCCAATCAAAACATTGACACGAAAAATGCTGCAAAAATTACTGCAATTACAGCTACGGTACCCAGTGCCATTTTCAATTCTGTTGCCATGCCCAATCATTACTCCCTGTTATAGTGCGTCTTCATTATTACCAGCAGCAATTGTGATTCCCACGATGAACATCTGATTTTGTGACCTGGTTCAGAAAAAGCTGTACTTGTGGCAGCTGCAGGGCTGAAACGACATCAGCGGAAGACAAAACAATGCTCAATCAGGGCATTACCGTAAAGGCTTTGATATACTCGCGCCACTATCAACAAGGAGTGAATTAGCATGTCACAAATCCTGCATACCATGGTGCGAGTTGGCAATCTGGAGCGCAGTATCGCGTTTTACACCCAGGTGCTCGGCATGAAACTACTGCGTCAATCTGAAAACCCTGAGTATAAGTACACCCTGGCGTTCGTTGGTTATGGTGAAGAGTCCACCGGCCAGGCAGTGATTGAACTGACCTATAACTGGGGAACCGAAGAATATGATCTGGGCACAGGCTTTGGCCATATCGCCATTGGAGCAGCAGATATCTATGCTCAGTGCGATGCGATTCGTGCAGCCGGAGGCAAAATCACCCGCGAACCGGGTCCTGTGGCCGGTGGTACCACGGAAATCGCTTTTGTCGAAGATCCTGATGGATACAAGATTGAGCTGATCCAGATGAGCAGCGCAGAAAAAGGCCTGGGATAAACCGGTTTATAGCATGCGCAGTTGGGATAGCCAGCTGCGTTTTTATAACGGAGTTACTGGTAAACCCCTTTTCGTCTGCCATATTTAAAGGAGACTGACGCGTCAGAAACGGTAAAGGAGAAGACAGTATCGAATCACCTGCTGACAATCCTGCACTCTACCTCCCCAAAAATACCAGTATTGCCACTCATATGGTGGCGATAGCTATCCTGTTGAGCTTTTCAGTCTACAGAATTTACTCCGAACTTTATGGCATCGCTTCAGTATTAACTCTTTCAGCCATGGTACTCGCCTGGTCAGCCTGGCTGGAGTGGCGGGACAAACCCAGTCTCAGGATGAAGCAGATTAGCCTGGGTGTGGCCTCTCTTGCCGTCTGCTTCGCCTGCTACACCATGGGTTATAAGGGGATGATCTATATCTTCCCCATCAGCTTTATCTACTTCATGCTGTTCCCCTGGCTGCAGGCACTGATATTCACAGCCTGTTTTTGTGTGGTCGCACTCTATGCCGGAAGCTTTACAGAGCCAATGCCAGTCTGGGCCAGATACAGCTTTGCGGTATTCAACAATCTGATCTTTGCGGCATTGCTGGCACGTGTGGTGGCCAAACAAAAAGCCATGCTGATTGATGTTGCCCAAACCGACGAGTTAACCGGCTGCCTGAACCGCAAGGCCCTTATTCCTGATCTGCAGCAAGCCATCGATGATTTTCATCAAAAAGATAAGCGCAGCGTTATCCTGCTGATTGATATCGACCACTTTAAGTCGATTAATGACACCTATGGTCATCTCTACGGCGATCTGGTGTTACAGAGTTTTGCCCAACATATCAAGCTGCTGCTACCTGAGGACACCCGCGTATATCGATATGGGGGTGAAGAGTTCCTGGTCTTGCTTAATGGCTATAAAATCAACAAGGCGATTGCGTTAGCCAACCCCATGTTGCAGATGATCCTGCCGGGCGATCAACGCTGGCCGCCTTTGAGAGTCACCTGCAGCATAGGGATTGCCGCATTCAGCAAAGGCAATTCACTTGAGTTCTGGCTGAAACACGCAGATGAAGCTCTTTATGAGGCCAAGTCTCAGGGACGTAACCGGGTCAAATTAGCCGATGCATTGAACACTCAACTGGCTTAAATGCCAACAACCCAGTCTCACGCTCCGTATTCAGTGCCCGACCGATTCAAACTCATCATTCCAGCTCAGATAACACAAGTGACTCCCGAGCCCCAACGCTGCAAGCTTGCTTAGCCAGATGCCCTGATTGTCCCTCAGGCTGTCTCCCGGCCCTTTCACTTCAACCCACTCCAATCTGACACCCGTAGATGTATCGCACGCCACCAGCAAATCCGGCATACCCGAGCGCATAAATCTGGGGTCATTGAGGATCAGCCGCATCAGCTCAGTAATTTGTTTGGCTGAAAGAGTATCGAGCAACAAATGGATCAACTCTGGTTTTAGCCACTTCCAGTTTACCCAGGCATTGGCAATGCCCTGTCTGCTATTCAGATGCTGTTCTATCGAGCTGTAATCGCCATCAGATAGCTCTGCAAGCCTTCGGTCAATTAGGCCTTCCCTGCGTGGTTTAAACCCGGGATGATACATATCCAGTGGCGCTGCCTGGAATGGGTGCACAAACTGGCCTTTCCGGCGGGCAAAAATGATATCCCAGAACGCCAGACCGACCAGCGCACAAAGGAGTTGATTCTCAGCATATACAGCCCTGGCCTCATAGCCTTGCCAGCCATACAGATTGATATAGTCAACCAGACTTTGCTCGGCGCTGCCTGACTGAGGTATTTCCAGCCGGTGGACACCAACGCCAACACTTTCCAGTTTAAGAGGTTTCAACACCTGAGAATGCATCACCTCAGGCAAAGCGATATTCACTTTTTTTGCCTTACTGCCCAGACGCCTGGCCAGACGTTTAAGACACTCCAGTTCTTCGGATTCACGTCTAAGGTGACTATTACCATCAGTAAACTCTGCCTTGAGGAATGAAGACAATAAAGCCACAGCCTCATCCAGCCGCTTCAGCTGTTCAAGACAACGCACCGCTCGCTCTCTTGCCGGTGGCAGGCTGGTTAATTGATACAGGCTCAGCGCGGTTTCATACTCACCCATACGCTCAAGCTGTCTTGCTACAGCATTTCGACAGCGCTCGAGTTTACCTTTCAATGGCAGACTTACTGCATCGGTAGGTACCATCAGCAGGCTTAGAGCCTGGGGGACCAGTAGCTGCTCAGGCAATTCAGATGCCAGCCTCTGCAATGCATCCAACTGCCGCCAACTGTCAATCTGGGCCCGGGAATCAAACTTTCTGTCTTCAGGCAAAATGGGATAAGGTTCAAAACGTTGAACACCAATATCCACCAGCACAAACTGGCTCAGTTCCTGATAGCTATTGCCAAAGTAGCAAAGCATCAGAGTTGCGACAGGTTCACGACAATTTAGCTGTACCCAGGGGAAGCTTTGCAGTTTGATAATGCGCTCAAAATCCTTATCCAGTTCAGCCACCAAATGGGACTTATTAGGTTTGGAGCTGGAGCTCCTGCCCTCTCCGCCCTGTTCCAACAATGCTCTCAACTCAGCCAGTGTTACCCCTCTGGCAAAGTCCTCAAACGGTGGAACGTCAGCCAGCAGCATACCTTTAGCAATCAATTCATCAGCTGCAGCCTGAAGGTCAGCAATTTCGCTGTAGCTGAGCTTATCAATGCGAAACCAGTCACCTTTACGGCACAGCAACCGAGTCAGCAGACAGGCCGCGCCATGGCTTAACTCGCTAAAGCCACGAATAAATTCAAGCTCTTCAGGGGAAAGAATATCCTGATAGAGAGAGCAGACATGAGCGAGCAAAGCCTGAAAGTGCTGCAGGTAATAATCAGGCGCCAACTGTAATTGGGCAGATGCTTCTGCATCCCGAAGGTCAGTCTCTACCAGAAGCCTTTCACTGATGGAGTTTTGTGGTTTGTTGAATGCTGGAGGGGACATGAGATGGTTAGGGAGCACACCTACAAATCAAAATAGACACCGAGTTTAGCACTCCGCTCTGTCGGTCACTATCCCGCTGCGTTTACGATATCGCATGAACTCTGCACTTTAGCTTAAAGATAAGTGAGTTTCAGGACGGGAGTTACTTTGATATAACGCCCAAAGCAGTGGCCGAGCGTAGAGAGGTCAAGCCCCGCCGCGCTGATGCTGCGTTTGCTTGTTAAACGTTTGCTATATAGTTTCATATAAGTCCGCTGAAGATGCATGGCGTCTATTGATAGCCGCAATTGCATTTTTAATGTCGGCCAGTTCAGCGGACTCACAGAAATACAAAGTGCACTTACCTGACTTTTCATCTTCGATCAGATATTCATAGTCGATATCAAAATGCTCGACTAAGACATCCTCTATATAATCTCGATGATTCCAATCATCTAGGTCTAAAGTTGGCCCCTGTTCTGGGTCAATCCTTAGTTCTAATTTTCTTCTTAGATCACTCATACTCAACCGACACTTAACGTTTCAGTAAAGGGCAGCAAAGCGAGCAGTGTTTTGTACTAAACTCGAGAAGCGAGTACAAAACGCCGCGCAACTCTGATGTCCCAGCCCAAATTTGTTTGGGCGATTTGACTGACTTGTTGAACGAAGCCGCTACGCGGCAGAAAAAAGACAACGCCATTCGCTATCGCCATCCTGAATAC
>NZ_JBHRTD010000009.1:0-746 GCF_042646185.1 Shewanella submarina
CCTGGGGCTGGATCACCTCCTTACCTAAGCGACACATTGATTTCTGCTGAGTGTTCACACAGATTGTTTAGTAATGAAAAGCAAAGAATGATTATCTGCGAGGCCTGGTTTTTACTAGGAAAGCGCAGCTAATTTGAGTCAGGCCAAGGCGCTTGAGCAATGAGGAAGGATGTGTAGCAGCGCTACATGACGACCGAAGCGCGAAAGCAACACAGGCATGGCGCAAAAGAGCAAGCGAAATGGGTCTGTAGCTCAGGTGGTTAGAGCGTTCGCCTGATAAGCGAGAGGTCGGTGGTTCAAGTCCACTCAGACCCACCAATTTCTCCTGATACTTTGTTGAAACGCAACTCGTTTAGCGGACTAAACGTCGTCGCACTTCGCTGCGTCTCAGAAGAAATTCTTCAGATAACTATTCAACTGTATGGGGCTATAGCTCAGCTGGGAGAGCGCCTGCCTTGCACGCAGGAGGTCTGCGGTTCGATCCCGCATAGCTCCACCACTTCCTTCTTCACTCTTTGGGAATAAAGAGATGGAAGTGACTCATACAGTCTCGGGGATGGAGACGCCAAAGATAAACACGATTTATCTTTGGCTTTTTTAAGCCTGATTTTGGCCCTTGAAGGTCAAAATATGCTCTTTAACAATTTGGAAAGCTGATAGTAGAAACTAAGTCGAAAGATTTAGTTAATACAAAATGAGTTCTCAAAAACTTTAATCAAGTTAATTGAGTATTCTAATCAAGGCGT
>NZ_JBHRTD010000010.1:0-85585 GCF_042646185.1 Shewanella submarina
GAAGGATTCGAACCTTCGACCAATTGGTTAAAAGCCAACTGCTCTACCGACTGAGCTAACGACCCATATTGTATTGTGTTCCGAAGAACGCTCTCCCGAAGGAAAGTGGTGGTCTTGAGGGTTTGCCTTAGACCAATTGCGCTGTTGAATTAGCAGCCAACTACTCTTTCAACATCACAGCAATACTGGTGGGTCGTGAAGGATTCGAACCTTCGACCAATTGGTTAAAAGCCAACTGCTCTACCGACTGAGCTAACGACCCATATTGTGTTGTGTTCCGAAGAACGCTTTCCCGAAGGAAAGTGGTGGTCTTGAGGGTTTGCCTTAGACCAATTGCGCTGTTGAATTAGCAGCCAACTGCTCTTTCAACATCACATCTCTCTATTCGAGAAAAGTGGTGGGTCGTGAAGGATTCGAACCTTCGACCAATTGGTTAAAAGCCAACTGCTCTACCGACTGAGCTAACGACCCACAGGTATTATTGATGAAGACACGCGAGAGCGTGGACCCGATTTCAGCCCATACTATCTACTCAAGTATGAAGTAAGACACTGAAGTGGTGGGTCGTGAAGGATTCGAACCTTCGACCAATTGGTTAAAAGCCAACTGCTCTACCGACTGAGCTAACGACCCATTCATCATGCTTCGTTGCGGACTGTGCCGCTCCGAGGGCGCCTATAATACCTTTTTCGGCTTTGCATGCAAGTGCAAAATCCTGTTTTCATTTCGCTTGCCTGAAAAACAGACTAAGCGCATATTTTTTAATTAATTAACCCTTTAGGCCAGCTAATTGTTGACCAGCAATGCGGGCAGAAGAGGTATCAGCGTACTCACGTTGCACTTGTTGATAGAAGTTTTTGGCTTCTACCTTGTCACCTGTCTTCTCAGCGATCAGGCCAAGTTTCAACAGACTATCTGCTCTTTTGTTGGAATCCTTGTAACGGGTGACCACGGCAGAAAATGCCTGCTTGGCTGCAGTGAAGTCGCTCTTATTATAGAGAAGCTGTCCCAACCAGTAGTTGGCATTGGCAATCAAGGTGGAATTTGGGTATTGCTTGATGAAGTTATCAAAGGCAACGATGGCTTCGTCATACTTACGTTCTTTGCGAACCAGATCCAAAGCATGTTGATAGCTTGCAGTTTCATTCAAAGTAGAAGTCGCTGCACCGGTACCTGTTGATATAGGCGCCGTGGCTACCGGAGTAACCGCCACGCTGTTTTTCTGAGATTGCAGCTGAGCAATTTCATCATAGAGCTGACGTTGACGTTCCAGCATCTGGTTAAGCTGGTAGTTTTGTTGCTCTACCAAACCCCGTAAATCCAGTACTTCCTGCTGCAGGGTGTCTACTCGGCTTTGCAGTTCAAAATCAGCCTGTTGTTTGGCTTTAATAATACGTTCCAGTCGTGCCACTCTGTCGGTGGCATTGCCGCCTGCCAGATCTTCAACCGGTGCAGGTGCAGCAATTGCTGTACCTGCACTCATGAAAATCAAGCTGGCCAAAACCGCTTTTTTCATGTGTTGTGTTCCTGCCTGTTATCAGTAAACCAAAACCGCACGACGGTTCTTGGCAAAACCATCATTGGTGCGGGACAGATCCAGTGGCTTCTCTTCGCCATAGCTGACGATGCTCATCTGGCTTGGCAGTACGCCCATGCTCTGCAGATACTTGGCTACCGCCTTGGCACGACGCTCACCCAGGGCGATGTTGTACTCAGGGGTACCACGCTCATCAGCATGACCTTCAATCAGTACGCGCACATTTGGGTTCTCAACCAGGTAATTACCGTGAGCCTGAATAATCTCCAGGAACTGTGGCTGAACTTCGCTGCGGTCAAAGTCGAAGTAGATGATGTGTTCTTTACGCAGTTCCTGCTCTTTCAACTGCTGCTGTTCTTCTGGTGTCAGGATCTGGCTGGCACTGCCGGTTTCAACACCACCGGATACCACACCGGAAGATGAACCAGTGTTGGAGCCCAGGCTACCGCTGGCATCGGTTTCAGATTCGGACGTTGAGCTACAGGCGCCCAAAGCAAGCAAAGGCAAAGCCACAGCCATTGCTTTCAATAATTTGTTCAGTTCCATGTTTTTATCCTTTTCGTTTTAATCGTTAATCAGAGAAATGGGGACCAGGAAGGTGATTTCACCTCTCCCTGCCCTGCTGGCAGTCGCGCCTTAAATCGACCATCCATTGAAACCGCCGCCAATACCTGTCGTCCGTTATGAGTAGTACCGTAAATCACCATGGTACCATTAGGTGCAGTGCTGGGCGATTCGTCCAGACGGGTTGAAGTCAGTACCTGCATAAATCCGGTTTGTAGATCCATGCGTGCAATATTGAACTTGCCATTGGTTCGGTTCACAAACACCATGCTGCGTCCATCCGGGGTAATATTGCCACCCAGATTCCACTCACCTTCAAAGGTCAGTCTGGTAATTTTTCCGCTGGCCAGATCAACCTTATATATCTGAGGGCGACCACCACGTTCAGAAGTGAACAGCAAGGCGCGTCCATCCGGGAACCAGGAAGGCTCAGTATCAATGGCGTAGTGATTGGTAACACGCTTGATCGCGCCGGTAGCGATATCCACCACATAGATTTCCGGTTGGCCATCTTTAGACAGAGTGACCGCCAACTTTTTACCATCGGGAGAGAACACAGGCGCACCGTTGATGCCTGGGAAGCTGGTCACCTTTTTACGGGCCTGGGTGTAGATATCCTGCACGAAGATTTCAGCCTGACGGTTTTCAAAACTCACATAGGCAAGCTCGCGACCGTTTGGCGACCAGGACGGTGACATCAGTGGCTCAGGCGAGCTCAGCAGCATCTGCTCGTTGTAACCATCATAATCAGAGATCATCAGCTGATAAGGGTTGGACTTGTTGTGATCCACCACCACATATGCGATACGAGTCAGGAAGGCGCCGCGAATACCGGTCAGCTTTTCAAATACGATGTCGCTGATGCGGTGACCGTATTGACGGAACTGAGAAGCAGAGATAACCGTTTCACGGGCGTCCAGTGACAAATCGGCTTTATCAATCTTGCCCTGAGCAACTTGCATCTGACTCTTGATCAGATCCACCAGCTCAAACTTCACCAGATACTGGTTGGTGCCGTAGGGCTTGATGGAGCCCATTACCAGAGCCTCAGCATCAAAATTTGCCCAGGCTGCCGGGTCAAATTGCGACACCATGCTAATTCCCTGCTGTGGCAGCGAGATAACATCAACCGGCTTAAAGGTACCGCTGCGGCTGAGATCTGACATCACCACATTGGCAATCTGCTCAGGTACTGGCCCGGCTCCTTCCCACGCAAAGGGCATCACGGCGATAGGACGTGCCGTATCCACCCCTTCAGTAATCACAATGTCCAGTGCCGCTTTCGACGGCAGACTGAACACAATCAACATCAGGGCTAAAAATTTCCCCAGGATTTTCATGAGACTTCCTTAATTAAACTCAGGTTGTACTGTGAGATTGATTTCTTTGAGCTGCTGATACACATCCGCCTCAGGTGAAACCGGCAATCTGCCAGCCCGGTTGATGGCGGCTTCAGTGGCACGACATACTGTGCTGTCACCAGACAGAACCCGGCTTGCTGTCACAAAGCCATCCTTTGCCAAACGAATATACACCTGACAGGTCTTGCCCCGCATCGCTTCGTTCACCACCAAATTACGTTGAATGGTCGCTTTAATCATGGCGGTGTAACGGGAGACTTCAGACACAACCTGCTGATTGCGACGGGCAGCCAGCGCGGCCTGCTCTGCGGCCATGGCCTCTTCCATCTGACGCTCCTGCTCGCGGCGAGCAGCCTCTTCAGCCTGACGCTTACGTTCAGCTTCTTCACGGCGCTTACGCTCTTCGGCGGCTTTTTTGGCAGCGGCTTCTTCCGCTTTGCGCTTCTCTTCAGCTTTACGAGCGGCTTCTTCTGACGCTTTACGCTCAGCTTCTTTACGTTGGCGGTCCGCTTCTGCAGCAGCCGCCTTTTTCTTTTCTTCCTGCTCTTTCAGCTTGGCCGCTTTGGCAGCATCAGCAGCACGCTTGGTTTCAATCTCCTGCTGCTTGCGCTCGGCTTCCAGCTTACGGATACGCTGCTGTTCGCGTTCACGGGCCTGTTTAGCCTCACGGGCCTTACGGTCCAGCTCGTCCTGTCTGGCCTTTTCCCGGCGCTGCTCATCCAGCTTTTGCTGTTTAAGTTTCTCAACCTGAGCAGCCACCTTTTGCTGGTCAACTACCACGGCCTGAACGATAGGCTCCTGCGCAGCAGGTGTTGGTTTTGGCGGCTCACTGGTAAAATCGACACCGGCCACCAGAATAGCTATCACGCCAAGATGAAGCCCTGCTGAAATCAGCATGGGCATAGTTAAGTCCTGCCTGGCCAACTCAGTTATCCTCCGGCGATTCAGTCATCAAGCCTACGGAAGGCACACCCGCCCCCTGCAGAGTGACCATTAACTGGATAACACGCTCATAGGCGATAGATTTATCTGCTTTAACCACCACAGGGCGTTCTGGCTCCAATTGCACTATGGCTGCCACCCGGGTAGCAATCTCTTCCAGATCCAGAGTTTCACGACTGGAACTTGAGCCCACATCCAGATAGTAATCGCCAAACTCATCAATCGAGGCAACCACAGGCGGCTTGCTTTCAGCCGGTAAGGCTTCAGCTTCCCCCTGAGGCAAATCCACTTTCACCCCCTGAGTGACAATCGGGGCGGTTACCATAAAGATGATCAGCAGTACCAACATCACATCTATGTATGGCACTACGTTGATTTCAGCGACCGGCCGGCGGCGCTTGCGTTGATATGCAGGCACCATTACACAGCTTCCTTCTCACTGTATGCCTGGCGGTGCAAGATGCTGGAAAACTCTTCCATAAAGTTGGCATAGGCCAGTTCCAGTTTTTCAACCTGAGTGGCAAAACGGTTGTAGGCGATCACCGCAGGAATCGCGGCAAACAGACCAATTGCTGTCGCAATAAGCGCTTCCGCAATACCAGGCGCGACCATAGCCAGCGTAGCGTTCTCCACCGCACCCAGCGCGATAAAGGAGTTCATGATCCCCCATACGGTACCAAACAGACCTATGTATGGACTGACAGAGCCAATGGTCGCCAGCAGTGGCAGGTTTGCCTCCAGGGACTCAACCTCACGGTTAAGGGTAACGCGCATGGCGCGATAGCTACCGTCCATCACAGCACCCGGAGTACGACCGCTGAGTTGGCTCAGGCGGGAAAACTCTTTAAAACCGGCGACAAACATGGCTTCCAGACCGGAGTTCTGATCGCCCCTGGCCTGCAGCTCGGTGTAAAGACGGTTAAGATCCACACCGGACCAGAATTTATCTTCAAACTTTTGCAGGCGCTGCTTCGCCGATGTCAGCAGGTTACGACGCTGGATAATCACAGCCCAGGACATAATGGACAGCCCCAGCAAGGTCAGCATCACCAGCTTTACCAACAAACTGGCTTGCATAAACAGCCCGATAAACGACATATCAGCGTGCACTTTGAAACTCCTGAACAATAAATGGTGGGATCGCATGAGGCTTCATGCGGGAAAGCTGAACGCAGGCGACCGTAATCTCCGCCTCACAATAGCACTGGCCGTCGGTATCCAACAGACGCTGATGAAACTTGAGGGTGGCCTTTTTCAGCATGGTGATTTCAGATACCACTTCGAGTTCCTGCTCAAAGCGCGCAGGACGGCGAAAGTTAATGTCAGCATGGCTGACAACAAAGGCAATATCCTCAGCCAGCAACTCGGTCTGGCCGATACCCATAGCTTTGAGCCATTCCGTTCTGGCCCGTTCGAAAAATTTCAGGTAATTGGCATGATAAACCACACCACCCGCATCTGTGTCTTCGTAATAAACTGAAATAGGCCAATGAAACATAAGTACGGTACTGCAAATTCAGTGCGTTAAATGATGCCTAACTATACCTGCCATCCTCGGTGATGTGAATGCCACGCAGCACACGGAGCATACAGGTACAGGGCTTGTTTGCATTCAGACACAAAAAAGGGGCAAAAGTGCCCCTTTTTTATTTATTTTGCATTTGTTACAGACTCTTTGGCATTTTCAGACCAAAGTTTTCCCACAGGAAGAGGTAGATATCTGCGTACTCATCAATGCGCATAGCAGTAGGTTTACCCGCTCCATGTCCGGCTTTTGATTCTATACGCATAATCACAGGCGCATCACCCTGCTGCTTTTGCTGCATCATGGCACCGAACTTAAAGCTGTGAGCCGGTACCACGCGGTCATCGTGATCAGCCGTCATCACCATGGTTGCCGGATACTCACGCTCGGTCACGTTGTGATATGGCGAGTAAGCCAGCAGAGTCTTGAACTGCTCAGGGTCTTCCGCACTGCCATACTCGCTGGCCCACGCCCAACCAATAGTGAACTTGTGGAAGCGCAACATATCCAGTACGCCCACGGCTGGCAGTACTGCTGAGAAAAGTTCTGGACGCTGTGTCAGGGCCGCACCCATCAACAGGCCACCGTTACTGCGACCATAAGCGCCCAGCTTGCCTGAATTGGTGTAACCCTGATCAATCAGGTATTCGGCGGCAGCATAATAGTCATCAAATACATTCTGCTTTTTATCCAGCATACCGGCCTTGTGCCAGGCTTCACCGTATTCAGCACCGCCACGCAGGTTAGGAACTGCATACACACCTCCCATATCCATCCAGGCGATATTGGCCGGGCTGAATCTTGGCGTCAGTGAGATAGAGAAACCGCCATAGGCATACAGAAGTGTCGGGTTGTCGCCATCACGCTTCATTCCCTTCTTGTAGGACACCATCATAGGTACACGGGTACCATCTTTGCTGGTGTAGAACACCTGCTCAGAGACATAGTCATCCGGGTTGAAAGCGACTTTTGGCTCAGCAAATACAGTGGACTCGCCGCTGCGGAAGTCATACTTGTAGATGGTGGAAGGCTGAACGTAAGAGTTGAAGCTGTAATAGAAGTAATCTTTGCTGCGCTTACCACTGGCACCGGATACATTGCCCTGCCCCGGCAGTTTGACATCCTGACGCTTCACGCCGCCCATACTATAGATAGACATCTTGCCCAGTACGTCGTGCATATAGGTCACAACGAAGTGATCATTAACAATCTCCACCGAACGCATGGTGTCTTCGTTTTCCGGGATCAGAGTTTCCCAGTTAGCCTTGGCAGGCTTGTTGACATCGATAGCAATGACTTTGCCTTTCGGCGCATTAAGGTCGGTCTTGAAATAGAATACTGAGCCATCGTTACCCACAAAGCTGTACTCAGCTTCCAGATCCTTAATCAACTCAACCACAGGCGCGTCTTTTTCTGTCAGCGACTTATAGAAGAAACGGTTACGGGAATCAGTGCCCTGAGAGACAGAAATCAGCAGGTAATCGCCTTTATCCGATACCGTGCTGTAAAAGCCCCAGTCTTTGTTCTGGGGACGTTCATAGATCAAGACATCTTCGCTCTGATCTGTTCCCAGCTTATGATAGTAAACCTTCTGGTTGAAGTTGACGTCCGCCAGCTTGTCACCGCCGGCCGGCGCATCATAACGGGAGTAATAGACGCCTTTGTTATCGTGGTCCCACTGGGCAGAAGAGAACTTAATCCACTCCAGTGTGTCTTTCAGCATTTCACCGGACGAAACATCTTTGAAGTACCACTGCTGCCAATCTGAACCTGACTTGGATACACCGTAAGCCAGGGTGTTACCATCATTACTGACCGATAGGCCTGAAAGTGCAATGGTACCGTCTTTA
Source organism: Shewanella submarina (assembly GCF_042646185.1). Taxonomy (NCBI): domain Bacteria; kingdom Pseudomonadati; phylum Pseudomonadota; class Gammaproteobacteria; order Alteromonadales; family Shewanellaceae; genus Shewanella; species Shewanella submarina. The sequence goes on from NZ_JBHRTD010000010.1 coordinate 7,780, forward strand.
GACAGATTATTGGGATCCAGCAGTACCCGCTCATTGCCATCCTTGCCTTTCACATAAAGCACTGACTGCGCCTGCAGTCCATCATTACGGAAATAGAATTGGTTATCACCATATTCAAATGGCGCAGAGACCTTCTCGTAGTTCCAAAGTTCGGTAATACGGTCCACCAGCACCTGCTTACCCGGAATCGCCGCCAGGTAATTGTTGCCAAATTCCTGCTGCTCGGTTACCCAGGCTTTGGTTTTCCCATCATTCACTTCCAGAAAACGATAGGGATCAGCAACGTCGACACCATGAATGGTTTCAACCAGATCATCGGCAGCTGTAGTTGGGTAGGTAATTGCAGAGGCTTGATTGTCGACACTGGCTGTGTCGGTAGACTGGCAGGCGCTCAAGGCACCGCCCAAGAGCAACGCAAGAGCGCTGCGCTTCATTCCTGTGAGAGTCGTCATCGTGATTCCTTGTTATCTTTCTTATGTCATCAGCACTGCTTGAAAGGGTAAAAATACAGGCTTTGCCCAACATCAATGCCGATTATTTCGCCGGCGTCCCTGTGCGCCAGGATTTCGCTACTATACAAAGAATTGATAACAAAGCAACGCCGCACGCGGGGCGGGAATGTGAGTAAATGTAATATCAGCAGAGGCACAACAAAAACAATCGGATAAAGCCAAGTCCAAAAAAGCTGACAGCCGTCAGAAAACAGGGGGGAAATCCTTATTCGACAAATTGAAATTTCAACATTTAACAATCTATTTTCATAATCCGGGAACGAAAACCGAATAATTATGCAAATCTGCTGAAAACCAACGCGATTAAAGCGATTCGAGTGACTCAGCGTGACTGAGATCACCGAATTTATCATTAGATTTATTTATCTGAAATTGGAATTTTTCTCGTTTGTTCAGTCGAGAGAATCGGCCTAGAATTCACCTCGTTTTCAGGAAGCTCCCGCCGATTGCGGGCAGTGAAAACAAGAACTTCAGACTTGTGTGAACTCTTCACATCTGTCTATCCCTGGTTCTTATGCTTGACTTCCTTCCTTCAATTTGTTGATTGCAATGCTTTAATTTGCAGCCCGCTACCCCTGATAGCGGGCTTTTTTTTATCTCAAATCTGCCTAAGCCTCATTCAAAAGACGATAAAACTGCGCAGTAATACCATTGGTCCAACCAAAGCCCTGCTGCACCCTGTACTCTCCGCCACCAGCCAATTGTCCGGGTTCACATACATTATATTTTTCCAGCAGACAGGCATGCAGATTAAAGTCAGTTTCCACCATATCCAGCCACCGACGCATAATTAACCCGGCCAGCGAATGATGCTGATAGTTCTGCAGCCCCTTTACGGCAAGCCACTGCAGAGGTGCCCAACCATTGGGGCTATCCCATTGCTGCCCGGTAGTATGCAGTGTCGTCACTAACCCTCCGACTTTTAAGAAGCGGTTTTGCAGATTTGCGGCCATTCCACAGGCCTTATCTTCAGGGACAATGTTTGCAAACATCGGTAGCACACCGGCCAGAGACACAGCGGCAGTATGTTGCCAGTCCCGGATATCAAGATCCATAAACCAGGCTTGTTCGGCTGACCAGCAGTATTTAAGTATGTTGGCTTTCCGCTGTTGGGCTCTGACACGATACTCAGTCTGCTCAGGTGCATTCAGCGCCTCTCCCAACCTAAGCAGCATCATCTCCGTCAGGTACAAAAAGGTATTAAGATCAACCGGGACTCTGGTCGTGGTGGCGATAGAGGCCAGATCACCGGCATCATCGAGCCAGCGACTGCTGAAATCCCAGCCCGATTCGCAGGCTGCACGGATATCCAGATAGAAGCTGTCCCTGCGCTCTTCCGGTATTCGGCAGGCCAACTCAATATCTTCGCGGTATGACTCAGGGCGGGGGCCGGATCTGTCGTCCCAATAACGGTTCATGATCGCACCACAGGGCATGCGGACTACCCGTCGAAAATCCGTTAGCTGCTCAGAAACTACACCCTCACCTGCCATCCAGAAGTCATATTCTGTACGCAGCCCCGAATAACACGCCGCCAGCCAATCTGGCTCCTTGCTGCGCCGCTCCCACAAGAGTTCGATCATCAAAGCCATTATTGGTGGCTGGGATCGGCCAAGGTAATAACTCCGATTACCGTTTGGCACATGTCCATGGGTGGCAATCAAATGCAGAAAATTATCCAGCATATCCTCTATCTGTTGGAAACAGCCTGCATCTTTAAGCCCAAGCGCCGTGAAATAGCAGTCCCAATAATAGATTTCATTAAAGCGTCCCCCTGGCACGATATAGTCGTGGGGCAAAGAAAGCAGAGAGCCAAGATTGCCCTTGCTCGCCTTGCGTTCAAGCCGGGGCCACAGCGCCCGAATATATTCAGTGACCGAATGGCAATCAGGCAGCGCCTGAAGCTCAGGAGAGTCTGCAAAAACAAAGTGTTGATGAACAAACCGGGTTAACGAGTCTCTCGACTGCTCTGGCTTTTCCGCCAGGAAAGCTCTCTCTGCTGCGTCCCAGCTGTTTTTAGGGATAGCATCAGCAAACGTCTTGCAGTCTTCAAACAAGCCCGCCTGCTGCACGGCAATAAATAGGTGGTTGATAATCGGCATATCAGGACCCCTGCAGCAGGTTTGTGGCTGGCGCCGTTAATCTGCGAAAGCCAATCAGACAAAAAAGCAGAATGATCATTGGCACTATGGTCAGCAGAAACGCCTGCTGCCCTCCGAAATGGTGAAACAGCCACCCTGTGATATAGGAGCCCGTTGTCCCTCCCAGTGCTGAAAACACCACAATCAAGCCTGTCATCGACGCATGCTGACTCTTTTCACGACTCGACAGGATTAAGGAGTTGAGGACCGGATACAGAGGAGCCATGACCAGGCCTATCAGGGGCATCACCCAGGCCGCGGCGGGAATATCGGTTAAGCCTGTGACCGACCCAGACACTGAAGGCTCAAAGGACAAAGCCAGTAATACCAACAGCGCCATCAGGAGCACACAACCGGTCAATAGTGAGAACCAGGGTATCCACTTCAGCAACAGTCCCGCAGCCAGCCGTCCAAGCGCCAGACTGGCGGCGAAAACACTGGTTAACTGAACACTGACCGATAAAGGTAACCCAAGATATTCATGGTTAAATGTCGGCAACCAGGTTCCTACCGCTTGTTCAATCAGGACATACAGAAAGGTACAAAACACAAACACCAGCACCAAAGGCTCGATGGCGAGACGAATCATCTGCATCCAGCTCTCCCTCAATCCGCCGGATACCCTGCCATCCTTGTTACGCTGGGGCTCAGGCAAGGGAGTAAAAAGCACCAGGCCACCGGTCAATAACAGCATGCCCCCCAGGAGATAGTAGACATTCAGCCAATCAAACGACAGGGCTGCATCACCAAAAAACAGAGGGAACAACCAGTATCCAGACAGCACCCCAAGCATAAAGGTTCCCTCTATGGTAGAGAGTAAACTTGAGTGCGCGGCTTTGCTGTCGGATAACTCCCCCACCAGGGAGTAGACGCTCACTTTTACCAGGGCAAAGCTGCTGCCGATGGCGGCAAACAGCAGCTTAATCGTCCAGAAATGAGGAATTGAGGGAACCACAACACACACAATAGACAGGGCTAACAAGGCGGTTGTAAGCGCTACTTTGTAGCCAATTCTCGGAATAAAGGAAGCCAGCAACAAAGATACCAGCGCGATGGGAATATCTTTAAAACCTTCAAGGCTGGCAGCCTGTGCTTTGGATACTCCAAATGACAACGTCGACTGTAAAATCACGGTCCCCACGCTGTTCATCAATATTGCAAACAGAAAGTAGCAACTGACTAGTGCGGCAATACTCCTTGCCCTGTGCATCGGCATCTCCAAAGCGGGTTAGTTCTGGAAAGCAGCCTAACAACCACCTCAACATTTTGCAAACGTTTGCACAACATCAACACTCATCAACTGGATTGCCGGCAGATAAGCTCAATCGGTAATTGCTCTGCACAGGTCTTCTTCCCTTCCAGCTGAATCAATAACTTAGAGACCAAAGACTGGGCTGCCATACGGGTGTTTTGCGCTATCGTCGTTAGTGAAGGGTAGCTCACTTCAGCCATGGCAATGTTATCAAAGCCTACAATCCTGACATCATTGGGGACACTGACATATCGCTCTTTCAAGGCTTTCATGGCACCAAATGCAACCATATCACTGCAGGCAAATACCCCGTCAAAATTAAGGCCGGCACTTTGCAACCTCAGATTAATCGCCCTGTATGCCGACTCGCTGGTAAGGTCGATTGGCAGGAGTTCCAAACTGGCCCTGGCAGCCTCAAGCTCTCCCAGGCAGCCACGATAACGTTCACCTATCTCAGCGTGGTCGGGGTCGCCCAGGAACAGGATTCTCCCCGCCCCCTTTTCCAACAAATGGCAGGCAGCCAACTGGCCACCTCGAAAGTTGTCACTGCCCACAACCGGGTAATCGGACTCTGAGCTGGGGTCGCCCCAGGCAACCAGAGGTGTTCCTGCTGCAAACGCCCGCTCAATTTGGGTTTGCTGTTTGCCCTGGCCGACAACAATCACACCATCAGCCCTTCTGCCGGCGACAAAATAGCCGTACCAATCCTCTCCGGCCATGCGGGAATTGGACAGCAACAATTCATACCCCTGCTGGTTAACTGCTTGATTAATATCGCCAACCACCTTGAGCAGAAACGGATCGTCAATAGATTGCTCTGTCTCATAGTCAAGATTAAGGATAACCGCGATGACATTGGTTTTTTGGGACCTGAGCCTGGAGGCCGCCGCATTGAGACTGAAATTATGGGTCTTAGCCAAATCCTGAATACGCTGACGTGTTTCCGCTTTAATCAGAGGGTTGTTGTGCAAGGCTCTGGAAGCCGTAGAGGTAGATACACCAGCCAGTTTGGCCAGCCCGGCCAATGTCAGCTTATTTCCAGTCATCCAAATATTCCATTTAACTGCTTGCATATCTGCAAGTTAGCTGTCGAAGATTCGCCAGTATACCCCAGACACAGCAGAACACTTTGTAAATTTATTGTAACAAGCCTATTGCAAACGTTTGCATAGAGTCTTATGTTAATTTCCGAGCCCTTAACCAGATATCGACTATGGTTTGGGTGTCCAGCCCCTGTTAACTCGCTGGATAACAGGAGAAAAATAACAAAAGATATGGGGAAAACGCTGTGAAAAACAGATTCACCGTACCACTGCTCACCGGTCTGATAGCATCAATTTTAGGCACTGCGGGCCAGGCAGCAGAAAACGAAGAAGCTTCAAATAAGCAAGCCGCCAATAAAGATATTGAGACTATCGTGGTATCCGGCACGCCTGCCGGTAGTGGTATCAGAAAGTCTGAAGCCGCTTTTGCCGTCACCAATATTGATGCTGTTGATATCAATAGATTGGCCCCTAAAAGTACAGCAGATCTGTTTAAAGCTGTTCCCGGGGTTTGGGTAGAAAGTTCTGGTGGAGAGTCTGGAGCCAACGTGTTTGTCCGCGGCTTTCCGGGTGGTGGCGATGCGCCCTTTCTGACAGTCAGCCTGCAAGGTTCGCCAATTTACCCCGCGCCGACACTGTCATTTCTGGAAAACTCTTCACTGTTTCGTCTGGATGAAACCATTGCCATGGTAGAAGCACTGCGAGGAGGCCCTAACCCTGTCGTCTCTAACGGCCAGCCTGGGTTAACCACCAACTTTCTGCTGAAAAGAGGCCGGGAAGAAACCGAAGGTTTGGTGAAATACTCCACCTCAGATTATGACCTGCAACGGGTCGATATGGTGCTGAGTGGCGAAGTGAGCGACGGCCTTTACTACATGATGGGTGGCTACATCAAACGCTCTCCCGGTATTCGCGATGCGGGCTTCACTTCAGAAAAAGGCCAGCAATTTACCCTGAATCTGGTGCAGGAACTGGATGATGGCGAAATTAACTTTTATACCCGAATTACCGACGATACCGGCGCATGGTACCTGCCTACCCCCCTGAATATTGATGGCATAGACGCTTCATATACTCAGCTTGGTACCTTGAACCGGCAGGCCAGTATCTACTATGGCGCAGACGATGAGATGCTGGATATCGATCTTGCTGATGGTCGAGGCTGGGATGGACACATAACAGGTGGCAGTATTCGCTATTCCCTGCCGGGCGACTGGCAGTTTATCGATAGATTTAACCTGATTAAGGGCAATGCCAACACTCTTGGTTTGGTGCCCAATGGCGGCGCGGTCGCTTTGAGCTCTGTGGCAGACAACGGTACTGACGCAACCGGTGCCGTCACCGGCAATCACTATGGTGGCGATACTCAGGTACAGCAATATGGTCGCTGGGTCGTATTAAAAGAGATCGAAGCCTTCACCAATGATATGGCGTTCAGCAAGCGTTTTGACAGCATTGAAGCTTCACTTGGCATGTACACGGCGACCACTTCAGCCAATGATTGGTGGAGTCTGGGTAATACCGCTTATATGGTGCTTGGCGGCAATAAAGAGGCTCTTGCCGGTATCGCCTGTAATAATGAAGCTCAGGGGTGTGCCTGGAACTATGACATTAACTCCACGGGAGATGCCCGTACCTTCGCACTTTACAGCACCTTGTCCTGGGATATCACAGATGCGGTTACGCTGGACCTTGGAATACGAAACGAAAAGCATGAGGTGGAATACAGTGTCGATGAAGGTCTGGATGGCAAAATCAGCAAATATGTGGACTACGATACCCGCAAAACCTCCTGGACGGCCGGCGTAAACTACCAATTCGACTCGAACTCCGGTGTGTTTGCCCGGGTCAATAAGGGTTACAAAATGCCTTACTTTGACGACTTCAGAGACAATTTCGGCGCCTATGAGGCGGGTGAAGAACTAATCAAAGTGGTCTCTCAGGCGGAGCTGGGTTATAAGTTCATCGGCGATTCAATGAGCCTGTTTGCCACGCTATTTGCCAATGAGGTGGAGGGAGATACCTTTGTCCGTCGTCCCGGTGCGCCGGTAGAAACCCTCACCAACCAAGCTCTCGGACTTGAGCTTGATTATAACTATGACCATGACTCCGGCTTCTCTGTGAATATGAATGCCACCTGGCAGGATACTGAAATTACCGACAGTCCTGACAACGAAGGCAAGCAAAGTCAGAGACAACCTCAATGGCAACTGAGAATTACCCCCAGCTATGAGTTTGAAATTGCCGATATGTATGCCTCTGTTTATGGCACCCTGACAGCAGTGGATGACAGGTTTGCCGACAACGCCAATACAGTGGTGTTGGACGGATATGAAAAGGTGGATTTGGGATTGATGCTTGAACCTATGGAGTCCATCATTGTCCAGCTCTCGGTAGACAACCTGACGGACGAACAGGGAATCACCGAGGGTGACCCAAGAAACCCGTCCGCCCCCAATGGCAGATATATCTTGCCCCGAAGTGCGGTTTTATCTGTAACCTATTCTTTCTAAGTTGGAATATTAAAAAGCCCGGTTTATTTAACCGGGCTTTTTCTTACATAGGTTTATTAATTCGTACCACTACCCTGCGGTTCAGCGCCCTTTCTTCGCGCGTTCCATTGGGTCCTACCGGCCGAGTTTCGCCGTGACCTGTCGTCAAAATGCGCTCTTCGGGAATGCCTTTAGCCATCAGAAACTCTTTAACCGACCCCGCGCGCCGTTCCGATACCCTCTTATTGACGCTGCGACCGCCATGACTGTCGGTGTAACCATCAACCAACACCAGTTCCACCTCAGGGTCATAGGTCAGGTACTCCTGTACTCTTGCCAGTTGTTGCTTGGAGAACTCAGTCAACTCACTGCCACCACTGTGATAGCTGAGTACAGTAAAAGCAATATCTTCAAAACTGTATGGCAGAAGCGACGACAGACAGGCTTTGAAGTCACTGTACTTATTGCCAAAGTTAACGGCAGACAGACCTACGGCAACCTGATTACGCTGTTCATACCAATCGCCATAGTAAAACGTAGGTTCCATGCCACGCTCCAGCTCAGTCAGCATTGACCAGGCCGCCTTTTTCGGGACTTCGCCATTAAAATATTTTTGGTAGGTCAATGAAGTGATTTCCCGGGCCGGAATCCCCGGGCGCCACTGAGGGGCGTTACTCATCAATACAGCTTTTGTTGCTGAGTCAGGCTTTACCCACATATCCAGGGTAAAGGCCATATTCAAATCTTTACCCGCGCGACTGACAAAAACCGCTTTACCATAGGCTGGAATATCATGTTCCAACCGACACTCTATGCGGGGGCTTTGGCTGAACTGCCACTGGGAATTTTCCAAACCCGCACGGTAGTGCCTTAGCTCTGCTGCCGCAGAAAAGGACACCGTCAGGCAAAGGAAACTTAGCAGTGTTCTGGTCATGTAATTTGCAACTCCCCGCAGATACTGGAAACTATTCTTGTATCGGCGAATTTATTGAAACCTTTAGACGATAATTCAATCAATCGAGCATGACACCCGAATCTATCTTTAGCATAATACCCGCTCGATTTTCTGCCTGAGTTTGTTATGAGCGACATTTGCGACGCAAATAAAATGAAACACCGTTTTCGCGGTTATTTCCCCGTGGTGATTGATGTGGAAACCGCAGGTTTCAATGCCCAAACCGATGCGTTGCTTGAAATTGCAGTGACTATGCTGAAGATGAACGATGAGGGCTTGCTGGAGTTGGATCAAACCCTGCACTACAACATCGAACCATTCGAAGGTGCCAACCTGGAACCGGAAGCTCTGGCTTTTAACGGTATCGACCCCAATAACCCTTTGCGTGGTGCTGTCAGCGAAAAAGAAGCTTTTCTGGATATCTTCAAAAAAGTGAAAAAAGCCCAGAAAGCAGCAGACTGTCATCGTAGTATTATCGTGGCTCACAATGCGGCGTTTGATCATGGGTTTGTCAGTAAAGCCATCGAACGCAATGACCTGAAACGCTCGCCTTTTCATCCATTTGCGACATTTGATACCGCTACACTGGCAGGCTTGGCTATCGGCCATACTGTGCTGGCCAAAGCCTGTATGATGGCGGGCATTCCCTTTGACAATAAAGAAGCTCACTCAGCCCTGTACGACACAGAGCGAACCGCTGAGCTGTTCTGCTATATCGTGAATCGTTGGAAAGCCCTGGGTGGCTGGCCAATACCTGTCCTCGATGCTGAATCTGACGCACCAGGAAGTGACAGTGATAACACAGCAGAATAATTCATTCGCAGTGATAAAGAGCCGGACTAGAGTCCGGTTTTTTATTGGCTAAAAGCCTGCTGCGGCGTAATGCAGTCGTCCACGGCAAGAGGCTGAGGCTGCTTCCAGCTGGTCGTCCAACACTCATCATAAATGGAGCAATAGCAGAGCTTAAGATCAGTTTCTGATGATGCCTGATGCAACATCGCAATCAACTCAGGCTCATCACTGGACATCACCTTAATCTGTTTGGTGGCTGGCAGGACACTGGTTGAGATATGGGATTGGCCATAGTGAATCTTATCAGCGTCCGGCTTTTTGTCCCCAGCTATGCTGGCCATGTACTGATGCCAATGAATTTGAGGTTTGCCTTTCAGCGTCAGTTCGGCCCATTTTACCACTGCAGGTCCGGTACCATTGTTGGTGACCAGATAGGCATAGACGTCAGAGTTAAATGATCTGCCCACCTCCAGCCTGGGCCAGACAGAGGCTCTGGCATAAGCTCTATCGATATACGCTGAGTACAGCGCTACCCCCACGGCCACCAGACTGACCAGAAGTGCCGACAGCCCAACGATCATCTCAGGTTGTTGAAACCAGCTTTTATTTTCCATACCGCCCTGTCTCCCGATTTTTTTAGGATAAGCTAATCAACGAGGGCGTCAGGTTCAAGACTGGCATAAAAAAAGCTGCCCGCAGGCAGCTTTAAAGGAACTTATCGCAGAATCCCTGTTACAGGTCGTCAGCGTTTTCAGACAGGTAAGAAGCCACGCCGTCTGGGTTGGCAGACATGCCCTTCTTGCCTTTTTCCCAACCAGCCGGGCACACATCACCGTGCTCTTCGTGGAACTGCAGCGCGTCGATCATACGCAGCATTTCATCAACGTTACGACCCAGTGGCAGATCGTTCACTACCTGGTGACGAACCATACCTTCTTTGTCGATCAGGAAAGAGCCACGGAAAGCAACACCAGCTTCTGGGTGCTCTACATCGTAGGCTTTACAGATTTCGTGCTTAACGTCAGCTACCAGAGTGTATTGAACCTGGCCGATACCACCCTTATCAACTGGGGTGTTACGCCATGCGTTGTGGGTGAACTGAGAGTCAATAGATACACCGATAACTTCAACGCCGCGCTTCTTGAACTCTTCCATACGGTGATCGAATGCGATCAGCTCGGAAGGACATACGAAGGTGAAATCCAGTGGGTAAAAGAACACAACCGCTGGCTTGCCCTTGATGGCAGCAGTCAGGTTGAAGTTGTCAACAATTTCACCGTTACCCAGCACAGCTGCTGCAGTAAAGTCTGGTGCCGGACGGCCTACTAATACGCTCATTGATTACCTCCATCTATGGATTGAGCTATTGGATTGTTCCTGTAAATCAATTGGCATTATAAGAGCTTCAATAGGCGTGACAACCTATTTAGGATCAATATCAAGGTTTTGCCGAATTTTTGATTCAAACCCGCGATTTCAGTGGGTTTATTATCCGGGCTCGCTCAAACAGTTCGCACTTTTTATGCAAACATACTTATATAGCTGGACATTGAGGCAAAACCCTGTAAAAACTATCGGCTTTGTCATCCTAGAATAAGAAATCCAATATGAATGCAGTCGTTGTCGCTGTGATTCTGATGCTGGGGTTAAGCCTGGCTCGGGTCAATGTCGTGATCGCCCTGACCATCAGTTCTCTGGTGGCCGGCTTGGTGGCGGGACTGGACCTGCATCAGACAATCAGCGCCTTTAATACTGGTTTGGGAGGGGGAGCCCAAATTGCCTTGAGTTACGCTTTGCTGGGGGCATTTGCCGTCGCATTGAGTCATTCCGGACTGACAACCCTACTGTCAAACAAGTTGATCCGCTCTTTGGGGAAAGAGCCGAATGACAGCAATACCAAGATGGTACGTTGGGGGCTATTGATGGCCCTGCTGGCAATGGCGATCTCTTCTCAAAACCTGCTACCTATCCATATCGCCTTTATTCCGATTCTGGTGCCGCCACTGCTGCACGTAATGTCCAAACTTAAGTTGGACCGTCGCCTGGTAGCCTGTGTACTGACCTTTGGTCTGGTCACCACTTATATGATTCTGCCAGTAGGTTTCGGTGGCATCTTCCTTAACGACATTTTGCTGGCCAACCTGAATCAGAACAGCCTGGGTGCCACCGCAGACCAGATCCCTCCGGCAATGTTGTTACCTGCATTGGGGATGTTGACCGGGTTATTGACCGCTGTGTTTATCAGCTATCGCAAACCGCGCGAGTACAATGAAAGCAAAATCCTGGCCGCAGAGCCGGAAGAGCAACTCAACAAGCGTAATATCTTTATTGCTCTGGTGGCCATTGCTGCCACCTTGTCTGTGCAGTTATATACCGACTCAATGATTTTCGGTGCGCTGGTCGGCTTTATGGTGTTCAGCTTCTCCGGTGCCCTTAAGCATGTAGCGGATCAGGATATCTTTAATCAGGGCGTGCGCATGATGGCCAATATCGGCTTTATTATGATTGCCGCTGCAGGTTTTGCCGCCGTCATTAAAGAGACAGGTCAAGTATCTACTCTGGTACAGGCTATCGAAGGTATGCTCGGTCCCAATAAAGCCCTTGCGGCTTTCCTGATGCTGGCGGTGGGTCTGCTTATCACCCTGGGGATTGGCTCTTCATTCTCTACTATCCCGATTATCGCCACCATATATGTGCCATTGGCGCTGAGCTTCGGTTTCTCGGTTCCTGCGACCATTGCACTCGTCGGCACGGCAGCGGCATTGGGTGATGCGGGTTCTCCGGCATCGGATTCCACCCTGGGCCCGACTGCGGGTTTGAATGCTGACGGCCAGCATGACCATATGCGCGACAGTGTGATCCCAACCTTTATCCACTACAACATCCCGCTGCTGGTGTTTGGTTGGGTAGCGGCCATGGTCCTGTAAGAAAGGATACACAATGAAAAGCCCTCTTGATTGAGGGCTTTTTTGTTTCACTTAAATCTGGCGTCACAGATATTGTCAAATAACAGATAACAAAAAGGAGCCAATGAGGCTCCTTTTCCAATCACGCCAGGGTGAAATTACTTGGTACCGAAAATCTTATCGCCGGCGTCACCCAGACCAGGCAGGATGTAGCCTTTGTCGTTCAGACACTTGTCGATAGATGCGGTGAACAGCTCAACATCAGGGTGAGCTTTTTCCAGGGCTGCGATACCTTCAGGCGCAGCAACCAGAACCAGGGCCTTGATTGAGTTACAACCACGCTTCTTCAGCAGGTCGATGGTTGCAATCATAGAACCACCGGTTGCCAGCATAGGGTCAACAATCAGCGCGATACGCTCATCTACGTTGCTTGCCAGTTTTTCAAAGTAAGGTACTGGCTCCAGCGTCTCTTCGTCACGGTAGATACCCACAACAGAGATACGGGCGGAAGGCATGTGCTCAAGAACGCCATCCATCATGCCCAGACCGGCACGCAGGATAGGAACTACGGTCACCTTCTTACCTTTGATCTGTTCAACTTCAACCGGACCGTTCCAACCTTCAATAGTCACAGTTTCAGTTTCGAAGTCTGCGGTCGCTTCATAAGTCAGCAGGCTGCCAACCTCTGCGGCCAGTTCACGAAAACGCTTGGTGCTGATATCACCTTCGCGCATCAGACCGATTTTGTGGCGAACCAAAGGGTGCTTAACCTCAACGACTTTCATGGGTGTCTCCTGTATTTTTTGCGTAGCCAGAAAGCAAATTGTTCCGAGTGTAGAGCATTTGTTTTTGCTATCAAACATAAAGTTTCTTCCGGGCGCCAAATCGTGAAGCATATCGCGCCATCCCGTCAGGTTTGCCCACAAAGTACGCGCCCGGGGTCAACTTGTCCGAGTATATAGCCCTGCTTCCCTTATGCCACCGGCTCTGGCTCAGATTCTGTGACAGAAACTGATCACCATGAATAGCAAATCTGCTCCCGGAAATTGGTTTTTATGGGCACACAATTCAACATACTCCGTTCTTGTCACAGGAAAATGGCGCCTTTCGGCACAGGTTCCAAGCTGCTAGAATACCCGCGCATAAAATCCTATAACGATGTACCCGAGAGGACCTCTGTGAGCACGCCTACCCCACTGAGCTACAAAGATGCCGGTGTCGATATCGATGCTGGTAACCAACTGGTCGATAACATCAAATCTGCCGTTAAGCGCACCCACCGCCCTGAAGTTATGGGTAATCTGGGAGGCTTTGGCGCCCTTTGCGAACTGCCAACCAAATACAAGCACCCTGTGCTGGTATCAGGTACCGATGGTGTTGGCACCAAGCTGCGTCTGGCCATTGACTATAAAAAGCATGACACCGTAGGTATCGACCTGGTGGCCATGTGTGTCAATGATTTGATTGTTCAGGGTGCTGAGCCCCTGTTCTTCCTGGACTACTATGCCACTGGCAAGCTGGATGTAGATACCGCCACCTCTGTGGTTAACGGTATTGCAGAAGGTTGTCATCAGTCAGGCGCTGCCCTGATCGGTGGCGAAACTGCAGAAATGCCAGGTATGTACGAAGGCGAAGATTATGATCTGGCAGGCTTCTGTGTGGGTGTGGTCGAGAAAGCCGAGATTATCGATGGCACTAAAGTCGCCGAAGGTGATGCCCTGATTGCTCTGGCGTCCAGTGGTCCTCACTCCAATGGCTATTCACTTATCCGCAAAGTGCTGGAAGTGAGTCAGGCCGACCCCCAGCAGGATCTCGCAGGCAAGCCCCTGATAGACCACCTGCTGGAACCTACCAAGATATACGTCAAATCGTTGCTGAAGCTGATTGAAGAATCTGATGTTCATGCGATGGCCCACATTACAGGTGGTGGTTTCTGGGAAAATATCCCACGAGTGCTGCCTCAACATTGCAAAGCCGTTATCGACGGTAACTCCTGGCAATGGCCTGTAGTGTTCGACTGGCTGATGGAGCAGGGAAATATTGAACAGTACGAAATGTACCGCACCTTTAACTGTGGTGTTGGTATGGTTGTCGCACTGCCAAAAGACAAGGTAGACGCTGCCCTGTCACTGCTCAATGCCGAAGGCGAACAGGCCTGGCTGATCGGTGAGATCGCCAACCGCGACGGCAATGAAGAGCAAGTGGAGATCCGCTAATGGAATCAAGCTGTCGCATTCTGGTCCTTATATCCGGCAATGGCAGTAACCTGCAAGCTATCATTGATAGCTGCTATGACAATCTGAACGCCGATGTTGTCGGCGTCATCAGTAACAATCCGGATGCCTATGGTCTGATCCGGGCTCATCAAAACGAAATCGACACCAGCTGCGTGATATCTCGTGAAGGAGAAAGCCGCGAGGAGTATGACGTTCGTCTTGATGCCGCTATTTCCCGTTACCAGCCAGATTTGATTGTACTGGCAGGCTTTATGCGGATTCTGAGCCCGGCTTTGGTAGAGCGTTATGAGGGCCGCATGGTGAACATTCACCCCTCTTTGCTGCCACTCTACCCGGGCTTACATACCCACGCCCGTGCCATGGAGGCCGGCGACAGCGAACATGGTGCCAGCGTGCACTTTGTAATCCCGGCTCTGGATGCCGGCCCGGTTATCTTGCAGGCCAAGGTGCCAGTGTATGGCGACGACACCATAGAAACTCTGTCTGAACGTGTCCATGAGCAGGAACACGCCATCTACCCGCTGGTCGTGAAGTGGTTCAGCCAGGGACGTCTGCAGATGAAGGACGGCCAGGCCTGGCTGGATGGGGAGCTCATTGGCCCCAACGGTTACGCACCGGATTAACTCCATTAAAAAACCCGCCATTTGGCGGGTTTTCTTTTGCTGTTATGCATTAATTTCTGCCTCTGCGGTACTGTGTTTACACGTCAGCAACCACACTCCAAAGTAAGCTGACCGTATCCCAATTAAGGTATATGGTCACCATTAAGAGCAACAGCAGGAACTTGATAAAGATGGACGCGTATATATTGAGAGTTTCCAGCTTCAGTTGAGCAATCTCCAGCTCTTTGGTTCTGATAATCAAAGACTTTTGGCGCTCGATGGCGGCTTTTACGCCTGCGTTTTTATCATCCTTGTCAGGCGCAAGATGATCGACATCTTTCATCACGTCTGCCATTACCCCAACATCCAGTTACCAAGCCAGGTAATTGCCGCGCCATAAAGCGCAACCAGGATCAGCAAGCTCACTATATTATCCGCAGTTTCGGCTTTGATTTTTCTGACTTCGGCAATTTGTCTGGCCAATTCAATATCCCGAAGATCTTCGTCGAACTTCAACCTCTGCATCCCTGTCGTTCCACTCCGGTAGATTTAAAATCAGTTTGTGCACTTTGTTATTGCTTAGTTGCACAGGTTACCAGCTGATTTAGTTGAAAAAAAGCACAAGGACCTGACATCGCTCACAGTTTGAACCACTGAGATACGCAATCAAGAATACTGATATATCAGGATTTATTTTCAATAAGCAGCGGAATTAACAAATCTTTCATTGATGCACATCACAAATGCGCTATAGATTGAGACAAAAGGCAAAAGAGATGAAAAGTAATGAAAAATGTAATTTGCGACATAGATGGCGTGTTGCTGCACAACAATAAACTCATTCCCGGGTCAGACAAGTTTATTCACCGCCTGGTTGAACAGGGAAATCCTCTGGTGATACTGACCAACTATCCGGTGCAAACCGGCAAAGACCTGCAAAACCGACTCGGCTCTGCCGGTATTCAGGTTCCCGAATCCTGCTTCTATACCTCGGCGATGGCCACCGCAGATTTTTTAACGCATCAGGAGGGGAACAAGGCATTTGTTATCGGTGAAGGTGCGCTTATCCATGAGCTCTATAATGCAGGCTTTACCATGACGGACATCAACCCGGACTTTGTGATTGTGGGCGAAACCCGCTCCTACAACTGGGAGATGATCCACAAGGCAGCGAGATTCGTGGCTCAGGGCGCACAGTTTATTGCCACCAACCCGGACACCCATGGCCCTTCGTTTAGCCCGGCTTGCGGCGCTATGTGCGCGCCCATCGAACGTATCACAGGTAAAAAGCCATTTTTTGTCGGCAAGCCCTCCTCCTGGATTATTCGTTCTGCCCTCAACAGTATTAATGCTCACTCAGAGAATACCGTGATTATTGGCGATAATATGCGTACCGATATATTGGCGGGCTTTCAGGCGGGGCTGGAAACCATTTTGGTGACCTCAGGGGTCAGTCAACTGGAAGATATCGACAAGGAGCCCTTCCGACCCAACCATATTTTCGCCTGCGCCGGTGATATCGACGTCATTTAGCATGTGTTTGTCACAGTCCCGGCGTATTGCAACTGCCAGTGCGTATTAACAGCTAGAACAATGAAAGCTATTTAAGCTTTACCCCTGTTAACAAAGGGATTCTGAAAAAGCCTGCATAAATGCGGGCTTTTTGTCATACAAAGGGCTTAATTATCGAAAAAAATCAAAAGCACCAAGTCAGTTAAGGGATCCTTAATCAGGCGGCGCAGAGACGGTAAGCAATCAGAAAAAATTCAAACAAAACACAGAAATACTGAACAATCCCCAAAAATCCCCCACCAAAATCAAGATATAAACCAGAAAAACACCCAAGATAACACCACTTTCATCAATTAACGATTTGGCAATTTGAGTTTTGAATGGCAAAGTAAATCCAACAGATTTTGAAGATCCTTTGGAGTTTTCCCTTATGTGTTCCATTTTCGCCATTTTAGATATTCAGTCCGACGCCAAATCCATGCGCAGCCTGGCACTGGAAATGTCAAAGTTGATGCGTCATCGCGGTCCTGACTGGTCAGGTATCTACGCGGATGACTATGCTGTTTTGGCTCATGAACGTCTGGCTATTGTCGACGTAGACCATGGTGCTCAGCCCCTGCTGAGTGAAGATGAGTCTTTGGTTCTGGCGGTGAATGGCGAGATTTACAACCATAAAGAACTTAAAGCTCAACTGGGTGATAAATACAGGTACCGTACCAACTCAGACTGTGAAGTGATCCTGGCTCTGTATCAGGAATATGGCACTGAGTTTCTGGATATGCTCAATGGTATCTTCGCCTTTGTGTTGTACGACAAGCGCAACAAGAGCTGGCTGATCGGCCGCGACCATATGGGTATTATCCCGCTGTACACAGGTTACGATGCCGATGGTAACTTCTATGTCTCCTCTGAAATGAAGTCCCTGACCCCGGTGTGTAAAACCGTCGCCGAGTTTCAGCCAGGTTGCTTTCAGAGCTCAGAGCTGCAGCAAGCCAGCCGTTATTATGTCAGAGACTGGATGACATTCGAGGAAGTCAAAGACAACGAGGCAGATAAAGAGCAGCTCAGAGACGCGCTGGAAGCCGCGGTCAAGCGCCAACTGATGTCAGATGTGCCCTATGGTGTGCTGCTGTCCGGCGGGCTGGATTCCTCGATTATCTCGGCAATTACCCAGACCTTTGCCAAGCGTCGAATCGAAGATGACGGTGAATCCGATGCCTGGTGGCCTCAACTGCACTCTTTTGCTGTGGGGCTGGAAGGCGCGCCAGACCTGGCAGCAGCGAAAAAAGTTGCCGATCAGATTGGCACCATACACCATGAAATTCACTTCACCTTCCAGGAAGGACTGGATGCTATTCGTGATGTGATTTATCACCTGGAAACCTATGATGTCACCACCATTCGTGCCGCCACGCCCATGTATTTGATGGCGCGTAAAATCAAAGCGATGGGCATTAAGATGGTGCTCTCGGGTGAAGGAGCGGATGAGCTGTTTGGCGGCTATCTCTACTTCCACAAAGCGCCTGACGCTCAGGCATTCCATGAAGAGTTGGTTCGCAAGCTGGATAAACTGCACCTGTTTGATTGCCTTCGCGCCAACAAGGCGATGGCTGCTTGGGGAGTGGAAGCCAGAGTGCCCTTCCTGGACAAAGAGTTTATGGACGTGGCAATGCGAATTAACCCTCAGGCCAAAATGTCGGTGGAGGGCAAAATCGAGAAGCAGATCCTGCGTGAAGCCTTTGAACATAAGTTACCGGCAGAAGTGGCATGGCGTCAGAAGGAGCAGTTCAGCGATGGCGTAGGCTACTCCTGGATTGATGGCCTTAAGGATCAGGCTGCTGAGCATGTCAGCGACAAAGATCTGGCCAACGCCCACTTCCGCTTCAGTCACAACACGCCGGAAACCAAAGAGGCGTATTTCTATCGCAGCATTTTCGAGGAACTGTTCCCACTGTCATCGGCAGCAGAAACGGTACCCGGTGGTAAGTCAGTCGCCTGCTCAACACCTGAAGCGCTGGCCTGGGATGAAAGTCTCAGTGGGGTTATTGACCCTTCAGGTCGCGCAGTTCGCTCGGTGCATTCGGACAGCTACTGACAGTAAAATCAAACCTGTTACCCAAGCCCCTTCTCAGGGGCTTTGCCGTTCTCCTGCCTCCAAAGATTAAATTGTCCGCTTAAGATCACAAATTCCCATTAGATTCATTTTAAATCCCACTTATTTCATTAAGGTGTGCCACTTCAACCTCTGCTGTCCGGATTCTTAACCGGGCACAGTCTGGGATCCCATGACCAGACACCTTGTCATCGCGATGACATCAATTTATCAGGGTGCTATCGCCCTGCTCTCACAATTCAACTCATAAGGACAGTTAAATGACAGAATGGGTCATGCTTACTGACTTCGCCCTTGCCGGTGCCCTGTTACTGGCTGGCAAAATCCTGCGGGTATACTGCCCGCCACTGCAGCGTCTGTATCTTCCCGCTGCCGTCCTCGCCGGTATTATCGGTTTATTTCTGGGTCCATCTGGCCTGAACATACTGCCCTGGAGCCAGGGATTCGCCACCAACGCAAGTTTGCTCACTGCCGCGCTGTTTGCTGCTCTGGGACTGACAACCGATCTGCCCTCACCCCGCTTATTGGCACAAAGAGCAGGGTCACTCTGGGCCTTTAATCAGGTAGCTACTGTGTCTCAATGGCTGTTTGCCGCCCTCATGGGGCTGATAATGGCCACCTTTATCTGGCCTGAGCTGAACCCGGGCTTTGGTCTGGTGCTGTCGGCCGGTTTTATGGGTGGCCACGGGACCTCTGTGGTTGTCGGTAACATCTTTGGCCAGCTGGGCTGGGCCGATGCCATGACACTGGGTCTGACCTTTGCCACCGCAGGCGTGTTTATCTCTATCAGCCTGGGCATGGTGATTCTTCAGGGTGCGGTAAAATTCGGGCTGGTGAAGGGCTTTACCTGCTTCGACAAAATGGACAGCTACCAACAAAAGGGATTGATAGCTCCCTCTGAGCAACAACCGGTTATGCGGGAAACCCTGTCCGCCCTGTCGGTGGACTCCTTTGCCATTCATCTGGCTATCGTCGCGGGCGTCACAGCATTCGCCTATCACAGTGCCAACTATCTCTCATCTCTTATGGGGCAAATGCAGATCCCCAACTTTGTCACTGCATTTATCGGCGGTATGTTGGTCAGGGCGATAGCCAAACGAACCGGGGGCAAGCGCTACCTGTGTGACAAGGTTTTCAGCCACGCAGGCGCCACCACCACAGACTTTCTGATTGTATTTGGCATATCGGCCATCAAGATTACCGTACTGACCCAGTACCTGTTGCCTATGATTTTGCTGCTTACCGGAGGCATTCTTTTTACCCTGTTTCTGGTGCTCTGGGTCGCGCCTCGAATGCTGGGAGATGACTGGTTTGAAAAGGGCATATTCTCCTGGGGCTGGCTGACCGGTACTGTCGCCATGGGTATTGCACTGCTGCGGGTTATCGACCCCAAGATGAAAGGTACAGTGCTGGATGATTACGCCATCGCCTATGTGCCCGGCAGCATCACAGATGTCTTTATTATCTCCATGATGCCTATAGCCATGGTGAAAGGCTATCAGGCGGAAGCCTTCCTGGTGGGCTTTGGCTATCTGGCGTTGGTTCTGGTGCTCTGGTACCGGTTACTGCGCCGTAAAAACCACTCTGGAATTGAGCTTCAACAAGCTTAACCCCTTCAGTGGCAGCATTATGGGGGCTGCCACTGGCCAGCCTCATTAATGACAGTGCAAAGTGATGCGCTGGAGTCATGCCGGAATTTGCCACATAATGGTAGTTTTCCATAACGGCAGCAAGCATATGACATCCAAACCTTTATTGGTCAGTTACAGCCTGATTTTTGTGTTGGTTTTTATCTGGTCGGCTATCAATCCTTTTGACAGATTTACCTGGTTTCTGGAAGTGCTGCCCGCCATTATCGGCTTTGTGCTGCTGGCAGGCACAATAAAACGCTTCCCCTTTACTCCCCTGCTATACACCTTGATTTTGATCCACTGCGTCATCCTTATGGTAGGCGGTCATTACACCTATGCTGAAGTGCCACTGTTTGATTGGATAAGAGACGCCACCGGGGGCGACAGAAACAACTACGACAAACTGGGACACTTTGCCCAGGGCTTTATTCCCGTGATGATTGCCCGTGAAATAACCATCAGACGCCAGGTGTTTAACTCTGGTGCCTGGCGCAACTTCTTTATTGTCTGCTTCTGTCTCGCCTTCAGTGCTTTCTACGAACTAATCGAGTGGTGGGTTGCTATCGGCACGGGTGAAGGCGCCGAAGCCTTCCTCGGCACACAGGGTTACGAGTGGGATACTCAAAGCGACATGGGCTATGCCCTGCTGGGTGCTATCGTCGCCCTGCTCACCTTAAGCAAGATCCACGACAGACAGTTGGCAAGATTATCCAGTCATAGCCAGTTAAAGGCAGGCTAATAGTAAGGGATTGAGTGGGCTCACATACAAGCAGAGTGATATGGGATACGCCTTAATGGGCGCAATTGTAGCGCTGTCGACCCTGAGTAAACTGCATGACCGTCAGCTCAAGACATTGGCGTCAGCACAGAGTTAGATAAGCAAAAGCCCCGAGCTGGTCGGGGCTTTCTTATTGGAATTGGTCGCCTATGGGGGCCTGTTTACTCTAGTATCCGAGGGACTACTCCGCTATTCCGGCTCGTGGCCCCAAACCGCATACTCATTGCCGTTTGGATCAGCGAAATGAAAACGCCGACCTCCGGGAAAACTGAATATCGCCTTGGTGATTTCACCGCCGGCAAGCTCAACTCCACTTTGGGTTTTCTCCAGATCTTCACTGAACAACACCACCAGGGGGCAGCCTTTGGTTACATTAAATGTCAGCGCATCCTGATAGAAACCGCCATTAATGCCCGCATTGATAAAACAGCTGTAATGAGGACCATAATCTTCAAACTGCCAACCAAATGCCCGGGTAAAAAAGGATTTGGTGGCATCGAGATCCCTGACCGGCATCTCGATATAGTTAATGCTGTTGTGATGTTCCATTGCCTTACTCATGTGAAGGACTCAGAACCTCAGCTTAGCTCTGCATCAAGGCCGCGGCAAATCCAATTACCCCACCGAAGACACCACCCCAGACCACCAGCCAGCCCAGATGCTCGCGTATCATCTGCTGCACCATAATCTTAACCATTTGCGGTGTCAGTTCATCCAGACGCTGGCGCACAATATCTTCAATGTTATTCTGCATCTCAGCCATTTTATCCGGCTGCTCCAGCTCCTGTTTCAAGAGTTCATAGAATTGCTCACTCTCTGACAGATCTTTCAGCGAGGCCTTCATCTTCTCGATAAATGGCTCTTTCAAAGGTTGCAAGGCATCGGTGCCACCGAACATGGCCAGCATGCCTCCCAGTGAAGATTGCGCCACAGTATCAACCAGAGCATTAAACGAAGGTTCAAGATCCACCTTATCAATCACAGGCCCCAGATCCAGATGCGCCGGGCTGCCGTCAGACTGGCTCAGAAAGCGGTCGATATTTTCCCGGGTAAAAAACTGCTCCATCATCAATCGGGCAATGGCGCTTTTAAACTCTTCAAAACGGGCAGGAATCACTCCGGAGCCATAAAGGCCGGGCACTTTTTCAAACAGCATATGCACTGCCAGCCAGTTGGTTACAGCACCGGAAAGGGCGAACAGGCCCACGGTAAAAAGAATATCGTTGGGCAGCAGATAACCTGCCACGACCAGAGCTGCCGCCAGCAGATTGGTTACCAAACTCTTGTTCAAGGAAACTTCCTCATGCAAATCAGTAAAATGAAGCTGGTCGCTATTGTAAACGAAACCGGCTGCACTCTGCAGCCGGTAAGATTCCAATTTTCAGGTGTTATACCCAGGTACGGGGATGTTTACGAAGCTCCCGGTAATCGAACGACAGCACATGAATTCGCTCTATGGGGACTCCGCCAAGAAATGCCCGCTCCTGTCCCTTCAACACCATTTTGGGTTCACCACACAAAAACACTCTGTGGCTGCGGTCATAATTATGACGACCGGCGGCCAACTCCAGCGGGTCCGCCAGGCGTACACGTTTGCCATCGACCTCATGCTTTTCTGACTCTGCACTGATGCAGGCCTGGTAGAAGAAATTCCTGTGTAACAACATCTTTTTCAACATCTCTTTATGCTGATAAAGATCTGCCAGATTGCGGGCGCTGTGATAAAGGTGGATCTCTCCTCTGTGTCCACGGCTCAATGCCTCCTCGGCAATACCGGCCACAGCGCCAAGCCCGGTGCCACTGCCTATCAGCACCAAAGTGTCATCAGGCAGTCCTGGAAAATAGTGACAAAAACCCCAGGGCCCCTGCATCTGCAACAGGTCCTGTGACCTGGCAGACTGATACAGCCATTGGCTGAAATCCCCGTTAACCTTACGTCTGACATGCAGCTCTACGGCACCGGGAGCGGACACGCGCGCTATCGCATAAGTGCGGCTTACACCATCGGGACGACGAAGGTTAACGCACTGCCCAGCCTGATATTTCTGATCTTCGGGGACGCCGACAGTCACTGAGACAATATTATCTGTCAGTACTTGCTTCTCTATGATTGGGGTGTCCAGATACAGGTCGTTGGGCTCGGGGGTGGTCAGTACCATTTTCGGTGACGGAATACACTGACAGGCAAACACCAGCCCGGCTTTCTTCTGCTCAGGTTCCAGTCCCCGCTGGGAGATCATGGTTAAATCCCCTTCGATGAACTGCAACAGACAGGAACGACAACGGCCCTTTTTACAGGAGTAGTTGGCTGGATATTCATACCTGAGCAAGGTATCCAGTACGGTTTCGCCCGGTTGGGCATGAAAAGAGTGGCTATCCAAATAAAAAAGTGTCATTTCCCCACCAATGCCAGTCAAAACCAATGCGAACACAAGGAAGTCACCCGGACCAGAGGCCCAAATCAGCGGCTGTTACTTTTTTATTATGGTTGCTGAGTGAATATCAGCACTATTATTTGCAAACGACTCTCAGTTAATGATCCTGTTCGGCAAGATACGATTATGAAAGCGGTTTCTTTCAATTAAGCCTATGTCTTTGATATCGAGTGTCAAGCCCCACAATTGGCAAGAAATCGCTAAAACATCAGGGAAATCAAACTAATCTCCTGAATTAATTTAATTTTTATTATTTTTGTTAGACCAGTATTGATTGTCTCTAAAATCGTACAACCACTCCGGCTTGTACACCACCATCAGGGTAATCGCCATTCCATTGAGCAGGGCCTCCGGAAATGCCAACAAAGGGATCAAATTCAAATATCTGTCTACAAGTTCCGCCCACAGGTAATCTGTCGTCAACCAAAGCCATACTGCCCAGAACAACATATGGCCTATCAACACCAGCGCGGCATTGAAAAAGCCTGCACAGAAAATATAGACAAAGATGTTTCTGGGCAGCAGGTGGAAGCATCGGCTGTATACCAGAAAACTGATAAACAGAGGTAAAACCGCACCAAACAAAGCATAAGGAGCTATCCAACCAGCCTGCCCCTGTACCAACAGGGAAAACAGCGCCACAGGGAAGATCACGCCGATACTGGCGAGTCGCCAACCGAACATCTGCATCAATACCACCAGTCCGAGAAAATGAACATGCAGCTGGCTGTATATACTGGCATTGAGCATCCAGAGCAGATTGATCCCCATCAGTGTCCACAGCAACCTGCGCTGCAGTGACCGGTTTTCCAACAGCACGGCCATGTTTTTGCTGGGCCAAATCAGCCACCACCAAAGTACCAGCATCAACAACGCAGCAAGATCTGTCGTTGTCCATTGCCAGTCTATTTCAGATGCTCTTGTGGTCAGCTCAACCCAAATTGACACAGGTTCTGATGTCCGAATAAGGTTATGATATAAAAAAGCATAATATTGAGATCCCTAAGATGTCGAATCGCCTTACCCTGCTCCTGTTGATGTCTGCACTCCTGTCTGGCTGCAGCTCTTCCCCCTCTCCCGAAAAGTATGCAGGGAAAATTCGTGATCAACTCACCACAGACATTAAAGATAACGGACTGAAACTCTTTACCTACAGAGCTTCGCTGGCAATGATGCCGACCTTGAGCAGAGCGCAACCCCAAAGCAAGCGGGAAGCGATCAAAATGGCCAGACAAATGCAGCAGGCCAGAGAGGACTTTGAAGAACAGTTTGATCTTGGCCTGGCCAGAACGCTTGAAATGACGGGCTATTGCCGCGATGGCTACCTTGAGCTTTTCCGTATGGTTGAGGCCGACAGAGGAGAACTGAAAGGTGAGTGTAACGAAGGTGCCAGCGACTCAGATATGACCAGATTTGGTACCAGTACCAACTAAAGTCACTCAGGGGCTGGGAGTCGATTCATAGGGGTGAACCAGAGGAACCAGAACCTCAAAGTCCCGATTGATAAAACCGCACTCTCCACCAAGGTAGCTGTAATGCTCTCCAAAAGTGTCGAACTCTTTGACCAGCTCTCCCCGACACACCTTGGCCGCGCCCTGATAAAAACCACTGGCCCAACTGTAATCGGTAAGCTGCTCAATCTGCATCAGCTGATTATAAAATATCACCTTGCCCCGGGAGAGTCCGACCGCGACGCCCTGGGTAAATGGTGCGCAGTCATTATCCTGGGAGAAAGGGGCCCAACGCCCCAAACCGGACTGATTAATAAAGTACCATCCGTTTTGGATTTCGCTGCCGAACACGTGGATACACTCCAACCCAAATTGACTCCAGGATAGCTGCCTCAGGACCTCATCATCTAGTTGCAGTAATCCATCAGCTGCCAGCACACCGCATTGCTGTGTTAACTCCAGCTCCCGGCTGCGCTTATGAACATAGGAGCAGCCAACAGATTCAGGCGCAGCATTACCTGTGTTTATCTCAGTCCCTTGAGTCAGACTGACGGTCAATACCAGCGCCGCTATCATCATCTTCTCCTGCTCTGATATCTACCCGCCAGGGAGGGTTAAGCCTGTTCTCTCCAGCCCGGTAAAGCTTGATTTTGTTGCCTGAGGGATCATGCAAAACCGCCTCGGTCCACAGATACCTTTGCTCAGTTGGCAACTGGTCAAACACTATCCCTTTGTGGATCAGTGACTCCACCTTGCGTTCAAGTTCAACCACTTCGAAGTAAATAACGGCTCCATTACTGAACTTTCCCTGCTCCAGCGACAAAGAAAAGCTGCTGCCACCATTCGGACAGGCAAACCTTGCATAGTGGGGAGTGTCGACTATCTGGGTAAAGCCAAGTGCCAGATAGAAGGTGGTTGCCCTGTCCATATCCCTGACAGGCAAAGTGACTTGATTCAGCTCCATGAATATCCTTTTTCATCGCTTTTGTTGAGCGGCTTTTTCAGCCTGTTTGACAATTGAGCCGCCAATAAACCTGATAAAAATATAACTTCCCAAACCGTATATCAGTAATCCCAGCCCCAATGCGAGCATGAGCATGGTCGCCGTTATCTCAAGCCCTTGTGCATAACCCATCAACAACAGCCCCATCCAGCTCAGCAGTACCTGAGTCGTTATCACTCCCAATACTGCCAGCCACACCTCTGAAGAGGTAAACAGACGTCCATTCTTGTTATAGAAATTGCTATAGGCCCAGAATATGCTGCCCACCATAATTCCGGCACTGACACCTGAATTACCCTCAATTCCTGTCAAATACAGCAAGACCATCACCAAAGCTGACAATCCCACGTAGATCAATGTAAACCTTCCCCAGAATCCCATCATCGTCATATTCAGATTTATCCTTTATCCAACCAGGGGGACACCCTTTGAAAAAAATACCCGGCGAATGAATCAGCGCAGTGACCCACAACCGCCCTGAGGTTAATGTCAAACCAAACCAACCGACATTCACCATCTACAAGCGTGCTGAGATCAATGCAGGGCAATTGATGGGCATCATGGTCATACTCGATACACAACAGATGATGGGGCAAATCACTCTCTTCACGCAGAACATGAGTTGGCCACATAAACCCATACTCAGGATCCAGATAGTCTTCATCCAACCCGGCGTAATGACAATCCAGGTAATCCGCACACCCAAGCTGGTTAAGGAAGCTGATATAGGAGTCAGGCAATATCAGGTCAAATTGCGCGGCTACCTCATTGATTTTCTCCATAGGTTGCGGTCCGGCACATTGCCAATCCGGGTCTGCCGCCACCAATTGCGCCATCAGTGCTGTAAAGTCCAACTCCCCACTATCTCCTTTTCCAACCCACGCCAAACGAAACACCCTGCCAACCCAAAACCGTTATCCGGTGCATCTCACTGCAACATCAGCAAATTGCAACCGACCGGGCTTTATGATAACTGTGTTTAACAAAATTAAAACAAGGAGAAAACCATGAACAAGATTTTGCTGATTATTCTGGCTATTTTGCTGCCGCCTGTTGCGGTATTTCTGAAAAAAGGTGTGGGTCAGGACCTGATCATTAATATCG
Source organism: Shewanella submarina (assembly GCF_042646185.1). Taxonomy (NCBI): domain Bacteria; kingdom Pseudomonadati; phylum Pseudomonadota; class Gammaproteobacteria; order Alteromonadales; family Shewanellaceae; genus Shewanella; species Shewanella submarina. The sequence continues at coordinate 34,739 of NZ_JBHRTD010000010.1, forward strand.
TCCTGTGTGTGCTGTTTTTTGTACCCGGGGTGATCCACGCCCTGTGGGTCATCACCCGCTGATGGCATGTCAGCCGGTGTGAATTACACTGGAAACCTTATTACGGCCAGCAAGATTGTTGGCCGTTTTATGTTTAAGCCAGTGAGTCGCCGTGATGTGAATAAGGAAGGTTAATAATGGAGGGGGCGGCTACAAAGGAGGGGCTCAGTTGGATTTGATTAACACGATTGGCCGGAAGTTGATAATCACCTCTTACCCTGTTTTGCTGCTCATCAGCCTGTTTAAGTCGGGGCAGCTGACCGGAAGCATAATCTATAGCGCGGACATGCCATTGTCATCCCTGACAATGCTGGACTTTTGCTGGCCATTGCTGACGCTGATACTGCTGGCAATCTTGCCTAAAGTCAGTAAGGTCCAATAACTAACAAAGCTCGAAGCTAATCTTATACAAGTGTGTGATGCCGGGATAGATCTCCTGAATCACCTGTTTAAGCTGCTCCAGAGTCATATTCTCCTGCTGCGCTTCCTTATCAGACAAGTCATCAAACTCCACTTCCTGCACCGCAATAATACGGATATCGCAAAACCAACGGTCGGCCTCAAGAGTATGGACCGGCAGGGTCTGACCCGCTATCACCCCGGATTCACTTTCATCCCTCAGGGTAATGGTTTTACGGCCGGCCAGAATGTCCGCTTCAAATCGCTCAAAAAATGTTATCTTATGCATTGGCTGTGTCATGGTTATACCCACTGTAGTTTGTGCCAAAGCTGGATTATATGACGACAATTCAGTCCCGCATATGACAATGATCTGTCATTAAGGTAGAATGCGCGCCCAACGCAGTCGACCGCCCCGAAAAGCCGGTCCAGGAGTACGTCGTGAACAAGAAACAGAAGTTACTGAAACAGATGGCCAAGCGTGCCAAGGCCAGAGAAAACAAGAAAGAGAAGCCGAACCCAAGCTCTAAGGTAAAGCCAAGATATATCTCCAAAGCGGAGCGCGCCAAACTGGAAGCTTTGGCTGCCGAAGAAGCAAAACAGCAGGAAGAACAAGGTCAGGCCGACGCAACCCCATCTGCAGAGCAGGAATAAGTTCACCTCTGATCATTAAGCCCCGTTCCCGGGGCTTTTTTGTTCCAAAATTTGGGTGTTTTTCGCTATTTTTTATCTTCAGCGTCACCGGCATCAGCCAACTGCATCTGTACGCAGGATGAAGACAAGGCACTGGAACTGGCAGGCGTAAGATCATCAAACTCCTCCTCCTCCGCTTCCGGCTCGTGGGCTTTGCGCACCTTCTCGACCAAACGATAAGCGGTATATACGCCGGCCAGGCCAAATACTACTGAACCCAGCGCCTGCCCCAGCAGCACACCATGTACTCCGCCCCACAGGCCACCCAGATAGACAAATGGAATGGTCCCCAGGGTTGCCTTGCCTACATTAAAGAAGGTGGAGTATTTAGCCTTGCCCAGATTGTTGAATGACGCATTGGCGACAAACAATATGCCGTTAAAAATAAAGAATACGGCAATATAGGTAAGGAAAAAGCTGGCAATATCGGCACTCTGCCCAGACAGGTCAAAAGCGTCAATCAGTGGGCCGCGGCACAGCAGCAGGACCAGCGACACCACCAATACATAAGCAGTACAAAACTGAATGGCCCGGGTCAGGGTTTCCCGCACCCTGTCAAATGACTGAGCCCCAAAGTTCTGGCCGACAATGGGCCCTATGGCGCCGGACAGGGCGAATATCATTCCAAAGGCTACCGGAATAACCCGCCCAACAACGGCCCACCCCGCGACATAGGCATCGCCATATTCTGCCACTGCCCGGGTCACCACAGCATTACCAATGGGCGTGGCAATATTAGTGAAAATGGCGGGAATGGCGATGGCCAGTATCGGTCTGAGGTCTGCTTTAAAGTCAGGCCAGCAGAAGCGGCCCAGTAGCTGGTGTTTGAATATCACGCCCCGGGCAGATACTAGCAGCACAGAGAACCTCGCCAGTACAGAAGCTACTGCCGCCCCCTCTACTCCCATGGCAAACAGGAAAATAAAAATAGGGTCCAGTACCGCGTTTACGCCACCACCAGCCAGAGTCGACATCATCGACAGTTTGGCATCGCCCACGGCCCGGAGGGCAGCGCCAAGTGCCATGGCCAAACAGATGAAGGGCAAAGATGGCACCAGAATATAGAGATAATCCTCTGCCAGTGCCTTGGTCTTGCCGCTGGCTCCCACCAACTCCAACAGATTGGGAATGTTCCATGTCACTATGATAGAAAGACATACAGAGGTGACCAGAGTCACCAACGCTGCGTTGAGCAGCAGGCGTCTGGCTGCAGTAAAGTCTTTCTGGCCTATGGCTTTGGACACCACAGCCCCGAGGGCAATAGAGAGTCCGATACCAATTGAAGTAGTGAAAAACGAAATGGTTCCCGCATACCCTACCGCGGCAGCCAGCTCTTCCTGTCCCAACAGACTGAGGAAGAACATATCCAGCAAATCCACTATAAACAGGGCTGAGATCCCCACTGCTGCGGTGGAACTCATTACCCAGATATGGCGCATTATGCTGCCACTGACAAACTTGGCTTCGCCCATGTAGCTCCCTTTTTTAGATATCTTCCGGTAACTCACCACCACAGCGATTACAGTAGTGAGCTTCGGGGTCATGCCCGGTTTTCAAACAATTTGGGCAGCGGCGCAGATCGCGTCTGTGCACCATCTGCTGATGTATTTCCGCCGTTACTATGCCGCTGGGAATGGCAATAATGGAGTAGCCCAGCAACATGGTCAGAGCGGCTATCGCCTGCCCCAGCGCCGTATGCGGCGTAATGTCGCCATAGCCCACAGTGGTAATGGTCACTATGGTCCAGTACATAGACTGAGGAATCGAAGTAAAGCCATTCTCCGGTCCTTCCACCGCATACATTATGGTGCTCAGGACCATGACCAACAGGCTGATAGAGAAAAAGAACACAAAGATTTTGCGGCCGGACAACTTCATCGCCCGCAGCAGCATATTGCCTTCACTTAAATAACGTATCAGCTTAAGTACCCGGAAGATACGGAAGAGCCTCAGTACCCGGATCAGCAGCGCCATATGTGCGCCCGGGAAGATAAGCTCCAGATAGCTGGGCAGAATTGAGAGCAGATCCACCACACCATAGAAACTGCGCATATATTGCAGTCGAGCTGCCGAGCAGTACAGGCGAAGGGCATATTCAATGGTAAAGATGATGGTAAAAAACCACTCCAACATCATGATCTGCTCACCATATTCCACCTGAACATGGCCTATTGTTTGTAACAATACCAAGGCCACACTCAGCACGATGCAGATAATCAGCGCAATGTCGAAATACCTGCCTGCCCGGGTGTCTGTGCCAAAAATAATGGTTCTGAGTCTCAGTCGTAACACACTGTCATCAGCTTCTTTGGTCATACACTTAACCTGCCTACATGGTTTCTTTGTCATAAAAACTGCCGATACTTTAAACCAATACGACAGAATATGTGACCTTTGTCCGGAAATTCCCTGCTGACGTCAAGTTAAGAAAATCAACAGGAAACGAGAGTCAGCGGGATTAATTAGTGTAAGATGCAGCGATAAAATACCGCGCCCAGCCCCATGGAGACGAAATGCGCACACTGCTTTGCCTGTGTATCCTGATAGTAAGTTTGCCGCTGCAGGCAGTGGATCTGGTGGTGGTTCAAAAAGCGGACCGCACTATGACGCTGTATGACGGCAACCGGGAGATAAAACGCTACCATATCGCCATGGGTGACTCGCCTGCGGGACACAAGATTAAAGAGGGAGATCAGCGAACCCCTCAGGGCCGCTATATTCTGGACTACAAGAAAGAAGACAGCGCCTACTATCGCTCAATTCATATTTCATACCCCAACGCAGCAGATCGTCTGCGCGCCAAAGCGCTGGGTGTCAGCCCAGGCGGCCAGATTATGATCCACGGTGAAAACCCCAACTCGCAACTCTCCCCAGAGGAGCAGCAGGCATTCAACTGGACTAATGGTTGTATCGCCGTCACCAACAAAGAGATGGATGAACTGTGGCAACTTATCCGCCCCGGCACCCCCATTGAAATCTGGCCCTGAACACCTGAGATAAAAGAATGACCGACACAAAGTTAACCCTGGACACCTTGATGCTGAGCTGGCCGGATTTTGCAGGCCGTATTCAGGCCTTTACCACAGATTTGGGATTGGCCGAGCTGGGACTTGAATGCGACCACGTCGCTTTGCGGGTAAACAGTGCCGATACAGCACAGGCTCTGGCTGATGCCTTCGCAGCCAGGGGCGAAATAATCTCCAACAATATTATCAACGGTCGTCCGATACTGATCATTAAACTCCACCAGCCGCTGATGCTTGGCGACCAGTCTGTGTATTGTGTCGAACTGCCGTTCCCCGGCGACAAGCTCTATCCGGTTGAAGGCTGGGAACATGCTGAACTGGTGCTGACGGTTGATGCCAAAGACTGTGATACCCTTGCTCAAGCTCTGATTAGCCGGGTGCCTGAAATCCAGTCGGTACTGGATGGTAAGCGTGATATCAAGGTAAAACTCAGCTCCCCAAAAGGTGAGCAGGAGCGCTTGCCCAACCCGACGATTGCCTTCAAGCGTGATGGCATCTGCGTCAAAGTTCATGCCCATACCATTGAAGCTGTGATTGCCAGCGAGCAAGCAGAGTAATAAGGAGATCCCAATGGCCTCATCCCTGCCCTTTTCCCAGGCCTGTGAAAACAACAAACAGCCGATCCTCGACGAGTTGAAACCAAGGCTGAAACAGGCGCTGAGGCTATTAGAAATCGGCAGCGGAACAGGCCAGCATGGAGCCTTTTTTGCTGCCAATCTGCCTGCGCTTGAATGGCAGATGTCAGATCTTGCTGCGAACCTGCCTCACCTGAGGCTGAGACAAAACCAGACTGAACGTGCCAACCTGCCGACAGTGGTTGAATTGGATGTTACCCGCTCAAGGGGTGAGTGCAGGTATGATGCGATATTCAGCGCCAATACACTGCATATTATGCCCGGCTCAGCTGTCCCGGATTTCTTCCTGTGTGCAGCCAGCCATCTCCATGCAAACGGGACATTGTTTGTATATGGCCCCTTTCGCTATCAGGGTGAATACACTTCGGAGTCAAACAGGGAGTTCGACCAGTTTCTGCAAAGCAGGGATCCTCTGTCAGGATTACGGGAAATGGACGAACTGAGACTATGGGCAGATAACGCTGGTCTGAGTCTGTTGGAAGACCTTCCCATGCCAGCTAATAATCGCATGTTGGTTTTCAAAAAATCTATCTAAGCCAATACCTTGATGAATTTTCATCAAGTGAAACACTTTTCCGCACGAGTCGACTTATACCAACAGACGTAAAGGGGTAAGCTTAAGCGGATTAGAGACAAATTAAGGAATTATCATGGGCTCTGTGACGACTAAAACCCATTCCAACGGGTTGGAATATGTTGAAATCAACACCACACTTTGCAAGGCCCGCATCTTTATGCAAGGTGCGCAAATCGATTACTTTGAGCCGACAGGAAAAGGCCCGCTGCTGTGGGTCTCTGAAGCCGATGACTATCAGCCCGGGAACGGGATCCGCGGCGGTATTCCAGTATGCTGGCCATGGTTTGGCATGAGCGATAAAGAGGGGTTCCCGCAACATGGCTTTGCCCGCACCCGCATCTGGTCGCTGGAATCGGTCAAAATGCAAAATGAAGTGGCGCGTCTGAGGTTTGTCCTTAATATCGACGAAGCTGACAAGGTTTTCTGGCCCCACAACACTCAGGTTGCCGTAGAGTTTGAATTGACAGAGACACTCAAAGTCAGCCTCATCAACCGCAACTCTGGCGATGACACAATCACTCTGACTCAGGCTTTACATACTTACTTCCCCATTGGCGATATTCATCAGTTGAAAGCGACAGGTTTCAGCGGTGCAAAGTATATCGAGTTTGCCAAAGGTCCCTATCCGCAGGAAGGAGATGAAGTCAGATTCGATAAAGAAACCGACAGAGTCTATACCGAGCTGGGACCGGTTCAGCTGCTGCACACACCGGACGGCACCATAGAAGTGAGCCGTGAAAACAGTCAGTCAGCAGTATTGTGGAACCCCTGGATTGACAAATCAAAGTGGCTGAGTCGTTTTAACGATGAAGATTACCTGACCATGGTTTGCCATGAAGCGGCTAACGTACTGGAAGATAAACTGGTACTGGAGCCGGGGCAGGAACATGTTCTGACCACAAGCATTCGCTGGCTCTAGGCCCTTTGATGACAGGCAGAAAACTGCTGCTATGGCTGACCGGCATACTGCTGGCAGCCACTGTCATCTTGCTGCTCAACTATCAATGGCTGACCAAAACGCTCGTCAATCAGGCACTTGAACCCCACCAAATCCAAATTCAACAGCTTGATTTCAAACTCACTGACTCTGATACCATTGCTGTTGACCGGTTACAGCTTGAAAACCGGGGAAATCAGCTCACCCTGACCGGCTTACAGCTAGAGCTTCCCGTCCCCTTCTACCAGTTCTCCATGGAACAAGTTGGCAAGACCCAAGTTAAACTGCAACGGCTGGATTTAAACCTGATCCGCCTGCCCCCGGCATTGCTGCCCCGCAAAAGCATAACCCCGGGAACGGCCCCCGGTTCCCAATCCGAACCTTTGCCCCCGCTGCCTTCAATTCAGCTCCGGCAAGCCCAACTCAATCTCGCCGGACTGCCCCTGAGAATTGGAAATATTAGTTTTGAGAACGTTGGACTTGGAAACATTAGTTTTGAAGAGGTTGGCTTAAACAGCAGCCCCGCAGATACAGGGGAAGACAAAGCTCAGCGCAGCGCTGCCAACAGCATCAGGTTTGCAGGGGATCTTTATCCAGCCTACTTATCAAATTCTCAGCAAGCGCCACAGCAGCCATTAATCCAATTAACCGGTGAACTGAGCCGCTCTGCGGTGCATCTGGATGCCCAAAGTCCCCTTGGCCTGTGGAATCAAACGCTACAGCAACTTGAGGAGCACCCACTCCTCACAGCCTTAATCCCGGCACAAACAAGGGAAATACTGGAGGCTATCAGCCAATTACAGCTCGAAGGGAATGCCCATCTGGATCTTGATTATCAGTTTGATGGACAGCTGCTGTTAACAGGAAAAGTCAGGTCATTGTCTGTCTCCGCCCCTCTGAACACTCTGGTTGCCAAATTTTCCGGGACAGGCACAACCAAAGATATAGTCGGAGAAGAGAACAAACCCAGCGCCACCCCAGATACCCGGGAAAATGCTGAAGTTATCTCCCTAGGTTCAGACAGTATCGAATTTTCCCTGAGCTCAAGCTCACAAGACTCAGCCAGGGGTAAAGGAACCAGCATCACGCTATCGCCCGGCAGCCTAAAGCTGAATAACGCCTTCGCTCTGCTGCCTCAATCAGATAACTGGCTGGCTGTCACCAACAAACTGGAGTTGAATAACAGCAGTGAACTTCAACTTGCCTGGCAACAGCCAATACAGGTTTCCCATGCCGTTGTGGAAGATAACCGGACAAACACTTTCCTCAGAGTGCAAAGCCCGGGAGAGTTGCGGCTAAGTGCAGGCAAACAAGCTTTGTCGCTAAGGCAAACTGAACTCAGCTGCGCACAAGGTTGCAGTGTGAGCTCGGACTGGTACACCAAGCTCCAGTTCCAGGAACTCAATTGGCCCCTTCACTCTATTGCCGGCAACTCAGCTAAAAATAAGAGCACACAGCCACCTGCACATTTATCTCAGTCAAGTACATCACACCTAAATGCATCACAGTTAAACCAGTGGTCTATCAAACAGGGCAAGCTCAAAGGAGAAGGCAAGCTGACTGCAGCTTTTAGCCCTGAGAAGAGTTCTCAAAAGCAGGCTGACGCTCCACAGCCCGCCTCTTCCCAGCTGCTCTTGAGCGCAAGTTTGCAACTGGATGCAAACCAGCTTGATGGTGAAATGGCTGAGAACCAGCAGAGACTGTCACTCACCTCCCCCTCTATGAAAGCTGAGCTGAGTCTGGGCATGAATGGCGATAAACTGAGCCTGCATAAGCCTCAGTTTGCACTGTCCACACAGGGTTTTAGATTCATCTCATTAAACCGTGAGCTTTCCGGCGTCGCAGAGCTCAGTGCCAGTGGTGAGCAACTCGCTCTGTGGCAACCGCTGGACAAACAGGCACCACAGGCCATGTCATTGGATATTTCAGCCCGAGAGTTGAAGCTCAATCAGCAAGGGGAGCTATGGAACCTGCCTCTTACCAGCCTGAAACAGTCTCTGCAGTGGCAACCCACGGCTACCGGCCAAACGGGACAAATGACCACCAGTGAGACCTGGCAAATTGGCGCCCTGCCTGTCACCAGTCACCACCAGCTTGTGAATATGGGCCAACAGAATTGGCGCCTTACCGGACAATGGCAAAATCAAAGCCTGCTGCCCACGCTGGAGCAGCTACTGGCCTCCACTCTGCCCGCAGAAATGTGGAAGCAATATCGCCCCAGGGAGCTTAGCCTCAGTGGTATGTTGGAAACCCAGGTGTCAGGCCAGGCGAATTTAGCCCTGCCAATTCTCAGTCGCCCTCTTCTTGGTGATGACAAGATTGAGCCTCAAGCCCGGAAGATGCAGCTTGGCCAATGGCAGCTTAAGCTTGCGCCAAGGCTGAGTCTGGTTAAAGCCAGTAAAGGCGCTGTCAGTGCTGAGAATGGCAAAGTCTCGGCAGTATGCCAGCTTTCCTCGGACTCAAATTCAGTTAACTGTCAGCAATTGGCTGTCACACTGGAGACCTTTAATCCTGGGCTACCGATCAACGACATTACACTCGATGGCCAAATGGATATTGACACCCTGGGCGATGGGGGCGAACTGAATATCAAAGGTGGGGGCGAGCTGTTGGGTGGTGAGTTTTTATTGCCTCAGTTTAACCTGAGCCGCAACGATACTTCCCATGCTTATCTGGTACTACAGGGATTAAGCTTGCCGCAATTGCTGGCGTTACAACCACTGGAAGGCGTCACCGCAACCGGAATCTTTGATGGTGTTTTGCCCGCTAAAATTGAAAAGGGCAAGATCAGTGTCAGTGGCGGTCGTCTTGCAGCCAGAGCGCCAGGAGGGCTGATTGCGGTGACCGACAACCCAACTGTGCTGTCACTCAGGCAATCTCAGCCACATCTGGATTTTGCATTTAATGCGCTGGAACATCTGGAGTACAACACACTGGCCAGTACCTTTGATATGCAACCCGGGGGGGAAGCCGAGCTTAAGGTTCAGGTTAAAGGCCGCAGTCCCGGTATAGAAAGACCTATAGAATTCAACTACAACCATGAGGAAAATCTGCTGCAACTGTTGCAAAGCCTGCAAATAGGCAACACACTGCAACAACAGCTGCAAGACTCACTCGAATAGGGGAATTTCAGTGAATGTAATCACCAAGACGTCGACACTTGTTCTACTGCTGCTGGCAGTGGGAGCCTGTACTCCAACGGTCAAAATTGAGCCCCCGGACAAGCCCATAGTGATAGACCTTAATGTCAAGGTTGAACACGACATCCGCATCAAAGTCGACAAGGAGCTGGATAGCTTGTTGACTGATAAAAGCCTGTTTTAAAAGGAGTCCTGATATGAAATATCTTGCCGGCCTGATGATAAGCCTGATGCTGTGTGCCAGTGCTTTTGCCATGACACTGCAGGAAGCCAAGTCACAGGGGTATTTGGGTGAGCAACTTAATGGCTATCTGGGCCAGGTGGTTGCCAACAGTGACGCCGCCGCAGTGATGCTGGAAGTCAATACCAAGCGTAAAGCTCAGTACCAAAAAATCGCCAAACAAAATGGCGTAAGTCTGGCTTTTGTGGAGCAGCAAGTTGGTGCCAAGGCGATTGCCGCTGCCAAGTCCGGAGAATTTATTCAGAGCGCTCAGGGTAGCTGGGTTAAGAAATAACCCTAATTGCGTTTAAGCAGTGGCGGCAGAGTCCACCAGGTCAATGCCCGCCACAGCCACTCCATAGGTCCTTGCCTGAATACCGCCAGCCACAATCCACTCACGACAATCTGCATCAAGCCTATACACACAGCCACCAAAAACAGTGCCTCCCGGCCCAACTGCGCATACCAACCAAGTCCATAGCCGAAAAAGATCAGCGCCATAATCAATGACTGCCCCAGATAATTGGTTAATGCCATGCGTCCAACATTGGCCAATGCTTTTTGCAGCGTTTTCCCCCCGTCTCCCCTCCCGATCCAGAGGCAAAGGAGTCCAAGGTATCCCAGGGACATGAGTGTCGACGCCAGAATATTGGGCACCAGCCCAAAACTGAACCAGGCGGACATACTCCAACCCATATCATGATTCCACCAAAGCCCGAACAAAGACAATGCAAAACCGCCGCCCACACCTGCAAATGCCAACCTCTGATAGAGCCGGACTGGCGCGCTGCCGCTGAGCCACCCCATGCGCAGCAGAGCAACGCCGATACACATCATGGCAAATGCCTTGAGTGCCACAGAGAAAAACCAGTTCAGCAACACGAAGTCAGCTCCGGTAGCCATTTCGCCACCATCCCAATTGGCCCCTCGCAGAAAATGCATCAGTTGTTGATAATCACCCTGATAGAAGGCTTTCATCGCAATCAGCTGTTCAGCATCCGGCGCAAAAAAAGCCCCCAAATCCCGCCAGGCCGCATCGCCCAATGCCTCATGACTGACGCCATCCATGGTTCCCAGGAAAGCCGCGCCAGCCAAACACAGGCCGGCGATGATCATCAAGTTAACCGCTCTGAGATTAAGCAGAGGAAACAACATAAAGCCGAGCATGGCATACAAGGTGAGAATATCGCCGTTCCAGAGAAACCAGGCATGGCTTATCCCGATCACCAATAACCACAACTGGCGTCTGATAAAAATGCCGCCTGCACTGCCCTGTTCGGTTCTAAGCTTGTCGCATAACAAAGCGGCCCCGGCCCCATAAAGCAGAGCGAACAGCCCCATAAACCTCTGGTCAAAAAACAGATAAGAAACAGCAAAGAAGGGGTAATTGAGAGGATTATCAGTATCCCATGACATGGGGTTCAAATAGGCACTCATGGGCATGGCAAAACTAATAATATTCATAAAGGGCAAGCCCAGCAGCGCAAACCCTCTGATAATATCCAGACTCTTCAGCCTCTCTCCCGTGGGCGCGCCTGTACCCAACTCTTTCCCTGACAAATCCGAACCTCTCCAGTTAAATTTTGACCATGCTGGCACAGGAGCCAACAAGAGTCGAGCTGGTCAGGTAATAGTGTTCAACCGGGCCAGACAGTCTGTTCAGCGCCGCCATCCAACTCCAGCATCTTGCCGGTTATCCAGCTTGAGCTGTCGCTGGCAAGAAACAGTGCAGCCTGCGCAACATCCTCCGGGGTTCCCATCCGCTTGAGTGGAGTGCGTTTGCACATGGTATCCAGCATCTGCTCCGGGGCCGCAGCCAATAAGGCATCAGTCAGCACAGGACCGGGCTCAATACCATTAACCCGGATACCGGGAGCTAGCTCCTGGGCCAATAAACGGGTTAAATGTGACAAAGCGGCTTTAGCCGTTCCATAAGCCGTAAACTGGGTTTGTATGTAGCGAGCTGCCGCTGAGGAGATATTTATAATCGCCCCGTCATCACCCATATAAGGCACGCACAACTGAGTCAGAGCGAATGCCGGAGTCACATTAAAGGCAAATAGCTCTTCAAGAAGCTCCGACTGACATTCCAATGCGTTGTTGGGGCCGCCTCCGCCAACATTATTTACCAGAAGATCAATTTTACCGCTGACCGCGACGCTCTTTTCCATCAACGCCCGGCGCTGCTCTGGCCTGGTAACATCAGCAACCACTGCAACTCCACGCCCATTATCTGACTCAATCTCTGAGATAAGCAGGTCCAGTTCAGTCTGGTTTCTGGCACAACAGATCACCACTGCGCCCTCACTGGCAAACAGCCTGGCAATGGCTCTTCCAATCCCTTTGCTGGCACCTGTAATAAGCGCAGTTTTCCCAATTAGTTTCATCATAGTTCCCGGTTATCCCAATACAGATACAGCTTGTCATGATGACAAAAACGGGAAATCGTCTTGCGGGACTAATAGGGTCTGTTGACCTTTGAAGATGGTTTTTGCAGCTCTTTGTCGTTGTTTTATACAAAGCAACGCGATTGCGGTGTAGTTGTTCTACATAAATGAGCGTTAATGCAGTAGAAAGCGACGACAAACGCTGCGCGAAGGGCTCGGCTATACGCGCTTTACTCTTTGTTGCAAGGTATTTGCTTAGGCCCACTAGGCGGCACACCTTCCGTCGCGATTAAAGCGCGTCTATCTCGAGCAAAATTCAACCATGAAAGGTCAACAGACCCTAATACTTCACAGGATGTCGAAAATAAAAAGCCGGCGCTGACAGCGCCGGCTTAATCACAACAGAATCAGTGTCAGAAATTCACACTGGTGCTGTCCTGCAGACCATTATCATCGGTCACTGTCAGTGTCACTTCATCGGCATCGCGACCACGATAGATGGCAAAGCGGCTGTTTCTGACAGTGCCATCGTTGAACTCCCAGTTGTGGCTGACAACACGACCATCCGGGTCATAGCTGCGCGACAGGAAGAAATGCAGACGGAAGAAGCTTGCATGATAAACCCGGGCAACCGGAGAGCGACCGGCATCTACCGTCACGGTTTGAGTCACACTCGCCTGACCTCCCGCATTATCTGTCACTGTCAAAGTAACCTGATAATCTCCGGAAGCACCGAACCTGTGGTTGACCTGCTCGCCAGAGCCTGTGCTGCCGTCACCAAAGTCCCACATCCAATTGACAATCTCACCATCAGAGTCAGTTGAGGTTGAGGTGAAACGCACGCGGTTACGGTTTGCCTGATATTCAAAGGCAGCTTCCGGCAAGGCATTGGTCGGCGTCATATCCAAAGACAGAATGACAGGGTCGTGATCAGATGAGCGATAAGCATCTGCTGCATACCAATCGATTTGCTGGGACGAAGATTTAAACTCAGTGTTGTAGTCCAGCGCCCTTGGCTCATCGGCATTGATATTCCAATGTGCACCATCCACCAGTTTCTCGGCCAGAGCGGCATTCAACAATGCATGGTCAAGACTGCCGGTTTCACCGGAGAACACATAGGAGTACTCATCAGGCTTCTCAAGCAGGGTGAACAGGTTTTCATAACCTGCAGATTCCAGCTCAGTCACAGGATCTTCCATGGCATAAGCATTCAGGTCACCCATAACCACAATAGCCTGCTCAGGATACTCACTGGCCAACCAGGTATGGATAGCTTCAGCTGCACGGGTACGGGTCAGGTTACAGTTACCCTGACCGTCGCCCTGATCCGGGTCACCCAGGCTGTCACAGTTACTGCCCTTGGACTTAAGGTGATTGACCGCTACCACCATGGATTCGTCTGTGGCGACATGGGTAAATGCCTGAGTCAGCATTGGACGGTTTTTGGTATCCAGGAACAGCGGCTGCCCATCTGCATCAAGTGGAGAGTTACCACTGTCCAGGATAGAAGCAGCACCTTGCGGGCTGACTACAGCCGGACGATAGATAATACCAACTGCAATGGCGTCGGTACCGATTTGCGATACACCTGGGTTCAGGTAGGCGAACTCGGTACTGCCGGCAGCAGCATTCAGTCCGTTAACCAGATCTGCAATGGCACTGTCAGCACCATATCCGTCGTTTTCAATCTCCATCAAACCAAACACATCGGCGTTAATTGCCAGCATAGCGTTGATGATTTTGTCTCTTTGACGGGTGAACTCTTCAGCAGTATCTGCACCACGTGGGGTTGGGAAGCCACCGCCCACGCCATCACCATTGAAGTAGTTCAGTACGTTAAAGCTGGCTACCTTGAGGTTACCTTCAAGTGAAGGCGCCTCAGTACGGGCATTGGTGTGAACTACGTTCACGGTTTCGGTCGGCATCACACGGTATTTGCTGAATGAATAATGCAGCACGCCATCCAGATCCGTGACGCTGTCCCCCACCCTCAGGGTGTTGGCCGCACTCAGCTCAGGTGCAGGATATACAACAGGATCCGGGTTCTGCGCGGTTTGATTGTCATCCATCACAATCGAGTCTTTGGCATTGGCAGCGGATACCGCCAGTGCAGGCGCGCCCGGCTCAGCGACCTGAGTCCCAATATAGTGGCGACTTGAGCCCAGAATCACTTCACCAAAGCGGGCAAGGTTATAGACATCGTTGACGACCAAATTCTGCGGGAACTTCACCAACATGCCTTCAAAGGCTTCCAAATCACCGACCTCAGTCACCGGCAAGCTTACCGATACAGAGGAAGGCATAACCTGATCGCTGCCACACAGCAGCTCATCACTGATGCTGCCCAACTGAGTCAGATTGTAAAACTCAGTCACCTGACCACGGAAACGCACCAGATCACCTGCCTGATAACTGATATCCGTTGTCCCCAGGTAAATAAACAGACCTTCAGAGGTCGCGGCGTCAGCATCAACGTCCGCATCAGGCGTCTGTACGTACAAGCCCTTCAGTCCAGGCATGACAGCAGTAACCACGGCCTGAACGTCCGCGGTGGTATTGACCAGAGGGCTGGCATCGCCGCTACCCTGAACAGCATGAATCGCTGTTGCTTCAATATCACAGGCAAAATCTACCGGCGGTGGAGGTGGCGGTGTAGTACCACCGTCGTAGTTGCCCAGATCATCAAAGGTATCATTGGCAAAGCCTTCCCAGCCTGCCAGAGTCACGGCATCGTCCACTATAGTGTCGGCAGTCAACTCAGTACGGCGCAGGGTATTGTTGGCGGTAGACAGGTCACCACTGCCCCACTCACTACCCGGATCAACGCCCACCTGGCCCAGACTGTCTACCACAGTGCCGTTCTTTTGCAGCACAATGGCATCATCACCATTAAAAAAGCTGGCTGAACTGGTGAGATCAGTGACCGCTAAAATAGCAGGATCAGCACCATCATCGGCAACAACATAAACGTCACCGGCGGCCAGATTTCCACTCAGTGAAATTCGGGTATTGGCACTGGTTGAACCGTTGAAATAGATATCGAGTTGATATGCGGATAAATCGATAGAAGCAGAAGTTGGATTATATATTTCGACCGCTTTATTAAGAGAACTGCCTTCTACATATTCAGTAATAATAAGATCATCGGCAGCATAGGACATCATACTGACCCCGCTCAAAGCGAGCGCCAGCACACGTCTTGAATTGGACATGGTAAACCCCTAAAAGTCTATTGACAGTTATTTCTTGGCAAATTAACCAAGGTGTAAGCCGGTACAGGCTTCACGTTTGCCTTTAGTTTTCAGCCGGGATTTGATACCGCATAACTCAACCCCAGATTACGCTAATATACAAGACAGGAGTTACAATAAAATGTCAACAAAGTAGCAACATACAACCTATGTCACTGCATATTTACTCTCTATAGGTATTTACCGCTCAAATATTAACCACCACAATCATTTGTTTGTTTTATTGAGAAAACAGGCTCGAAACAAAATTATATTTACCAATAAAAAACAGCGTGATAAACAAAAACAGCCATTCCATTTATTTTGTTGAGTTTATCAAATTTATTTACAGGACAATTATTACCTTAGATATAACCCTGGTATTTGTCAGGACAATAGTCATTGGCTCTCACTTTAATCCCGATTCATTAGTGAGCGCAGTTAAACCTTTTAGTGGCAGAGATATAGTCCTGTTCAGTGGCGGCTCATCCAGGCATACATTTTCACAGCCACAAAACTGAATAAAATAATCCCGGCTGCATCTGCCAATAAATCTTGCCAGTCGAGAGTGCGATTAGGGAGAAAGGCCTGGCTGCCCTCTTCCAACAATGCAAAAAGGGTAACCAATAAAGTCCCTGTTAATATCGTCACCCTGCCAATACGCCAATATCGACAGGACAAGGCCAGGTTGGCGACCAGGGTCAGCATTCCAAACAAGCCAAAATGCCCCAACTTATCGCCGTAGGGGACTCCTGCTATAAACTGAAAAAAGATGCTCTGCTGGCCAGTATTGGCCAGATAGATAACCCAAAGAATAAATCCGAAAAAGCCCAGAGCCAGTGCTGAAAGCCAATACTTCATTTCAATACTCATATAAATGGAGAAGGGAGCAGATGCTCCCTTCTTTAATTTGGGTATTAATCCCGCTGCAATGCCACTATAGGATCAAGCTGCGCCGCTTTTCTGGCCGGGTACAGGCCAAAGCCTATGCCTACCGCCATACAAACCCCCAGCGACAGCAAAATAGCAAAAGGGGACCAGGCAACCGGCCAACCCGCCGCGGTTGCAATCACCATAGCCAACAACATGCCCATGGCAATACCAATAAGCCCGCCTGTGGCTGAAATCACCACACTCTCCAGCAGGAACTGTCTGGCAATATCTTTCTGTCTGGCACCCAGCGCCCGGAGCAACCCGATCTCCCCGGTTCGTTCCAGAATGGTGGCCAGCATAATATTCATAATGCCTATCCCCCCTACCAGCAGGGAGATCCCGGCAACACAAGCCATCACGATATTAAAGATATTCTGGGTGCGCTGGTGTTGCGCCAAAAGATCCGCCGGAACCACCACATCGAAATCCTGCTCACCACCATGGCGACGTGACAGCAGATGATTCAAAGATGCCGCGGCCAAAGACGGTTCTACGCCATCGGCCAGAGCCAGCTTGAGCCTGTCCAGCTGATCTTCAAGTGGAGCAATATTCATCTTCTTCAGTGCGGTACTCAGGGGAATAAACACCTGGTTACGCTCGCCGCCGAGTTTAACGCCTTCAATTTTGGACTTAATCTCCTCCCCCTCGGCCAGCACCCCAATCACGGTAAACCACTGATGATTGACCTTGATCAGTTGCTCAAGCGCCTGTCCCCGGGGAAACAAACTTCTGGCAGCCTCGGGGCCCAATACCGCCACCTGGGTATAGTGAAGTTCATCGTCTTCATTGATCGCCCGCCCGGAAGCAAGCTTCATGGCACTGAGTGAAAAATAGCTGGGCGTGACACCCACGACTCTGGCATCACTGGTACCATTGGCGCTGAACAGGCTATAGGTTTTTATCTGCTTCTCTGCACTCCACTGGGTGATAAAGGGCAAGGTATCACCAACCGAATCCACATCCCGCAGGCTGAGACCGACACTGTGCTCCCGCACCGCTTTAAGCGACTCACCTGTCAGAGGACGACTGTCCACCACCAGATTGCGTACGCCCATGGACTCAATCATCTTAAGCGCTTCCTTTTCCGCCCCTTCCCCCACACTCAGCATCGCAATCACTGCCCCGACACCGAATATCATCCCCAACAACGTCAGAGCAGTACGCAGTTTATGGTGGCGCATTTCAGCAAAGGCCTGATTAATACCCGGCCAGATCCCCGACTGTCTCATCTTATTTCTCCCGGCCGGGTCAGTGCCACGACATCACCAGATTGCAATCCACTGGCAATCACTGTGCGGTTAAGGCTGCGTTGCGCAGGTTCCACTGTTTGCTGACGAAACTCGCCGCCATCGCGAACAAATACCCAATACTCACCATCCTTTTGGAACAAAGCCTGGTTAGGCACGGTAATGCCAGTGTCCAAATCCAGCACATCTATGCTGGCGGTGACCTGACGTCCGGGTTTCATCAACCCGGGCAAGGTCTCATCCAGTGCGACCACCAGCTCAAAGTAGTTCACCGGGCTGTCTTTCTCTCTGGGTTTGGCCAGCGCGTCCACCTGAGATACTGTGCCAGTGAAAACCCTTTCAGGGTATGCATCCAGCCTCACCTGAGCCCGTTTGCCAACGGCCAGTCCCGCGGCTTCGGACTCAAGTACATAGAGTCTGGCCTGCATCCTGGATGTATCAGGCAATATGCCTATCTCCATGCCCGACCACACCATGTCACCAATCGCTGGCTCTTCACCACTCCAGCCACGGCGATAGACAAAAATGCCATCATGGGGAGCCTTGATCTCCATAAAGGCCAGATTGTTCTCGTATCGGTTCATCTTGCTCAAATGGCTTTTCTGTTTCAGCTCCAGCAAAGATTGCTCCGCCTGTGCCTGACTGTCATGCTGATCAAGTCCCCACCCCAGATAGTCCTGCCGGGCTTCCAGGTAGGATTGATTACGCATCTGATCGATAATGTCTATCTTGGTGTAGACACGCTCATCCTCGCTGAAAAACCGTCTTGCCAGCTCCAACTCTTCATCGTTGACGTCAGCATCCAGGTTCAGCTGGCGACTGGCAGTAGTGTCTTTCTCAGTCTGTATCTCTTTGTCCAGACCCAGCTTGTCGAAGGCAAAACGCTCCAGCTCAAGATTGTGGCTCTCCCGTGAAGGGTCCAGTCTGGCAACAACGTCCCCGGCCTTTACTTCACTGAAGTTGTCCCTGATCCAGGCCAGAGACTGAGGTCCTCTGAGGCGGGGAGGAACCGTGACCGCTGTGGATTGGCTGGCCTCCAGCTCTCCCTGGGCGGGGATCCTGACTTCCAGCCCGGAGTCGGCCACAGTCATGGTCAATACATCCTGGCGCGCACCATCACTGCAGGCAGCCAACAGCCCCAGGGTAAACATTGCATAAATCAGTCTCATGGCATGCGTACCTCATCACCCGGGGTCAAACCGTCGACTATGGTTACCATGCCATCTCCCCTGACGCCGACTTCAACCGGCTGGCGTCGGTCACCAAACAGGGATGGCACAAACACATAGGCTTCTCCTGCATCGTAATGCACGGCCCTGCTGGGCAATAACATCGCATCGGCACGGGAAGGCAGCTCAATTTTGATTTTGGCAGTCATCCCCGGACGCATGAGTTCGGTATCCGGGTCGTCAATACTGGCCAGGGCGTCGAATACCATTAACGGCATCTCCTGATTCTTGGGCCTGAATACGGCGCCAAGCTCGGTGATCTGCCCCAGAAATCTGCGCTCTGGGTTGGCATCGAGACGAATACTCACCTTTTGCCCCAAAGCCAAACGTCGGGCTTCGACTTCAGGTATCTCCATTTTGACCCGCATCATAGTCAAATCAGCGATGCTGACGACCGTGCCACCGGCAAAAATAGACTGACCTTCCTGAATTTTGTTGCCCTCGGGATCTGTGCCATAAACCAGAATCCCCTCTCTTGGGGACTTGAGCGTCATCGCCTTAATCGCGTTCTGCAGAGCACTCACCTCAGATGCAAACTTCTGCCTGTCGCCTTCCAGCATGGCTTCGCGCTGGGTGATACTCGCTTTCTCCAGTTCCAGCTTACGTTTAACCAGGGCTACTCTGTCTTTGGCGATTTCCGCATCCCGTTGATATTTGAGCCTGTCAATTTTGGCAACAGTGTCATCAGAGATGTTGAACTTCATATCTGCCTTTTCATGCTCCATTTGAGCCTGAGCAAGATCCAGTTTAAGTTCCTCTATCTTCTGTGCATTTCTGAGTCGTGAGGTTTCTATGTCCTGCACTGTGGCATCCAGCTCCGCCTGCTTTACCTGAAGTCGCTGAGCAATTTCCGAGGTGTCCAAACTGGCCACCACAGTCCCTTCGCTGACCTGCTTTCCTTCCGGTGCTAACTGCTTCACCTGATATTGCCAAACCCGCCTCAGTGCCGGTGGCATCATGGATACAGTCCCGGCAGATTCCAACTCTCCGGTCACTTCAATGGACTGAGGCAAGGCTCCCTGAGTCACCTCAGTCAAAGGGGCTTTTTCACAGCCGGACAGGACCAGTGTCGCCATCAGCAATGCCAACAGGTTTCTGTTATCAGCCATTGGATTTTTCCTCCAATACCACCTGCACACTCATGCCCGGTTGCAACACCAGATCCGGAGCATCAATACTCAGCTCCACCTCAAACCAGTTACTTTGCCCCCAGGCCTGCTTCTGCTGTGCCTGGCTACTGATTCGGGTGACTCTGGCGTTAAACTCATTTTCTAACTGGGCATCCAGTCTCAGTGTGGCACTGTCGCCTATGGCCAGTTTGTCGATATCAACCTCATTCACCCAGGCTTTTACCTGCAAACCATCCATGGCTGGAATATCCGCAATCAAGCGTCCGACCTGCACAGTATCACCAACCTCTGTCTTGCGTTTGGAGCGGAAGTTGTAGGCATAAAGTAAGGGGCCGGCAAATCTGGCTTTCAACTCCAGACTGTCGAGATCTGTCATGGCGCGTTCCAATTTGAGCCGCGCCTCTTCGCGGTCCAGAGCCAGCTTTTCCATCGTTGCTTTCTGCCTGGCCTCCGCCTCTTCCAGGGCTTTTTTGGCCTTGCTCAATTCAGCCCTGGTTTGCAGCAAATTAAACTGGTTATCGGCGTACTCTTTTGCCGCAATAAACTCAGCCGGGATCTCGGCATCCAAACCGGCTTTTTCCACCTCCAGTCTGGTCTTTTTGAGATTAAATCTGGCCTGCAGTAAAGCAGCCTGAAGCTCATTTTTCTGACTTTGCTCCTGAGCCGTTACCCTTAGCAAAGTCGCTTCCAACTGCTCAATCTGATTATCGATCTCGCTTTTATCAAATATCACCACTGTCTGCCCCGGACTGGCTACCTCCCCTTCGGGAAGCATCCACTGGATCTGATAGCGCCAGGCTCTGCCGGCTTTGGGGACAGTAAAACGCTGGGATTCGGCTGAGGCAATCTGCCCTGACAGCACCAATGCCGACGCAGGTAGAGGAATGGCCAACAGTGCACCAAGACTTAAACAAAGAGAAAGGTTACGCAGCATGATTATCACGCTCTTCTATTTTGACTATCTGACCATCCCGCATGCGAATGATTCGCTGGGCATAAGCAGCGACCTCCTCTTCATGAGTCACTAAAATGATGGTTTGTCCGGCCCGGTGCAGCTCGGTGAACAGTTCCATAATCTCCACCGAGGTTTTACTGTCCAGCGCCCCGGTAGGTTCATCAGCCAACAAAATGGCAGGTCGATTGACCAGTGAACGGGCAATGGCTACCCGTTGACGCTGACCACCCGACAGCTGATTGGGTCTGTGGTCCATGCGTGTGTCCAGACCAACTCTGGTAAGCAGGGCTTTAGCGTGGGTTTCATCACCCGCAGGAGAGTCAGAGAAACGCAGTGGCAAGAGCACATTGTCCAGTGCAGACAGACGGGGTAACAGGTGGAAGCTTTGGAATACAAACCCGATATCCCGATTACGGGCTGCCGAAAGGTCATCGTCGCAGAGTTCTGCGACTTCACGGTTGTTAAGACGGTAGCTGCCGGACGTGGGGCGGTCCAAGCAACCAATAATATTCATCAGAGTGGATTTACCGGAACCTGAGGGGCCCATAATGGCCACAAATTCATTGGCCTTAATCTCGAAGCCGACCCCTTTAAGGGCCTGAACTTCTGCCTCCCCCATGCGGTAGGACTTGGTCAGCCCGTTTACTGTTATCATTCTATGTAGCTCACAACTTTCCCTGCCAGTTCAGCAGTCTGCCTTGCAATGGCAGACAAGCCAATACTGTTTAAACTAATTTGCAATCCATGCAAAGCCGCACAACGAATAACGGTTACAAAAAACTTGAGAGCAATACCGCAGTTACTGCCCCCTGCACCAACCATAGCCAGCGAGAAAGGCTTTTCGCCGGGCTTTCTTCAGTGCTCAATCGGTAGATTTCCCAGATGGCGGCCAGGGCATACTGCAGAGCGATAAAGAGTAACAAAGTGTAATTCTGGCCAAGATTAAGCAGCTCGAAACCGGCGGCCGCCAACACGATAACCGCCAACACCTGAGGAACCATGAGTCCGGCAATCCAACGCTGGGAAACGCCGTTTTCCAACGACTCCCCTCTCAGCTCTTTTAACTGCATTATCAATACAGCCAGTGCTAAAAAGGCCGCAACCAATATTCCTGGTGTCATCCGATTTCTCCTGCCAGTTAATGTGGCCAGCGCAATTACATTGTTGCCATGATCCAGTAATCCAGTCTGGCCTTGGGGTCCGCCATAATGGCTTTACATTTATCCTTGTAAGTTGCCATAAGGCCTCGCAGATCGCTGGCATCCTTCATGGTCATAATCTTGTTCTGTCTTGCTTGCTCCAACGCCTCAGCCAGGGCTTCAGCACCAAGATACTGGCCTGCCAGATTCTGGGCTTCCGTAGCCTGAGATTTCAGCCTGGATGACACAGCCGCCATTTGCGGAGAGTCAACCGCGGCAATGGCTTCCGATGCTATCTGGTAATAAGCAGCGCAATCCATCAATTCACCGGTAAAGGCTTGCTCGGCCTCACCCGCCATCGCAATTGGAGAGCAAAATACTGCAGCCAAAAATGTCATTTTAAATTTCATCATCTTTCCCCTGATATGAAGCTTCAACTCCAGGGCTCAGTGTCATCCTGGGACAGCCCTGTCTTAATTAGTGTTCCCGAAGCTACGCATGACGTTGCAATCTGAATTCCAGGTCATGTTTTACCGCCGCCCATTCACTGTCGAGAATCGAAAACACCACAGTATCGCGGCGGATGCCATCTTGTGTGATTCTGTGATTGCGCAGCACGCCATCCTGCCTGGCACCCAGGCGGCTGATAGCCTGGCGGGATCTGTGGTTGTGCCAGTGGGTTCTGAACTCAACGGCAATCACGCCGAGAGTTTCAAAGGCATAGGTCATCAGCAGCAATTTCGATTCACTGTTAATACCCGTCTGCCAGCAGCGTTTGGCATACCAGGTATAACCAATCTCCAGTCGATTATGGGGCCTTTCCCAATTGCAGATTCGGGTACAACCAACTATGTCACCGCTGCACTTATCCCTCACAGCAAACGCAATAGCGGTACCCTCAGCCTGCATTGCCAGCGCTTTATCAACATAGGCAGAGACATCTTCAGGACGGGGCACGCCGGTAAACCACAGCTCCCACAAATCGCCGTCGGTTACCGCAATTTCCATGGCTGGAATATGCTCTCGTGATAGCGGCTCGAGGTTTACCCGATTGCCCTTAAGAAAAATATCTTGTGTTGTCGCAGTCACACCGACTCCCTGGTGCGTGATTCAAGTCGCATCAAATTACCAAAACGGGAGCCGGATCGCGATAGAGGCGAAAAAATTTATCTTCAGCGGTAAAGGTCTACGGAAGAGTCGTCTGGAGAGAGTTTGATAGTAGAGTGAAAGCGCAGCCCCAGCTTTTTCAGTAGCGAGATGGAGGGACCATTGTTACTGTCGACGATAGCAACAACCGGGTGGATATTTTTCTCTTTGGCTTCCTGCATCACGGCAACACAGGCTTCAATGGCATAACCCTGTCCAAAATATTCTGGCAGCAGAGCGTACCCTATATCCACATGCTCAAGTTGCGGCCGTTTCACCAGGCCACACAGTCCGACAATGTCGCCAGTAGCCTTCAACTGAACCCGATACATGCCAAAGCCATTTTCCCGATAACTTTTCACCGGCCCATCCAGGATATATTCGACAGCCTGCTGCTGTGTGCGCACACCTCTGTCACCTATATAGCTGAGAAACCCCTGACTGTTGAGCAGTGCCAACATAAAATCTGCATCGGTTTCATCCAAATGGCTTAGGGTCAGTCTTTCAGTTTGAATCATCATAAGTATTAATTAATTTAGTAGCTTAACCAGCATAACAGCACATAGGGACTATACTTTCCAGAAGTCTTACACGGAGTGTTTACTATGACTGCTCAGCCGCCCCAAAAACGCCCCTATTATGTCATCGTGGCCCAGGTCGCCGCCGAACTGAATAAAACCCTGGCAAGCTGCCGCAAAATCAACCTTACCGCCAGCAATGCACAGGCGGCATCAACCCGGATTGGTAATGCTGCAATGGGATTTAAGGTGTTGACCCATTTTATCGACGAGTTGGCCAGTGAAACCCAAAAGGCCGCCAGAGATATCAACTATCTGGCCCGTCAGGCCAGTACCCTCTCCACCTATATTGCCCGCTCCCAAATGGCATTGAAACAGTTTGCCCATGCCAGGCAAAAGCTGGGGCTCCATACCGCCCAACCTGCCATGAAACGCGCCGAGGAACAAACCAGAGAGAAGTTTCACAGCCAGCGCAGCGAGTTCAACGGCATGATAGAGCAGATCCAATCCAACCTTGATGATCTGAAGAAGACACTGAGAACAGCCAATGCATTGGCTTCAGTGTGCCGCATCGAAGCCTGCCGGGTAGATAAGCAAAACCAGGACACCTTTATCGGTGTTGCTGACAAGGTCGATGAAGTTGCAGAGGCTATTCGTCAGCGGGTGGATACCGCTGTCACTCTGTTTACCCAAACTGAAGAGAAGGAAGCCGCCTGATGAAATGCCACCAGCTGATTGAAACCCCAACTCACAAATGGGTCTTCTTTGGGAGAGATCCTGAAAAACCCAATAAAATTATCGATACCAACCAGTACATGGTAGTAACCTCAAATAAGGCGCTATTGATGGATCCGGGCGGTATTGAACTGTTCGCCCCTATGCTGGCAAATATCGTCAAAATGATTCCTCTGGAGCAGCTGACCCACCTGTTTGCCTCCCACCAGGACCCGGACATTATCTCCTCCCTTGGACTCTGGGATCAGACGCTGCCGGATGCCAAACTCTATTCAGCCTGGATGTGGGAAGGCTTTATCCGCCATTTTGGGATGGACAATATCAGTTACGAAGCTATACCCGATGAAGGGATGAGCATTAACCTTGAGCAGGTTGAACTGAAATTTATTCCTGCCCACTATCTGCACTCTTCGGGTAACTATCACGTCTACGACCCGGCCGCCAAAGTGTTGATGTCAGGAGATGTAGGGGCTGCACTGGAGGGCCCGGAAGCAGACATATTTGTAGAAGACTTTGACGCTCACACTCAGAAGATGCGCTTTTTTCACCAACGCTGGATGCCCTCCAATGCCGCCAAAAATGACTGGATTGCCAGAGTCCGGCAGCTGGATATTGAATACCTCTGCCCGCAACATGGACGGATTTTTCAGGGTAAGCAGGTCGCTCAATTCCTAGACTGGTTCGAACACCTGGATGTAGGAACTGGCCTCAATAAAAGCGCATAAACAGAAAAAGGGCCACAGGCCCTTTTTCACTTTAGAGATATCGGCTGAAGGATTCCCCGGACTTTAGTGGTTTAATGGGTGCATTGACGGCTGGTGTTCCCACATATAAAAAGCCTACTATTTGATCCTGCTCTGCCAGGCCAAGCGCTGTGTGAACATGGCGACAAAAAGCATAGTCGCCGCTGCGCCAAATCCCCCCGAGCCCCTGAGCAAACGCTGCCTGCTGCATAGCCATTACAGCACAACCCGCCGCCAGTTGCTGCTCCAATTCAGGCACTTTGGGGTGTGGCTGACATTTGGCCACGACAGTAATCACCATGGGGGCGCGAAACGGCAAGTTGGCTGCCTTCTCTATTTTTGTTTCATCGGCATGGGCAGCAACGGCAGACGCTTTAAAGATATCCGCCAGCTTTTGCAGTCCTTCGTCCTGAGCAATAATAAACTCCCAGGGCTGCAGCGCACCATGATCTGGCGCTCTGGCACCGGCATCCAATATGGTTTGTAACTGCTCAGCATTCGGGCCCGGGGCCTGCAATCGTGGGCAGGATTGACGGGTAAGTAATAACTCCAGTGCTTGCACTAAAACTCTCCCTATATGTTTTTATTTGCCAATACCTTACCACAGACCGAAACAAAAAAACCCACCAAAAAGGTAGGTTTTTAAACTGTCAGCTCATGAGCTTATTTGAGGTATTTACGGCTCAGGAAGTAGTCGATGCTCGTGTAACGGCCACCACCGAACATAAACAGCACCAGCAACATAACAAAATAGGTGATGGCAAACTCGATACCATTGTTGAGCACCACAAAGTTACCCGAACTGGTCAACCAATCGTAGTTGCCGTATTCCCCCAGAATCTCTTTGGCACGACTGAGTTTATCGGCAGAAGCAATCACCTGCTCATTGGCCAGCCAGGAGGAGGGATCAGCAATTGCCAGCCAACCATTCTGCCAGTGCACAGCAAACGCGGCCACTAACATGGTTACCATCATGGGGATTGCCACCAGCCGGGTCGCCAATCCCACCAGCAGCAAAATGGCGCCAAAGAATTCGGTACCGGCAGCAAGCGCTGTCATCACCTCAGGCATAGGTAAGCCAAGTCCCCAGTCGGGATTCCCAAACCAGGCCGCGGTATCTTCAAAGTTGGATAGCTTGTTATAACCCGCCTGCATCAAAACAGGGGCAAGATAGATTCGAATGGCGAGAGGGGCAAGTCCATCAAATTTAGTCAGGCCGTCCAGCAGTTTTTGTACAAGTGCAATCATCAATGAGCCTCTTGGTGAATGATTAGTTTTCTCTGTTCGATTTCTGGCTATACAGACCTGAAACCCTGAGAATTTATTTCAAACAATTCACTCCTGCCTATCTCCAAAGTCATCATCAGGAGAAACAGCAGACAGGCATATTTGATAATGACACAGGAGGTGTCATTTGCAATTAGACGGGCGAACCAATATTAGGAAGTAATTGATAAAACTCCTCAAACCAAGGCAGAGTGCTGTCGCCCTGTGCTGCACTCTGAAGTAAAGCCCAGCAGCAACTGAATACCCAATAGGTGTTGACTGATGCCAGCACCTGCTGGGGCTTCCAGTCAACCAAGCCTATCCCGTTCAGATAATGATGACATAACCAACACACTTCATCATGATTCAGCTTGTGAGTAGCGAGGACTGTTGCCAGTTCATTCAGTGGCCCAGACTGACAGGCATACTCAAAATCAATCGCCATGAGTCTGTCATCAGCCCTAAGCAGGTTTAATGGGTTCAGGTCCCGGTGACAGAATATCTCCAATCCTGTCTGAGCCGACTCCATACTGGTAATCCAGTCAGAAACCTGGACCTGTCTGACAAGCAATGTATCGATAGCCCTGCACAATGGTGCTGTCGCTGATCTCCTCACGTCCAGCAGAGCCTGCTGATAAGTGTGCCACTGTTTTGAGGCATCTATTCGATATTCAGGTAAAGGCAGACGTCCCAAACCCAACATAAGCTCCAGCAGGGCGTGCATATGGGAGGAAATGCTCTGCTCTTTAAACCTATCGCCGCAGGACTCAAGCAAGGCACTGCTCAATTGCTTCGAACTTATCTGCTGCATCCCCTGCTTATCGGGACATCCATCACGCAGATATTGGCTCAGGTAATACTCATAACCCTTGCTGACGTCATACAGCGCAGGAGCCAGCTCTTTCCCGGCGGCTGTTTCCCAGGCTTTTATCTCATTGACTCTGCCGCTGCCCAGGCCATCCAGATTGCGGTTAACTCTCAGTACTCTCGTCTCAGCCAGCAGATAATTATTGTTGGACAATCCGCCACTGAGCCGGCTCACCCGGGTGTCAGAAAAAAAACCGGCACTGGCGCAAAACTCCGCCAGGCCGGTATGGGTTGGAAACAGTTCCGCCAAAGTCAAGAGGTCACCTGTGCGGTTTGCATATTGCGCCAGTCACGTCGCCACATAAAGTAGCCAGCTGTTGCCATACCTACATAGAGCACAAACAGCATAGAGGTCAGCATCAGCCCTTTGTGGAGATAGAGGTAGATTGACACCAGATCAATCACTACCCAGTAAAGCCAGTTTTCCACCACCTTGCGGGCAACCAAAAAGGTAGTCATGACAGCAAAACAGGTGGTGGCAGCGTCCAGATAGGCGAATGATGCATGGGTATAGTTGGCCATAAACCAACCGACAGCCAAAGACACCACAGAGGTGATGCCAATAAGTATCAGATGGCGCTGCCAAGACCAGGAAACCAGCGCAATTCCCTTATCTGCCCCCTTGGCACCACGGGTCCACATCCAGTATCCATATACCGCCATCGCCATATAATAGACATTCAGTACAGACTCCATCAGCAAGGAGACTTTCCAGAAAAGCACAGTATAAATCGCGGTACTGATGAAGGCCGCCGCCCAACACCAGATGTTCTCCTTCATCGCCAACAAAAGATAAGCCACGGCCAGAAAGACTGCGACGCCCTCCCACGCAGTCATCGCCTGCATCTCTGTCATTGCCTGCACAAAAGACGCCGGCAGCGCTTGCCACTCCAGGGTCATAGCTTACTCACTATGGCTCAGGTCGAGTTCACGACCGATAAACTTACATACAAATACAGCCTTGCCGAATTTCTCATGGGCAGCCTGCATCTCTGTCGCCAACATAGCCATCACATCGCCATAGTCACCCTGAACCTGAGTCGCCATGGCATTGGTCACCCGCTTAATATTGGGATAGGAGTCCAGGCGCTTGATAAACCACTGAATAGGCTCAAGATACTCATCTGCCAGTGGATACATGCTGATTTCAGCGGTTAATTTCATATTGACATCCTTACTGCTTAACAGGAGTGGGCGCAGGTAATACCCGCGCCCTGCTTTTACTTATCAAAAATAATCGTATCTGAAGGTAATCCCCAACTGGCGCGGATCGCCATAACGTACATACTGCTGATCTGCCCAATCCTTGTTTGGCTCATTGCCAAAGAAGAAGCCACGCACACCATACTCCTCATCGGTAAGGTTGCGTCCCCACAGATATACAGACCAGTTATCGGCTTCATACCCCAGACGCAGATTCAGCAGGTGATAATCATCGGACACGAAGTCATTACTGTCGGAATAGTAGAAGCTGTCCATACCGGACAGGTTCATATTGGCAAAGAAGCCGGTATCACCGCGCCAGGTGGCACCCAGCTGATAGTTATAGCTAGGCGCATGGGCCAGTTCACGCCCGGAGAGATCAAGAAATACATCCTCTTTAACTTCGATAATGTAGCTATCATAGGTTGCTTTCAACAAACCAACAGAACCATAAAACTCCAAATTCTGGGTGAGGTAATAACTAGCGCTAGCCTCTAGTCCATAGTTAGTTGAGCTGGTCGCGTTCGCTGTATAAAGAATAAAGTCTCCAGGAGACTCACTGCCTTCTCCTTCTTGGATAGACGCATCCACTTGCTGATCGTCTCTGTCCATAAAGAAAGCCGCCACCCTAGTTGTCAAATCGCCATCTAGCAAACTCGCGGAATGGCCAATTTCGTAGTTGTACAAAGTCTCTGGGTCATAAGCGAGATACTGCGACAGTTCGGGATAAGTTTTTGTATCAACATCTGTGTTAAAGCCTCCAGCCTTATACCCTCTGGAAATTTTTGCATAGATTTGTTGGTCAGCATCTAATGCATAGCTTACCGAGATATGCCCCCCCCAAAGTGTTTCATCATGTGAGTGAGACTCAGAAAAATCTTCTCCAAGCTTTTCACTATCTGTCCCGTCCGAGAAATAATCGGCAGACCATGACTCGACCCTAACTCCCAATGAATAATGGAAGTTACCAATATAAGTGTCCAATTGACCAAAGGCTGACACTTTATCAGCGGAATAGTCACTATAGAGCTTTCTTTTTCTAGGTAATTCATCAGCATATCGATCTTCTATATACCTAGAGTTATCTTCACTCAGGCGGTTGTAATACAGGCCGACCAGCCAGTCAGTGGTTCCGTTAAACAGTCGACCATCTTCGGTACTCAGCAAACGCACATCCTGACTGAAGTTCTGACGCTCGGCGGTTTTGTCCCACCAGTAGTCATAGACACAAGGCGCGTCACCTATGTGATTCCAATTGTCATCATAGATAGGACATTCAAAACCTGCCCAGTATTCGGGATTGGACCAGTCACCATCATAGGCATGGCGCTGCTCGGTATCAGCAAAGCTGGTGATAGTCTCTACATTAAAGGCTTTGTGGGCCTCCCAGCTCAGGCTTAACCCAGCACCATTGGTGGTTTGGGTATCTTTGCCGGGGCGATCTGTGTAGGTATTCTCACCGTTACTGTCCAGCGACCAGGCGTCATAGCCATTGTCAAAGTCGCCGTGAATCAAGGTCAGATCGGCCTGTAACTTATCGGTGGCGTACCAACGCAGCTTGGCTTTGGCGGATACTTCATCTCTGGCATTGGTGTCGTCACGACCCAGGTATTGGTTATCCATAAAGCCATTCTGTTGATGGCTTTGAACCGAAATTCTGCCCAACAAAGTGTCGTCGGCATTCATGCTGCCACCGGCGTACGCCCCTATGGTCAGCAGATCGTCAGTGCCAACTGAAACTTCAACACCGGCTTCGGTAGCTGCAGTTGGCTCAGCACTTTTCAGGTAAATCGCACCAGCCAGGGCATTACCGCCAAACAGCGTACTCTGTGGGCCCCGCAGTACTTCTACCTGGTCGATGTCGAACAGGTTGGAGGCCATGCCAAGACCTGACAGGTCAATATCGTCAACAAAGAAGCCCACTGAGGAGTTAGGTGCACCTTCATACTCTTCCTGATCGCCAACACCACGAATTTGGAAATAGCGGGCGCGGGAACTGCCACCTGACCAGTTGATATTGGGAATAGCGTTGAGAATATCCTGAAAGTTTTCGCCGCCGTCATCTTCAAGCTGCTGCTTGCCGATAACACTGATACTGGCAGGTACTTTGTCGATTTCCGTGGCGCGGAAATCTGCGGTAACCATCAGGGTTTCCATTGGCTGGCGTTCTTCGGAGGAGTCAGCGGCAAAGGCCGGGAAAGAGAGTGCAGTCGCAATGGCCGCAGACAGCACAGAATACTTATTATTTTTCATAGGACCTCAATTCCAGTTTGAGATCCGGCATTGCAAAAAAGCGTGGTTAATGCACATTGTCAGCCCATTCCTACGCCGGTATAAGCCGGATCAGGTTCGAAGGGTTCGTCATTGACATCTCAGTCCGAAAATCAAAAAGTTTGATCCCGGACACCCCTTGGCGGCGCCAATTATACATGCAATTAACCTGATTACATCTGTTAATGAACAAATTTACAGACAGTTGAAAAAAAGCCCCAACTGAAGTTGAGGCTTTAGTAAGGCATTAAATTAGGATCACTCGGAGTACACAGGTCGGACAGTCAGGGCAAAACCTGTCACTGTCTCATTGGGGGCTACGCCCTGCACTTGCTGACGGGCTTCTCCATAGAGCTGCAGTGGGATCCAGGCGCTGGCATCATCTTCCACCACAAAGCCTTCGGCATCGTACCAGGTAAACTTGTACTGAACATTCAGGTTGCTGGTCTTATCATTGGTGATCAGTGCAGAGGCCCGCAAGAATCGCCCTATAACTTTCCCTCTGGCGTCAGACAGGGTCAGTTTATTCTCCAGCGCACTGCCATCCACTGTTACCTGCCCGCGGGAGTCTATGGTGACACCGGCAGTATTATGGGCGCAGCCACCCAGCAGCAAAACAACAAGTGACACAATCAGCAAACTGCGAGTCATAGCAAGATCTCCTTTCTGTCCAAGAATCCCCAGACTACCCCAGCAAGTCTCTATACACCAATATTCAACTTGCGCAGAGACTCTTTAGTCTCTTCAGCCAAATCATCCAGCGTTTTACCGTGGGGCTCTGGCAGGCGGGTTTCGGGGTTTACCTTCACAAACACCATTTCATCCACAGAGCAGATGGTGTTGCCGGTAAACTTGTTGCGCAGCAAGCAGGATACAGTAATCGAGGTACGGCCAACCGCTTTGGTTGTCAGGCCAAACTCAACCACATCCCCCTCTGTCGCCGCATTCTCGAAAGAGATCGCGCCGATATGCTTGGTGACTATGTACTTGGTGCCCAGCTGACAGATCACATAGATTGCCGCTTCTTCATCAATCCATTCGAGGGCACGGCCACCGAACAGGGTTTTCGCGTAGTTAAGGTCTTCCGGCATTACCAGCCGTCTGGAAAGGAACTTCATAAGCCTCCCGCTTTAATGTCCGCCAATAAAAAGGGGTAAGCTGACTTACCCCGATTGTCTCGATTATACACTCTTACTGAGCATAGGTCCCAGCGCCTGTCCGCCAACCAGATGCATATGAATATGATACACCTCCTGACCACCATGTTTATTGCAGTTCATAATCAGGCGGTAACCATCTTCTGCAATACCCGCTTCTTCGGCCAGCTTGGCTGCCACGGTAAACAGGCGTCCCAGCGCTTTCTCATCGGAGGCTTTCACATCATTGACCGTCGGGATCAAATGATTGGGAATAATCAGAACATGAGTAGGTGCCTGGGGTGAGATATCACGAAAAGCCGTTACCAGGTCATCCTGGTAAAGAATGTCAGCGGGAATTTCCCGGCGAATGATCTTGCTGAAAATCGTCTCTTCGGCCATCAGTCATTGCTCCTGTATCTATATGTCATCTATCTACTGGGACCATTGGCCCAGATAACAGTAAATGGCGTCAGTATATCTGTAATTCAATACCTTGTATCCGGAATTCATTGCTCCCGCCATGCAAATTTGGCAGCATGAGCGACAGGTCAACCCAGATAAAATCATCCATGATCAAATACCAGATTACGCCATCCAATCCACATGCTCACCTGTTTGATGTGGTGATGACAATTGAACAACCGGCGCAAAGCCAGCAGGTCTGGTTACCCTCCTGGTTACCCGGCAGTTATATGGTACGGGATTTCGCCAAAAATATTATAGGATTGAAAGCCGTCGACGGGCATGGCAACCCGGTTGCTGTCACTCAGCTGGATAAGCAAACCTGGCAGTTACTGACTGATGGTCAGACAGTTGAACTACATTATCAGGTCTATGCCTGGGACCTGTCGGTGCGCACTGCGTTTCTGGACAGTCGCCGTGGATTCTTTAATGGCTCCAGCGTATTTCTGGCCGCCCGCGGACAGGAAAACAGTGAGCACAGAGTTACCGTCATACCTCCGGCATCAGCAGCTCTGAGCGACTGGAAACTGGCGACAACCCTAAAACGTGCCAGTGGCGATGACTGGGGATTCGGTGACTTTTACGCCGCCGACTATGATGAGCTTATCGATCATCCGGTGGAGATGGGATGTTTCACTCATTCCAGCTTTGAGGCCTGCGGCGTACGACATGATATCGTGCTGGTAGGACGTCACCATACCTGCCTGCCCCGCCTGTGCCGGGATCTCAAAGCGATATGCGAGTATCAAATTAAGTTATTCGGTGAACCAGCTCCCTTTGACAGATACCTGTTTATGACGGCGGTGCTGGACGAGGGTTTTGGCGGCCTGGAGCACAGAGCGTCAACCGCGCTTATGTGTGGCCGAAATGATCTGCCAACATCTGAGCAGCAAGGTGTCGACAAAGGCTACCGGACTTATCTGTCACTATGCAGTCATGAGTATTTCCACAACTGGAACGTCAAACGTATCAAGCCAGCCCGCTTTGTCCCTTACGAGTTGGAAGCTGAAAGCTACACCCGACAGCTTTGGGCGTATGAAGGCATTACCTCCTACTATGATGATCTGCTGACGCTCAAGTCAGGTCGTGTAGATACCCAAGCCTATCTGCAGATGTTGGCGGAGTTGATGACCCGGGTATACCGCGGCAGTGGCAGAACCAAACAGTCTCTGACTGATTCCAGTTTCAATGCCTGGACCAAGTTCTATAAACAGGATGAAAATGCCCAGAATGCCATTGTCTCCTACTACACCAAGGGAGCACTGTTCGCCCTGCTGTTGGATTTAACTTTGCGTCATGAAACTCTGGGTAAGCACTCCCTTGACGATCTGATGCGTCTGCTTTGGCAGGAACATGGTCAAACAGGTATAGGAACAGGCGATCTCAGCCACCAGCAATTGGTCGCAAGACTCCTTGGTCGTGAGTGTGATGACCTGTTTGCCTGGCTGGACTCTACCGATGACCTGCCCCTGCCTGAGATGCTGGCAAAATTTGGAGTCAAAATGTCACTGCGCTCCAGCGCCGGCAATACAGATACCGGTGGCGAAGGCGAAGCTCTGAACATAGGCTTTGGTGCCAAATATAGAGCAGAAGCTGTGGGTGTGAAGGTAGTTACAGTGGCGGAAGGCTCACCGGCTATGCGAGCTGGCCTGAGCGCCGGCGACCTGCTGATTGCCGCCGACGGCCTGAAAGCAACCGCCGCATTGGATAAATTCCTGCAGCAATATCAAGCGGGACAACAAATCGAACTGGTGTGGCTGCGTCGCGACGAATTGATGCTGGGAATGCTCCCGATTGAAGAAGCCGTCGCGGATACCGTAGTGCTTGAACTTGAGGATGAGAGTAAGGCTAACACCTGGCTGAAATAGCCACCACAAGACCATCAAAAAGGGCGCCGAAGCGCCCTCTTTATTTGTCATCGGTTCACAGAGTTACACCTGAACCTCATGAAGATGAGTTTGTGCCCAGGCTATCGCCTGACCACGGCTTGACACGCCAATCTTGCGGAACGCACGATACAAATGAGTTTTAATGGTACTTTCGCTGACAAACAGCTGTCTGGCAATATCCTGATTGGTTGAACCTGACAAAAGTGCCTGAAGCACCTCACGCTCACGTATAGTCAGGTTATCCGCATCATCGCCACCCATCTCATCATCGCCAACTGTCTTCAGCAATTCACCGGGAATATGATAACGGCCGTTCATTATGTCGCCTAATCCATGGCTAATAAATTCGAGGCTGTCATCGATGTAAAAAGCACCGGCTGTCACGCTGGGATTAATCAGGAATTTAGCATCCACCTTACGGGGATACTGGACAAATACGGTACGGATGGAAGCTGGTAAGCGTTCGATTTGACGCTGCAGCTGATAGGCCTTTTGTAAATCCACCGTCGCCAGATCGATAACGACCAAAGTCTGTTCCATCAACAGGTGTTCAGACACCTTTTCCGGTTCAGTCAGTGTTAGCTTTACCAAAAATTCCTGGGGCCAACGGCTGTCCAGCAGTTCTGCCAGAAGTCTTGATCTGGATATCAACATCCAGCGGATAACTTTGAACATGATGTACTCTCCCTGTCACTATCAATCACCAAATCCAATTTGTTCAATACCGGTTTGGTTGCCTTGGGTGGGCAGCACCGGAATTTCATGTTAATAGAACAATGACACCA
Source organism: Shewanella submarina (assembly GCF_042646185.1). Taxonomy (NCBI): domain Bacteria; kingdom Pseudomonadati; phylum Pseudomonadota; class Gammaproteobacteria; order Alteromonadales; family Shewanellaceae; genus Shewanella; species Shewanella submarina. The sequence goes on from NZ_JBHRTD010000010.1 coordinate 69,682, forward strand.
TTACAATATCATAACAATTTAATCATAAAGAATTAGGCGATAACGGCTAATAAGAGCCCTAAAAAACCACCTAAAAACACACATTATCAATGCATTAGGAAGATATAATTTTTTTACCCAGGGTTTAGACTAGTTATTTCGAGTAATATCAGCGCCAACGGGCAATCGGAAGGCCCCAAATGAGGACTTACCTATGGCCACGAAAACCAGCCAAACAGCAAATATTCGTTACCTGAAAGCCTGGGATCTTCCTACCCGGCTATTCCATTGGATAAACCTGCTCACCATATTCATCCTCACTATATTGGGACTGGTGATGCTCTATAAATCTGAACTTGGCATCTCCGGCCTGGCTCCCAAAATTGGCCTGAAGGAGATTCATTCGGCGGTAGGTTACATCTTCGCCATTAATCTGACCTTAAGACTGATTTGGAGTTTTGTCGGCTCATCTTCTGCAAAATTAACACCACTTTATTCTCCGCTGATATCTGTGCGCGAGATAAGTCACTACCTGAAATTCAAAGATTCGCCCCCTCAATACCTTGGCCATAACCCCCTGGGTAAGACTATGGTTGCCGTACTCTTTATCCTCTTGATTGTGATGGCTGGTACAGGGCTATTTCGGGCAGGAACGGATATCTATTACCCACCTTTTGGCTCTGCTATCCAGAGCTATCTGGCGATGCCTGACACCTTGCCAGATCAAATTGAGCCCTATCAGGATAAAGGTGTTAATCCTGAGAAACAGGCGAGTCTGGCCCCCTATAAGAAGTGGACAGGGAGAATACACTTATGGGGTTTCTGGGTGTTGATGCTTCTTATGGTGCTGCATATCGCTGGCGCAATACACACTGAGTGTCGACATCAAAGAGGGGTAATATCCGCGATGTTTTCCGGGTATAAACCAATTGAAGGGAAAGCTGTCGATGAAGACAGGTAATCAATCATAAAAAAACGTCGGCATAAGCCGACGTTTCTGAAATTGGTTTATCAGCAATCAGAGCTGATTATTGACGGCCGTCATCGTGGCAAGCGTCACAGGTAGGCTTTTGGCCTACGTTCATTTCGTGAGTCACGTGGCAATCCTGACACATCATCATACCATCGTGAGCTTTGTGCTTGTCGTCCATCTCAGCCAGAGAGCCGTGGCAAGACTGGCACTGCTCAAATTCAAAAGCACCATCAGCAGAAGCAGAAGCGCCGTCAGCGTGACAGCTTTCACAGCCACCCATGTCAGCGTGGAATTCAGCCAGAGTCTGATCTGCAGCGAAAGCAGAAGAAGACAGGGCAACAGCAGCACCGAACAGTGCACTCAACAGGAATTTGCTCACTTTATATTCTCCAAGGCAACCTGACCGGTCGAAAGCTCTTATTGTTGGCGACTCTCTGTACCTGGCCGGATAATCACATTTCAGGTGATACCAAAGATCCACAGCGGATCTGTATCAAACATTCCAAACATCACGATTTTAACTTTTCGACATGCTGAAAAATGTGCGCCACCTCATACAAACAAGCACTTACATACAAGTTTCACATTGCAACAACAAAGGCAACGACTGGCCGTACAAGTTACAAAATAAAGGGAAGCCTGAGCTTCCCTTTACGTTTATCACAACTTGTTTTAGTGATTGCGCAGCGATTCGATACGCTTCTCCAGCGGAGGATGGCTCATCAGCAGTTCAGCCATGGAGCGCTTGCCATTGATACCAAAAGCCGACATTGAAGCTGGCATTGCACCGGTTTCAGGGCCATAACGCAGACGTTCAAGTGCAGCAATCATCTTCTCTTTACCGGCCAGACGTGCACCGCCTTCGTCGGCACGGTACTCACGGATACGGGAGAAGTAAGCCACGATCATAGAGGCCAGAATACCGAACAGCATATCCAGTACGAATACCACCGCCATATAGGCAAACATGCCCAAACCTTCACCCTCTTCATCATTGCTTGATACGAAGGTGTCGATCGCCTCAGCAACAACACGGGCAGCAAAAATGACAAAGGTATTCACCACGCCCTGGATCAGCGTCAGGGTTACCATGTCACCATTGGCAACGTGGCTCACTTCGTGCGCCAGTACAGCTTCGACTTCATCCGGGCTCATGCCGTAAAGCAGGCCTGTGCTGACGGCGACCAGAGAGTTGTTTTTGCTTGGGCCCGTGGCAAAAGCGTTCATCTCCGGAGAGTCATAAATCGCCACTTCCGGCATAGCGATACCCGCCATCTGAGCCTGACGGGCAACAGTATCAACCAGCCAACGCTGCTGGCCATCCTGAGGATGCTCGATAACCATCAAGCCCATGGTCTTCTTGGCCATCCACTTGGACATCGCCAGAGAGATAAAGGACCCTGAAAAACCGAAAATCGCGGCGAACACCAACAGGCCGCCCATGGTTTTGGTATTAACACCCAGCAGGGACATTACAATTGACGCCACCAGCAAAACTGCCAGGTTGGTGACAATCAATAGAAAAACACGTTTCATTACTGCTCCTAATATGGCACTTGGTGCCGACTTCATCGAACCAGGAAATTGGGACTGTGGTTGCTTTTTTCAAGCACAGCCAAGGTGAAATTGTGACAATGCAGGCAGTCTAGGAAGAATTTATTAATCCAAACTTAAGGATCAGGGCTCAGGGGTAAGTAAGTGTTACAGCGGACATGAGTTTGTTACCATACTCACAACCAAGCCCTTAAAACAAAAGATAATTACCATGACAATAAATGCTCTGATGCTGAGTGCATCCAAAGAAGGTGATACCCCTTACCTCGCTCACACCCTGCCCTTTATCCAGCCAATGACCAGGGATGCCCGTCACTGGGTTTTCATCCCTTATGCCGGAGTGACGGTCAGCTATGACGAGTATCTGCAAAAGGTTCAAACGGGTCTGGCCAGCCTTGATATTGAGATCCGGGGAATCCACGAGTTTGACGATCCTGTGGCAGCAATTAATCAGGCAGAGGGAGTCATGGTTGGCGGTGGCAACACCTTTCATCTGTTACATGAGCTGTATCGTCTGAACCTGATTGAAACCATCAAAACGAGAGTGCAACAGGGTATGGCCTACATTGGTTGGAGCGCGGGTTCAAACATCACCGGACTGTCTATCCGAACCACCAATGATATGCCGATTATTGAACCGGCATCTTTCAATGCACTGGGGATTCTGCCATTTCAGCTAAACCCCCACTACACTAACTTTGTATTGCCAGGCCACAACGGCGAGACCCGGGCCCAGCGACTGAAAGAGTTCACCTGTGTTGACCCGCAGACACCCATCATCGGCATTCAGGAAGGCAGTGCCCTGTGGCGTCGCGGCGACACTTTGAGTCTGGTCGGTGAAAAAGAAGCATTCCTGTTTAAAGGTGAGATTCAGGAGCAGGCAATCCCGGCGCACAGTGACCTTTCTCAATACCTGTAATGTGAAAATCCCGGAGTAGGCTCCGGGATTTTTTGACATCAATACACAACTGCTTTGCCTATTCCATCGCTTTACGGGGCTTTTTAGGCAGTGAGATGAAATTAGCCGCCAGCTGCGGAGACACCTCAGGCAGATAAGGAACTTCACCCAGCATAGGAGCTTCAATCAGAGCTTTGAGGGAATCCAGGTTCTCCTGATAGTTGGCCATATTCGGGTCAACCCGGTTGGCGACCCAACCCACCAGTTCCAAACCGTCAGCCTTGATCGCTTCCATGGTCAATACCGCATGGTTGAGACAACCTAACTTCATCCCCACCACCATGATCACAGGGACAGACAGATACTGCACCAGTTCAGACATGTACCTGCCCTGTCCCAGTGGCAATCGCCAACCACCGGCACCTTCTATCAGGCAGAAATCAGCCCGGGACATCTGAGTTAAATCCATGGAAGACATCAGAGATTCAGGGCTGATATCCACCCCCTGAGAGGCCGCTGCAATATGAGGGGCAATTGCTGGCTCAAACGCAAAGGGATTAATCATGCGGTAGGAAGGTTGCAACGTAGATGCCGACATCAACATCAGCGCATCCGAGTTACGCAGGCCCTCTTCAGTTACCTGGCAACCGGACGCCACGGGTTTCAGCCCCAGAGTTCTGGGCTGATGGCCATCGGCCTGAATTGCACCGGCTCTGTGCAACAGGGCGGAAGACACCAGTGTCTTGCCACAATCAGTATCTGTGCCGGTTACGAAATAGATCATCTGAGTTTCTCACTTGCGAGCGTGGATGAATAAGATCTGATAACTCAAGGGAATTCCCCCGGACTCACGCAGCGCTTCAGCAGCGTTGACCAAAGTCTGCCAGTAGGCTTTGCCTTTAAGACCTGCAGGCTTCAAATTATCGGCAACACTATGTGACTTTTCTCTATCCGTTTCAATTAATTCGTCTTTATTTGAGAACCTTGCACTGGCTCCTACCCCTTTTACCGACATCAGCAAAGGCTTCAAACTGTCAAAATAGAAGCGATATTGGCTGGTTTCGACACTTAACTGCTGCCAGGGCAAGGCGCGTAAAACAGCCTGAACCTCTGCTGCAGAGGGAAATGCATTACACCTGAGCCCCAATTGGCCAAGCTGCGGCAAACTGCCATCGACTACCAGCGACACATGGCATTCAGCCCCGGGTTTCAACACACGGTGGATTTCAGCCAGTGCAGCACTTAAATCCGGGCACCACTGCAACGCCAGGTTGGAATAGATGCTGTCACAGCACTGTTCAGCCAGAGGCAGGTTTTGAGCATCTGCGCATAAGGTTTGGTAATTTGGATAGTGTTGCCTGAGTCGGCGCAGCATACCCGGCGCGATATCGACTGCCAGCACATTAGTGGCCAGCGGTAAATCTGTTCCCGGCCCGGCTCCGATATCCAACAATGTGTGACACTCAGACAGGGAGGTAAGAAGCCGCGATGCGGTTTCACGCTGCAGCACATTGTGCCTGTCGTAGCTGTTGGCAGCCATGGAAAATCTATGGGCAACTTCCTGACTGTGGTTGCCCGACACTATTTGATTATCAGTCTGATTTACAACTCTCAAACAACACTCTCTCAAGCCCGGTTTAACGGGTTAATCAATCGACTCAGGGTCGCTGTCAGCGCCGAGATCTGCTCATCTGTGTGATGGGCACTCAGAGTAATACGAAGTCTGGCACTGCCTGCTGGTACAGTTGGTGGGCGAATCGCTCCAACCAGAAAGCCAGATTGTTTCAACAGCTCTGCCAACTCCAGCACTCTGTGGTTATCCCCCACCAGCAGTGGTTGAATGGGTGTTGAAGAGGCCATCAGTGGCAGCGACAACTCTGCGGCCAAACGTGTAAACGAAGCGATATTATCAGCCAGCTTGTTGCCTAATTGAGGCTCATCTGTTTTTTTCAGCGCAGTCAGCGCGGTGACGGCTGCCTGAGGCGACAGTGAAGTAGAGTAGATATAGTGCCTGCAGGTAGCCACCATATAATCCACAAACAATTGGCTTCCCAGCAGCGCTGCCCCCTGACACCCAAGGGCTTTGCCAAAAGTGACCAGTTGCACATCTGCCAGCTTACTGTTGCAGTCGGCTTGCGCCCCCTTGGGAACGCCGAAGCCATGGGCGTCATCAACAATCAGCCAGGCATTGTGCTGGTCACACAGGGCTTTCAGTTCAGTCAGGGGCGCGCAGTCTCCATCCATGCTGAACACGCTTTCAGTAATCAGCGCCAACGGCGATTGCTTGACAGCCAGAGTTCGCGCACTGGCAAGATCATTGTGCCTGAAGCGTCGAAAGTCCGAACCGGATTGACGCAGACCATCAATAATCGAGGCATGAACCAGCTTGTCCGCCAGCACCCTGTCCTGAGCATTAAACAGGCTGGTCATTAACGCCTGATTGGCACTGAAGCCGGAGCAGAAAAGTAACGCAGCTTCATGTCCGGTTCGTTGGCAAAGCGCTCTCTCAAGTTCTTGATGCTGTGTGCTGTAACCACTGACCAGCGGAGAGGCACCACTGCCAACAGGAGTTTTGTTGTCTGATTGACCGCCAGCGTTGACCGCTGCCAGTCCAAGGTAATCATTCCCGGCGAAATCAATCAGTGTCTCACAGTGAATTCGACGCTGGCGTAACAGCCCACGGGATTTGAGCGCCTCCAATTCGGCGCTCAGTTTGGATTCCAGTGGGTTCAATTACACCGCCGATGCATCATAAAACAGGCTCTCAGCCTTATCGCGGCGGGCAGCGGCTTTCTCCAGCATAGCTTCATCCTGAGTTGGGTCAGTGGCGACCCCCTGCTCAGGCTTCAGACCAAGACGGCCAAACAGCTGCATATCATCGTTTTCTTCAGGGTTTGGTGTCGTCAGCAGCTTGCAACCATAGAAGATGGAGTTGGCACCGGCGAAGAAGCACATTGCCTGCATCTCATCTGCCATCTTTTCCCGGCCGGCGGACAGTCGCACCCTGGACAGTGGCATCATGATTCTGGCAACGGCGATAGTACGCACAAACTCCAATGGGTCCAGATCGTCCTGCTCAGCCAACGGCGTCCCGGCAACCTTCACCAGCATGTTGATAGGCACAGAGTCCGGATGTTTTTCCATATTGGCCAGTTGCTGCAGTAAGCCTGCACGGTCGGTTTGGGTTTCTCCCATACCCACAATGCCCCCACTACAAACCTTCATTCCGGCAGCACGTACGTTACTCAGAGTATCCAGACGATCCTGATAGGTTCGGGTGGTAATAATGTCACCATAAAACTCCGGCGAAGTGTCCAGGTTATGGTTGTAGTAATCCAATCCGGCATCAGCCAATCGGCTTGCCTGATCCGGCGACAGCATGCCCAGAGTCATACAGGTTTCCATCCCCAGAGACTTCACCTCACGCACCATATTGGTCAGGTAAGGCATATCCTTCTCTTTGGGGTTACGCCAGGCAGCGCCCATACAGAAACGGCTGGCTCCTGCAGCTTTGGCACTGCGAGCCTCGTTGATCACCAGTTCCATCTCCATCAAACGTTCTTTTTCAAGACCCGTGTCATACCTTGCACTTTGCGGGCAATACTTACAGTCTTCCGGGCAGGCACCTGTTTTGATAGACAGCAGTCGACTAATCTGCACTTCGTTAGGGTCGAAATGTTCCCTGTGAATAGTGTGGGCCCTGAACAGAAGATCATTCATAGGCAAGGCAAACAGGGCCTCAATCTCTTCCCGGCGCCAATCATGGCGCAGCTCACTCTGTGTCATCACTGCTAATCCCGCATTTCAATCAGTTAGTATCTTGCCTAGCATAACTTTACCCCTTAAGCTGTCAACTCAATCGCGCCAACCAAGTTTACCAATGGTGGAATAATGAACAGCAAGGCTAAGATCGATTACCAGTTTGACCAGCAACATATCTGGCACCCCTATACCTCTATGCTGCACTCTCTGCCTGTTTACGGCGTTGCCTCAGCCAAGGGATGTGAGCTGACGTTAGAGGATGGACGGGTATTGATCGATGGCACCGGCTCCTGGTGGTCTTGTATTCATGGTTATGGTCACCCTGCCATCCTTGATGCCATGCAGGCACAGTTAAGCACCCTGAGCCATGTCATGTTTGGCGGCATTACCCATGCCCCTGCAGTGGAGCTGGCGAAGAAGCTGGTCAATATGACTCCCGCCAGACTCACGAAAGTGTTTTATGCCGATTCAGGCTCTGTTGCCGTTGAAGTGGCGATGAAAATGGCGCTGCAGTATTGGCAGGGACGGGACAAACCACAAAAGCAGCAGATACTGACAATCAAAAATGGCTATCACGGTGACACCTTTGCGGCCATGAGCGTATGCGACCCCGAAGGTGGAATGCACACCATGTTCGGCAACTCTGTCACCCCCAGATTATTTGCTGCCGCACCTCAATACGGATTCGACACACCACTGTCTGATGCCGATAAACAGGCACTGCGTTCAGTATTTACGGAGAAACATCAGGAAATTGCCGCCCTGATCCTTGAGCCTGTGATGCAGGGCGCTGGGGCGATGAACTTCTACTCCCCAGAGTATCTGGCCTATGCCAGAGCCCTGTGCGATGAGTTTGACGTGCTCTTGATTGCCGACGAAATTGCTACTGGCTTTGGCCGTACAGGTAAACTTTTCGCCTGTGAACATGCTGGCATTGAGCCGGATTTGATCTGCCTGGGTAAAGCCCTGACCGGTGGTTATATCAGTCTGGCGGTCACCATGTGCAGTGATGAAGTTGCCGAGGGTATAAGTCGCTCACCTGCTGGTGTATTTATGCATGGTCCGACATTTATGGGCAACCCACTGGCCTGTGCGGCAGCTCATGCCAGTATGACCCTGATTGAAACGGGTAATTGGCAAAGCCAGGTGGGATCCATTGAGGCTCAACTGAAACAGGAATTGGCTGCAGCCAAGGCATTCGATGCGGTCAAAGAGGTCAGAGTGCTGGGCGCGGTTGGGGTAATCGAACTTCACCAGGCGGTTAACACTGCGGTAATGCAGAAAGCCTTTGTCGATAAAGGCGTGTGGATAAGACCCTTTGGCAACTACATCTATATTATGCCGCCTTATACCATCAGCAGTGAGCAACTCAGTCAATTAACCAAGGCGATGCTGGAGGTCGCGGCATCAGACTTTGATAACCAAGGGGCTCCCTCTATTAGCCATGGTTAATTACCAAACTAAATCATGACCTTAATCTTTATCCCAGCTTAATATAGTTTTACAAACTGTTATTGCGCCCCAGCTTGGTTATAGTAAGTGAATTAATCTCCGGTTCAGATTTTTGCTGAATATCTGAACCGGATAATCACACCAGACCAGGGGATCCTTCTATGACGCAGCTTTCCACTCTGGCTCAGCCAGGCGTGCTCTCCAATCCAAGCTCCCATGTGGAGTATCTCACTTTCTGTCTGACCCCGGATTCATCAGGCGATGAACATATTGCAGATGCGCTGGGGGCATTGGGCGGCATAGAAAAGTCTATCAATCAGAAAGATCCCTCCGCAGGACTAGAGATCAGCATAGGTTTCTCATCATCGGCCTGGAAGCAACTGTTCCCTGACCAGACAGCACCGGCTCATCTGCATCCGTTTCCGGAAATGCGCAACGGCGAACGCCACTTCCCCTCTACACCGGGTGATATCTTTATCATGGTGAAGTCAGAGCGTATTGATCTCAATTTCCAGGCAGCTAAATACCTGCGCAAGGCGTTTAGCAATTTTGCCTTATTAACCGAAGATATTCAGGGCTATAAGTATCTGGACAATCGCGACATGATCGATTTTGTCGATGGCACTGAAAACCCTGTGGGTGATGAAAGAACGGAAGCTGTGCTGGTCGCTGATGACATAGATATCCATCAGGGCGGCAGCTATCTCCATGTTCAGCGTTATACCGACCGTCAGGAGTTGTGGGACAGGCAAACCACTGAATATCAGGAGCAAGTGGTGGGTCGTACCAAGATGGATAACGTTGAGCTGGATGACGATGCCAAACCCGCCTGGGCACACAATGCCAAAAGTAAGGTAGAGATTGACGGAGAGGAGATCAAAATGCTTCGTCAGAATCGCCCATACGGCAATGCGATGGAACACGGCACCATGTTTGTTGGTTTCGCGGCAGATCCCTCAATTATCGAAACCTCACTGAGACAGATGATCATCGCAGATGAAGATGGTCACTATGATCGATTGCTGGATTTTGTCGAAGCGAAAACCGGCGCCCTGTACTTTATGCCTTCTGCAGCCTTTCTTGAACAGTTTGATGATTGAGCCATAAGATCAAATACAAAAAAGGGACCTCATGGTCCCTTTCGCTTTCACATACTTCTGAGTTTAGAACTTGACACCAAACTGGACGGCACCGCCAATTTCGTCATCCTGACCAAACTCTCCGGCCAGATCTATGGTCACTGTATCCAGCGGAGAAATCCCCAGCCCCACAGTGAAAAAATCATCATAGTTACCGCTCATATCATTACGATATCCGGCACGCAGTTGAACCTGTTCAAAAATATCCAACTCTGCACCAACCCGGGCCCATTGACGTGGCTTGAGGAATGCCTCGTCTGCACCATCAATAACGAAGGACTTGTTTTCAATCAGATCCAGATCCAGCTCCAGAGAAACACCAGCCAGGTCTACCGCGGCTCCCGCAGTTATGGTGGGCTCCAGGGTCAGCTTTTCACCGGCCACGTTAACGATATCCTGAGAGATGAGGTTTCTGGCAACCAGACCAACTAAAGCAGGACCAACCTGAGCGTGCAAGCCCACATCAAGGTTAAAGCCAGTGGTATCTGTCATGTACTGATCTTCAAAATAGTCGTCGCTGTCGTAGTTACTGATATTGGCAACATACAGATAGGAGTCCAGACGCTGCACTTTTGGAGTGACCCCCACAGACAGACCACCAATGGCAGGCACCGAGAACTTGGTGGCGAAGCTGACAGCAATCTCATTAACCGCCACAGCTCTGGCTAGCCCCTCAGATGCAATATCATTCTGGTCAAAATCACCCGACTCCAACGCAGAGTCGATCAGGTTTTCATCTGACTCGGCGAAACTAAAGTCACCCTTGGCCCATAGCTGTCCACCCAGAGTGATACCAAAGGCGAGATCTTCAGAAGGACTGTAAAAAGCGAGTTCAGCATTCAGCTGACCATCAATGGTATCGTCGTCCAACGCTTTAAGGCTGTTTATCAGGGACTGGGCGTCAGCCTCAGTTGGCGGGTTATTGGGGTCAGGGTTGTTAAACAGAGACTCGAACCTGTCCAACTGATCCTGAACATCATCCACACTATCAATAGTGTCATTGTAATCTTTCGCCTGGGCCCGAATGCCCAACTTCAGATAAAAGTCATCGTTATCATCGAAACGTGTCAACAAAGCGGGGTTAAGGTTGGCACGGGTAAAATCACCACTGGCTATGCCTGTACCGGCAACGCCCGCACTGCGGGCATCAACGAAGGCATCTGCCATCACTGCTGGCGACATCATCAGGGATATCCATCCTGCCAAAGCTTTTCGGTTCATCATTTACTCCATTAAATACCGGCTGCAGACGAACACCGCTGCAGCACTCCATGTGGGTCGACCACACTGAAAATAGTTCAGAATTCACTGAATTGCCGTGCCATAGCGCGAATTTTTTCAATACCCACATTGTGTTTATTGCGCTGTGCACACAGCTTTTGATGTTCAGGGCTCTTTGGATCACCTATCAATACCAATCTGACTGTGTACCCCATAGCCTGTGCAGCCTTTTGGTAACAAAGGTACTCCCACTGTGCCAAGTTGGTGTTATCACAGATCACGACAGGTAACCCCATGACCAACCCATCTATAAAGGCGGCCAAGTTGCGCTGATGATATTCACTCAGGCGTTGTTTGTTGAAAACATACTTATCGCCCTGATAAAAAAAGGAATCTGTTGAGCAATATCCCTGGGTACGAACCCGCTGTGCGAGTTCTGGTTGCAGGCTTTCAAGATATTCATTGACCCAGTGAGACTTACCGCTGCCGGGTAGGCCCCGCATAATTATGGCGAGCTTAGACACTCATACGTCTCCGGAAATACGCTTTCCCTGCAAAATTTGTTCGACCAGTTGTGGCATAAGCTCACCCGCTTTTCCTGTAAGGTGCAACTGGAATTGGCTGTCGCGACCCGGCTGGGCAAGATTGACTTCAACCGTATGAGCGCCATGATGGTTGGCAGTATCAACAAACCCGGCAGCAGGATAAACCGTACCTGACGTACCTATGGCAATAAACAGGTCGCACTCCTCCAGCGCGAATTGAATCCTGTCCAATCCAATCGGCATTTCGCCAAACCAAACCACATGCGGTCTCAGTCTGTTTCCGGGGATACAACAGGTACAAAGGTGATCCGGGCCAAAGGGTTCGCTGAGCAGAAAAGTCTGACCGGATTGGGGGCAACGTCCCTTCACCAGCTCGCCATGCATATGCAGTAACTTGTGGGAACCGGCGGTCTCGTGCAGGTTATCAATGTTTTGAGTCACCAGCAGAAACTCCCCGTCAAATTCGCGCTCAAGTCTGGTCAGCGCGTCATGGGCAGGATTGGGTTGGACATTCGCCTGCATTAACTGCCGCCACCTTTCATTGTAAAACCCTTCCACCAGGGCTTTATCTTTGGCATAACCCTCGGGCGTAGCCACGTCTTCAATATGGTGGTTTTCCCACAGGCCATCCTGATCCCTGAATGTCTTAATCCCTGACTCAGCCGAGATCCCGGCTCCGGTTAACACCACAATACGTTGATACATGACAGTTCCCTTACCCTGTACAGGTCTTTCCCTTTAGACTCGAAATTGAATGTCAAAGCGACTTAATACAGCATAACCTTACTAAATGTGTGCTTGATATTGCTATATTTTTCAGAAAATTCGAGCAATATGGTCAAATTAAGGACCGATTCAAACTCAAAGGTTTAAGTTTTAAAGTTGACCCCCTATAATGGCTGTCAGTACAAGAAAGGTGAACCCTTGGGTTCTGCAATCAAGAGACAAATAATGACAGATGGAAATCAAGCGCTGAAAAAAGCGGGACTGAAAATTACCTTGCCACGAGTCAAGATCCTGGAACTGATGCAAGAACCGGAAAACCAGCACATCAGTGCAGAAGATCTGTACAAGAAGTTGTTGGACATTGGGGAAGAGATTGGCCTTGCGACTGTATACCGTGTTCTCAACCAGTTTGACGACGCAGGTATTGTCTCACGTCACCATTTCGAGAGCGGCAAAGCAGTATTTGAGCTTTCTACCCAACACCATCATGACCACTTGGTTTGCCTGAGCTGTGGCAAAGTAATCGAGTTCAGTGATGAAGTAATCGAAAGCCGTCAGAAAGAGATTGCTAAAAAACATAACATCAAGCTGACCAACCACAGCCTCTACCTATATGGTGTATGTGTAAACGACAGCTGTGATCATGGCGATCAGTAATCCAGCATAACGCTTCTTTAAAAGCCTCTGTTATCAGGGGCTTTTTTGTACCTGTCAAACACGAACCCCAACTATCCTCAGGCCTAAAACCTCCCCGGACCGCTGTTCTTCTGTGCCCGCAGTAGCAGAGACTTATAACTATTTCAAGGTAGATGTTAAATTTCTAGATGTTTCTCGTCTTGTTGCATTCGCAACATTTAAGTAGTTTGAACCTGTAGACGTTTAGTAGGTTTAACTGCACAGAGGGGGATGTATGGCGGAATTGCCCGACTTCGACACCCTGAAGTGGCTGGCAGAGAATGACCCTGCCAAATTGGCCAAACTTCAGGAAACCCTCACGGAAGAGATAATTAACAGCTCACAAAATAACAGAGCTCAGCTAAGGAGCCTTCATCATCACTATAAAGAGCAGATGAAGCGATGCACTAACCCATATCACAGATGTGTCATGTCTATGGCACTGATGCGCGGCAAACTATTCACTATGGCAGCCGCTATCAACAGCCCGGAGGAGTTTCAAGCCCAAAAGGCATCAGTGACGCCTATTGACAGAAAGCTACAATAGCGTCAAAGCCAGCGCTTCATGCGGAAGAATAAATAGGTCCCTGCGGCGCTGGCTAACATCAATATCAAGGCCAACGGATAACCATACTGCCATCTCAATTCAGGCATATCGCTGAAGTTCATCCCGTAACTGCTGGCAATCAATGTAGGTGGCAGGAACACCACAGCCGCAACCGAGAATATCTTAATAATCTTGTTTTGCTGCAACCCACTGAACCCCATGGCCGCATCAAGCAGGAAGTTCAACTTATCAAAAATAAACTGACTGTGTGGCATCAAAGACTCGATATCCGCCAACATCTCCCGCAGTTCCTTCATCTCGTCATCTGAAAGGTTACGACGGTAGTAACGCTGAATATATCTAAGAGACCTTTGGGTATCCAACAGACTCAATCGAATCTTACCGTTGGAGTCCTCCTGCAGAGTGATCATCTTGAACACATCATCCAACTCTTCATTGTCGAACACCTCGCGGCCAACGTTATCCAGCACGGTATAAACGTCTTCAATCAAATCTGACAGGTAGTCGACCTTAAGGGTGAAAAGTTCGATAAACAGGTCCTTGGGGCTGTTGACATCAAGCCGTCCCAACCTGAGGTAGTTTCGCAACAAACGAATAAGACCTATGTCCTCTTCCCGCATAGTGATCAGCATATGCTCACGCAGGTTGAAGGATACGTTAACCGCACGAACTTCCTGGCCTACACGTTGTGGGAAAAGGCTGTTGATATGCAGACCATCAGAGTTTTGATAAAAACGGGCTGACGCTTCAATCTCATTCATATCCTCTTCGTCCGGCAGCTCCTCTTCAGAGAAGTTTGCCAGCCAGGCTCGCTCATCATCCTCCGGTCGATACAGATCCAGCCATATGGTCTCCGGCGGCAAGCTGTCATTCACACTCAGTTCGCGAATGGCCAACTTACGGTTTTCATAGACATATGCAGTGATCATAAAACCTCCGGAAGAGACTTGGGGTGCTACCCCTTCTGGCGGCACTAGCCGCAGACTTAACCGACAATCTTTGCGGTTCAATAAAGCTCGGGATACCTGGACCTAGTTTGCTGAGACAGTAATAGTCTCCTGATCAGACACTCTGATCTGAAGTCCCTCTACTGTGGTCAGCAAATTGCCATCTATATCCTTTTTGCGTACCTGAAAAGTACTGGATTGCCCGGTCGCCGGTGAGGAAACAGTAACATTTACAATTTGATAACCATCATACCAATGCCAGACACTAACCCCTACCCCTAAAATCAGAATCGTGGCAAGAAAAGTGATAATCCCATAGCGCTTGAGCAGGGATTGACCCGTCACCATAGCCTGAGGCGCTTCTTTAGCTGAGCGCTTACGGGTAAGAAAATGCCAGGCGATGATCAACACCAAAGCGGTCAACAGGATCTTGGTCAGCAAAAGGAAACTCCGGCAATACAGAAAAACGCCCTATTCTATCCCTTTGACCATAAAAAGCCGACCTCTCATTAAGGGGATTTTACCTTTAGTCACAAGGAGTTCGAGGTAAGGACTGATTATCGGCTGAGATTGGAGATATCGGCCTGGTAAGAGCCGGATTATCAGTACTTCGATCCGGGGTGATGATGACCGCCTTCTCTACAGGCTTTGATAGGTTAGCCCGCAGAGTCGACAGTTGAGTTTTCAGGCAAATAGTCCACCTCAACCAAGTGCAATCCAACGCGAACTGCTAGTGCTAAGACGAAGCCATACGGGCTCCCAATTATAGGAAACAAAACGCAAAAAGCCCCATCCGAAGATGAGGCTTTTCACTTAATGTTGGCGGGCGAGTATCGCGAAGCGATGTGCTCACGAGCGAGAGGCATGGATGCCGAAATGGGTTGTTAAGCAGGGACGCTGTTGGACGGGACTGGCGGGGCGGCCATCCGACGCGGCAAAGTGCGCAGCGCTTTCAGGAGCGTTAAATACGAAAAAGCCCTAGCATTGCTGCTAGGGCTTATCGTAATGTTGGCGGAGCGGACGGGACTCGAACCCGCGACCCCCGGCGTGACAGGCCGGTATTCTAACCAACTGAACTACCGCTCCAACTCGTTTTTGATTTCACTTTTTACAAAAAGTGGAAACCAGAAATTGGGCGCTTGGCAATGACCTACTCTCACATGGGGAAGCCCCACACTACCATCGGCGCAGCTGCGTTTCACTTCTGAGTTCGGAATGGGATCAGGTGGGACCACAGCGCTATTGTCACCAAGCAAATCTGTTGACTTGTCTCTTGAACGTCTGACGGCATTGTTGCTGCACTCAAATGCTCACATAGCGCTGCTATGCTCCGCTTTTCGTTTGCCACGGCTTTGTCAGCCGCCCAATATCCTGCGTCAAGGAAGTCTAAATTTGGAAAGCTAATATCTAGCAAGAAAATATGGTGGTCGCTACTGGGCTCGAACCAGTGACCCCCTCCTTGTAA
>NZ_JBHRTD010000011.1:0-84242 GCF_042646185.1 Shewanella submarina
GCCACCGCAAGTCAAACGCTTGCCTGATATCCTCACCCCAACCGAAGTGGCCATCGTCATCAGTCTTACCCGTCAGCTACGCTATCAGGTGTTTTTTCTCACCTTGTACAGCATGGGCTTGCGTCTTGGGGAAGCCATTTCACTGCGTGTAGGAGATATCGATTCAGCCTTAATGCAAGTGCATATTCGTGATGCCAAAGGCGGTAAAGACAGACTGGTGCCGCTGCCCAATCGCACCTTGTTGGCATTGCGATATTACTGGCAAACCCATCGTCATCCCCAGAGCCTGTTTCCGGGGAAGGACGGTAAACCAGACTCACTCATGGATAAAGGCGGCATTCAGCGGGCGTTAAAACGGGTGATTGCTGAGTGCAACATTCATAAAGCCATCAGTCCCCATAACCTGCGCCACAGCTATGCCACTCACCTACTGGAGCAAGGAGTGGACTTACGCTCGGTACAAAGCCTACTGGGCCATAACAGCCTCAATACGACTGCCCGCTATACCCGACTGACCCACATCACCCGCCAACACACGGCCAAGGCCATCAACCAGCTCACCGATTGTCTGGCGTTAACCTGGGAGTGTGGCGTATGACCTTCATCGATATTTTACGTGACCACCTTGAGACGTTTAATCAAAGGTATGGACCAAGACTCACCCCCGAGATGCATGAAGCCATTCACGCCATGCTCTGCTGCCGCGCCCAAACCGAACGAACCAGTCAGTGGGCCTGTCAGCATTGCCCTCATACCGCAGACTTTCCCCTGTCTTGTGGTCATCGCAGTTGCCATCAGTGTCAACACAACACCACCATGGACTGGCTGGCAAAACAGCAGGCGAAGTTATTGCCAGTTAATTATTTTATGGTGACATTCACCATACCCTATGAGCTGCGTGTTCTTGCCAAAACATATCCAGAGGCAGTCTATCAAGCCATGTTCACCGTGGCGGCCAGCGTATTGAAAGACTTCGCTAAACATTGTAAGCCACTAGGGGGTGAGATTGGGTTCACCGGCGTACTGCACACCCACAACCGACGCCGGGACTATCACCCGCATATTCACTTCATCATCCCAGCCGGGAGTTTTCATCAGGGCAAACAACAGTGGCAAAAGCACAAAGGTCAGTACCTGTTCAATGCCTTTAATCTGGCGACCGTTTGGCGTGCACGCTTGCTGGCATATTTAACACGCCAAGGCAATATCGCCCTGCCTCCCGTGGTGCCTAAAAAGTGGGTGGTAGATTGCCGTCATATTGGCAAAGGCCTGCCCGCGCTCAAGTACCTGTCGCGTTATCTATACCGGGGTGTCTTGCCCGATAGCAGTATCGTCAATGTCACGGATGACCATGTCAGCTTCGCCTATCACAATAGCCAAACCGACCGCCGTGAAATACGGACCTTACCCACACTCAAATTCCTGTGGTTGATATTGCAGCATGTGTTACCCAAGGGATTGCGACGGGTGAGAGATTATGGGCTGATGCGGGGATGCTGTCGCACACTCCGACAACAGATACAGCTGATGCTGGCCGTTGCGGGTGCCGTATTCCCCATCATGCCTGAGCCTAAGCGAGCCGCTGCAATACGAGTTTGTCCCTGTTGCCAACAACCAATGCAGTTTATGGGCGTTCATCTGCACAGACGACCGACGAGCCAGGCCATCACCCTCTGAGGTGACACAGATGGTTAGTGCTGAGAGTCACCGCTACACCAAGTGAGCAAAGGAGGCGGACAATAGATTGATATAGCTTGATTTATTTTAGCTGACGGTTTGGCTAACGGCATTGCACATCTTTTTAAAAGTGACAGCGTTGCCTGAACATCCACACCAGCGTTAGTGCTCTCACCGCTATTTACTATATAAAGGTATCACTTCTCAACCCCGGGCTTGTTCAACACCCGGGATAAGGACGCGGCTGCGCGCGGCCTATCCTTATTTGTTATGCGTTTCCTTCACTTTCAATAAAGTTTGTAATTGAATCAGGCTCCCGTTTACCACCTTCTAGCCAATCCACAAGCCATTCCGTAATACGCTCTCCCTTTTCATGAATATACTGCCCTTGCTCAGGCTCATTTATCCATTCTAATTGCCTGATCAGAACTAAAGGATCTTCGCTACCTTTCGTACTTTGGGAAAACTCGTGAGCTTCTTCGAAATTAGAAAATGCGTAATAGTATATTTCACCATCGAACTCATCTGGTGCCCCTAACCAAGGGCGGCACCAAACTCTAAATTCAAGAACATCATCATAAAAATACCCTCCGCCAGACTTAGTGGCAGCAGGATATTTACCAACCATGTCAAAATCGACTGCTACAGGGAATTTACTCATATCTGTCCTGGTGCATAACGCTGCGCTCAGCCGCCGGAGGCCAATGGCGACTTTTTTGCTGCGAAGCGCAAAAAAGGTGACAGTGGCCGGAGGTCGGTTGCAGCGCCTTGTTATGCGCTTGCTTGTAAAATGGCATGTTCTATTGCCTTATGTATATCCTGAAACTCATATGTAGCATCAATTTGTGAAACACCTGCCAAATTACAAATAAGCGTTTGGAAATGCGCCAATAAAAGTAGAGCTAACTCTTCGATGCTAGAAATTCCTTGCGCCAGACTTTCTAGATGACCGCGCTCATATAGAATTTCGTTAATTTTCGCCCTCACACTAATCGGATCAGGCTTAGGTAAGCTCATTCGCTCGGCTAACAAATCTGCGCTTTCGATTAGTTTTGCTATATCTGGACTCATCTATGGCCTTTCACCGCCGCATAACATTTGTATAGTGTGCATGCTCGTTTGTCACATCAGACCAGTGAAAACCGTGCCATTGTTTTGATTGATTATTCAACAGTGTGGCAACAAAAGTCCAGATTAAACTTTGAGCAAAAGCGTGCTGGCACATTATCTCCTTCTCATTGGCCTGTTATTTTTCACGCTATTTATCTATCTGCATAATTAAAAAGGATTTTTTAAATTCCCTTAAGTGCAAACCGTGCCACCTTCTGCACAAAAATTGATTTCAATGCACCAAAATTTAAATACGACTGTATACTTATACAGTTTTATCAGTTATTTGAATACCTGGTGACCAGTAGCCTTTCCTCTTCATCAGATTTCATCCTGATTCACCTACATTGATCATGAAAGGTCAACTCAGCACAGTGTTCATAAACGGGGCACTTCTGAGTTACGAAGTGCAGACTGTGAAGGTTTGGGGCAAAACGTTTGTTGGAGGAATACACCAGTCCCCATCGGAGACGCTGAGAGGTGTTGGATGAAATGGCGTGAGCGAGACATGGATGTCGAGCTAGCTTCAATCGAATCATGGACGAGCGTCTGAAGCGATAGCCAATTTCGTCCATAAACCCGAAGGGTTGTCGTCTCCGTCTGGGGCGGCAGGGGGTTTGCAAAGGGGGCGAAGCCGCCTAGTCCCCTTTGCCCGGGTGTGGGCAGGAAGCCCACGACTTTACCCGCTGGCAAGCGGCATGTCCCGAAGGGACAAACGGTAGTTCCGCCAAGCGAAGTTTGGCTAATGAGCCATGAGGCTAATGGAGCAAAGCTCCATCAATCAACATCGTCCGCAGAGCGATTACTCTGCATACGCTCTGGCAACTTCCTCTGCAATCACTGCAATCCCAACACGCATTTTGGCCTCATCCTGCACATAGTTCATGCGAATACACTCCTGACGGTGACGCCAGTTGTTGTCCTCCGCAGGCATGCCGAAGAAGAAATACTCGCCGGGTACCACCAGCACGCCGCGCGCTTTCAGCCGCTGATATAGCTCTTTGGTAGAGATAGGCAGGCCTTCAAACCAGAGCCAGAGGAAGATAGCGCCTTCCGGTTTGTGTACCCGAAATCCGGGTACGGTAATTTGTCGCTGCAGCTCCTCCAGCGCCCACTGGGAGCGGGCCTGATAGAAAGGCTTAATCACCTGCTCACTGAGCTCCAGCAACTTACCTGTGTTGATCATATGATTGGCGATGGCGGGCCCCATACTGCCCGGAGCCAGACTGACAATACCATTGATATTGGTCATCGCCTGGGTGACGATTTCATTGGCAATCACAATGCCACAGCGCACGCCGGGCAAGCCAAGCTTGGACAGGCTCATACACAAAATAGTGTTGTCGTTCCAGAATGGTGTCACCTCTTCAAAGATGATATTGGGGAACGGTGTGCCATAGGCGTTATCCAGAATAAGCGGAATGCCCCGCTCACGGGCGATCGCATCCAATCTGGCCACTTCAGCATCTGTGAGCACATTGCCCGTTGGGTTGGTGGGACGGGAGACACAAATCGCCGCAATGCTGTCATCCAGCGGCAAACGGTCAAAATCCACATGATATTTAAACAGGCCATCATCAAGCAGCTCGATTTCCGGACGGCAAGAGGCGAAGATGCCATCATCCAACCCGGCATCACTGTAACCAATATACTCAGGCGCCAGTGGCAACAGCACTTTCTTGAAGCTGCCATCGGTCTGCTCACCTGCCAGCAGGTTAAACAGTGCAAAGAAGGCACTTTGGCTACCATTGGTCAGGCTGATATTACGCTCGCTGATATCCCAGCCATAGGTTTCTCTGAGCAAGCTTGCCAACGACTTCAGAAACGCACTCTTTCCCTGAGGACCATCGTAGTTGGCGATGGCATCAATAAAGGCACCATCCGCCAGCAGCTCGGTGCTGACGCCATGAAAGTAGTCGAGCATCTCGGGAATGGCAGCCGGATTGCCTCCACCCAGCATAATGGCGCCTTCGGTACGTAGGCCTTCGTTGAGATCGTCCATCAACTGAGTGATCCCCGCGTAACGATTAAACTTCTCGCCAAATCTGGAAAATTGCATGACCTGAATATCGTCCCTTGTTATCTCTTAACCTATTGTTGTCTATCACGTTGGCTGTTTTTTATGGCTTGCAGCACTTCATTTCAGCCTGTGCGCCATTGTGACACAGGCTTGCCACTCAGGCGGGATGAAATTCTTTCATACAGATTGAAAATCTCAGCCTGAGTCACATTCCCGGCGACAGGAAAAAGTACAAACCTCCTTTCCCTTGATTTCTATCTCTGTTTTAAAGGCTGAAGAGCCAGGCAAGGTGTCAACTAATACAAGCCTCTGATTTTTGACATGTCCCCTATCTGACCTAAGGTTATTAGAGGTAACAGGAATACCTCAAATAGAGGCAGAACAGGCCTCTGGCAATACAAATCAGAATGGACAAGGTGCTGAATGAACAGGTCAGTTGCGAAAACCAGCCACCACGTTTTCGGCGGTGACAATCAGGAGCAGAATCTTCAACTGCATTCAGATAGTCATAAGCATCTGATTTTTAATGTCGGAGAAGTGGAATACGGCATTCCTCTTTCAGATGTCAAAGAGGTGATCAGTATGGGGCCTGTCACTCATGTGCCCAGGCTGCCGGACTATTTTGAGGGCATCCTTAACCTCAGAGGCGAAGTGATCTCCATTATCGACCTCAGACGTAAACTGGGGCTCCCATCCAAGCCCTGGCAACAGCAAAAAACCTGCATCATTATTTTTGAAGTCAATAAGCTCACACTGGGTGTGATTGTCGACAACGTCATCGAAGTACAAGGCTTTGGCAGCCAACAGATACGTCAGGAACTGGATATCTCCAAACACCCTGAACGTGAATTTATTCAGGGTGTCGCCACCAAACACTCGGGTGAGATGGTCATGTTGCTCAACAGCAGGAAACTGCTTAATCCGTTGGAGCTGGGCCTGATCGCCCAACAATTACAACAGCTATCTCCCTCTCACCAATCCGTTAACTCAGAGGCAGCTCATGTTCGATAACCTATCATTACGGGCAAAGATTTTAATGGGCAGTGCAGTCAGCCTTGGGTTTCTGGTACTGCTAAGCCTGCTCAGCCTGAGCAGTATCAGCAAATTGAATGAAACCGGTGCCTGGGTTGACCATACCTACAAGGTCATTAATAAGGCTCAGGAACTGGAAACCGCCGCGCTGGAGATGCAAACGGGTATCCGGGGCTACCTGTTGGCCGGCACAGAGCAGTATCTGGTTCCCTATGAAAAAGGTCGCCAGCATTTCAAGCGCCTGGTTGCAGAACTTTTACAAACCGTGGACGACAACCCCTCACAGGTTGCCCTGATGCAAGAGATGGATGCCACTATGAACAGCTGGGAGGAGTATATCAATGCCGAAGCGGTAGAGCTTCGCAGGGAGATAGGTGATGCCAAAACCATGAATGATATGGCCCGTCTGGTCGCAGAAGCTAAAGGTAAAACCTACTTTGATCGTTTCCGTGGGATGCTCGCCAACTTTATCAATCAGGAGCAAATACTGCTCAGCCAGCGAAAAACGGTATTTGAGAATGCTTCTACCCCAGAGGAGGTCAGCGCTGCCATTGAGTGGGTTAAGCATACTTATCAGGTGATTGTCGAAGCACAGAAAATCCAGGTTGCCGCCATAGATATGGAAACCGGCATGCGGGGTTACCTGCTGGCTGGCAGGGAGGAGTTCCTGGAGCCCTACAATAGAGGGGTTCAGGAGTCTACGTCGCTTATATCAATGCTCAAACTCAAGGTCAGTGATAACCCGGCCCAGGTACAACTCTTAACCGATATTGCCCGGGTGTTGAGCGACTGGAATACCTTGGTGGCCGAACCTCAAATCACCCTGAGACGGGAGATTGGCGATGCCAAGACCATGGATGATATGGCTGACTTAATCGGCAGCGATAGTGAAAAATTGTATTTCGATAAGTTCAGCTCACAAATACGTACCTTTATCGAAAACGAAAATATTCTACTCAAACAACGCCAACAGAATGCCTCGAGCAGTGCGGAGCAAACCAACTACGTACTCATTGTTGGCATGGCGATCGCCGCACTTGTCTCAATTCCTGCCGCCTTTATGATCAGCGCATCGATTCACAAGCCTTTCCGTAATATCTTCCAGGGCTTGTCAAAATTCAGCAGTAGTGAATTGAAAGAGTTAAGCCGCACCTTTAAAGAGGTTGTAACTCAACTCAGCTCAGGTGCCGCCGGTGTGGGCACAGTAGCGTCCAATATAGAAAATGCCAGTATGAACCTGTCGCAGATCTCCAACCGTCAAGCCAGCTCAGTGGAGGAGACCTCCGCCAGTACTGAAGAGATTTCCGGCATGGTGAAAATCAATGTGCAGTCAGCTGAGCAGTCCAGAGATCTATCGCGCCAGGTCGGAGAAAAAATGGGAGAACTGCAACTGGCTATGGAGCAAATTGCAGAATCCAATGAAAAGATTAATGAGCTGGTGAAGATTATTGGAGAGATAGGTACCAAGACAGAGATCATTGATGAAATAGTGTTCCAGACCAAGCTTCTGTCATTCAATGCCTCAGTGGAGGCGGAGCGCGCCGGTGAACATGGTCGCGGCTTCGGCGTGGTGGCCAAAGAGGTGGGTAACCTGGCCCAGATGAGCGGTAAAGCCGCCACAGATATCGCCGCCATAGTGAAGCACAGTGTCAGCGAAGCCGAGGCAATCGCCAAAGAGAACTCTGCCCGGGTGGAAAGAGGCAATCAAATCGTTAAAGAGACCAAGAGCCAGGCACAGACTGTGGTTACCGGAGCCAATAAGATTTTTGAAGCGTCCAACGAGCAGGCCAGAGGTATTCAGGAGATAAGCAATGCCGTTGAGTCAATCAACAAAGCCACTCAGCATGCGGCTTCTATCTCAGATCAGGCGGCAGCATCCAGTACAGATCTCAGACGTCAGTCTGAAGAACTCAATCGTCTCGTACTGCGGCTCAATAGCTTCCTGAGAAACAGTGACAGAGATTCCACCCCGGACTTTGCGTTACGCAGTGCCCCTGAGCCAGTGCAAATGGACAGTCACTGGCAGGCTCCTGCGTCCCGTCCCCACGAAGATGTGGCAGCGCCTATTATTGTTCCGGAAAATCAGGACAGCGACAACAAACAGGCCTGGGACAGACTGTAATGGCTAAGCTGATGTCATCCAATGCTGCTGTCGACCCACAGGTCTCCTGCCAGAATCTGGATGAGTGGCAGTCCAGTAATGTCTCTGACAATGAGTTTAAGGTTTTCAGTAAGCTGATTCTGGAACAGGCAGGAATCGAGATCCCACCTGAGAAACGTTCACTGCTTGAAGTCCGGCTCAACAAGCGTGTCAGAACCCTGGGGTTAAACAGTTTCTCTGAATACCTGGCAATGCTCCTGCATGACAGGGAACATACAGAGCTAACTGAGTTCATCAATGCTTTGACCACCAATACCACGGCCTTCTTTCGTGAATCATTTCATTTTGACTATCTGCTTCAACATCTGGAGTCCAATCCTGCTGGTAAGGATACTTACTTCTGGTCTGCAGCCTGCTCCAGCGGTGAAGAGGTGTACACCCTTGCCATGGTATGTGAGGAGTTTTCTCGAACTCACCCTGAGTTTACCTACAAGGTATTGGGAACCGATATCGACACTGAGCGGCTGGCCATGAGTACAGAAGCTATCTATGAGAAAGATAAGTTGGAGGAGATCCCCCATCTGATGCAGCTCAAGTATCTCTCCCCCACCAGCCCGGACCCGGCCCACTTTGCTATCGCCGCAGAGCTAAAAAGGCACATTAAGTTCCGTCAGCACAACCTGATCGCCTTCGACGCTTCACCCGGGATCACCTTTAATTACATTTTCCTGCGTAACGTTTTGTTTTACTTCCCAATGGAAAACATACGTCAGGTCATCAGCAAGCTGGAGAGGCACCTGTCACCGGGAGGCTTGCTGTTTGTCGGTTTGACTGAAACCCTGCATCATCTCGATACTGAACTTATTCAGGTCGCCCCTTCTGTCTATCAAAAACCGTTAGGCTGAGCCCTTCACATGGAGTTCTCAGTCAATTCAGGGGAGTGTGTGGTCAGCCCCAGCCAGGATATCTGCCTGCAGGCCGTGGTCGGCACCTGTGTCAGCGTCTGCATACGTGACACACAACAAGGTTTCGGCGGCATGTGCCACTACCGCCTGTCCACAGCCAATCAATCGATAACAGATGACAGTCAGGAGTACGACTACGGCGACAGAGCAATTTTGGCGTTACTGCAGAAACTGAAACACCAGGGGGCATCCAGGCAACACCTTGAGGCCTGGGTCATCGGCGGCGGCAACCTGAATACCAGCAGCATAGATATCTGTCGTCAGATAGGTGTTCGCAATATTGCCATCGCCTTCAGGGTATTGGCTGAATATGGGATCCCCATCTCTGGTACCTCTATAGGCGGCGATACCGGCAGGCAGATCCGCTTTTTTCCCGGCACAGGTGAAGTACTTTGCAGACAAACTCATAAAAGCAAGAGTGCAGGTGATGCTGAGCATCACCAGGCAATATTTCTCTCCAACAATGAGCCTTTATTCGACAAATTACAGCAAACCCTGACAGGCGCAGGCATCAATACCAGAATGGCACTGAGCAGCACTGCCGAAAGTCTGCAGGATCAGGTGTTGGTTATCGATGAATCCTGGTTGATGTCTGCAGGCCACCAGGTTGAGGGGCCTCAGTATACCGCCCCGGTTGTGCTGCTGCAGAACCATGACACCTGTCCCTCTTCGTTTACCCTGGACCGGGTGATCAATCAGTTCGGCAGCCTGGTGTTCATCGCCAACAGGCAGAATCTGCCCAAAGTGCTGAAGGCGGCCGTACATACACGTACATTGTCCTGTGCGCTTGGGGCAGAAGAGCAGGCCTTAAGCCACAGCCATTGTCAGGAGTCTCTGGTGATGATCGGCAGCTCTACCGGCGGTATTGACGCGCTGGACAGCGTGATTAAACATCTGCCCGCCATCATGCCCCCTGTATGCATAGTGCAACATTTACCTGAAGGTTATACAGATTCACTGGTCGCCGCGCTGGACAAGATCGGAAACCTCAAGGTGTGCCGCGCTGAAGATGGCATGCTGGCCAAACCCTCCACCGTATATCTGGCACCGGGAGACAGGCACCTGACGGTCACCCCACATGGTCAGCAAATCATGCTCAGGTTAAGAGACTCGCCCCCGGTCAACGGCTTTCGCCCATCGGTCGATACCATGTTCAAATCCGCCCTCAAACTCGAAGGGAAACGCCTGGTCGCTGCTCTGCTGACAGGTATGGGGCAGGATGGTGCTCAGGGACTGCTGGAGCTCAAGCAAGTGGGCGCGATCACCCTTATCCAGAATGAACAGTCCAGCGTGGTTTATGGTATGGCCAGAGCCGCAAATGAACTGGGGGCAGCCACCCGGGTTGTCTCGCTTGAAAATATGGGACAAGCTATTGTGGATTCTATAATTAACACCCAACAAAACCACAAACACAATCAGATGCAGTTGCTTTAACCAGAATAAACACCAAAGACCACACAAAGGCACTACAGATGAGCATCAGGAGGTTCTATGGCTCTACAGGTTAAATTTCCCAGTGGCTCACTTATGCTGGCAGGCAGTTTGGAAACGCCGGATACAGAACCTAAAGGCTATGCGCTGTTCGCTCATTGCTTTACCTGTGGCAAAAGTTCCGTGGCTGCCAGTCGCATATCCAGAGCCCTGGTTGAAAAAGGGTTCGCAGTATTCAGATTTGACTTTACCGGGCTGGGAGGCAGTGAAGGTGACTTTGCCAACAGTAACTTTTCCTCCAACGTAGATGATCTGGTTGCCGCTGCAGACTTTATGCGCAGTGAATATCAAGCGCCGGCATTATTGGTTGGCCATAGTCTGGGGGGACGCGCCGTACTGTCTGCAGCCGCTCGTATCAGCGAAGTCCAGGCCGTCGCAACGCTGGGGGCACCTGCAGACCCGGACCATGTCAGTAAGCAGTTTGCCTGCGACCTTGAACGTATCGAGAAGGAAGGTGAAGCCAATGTGTCACTGGCTGGCCGCCCTTTCACCATCAAGAAGCAGTTTTTGGAAGATATACGGCAGGACAACCGGGATATTGAACAACTGAAAGCCGCACTGCTGGTAATGCACTCCCCCGTAGACAGTGTGGTCTCCATTGCTCAGGCGGAGAAGATCTATACCCGAGCCAAACACCCCAAGAGTTTTGTCACTCTGGACAGCGCCGACCACCTGCTGACCAACAAAAACGACGCTATCTATGTGGCCGAAGTGATTGCTGCCTGGGCTGCCCGCTATTTACCGGTTTCAGCAGAGAGCAGTAAGCAATACCCCAAAACCGCCGCGGGTGAGGTGGCCGTCTATGAGTACAACCACAAGTTCACCCGTACTCTGGTGTGTGATAAACACCAGTGGCTCGCAGACGAACCTGCCAGGGTGGGAGGAGACGAACTTGGGCCTGATCCCTATGAACATCTGCTGGCAGCACTGGGTGCCTGTACCTCAATGACAGTGCGTATGTATGCCAATCGCAAAGGGCTGGATTTGCAGGATGTGCAGGTACTGCTTGAGCACTCGCGCCAGCATGGGGAAGATTGTCAGCACTGTGACGACCAACATGCCAAAGTAGAAGTACTGGCCCGTAAGGTGAAGGTGACCGGGGAGCTGACTCCAGAGCAGCGCCAGCGATTATTGGAAATTGCCGATCTCTGCCCGGTCCACAAGACCCTCAGTGGCAAGATAGTGATCACCACAGTTCCATGGGAAGACTAATGCATACGCTTTACTCATAATACTTTCGCTTTGATCTTAAAGGGCTCCAACAGGAGCCCTTTATGTTTATCAAACGCGACTTTACTCAGCCAGCGCAGGACTTAATGAACTGCCATCGCCATCCACAGGAACCAGGAGTTCCAGCCCGAGTATTTCGGCAGCGACCGGGTAAATATCCAAATTGGATACACGTTCCAGCATCAGCCCCTGCTTGAAGGCAGGACCCACGCCAATCAAAGTTGCGTCCATATCATCAAAGTGAGGATAACCGTGATCACCGAAATAGGTGGCAGGTTTATCCAGGGTAAAGGTCGCCGGAGCCCGAGTTTCAAACATAATGTCCGGGACTCTTGGGCTACCGAAGAACTTGCGGGCCTTCATGGTTTCCTCAGATACATACTGGAAACGACCACCGGCAGCCGCTTTCAATTTGGCTATCTGCTCTGCTTTATCTGCGTCGACACCTTTTTTGGCATACAGCATCAAGTGTGGCCCGGAGAACTGTACCTTCCACTCATCAGAGATGGGCAGCTGACTGACCTGAATACTCTTTTTGGGGTTGATAGTGGCCATACCATGGTCTGACACTATCAGCAGACTCACCGGCTGCGGCAGCGCCTGCAGCTGTAGGTAAAAGTCGCCTATCATGGCATCCATCTTCTGCACAGCGTTATATACCTGGGTACTGTCAGGCCCATGGTCGTGCCCCATGCTGTCTACCAGAGAAAAGTACCCGGCGATAAAGCGGGGGCGCTCGCTTTCCGGCAGAGTCAGCCACTGGATCATCTGATCCAGCCTGTCCTGATAATCGCTGTGCTTGGAGTAGTGATAGTAATAATCCGGCGTCATGCCGTTGAATCTGGCATCCGACTCGGGCCAGAAATAAGTCGCAGACTTAACTCCCTGTAACCTGGCAAGATTCCACAGCGGCATCCCTTTAAGCCAGGTGCTGTCATCCTTGCCTTTTCCAAGCCGGTAGCACTCATCGCGCGCCTTATCGCAAAAGCGGTTCTCCACTATGCCGTGATTGACCGGCAACAGGCCGGTAATAATGGAGATATGGTTGGGAAAGGTTTTGGTTGGATAGACAGGTGTCAGCCGCTCGGCTCGCACACCGGCTTTGGCCAGCTTTGCCAGCTGCTTTGCCTGGTGTTTCTCAATATAGTCCCAGCGAAAACCGTCCAGTGAGATCATCACCAGCGTGTGTTCTGCCGTTTTATCGGTTTCTTGTTGTGCCGCGGCCTCCCCTGATCCCAGTATCAGTGCCAGCAGCAATATCAGCTGTTTCATCTTATTCTCATCCTTGTATTGATGTGCCCAAGAATACAGATGATGAGTTTAGATTCAATGACAAGCAGGAAATTGCACCAGCGGTTGCTGCGCACTCAGGCTGACAACTGTTGGCAAAGGAGCATAAAAAAGGCCGCCCCGGGGCGACCTTCATATTAAGCTTTAGTTTGGCTGACTCAGGACTCCAGCGGGTTGAATGGCACTACCCTGCCCTTAAGCTTGGTCAGCTTTTCCACTTCACCAAGCAGCTTTTCAACCTTGGCTTTGGAGACATCCGGTCCGACAAACACCTTGGTCAGGCTGCCATGAACGGGTTTTGCAGGCAGAGTGTAGGCCCGGAAACCGGCTTCTCTAAGCTGTTCAACCAGCCCCTGAACATTGCCCGCGTCGCGGAAGCTACCCAGTTGCAGGGTCCAGCCCGGGGATTTCGCTACTGGCTTATCGACCCTGGCTGTAGTCTCCTGTTTGGCTTTGAGTTTCGCCTCAGGCTGAGTTGCTGGCTTTTGCGCCTGTTCAGTCTCCTTGAGCACCCAACCGCCGTTCTCCTCTTGCTCCAGCTCCTTTGGTTGCTCAGGTGTGGCACTGTCACTGTTACCCAAAGTCATGGTATCAGCCACTTCCAGCACTTCGAAGGCTTCCGGCGCTTTATCACCGGCAGATTGCGGCCGCAGCGGGATCTCTGCAAATTCTTCCTGAACCCGCTCCTTCTTACCATCCAAAATATCAGGCAGGAAAATGACGCCCAGGGCCACTACCACTATGGTCCCAACCAAACGGTTATGAAACTGACTCGACAAACTTATTCCCCATCAATGAATGATTTAACTGCAGATACAGTGTAAAAGGAGCCAAACACAATTACCACATCATCCTCAGATACCCCTGAGGTTAACGCCTGCCACGCAGCGTCTGCCTGAGTGAACGCCTGATACTGTGCCTCTTTGGGCAAACATTGGGTGAGCGTACTCAGCTCAGCACTGCGCTCCGTATCCAGCTCAGTCAGGAACCACTCATCCACCACAGGCGACATTACCTCCAGCACACCGGCGATATCCTTATCTTTAAGCATGCCGCACAGAGCCAGAACGCGTTTTCCCTGATACTGCTCAAGCCGCGATGCCAGATAGCGGGCAGCGTGGGGGTTATGGGCAACATCCAGAATAGTCAGTGGCTTGTCTGATATTTTCTCGAACCGGCCTGTCAATCTGGCATTAATCAAACCACGTTCAATGGAACTTTGGGGCAATTCAGGCAGAAGCATCTCAAGAGCGGCCAGCGCAGTGGCAGCATTGGGCAATGGCAAATTGGGCATTGGCAGATTATCGAGCTGCCAGCGCTGTCCTCTGAACTGCCAGCGTTCCAGCTGTTCACCTTCAGGCCCCACACTCTTATAATTGAACTCTTTGCCGACTCTGTGCAGCGGCGCGCCGACTTTGTCAGCAACTTGCGTCACCGTTATCGGTAAGTCAGGCTCGCCGGTGATAGCCTGTTTGCCAGACTTGAAGATCCCCGCCTTCTCAAACCCAACAGACTCCCGGGTATTACCCAAAAACTCCTGATGGTCCAGATCCACCGCTGTCACCACGGCCACATCGGCATCGATAATATTGGTGGCGTCGAGACGTCCACCCAGGCCTACTTCCAGAATTGCCACATCCAGTTTGGCCTGCTTGAATAGGTACAGGCCGGTCAGGGTTGCAAATTCGAAGTAGCTCAGGGAGGTGTCGCCCCTTGCCTGTTCAATCGCCGCAAATGCACCGATAATGTCGGCATCCGGCGCATCAATGCCGTTAATACGTACCCTTTCATTGAAGTGAACCAGATGGGGGGAACTGTATACGCCCACTGACATACCCGCATCGCGCAGTATGCTTTCCAGCATGGCGCAGCTGGTGCCTTTGCCATTGGTACCGCCAACAGTAATCACCCTGGTTGGTGCCAGATCCAGTAAGCCCATTGACGCGGC
This sequence comes from Shewanella submarina, assembly GCF_042646185.1. Classification (NCBI taxonomy): domain Bacteria; kingdom Pseudomonadati; phylum Pseudomonadota; class Gammaproteobacteria; order Alteromonadales; family Shewanellaceae; genus Shewanella; species Shewanella submarina. The sequence goes on from NZ_JBHRTD010000011.1 coordinate 14,865, forward strand.
AACCTGACCTACCCGCTCCAGCCCCAAATCCATCGACGCCAGCTCACTGGTATGCCTGGCAAGCAGATACTCCAGCCAGGTATTCAAACTGTCTGACTGTGTTGGTACTTGAATCATCCTGATATCCTAGTCGGGTAAAAACAGTGGACCCATCGCCAGCTTTGGCAATTCAAATTCCTGCGGGTAAGTAACATCCACCAGATACAAACCATGGGGCTTTGCAGTAGCCGCGGCCTTGGTTCTGTCTTTCATGTCCAGCAGCGTACGCATCCAGTCCAGCGGCTGGTTACCCAGGCCGATCTCCAGCAGGGAGCCGACAATATTACGCACCATATGGTGCAGAAAGGCATTGGCCTGAATATCGACAATGATATACATACCCTGGCGGGTTACAGTGACCTTGTGGACATTACGAAACGGCGTTTTTGACTGACACTGGATAGCCCGGAAACTGGTAAAGTCCTGCTCGCCAATCAGTGCCTGGGCCGCCATGTTCATGCGTTTTTCATCGATAACGCCGTGGTAATGGCTGACACCGTGACGGTGAATCCCCGGACGGAAGTTATGATTGTAGATGATGTAACGATAACGACGGGCTGTGGCAGAGAAGCGAGCATGAAACTCATCATCGACCTGCTTAGCCCAACGCACAGCAATGCCGTCCGGCAGATTGGCGTTGACCCCCATGGTCCAGGCGCCCTCTTTACGGATCGCATTGGTATCAAAGTGCACCACCTGACCTGTTGCATGCACGCCTGCATCGGTACGACCGGCACATTGAAGTTCAATCGGCTCATTGGCCACTATCGACAGCGCTTTTTCCAGCTGCGCCTGCACAGAATCGACTTCCTGCTGACGCTGCCAACCATAAAAGCCACTGCCATCGTACTCAACCCCAAGGGCAATACGCATAATCTCTCCGGAATAGAACGGGCCACAGGGCGCCCCGTCCCAAATACAGTCTTAAAAAATGCCGCAAAGTCTATCATATTGGAAGCGGAAAACGGCGAATCCAAGGCACAAAAAAGCGGCGCATGGAGCGCCGCTTTTGCACTGGCTATCAGCCTATTTTTTCCAACAAACGCTGCGCTTCATCCTGCTGCCTGTCGTTACCATCCAGGGTGACCTCCTGCAGCAGTGCTCTGGCACTGTCGTTATCATCAATTTCGATATATGCCCGGGCCAGATCCAACTTGGCGTTAACCGAGTTTTCTTCGTCATCCACATCAACCATGGTGTTATCACCGACCACCTTGCGGTAATCCTCCATGGCAACTTCCGCCGGGCCCTGGTAGTTATCGACCTCATCACTTTCATCGGCTTCATTAAGCAGACGGTCTATATCGATAAATCCATTTTCCTTTTGGAAGTTGGCCAGGTCCGCCTCATCAAAATGAGCCGTTCTGGGTCTTTGCTGTGTCGCCTGCTCCTGCTCTTTGGCATCCAGTGCCGCCAGCGCCTGCTCCACCGTCATATTGTTGGTGCTTTCGAGCGCCTGTTCATCCACCTCTACATCAGCAACCTCCCCGACCGAGTCAGTCGACTCACCGGAGAACTCCTCGTTTTCGGCAAATGCCGCCAGCAGCTCCTCATCAGACAGAGACATGTCAGTATCATGTGCGTCCAGCGACAGATCCGCACCAAAAGGATCGGGCGATGCTTGAGACGCCGCAGCCTGGCTGGGTGCCATTGAAGCCATCTCTGCCAGTTCATCAGGTGAAACATCCGCTTCTTCAGCTTCTGCCTGACGCGCACGGGCCAATGCTTCTTCCCTGTGTTTGGCGCGCAGTTCACTGCGGCTCATGGCTTCATCCATCGCCTTTTCGCTGCGCTCCAACGCCGTCATATTGGTCAGCTCACCCTGATTCATATCAGGAACAACCGATGGATTAACCCCTCTTTGAATGGGCTGACCATTTTCATCGAGCGAATCCAGATCATCGGCCGAGAAAGTGGTTCCCTCAGATGAGTCCAGATCTGTCAGAAAGTCATCGTCCAGCCCGTCATCCAATTCAGAGCCGAAGTCTTCTGCACCAAAATCAGCCGTACTGTCGCGATTCTCCAAAGAGGCCAACTCGGCAAGGGGATCATCTGCCTCTGCTACCGACTCAGACTCAAACTCGGGCTCGGCCTCACCGACCTCTTCGGCAGTGGCCAATTCCAGATCTTCAGATTCCCGACCTTCTGATTCCTGAATTTCAGTATCCAGGCTATCCAGATCGGCTTCTTCTGTATCAGGAGCAAGGGTTTCAACCTCTGCATCAGACTGCAAACCAGCCAATAAGGCTTCCGGGTCGGCATCGTCAACATCCAGGCCTTCTATCTCAGCCAGAGCAGAATCGAGTTCGTCATCAAGCTCGGAGTCCTGCTCATCAATTGCTTCAACCGCTTCAGATGCTGCATCTGGAGTGTCCGTAGTCTCTTCGGATTGAGTCTCTTCGGATTGAGTCTCTTCGGATTGAGTCTCTTCGGCTTGAGCCCCTGCCTCCTGCAGGTCTGTTTCCTGAGGGGCTGCTTGCTGAATATCGGTTTCCAGACTATCCAGGTCAGTGCCAGCATCCTCAGCTACCTGAGCTTGAGCGTGAGCTTCAACCTCACCTTCAGAATCGGACTGCAGACCTGCCAGCAAGGCTTCAGGGTCGGCATCTTCAGTATCCAGACCATCGATATCAGCCAGAGCAGAATCGAGCTCTTGATGAAGTTCGGAGTCCTGCTCATCAATTACTTCAGGTGCAGCTTCAGGGGCTGATGTCTCAACCTCTTCATCAGACTGCAGACCTGCCAACAAGGCTTTGGGGTCGGCATCTTCAGTATCCAGACCTTCTATATCAGCCAGAGCGTCATCCAGCTCAGAATGCAGCTCATCTGTACCTTCAGCTTGATTTACTTCAGCATCAGTATCTAAAGCCTCGACTTCAGCGTCAGACTGTAAACCCGCAAGCAGGGCTTCGGGGTCGGCATCATCAGAGTCCAGGCCTTCAATATCAGCCAGGGCATCATCCAGCTCAGAATGCAGCTCTTGCTGGGCAGTATCAGTCACAGGCTCATGGCCTGATTCAGGCTTCATTTCCGGAGCGGTCTGAGGCTCGGTCTCCAGACCAGCCAACAGAGCATCTACATCCGCTTCCTCTTCCGGCAGATCAACATCCGGCATCTCCGCCATAGCTGCATCCAGCTCGGCATCAAGAGCAACCTGAGTCTCATCTGTCTCGGCGATCGGCTCAGCTTCTGCTTCGAATTCGGTTTGGTCTTCAGCTTGTGGCTCCGGCTGAGGCTCTGCATCCAGACCAGCCAACAGAGCATCTACATCCGCTTCCTCTTCCGGCAGATCCACATCCGGCATCTCCGCCATGGCTGCATCCAGCTCGGCATCAAGAGCATCCTGAGTCTCATCGGCCTCAGCGGCAGGTTCAGGTTCGGCGTCGAATTCTGTTTGGTCCTCGGCTTGTGGCTCCGGCTGAGGTTCCGGCTGAGGCTCCGCATCGAGACCAGCCAACAGCGCGTCTACATCAGCTTCCTCTTCCGGCAGGTCAACATCCGGCATCTCTGCCATGGCTGCATCCAGCTCGGCATCAAGAGCAACCTGAGTTTCATCTGTTTCTGCGGCGGGTTCAGCTTCTGCTTCGAATTCTGTTTGGTTCTCTACTTGCGGTTCCGGCTGAGGCTCTGCATCCAGACCAGCCAACAGAGCATCTACATCTGCTTCATCTTCCGGCAGGTCAACATCAGGCATCTCCGCCATGGCTGCATCCAGCTCGGCGTCCAGGGCATCCTGAGTTTCATCTGTCTCGGCGGCAGATTCAGCTTCGGCTTCGAATTCTGTTTGGTCTTCAGCTTTCGGCTCTGGCTCTGGCTCTGGCTCTGGCTCTGGCTCTGGCTCAGCCTCGGGCTCTGCATCCAGACCGGCAAGCAGCGCATCTACATCGGCTTCCTCTTCCGGCAGGTCGACATCAGGCATATCGGCCATGGCCGCATCCAGCTCGGCGTCAAGGGCATCCTGAGCACTGTCTTCTGCAGCCGGTTCGATTTCAGGAGCGGCTTCCTGCTCTGGTGGGAGATCTACATCCAAGCCAGCCAACAGGGCATCAACATCAACATCATCCTCATCAGCGCCCTCTTGCGTTGACATATCTGCCATCTCGGATTCAGACAGCTCCTCAGCACTATCTACCGCCATCAAATCATCCGCTGGGGCAATATCAGGCTCAAGATCGGATTCCAGATCTGCAATCAGGGAATCAACGTCATCCCCCTCTGCCGCCACATCATCGGAGACTGGTGCCAAATCATCGTCGGGCTCAAGCTCCCCCTCAGGCTCTGAAGTTGATTCGATATTGTCGATATCGACATCCTCGTCATCGCGCTGGGCTTCACCTTCTTCCTGCTCGCCCATAGCTTCTGCCCACAGGTCATCGAGAGACTGACTCTCATCCGGTTCAGGCGCAGGTTCCGGCTCATCCTCTTCGGCGACATACATATCAGGATCGCCGTCGCCACTAAGATCGGTTTCAGGCTCAAGGTCTACATTGCCAGCATCCAGCAGGCTATCAATGGAATCGTCTGGCTCATCCAGATGCACTGCCAAGTCATCAACGTCGTCTTTAAGGCCTTCGGCCGCGGCTGTTGCAGCAACCGCTCCAGCTCCAGCCGCTACAGCAGCCTGGGTAGCCCCGGCCTGAGCAGCTTTACTGGACTTGCGTTTAAGTACAATCCAAAGACCAATCAATAGAAGTAAGGTCACGCCCACACTGATGAGCCCAAGACCCAGAGGAGAGGTAATAAAGGCTTGCTCCTCTTTTGGAAGCGCTGCCTGACTGGCTTCCCATTCAAGCTGTTCAACTTTTTGCCTCAGCCCCTGATTTTGCTCTCTGGAGGTGATCAACTCCTGCTCCAAAGTGGCTACTCTGTCGCTCAGATCCTGTATTTTGGCCTTGAGGTTGTCATTATCATTCTTGACGACCACCAATTGATCCAGCGCCCGACCCAACTCATCAGTCAGGTTGAGGTTTTTGGATTGTGCCTGAGTCAGAGATTCATTGATCTGATCAAGTTCCTGCCTGGCTTCCTTCAAGTCGACCGCATTTTCCGCTTCGATCACTTGCTGAGGCGTTGGCTTGGCGGCTTCCTGACGTAACATGGCTTGCCAGCTTCTATCATCCTGTTCGGCCCTGGACTTAGCCAAAGACGCAGGAATCGCCTTGATAACCTCTTTGGAAGGGATAGCCAGAATCATGCCTTTTTCAAGGCTGTTGTAATTATCAGAGGCAAAAGCATGAGGGTTGGCTTCAAAGATAGCCGCCATCATTTGATAAACAGTGACACTGTTATCGGGGCGGGTCTTCTGGGCAATGCTCCAGAAGGTATCTGATGTGGTTGTCGGCCCGTACTGGGCGACTTCGACCCGGGTTTCTCCCTCAGGTCCGGTAAGTTTCAACGACCCCACCGCTGCAGCAGGTGAAGATGGCAGGGATGCCAGCGCAAAAACGACTGTAGCGGCTCCCAAAAGAGTTGAAGTGCGAAAATTCATCAATCCTTTCCTTTTCAGCACACGGATAACGCCACGCAGACGTATAGCTTTAGGCAATTGTATTTATTGAGATTACTATAAACCAGAATGCTACTCCCTGCTACTGTTCACAAGTGTTATAAGGTTTTCACCAAAGGTGATGGAAAACAAAAAAGCCTGCACAGCGGCAGGCTTTTAACAGTTAAGGGCTAACTTACCGATATATCAGTAATAATCCCGGATCAATATCTCGGCGATCTGAACACTGTTGAGGGCCGCGCCCTTACGAATGTTATCGGCAACAATCCAAAGATTTATACCATTTGGGTGAGAAATATCTTTACGCACCCGTCCAACGTACACAGGATCAGTACCAGCACCGTCAGTCACGGCGGTTGGATACTCTTCATCAGACTCAAACAGTTCCACGCCTTCAGCGTTGGCCAGTACCGCTTTCACCTGATCGGCATCGACCTGCTGTTGGGTCTCAATATGAACCGCTTCAGAGTGGCCATAGAACACAGGCACACGTACTGCTGTCGGGTTTACCTCGATACTGTCATCGCCAAAGATTTTCTGGGTTTCCCACACCATTTTCATCTCTTCTTTGGTGTAGCCATTGTCCATAAATTTGTCGATTTGCGGCAGTACGTTGAAGGCAATCTGCTTTGAATAAACCTCAGACTCGGCTGGCACCCCCTGCAGCAACTTGGCACACTGCTTGGCCAGCTCTTCGATGGCCGCCTTACCTGTGCCAGATACCGACTGGTATGTGCATACGTTAATGCGGCTGATACCGAAAGCGTCATAAATCGGCTTCAGTGCCACCAGCATCTGGATGGTAGAGCAGTTCGGGTTGGCAATGATATTACGGTTACGGAAGTCAGCAATTGCATGAGGGTTAACTTCAGGCACAACCAATGGAATATCATAGTCATAGCGGAAGTGAGAGGTGTTATCTATCACCACACAACCATGTTCTGCAGCGATAGGCGCCCACTTGGCTGACACATCACCACCAGCAGAGAAGAAACCTATCTGCGCCTTTGACCAATCGAAGGTCTCTACATCCAGGATTTCAATCTGTTTACCATGGAAGCTGACCGTATCTCCGGCACTGCGGCTGCTGGCCAATGGGTATAGATTGGCGACCGGGAAATTGCGCTCTTCGAGGATTTCGATCATGGTTTGACCGACGGCTCCTGAGGCACCTAATACGACAACATTGAATTCCTGCGACATAACTACAGACTGGCTCCTGAAAATCCTAATTTGGTCAACCAATCTACCTCAAAGCCACTGCCCTTGACCAGCGCCAGAGCGCTGAATTCACGCCTGTGTGTATGATTTTTTCTCAACTGGTCAAATCCCCCTGCCAAGGCGTAGTTGGCGCGGAATTTACGGTCGTCATCCCGCAGGTCATAAATCAATCTGCACAGTTGCAACAGTGCGCCTTCATCGGGCTGATTTTCAAGCTTGATGCGGGAGAAAACATGAACAGGCAACAATCCATCAAGCTTGTTCTCAGGCTCAATATTCAGGACCTGACTCAAAGCACTGTGAAGCATGGTGGTACCGCGGGCTTTCCCCTCCAGGCTATAACCGGCAATGTGGGGGGTGGCTATATCCACCAAAGGCACCAGCTCAGGCATGGGGTTGGGCTCTCCTTCCCACACGTCCAGCACCAGCTTAAGGTCAGCTCTTTGTTGTTTGACCCGGAATAGCGCCCGGTTATCGATCACCTCTCCCCGGCAACAGTTCAGCAACCAGGCATCAGGCTTAAGGGCTGACAGACGTGCTTCGTCCAGCAGATACCAGGTGGGTTCAATTCCGCCTTTGGTTAAGGGAACGTGCAAACTGATGACATCACAGCTGGCAATCAGCTCGTCCAGAGTGTGAAATTCACGGCTGTCACCGGATGCTGCCTGCACAGGATCGCATAGCAGGGTTTTGACGCCATAGGCCTCCAGACAACGTGCCACCTGACTGCCGGTATTACCGGCCCCAACTATGCCCACAGTTCGCTGTTTAAGACTGGATCCCGTCATAGCGGCCAGTTCCAGCATGGCAATAAAAGCGTACTCACCGACTGCTATCGCATTACAACCAGGCGCATTGGAAAAAGGGATTCCCTTCTGAGCCAGAAGCTGGGCATCGATATGATCTGTGCCTATGGTGGCACTGCCAACAAACTTCAGACTGTCGTTGTGTGCCAGCAGCTGCGCATTGACCTGAGTGACTGAGCGCACCAGGAGCACATCAGCCCCTTCAAGCTGTTCAGCACTCAACTGTCGGCCATTGACCAGAGACACCTCCCCAATATCGGCAAACACCTGCTCGACATAGGGCATATTTTCATCGGCAATTATCTTCATTGTTTTCGTTGTTCCATCTCGAATGCCTGAATCTTACCCCAATTTCATCAAAGTTCAGGTAAGTGGCGCAAAGAACACTGATTTTCGGACACAAAAAAGGGAGCCTCAGCTCCCTTTTATCCGATTAAACCGGCTTACTTATATTTGCGCAATACCAGCGTAGCGTTGGTACCACCAAAGCCAAAGCTGTTGCTCATCACTGTGGTCAGCTCTTTTTCCTGCATTTCAGTAGCAATCGGCATGCCCTCAGCCTTTTCATCCGGCGTCTCAATATTGATGCTTGGGGCAATAAAGTTATTGTCCAGCATCAGAGTTGAGTAGATAGCTTCGTGTACACCGGCAGCCCCCAAACCATGACCTGTCATAGACTTGGTGGAACCGATAACCGGCATCTCGTTGCCGAATACTTCACGCAGGGCTTCCAGCTCACGTACGTCACCCACAGGAGTGGAAGTACCGTGAGTGTTGACATATTCGATTGGAGTATCAACGTCCGCCAGCGCCAGGTTCATACAACGCACAGCGCCTTCACCGGATGGCGCAACCATGTCGTAGCCGTCTGATGAGGCACCATAACCGATAATTTCAGCGTAGATTTTAGCGCCACGGGCCAGAGCATGCTCCAGCTCTTCAACGACAACGATACCGCCACCGGCAGAGATAACGAAACCATCGCGGTTGGCATCATAGGTACGGGATGCTTTTTCCGGTGTGTCATTGTACTTGGTAGACAGCGCGCCCATGGCGTCAAAGCCCATGGCCAGGGTCCAGTCCAGCTCTTCAGCACCGCCGGCAAATACCATATCCTGCTTACCCAATTGGATAAGTTCAGCAGCGTGACCGATGCAGTGAGCACTGGTGGCACAGGCAGAGCTGATAGAGTAGTTGGTACCCTTAATTTTGAATGGAGTCGCCAGACAGGCACTGGTGGTACTGGCCATGATACGAGGCACAATATATGGACCAACACGCTTAACGCCTTTTTCACGCAGAGTGTCAGCAGCCTGTACCTGGTTAGCAGAAGATGCACCACCGGAGCCCACAACCAGGCCTACACGGGGGCTGGAGTACTGAGACTCTTCCAGACCAGCGTCTTCAATCGCTTCCTGCATAGCCAGATAAGCGTATGCAGCTGCATCACCCATAAAGCGCAATGCTTTACGGTCAATCAGGTCTGCTGGGTTCAATTTGATATCACCCCACACCTGGCTGCGCAGTTTCATCTGTTCAAACTGCTCAGAGTGCGTGACACCGCTGCGTCCGGCTTTCAGTGACTCGATCACTTCCTGCTTGTTGTTGCCGATACTCGACACGATGCCCATTCCGGTGATTACGACTCTTTTCATTGTTTACTATCCATTCCGTCAATATCAGAACCCGGGAGAGTCACCAGAAGCCTTATAAAATAAAGGTAAAGCCCCTGAAAGCGCACCCGCCCAAAATTTGCTGTGGCAATACTAACCCTTAATGACGACTCAAGTGGTCAGCTTTCCACAAACAAAGTTAAAATACAGCACATTCTCGCTCGGAGAAGCCGCATTACGCCAGCGCCCGAGCCATTAAGTCTGCTGAAAAGGTTAAAATGTCTACGCTTTCCAAGCCATTCGATTCTATTTCCATCAGCGCTGACCAAAGCCTGGCGCTGGTTTGCGACCAAGATCTGTCTGTTTTGCCACACCTGCTGGCCAAGCTGGCTCAGTCCCAACAGACCCATTTTCAGCTGAGCTGTTTCTGCTTGTCAGCACCCAATCCAGCCATATTCCAACAGCTGCTGCTGGAATATCAACCGGATTCTTTGAAAACCCCCAGACGCTGGTCTTTGAATCCGACGCCGGAGTCGTGTCTGACTGTCACGCTCACCTTGAATACAGAGTTAACCCTGAATGGGATCAACGAACTCGACTATCGCCATGGTTTCGAGCAACTGATTATTGCCGCCGATGCCAATGACAAGTTAGCTGCTGACCCCGACATCGCCTCAGCATTTGCAGGTCTGTGCAAACTGGGCGGAAATATTAGCTTATTGCAGCAAGATGACATTCTCGCGACAAGCCTGACCAAGGCTATGCTTTCGACTGAACAAGTGACTGACAACGCCTCTGGCCCCTATCCGGCACCAACACAAACCCGGGGAGAAACCGCAATTATCGGTGGCGGTATTGCCAGTGCGGCCCTGTGCTTATCTCTCGCCGAGCGAGGAGTAAACATGAGTTTGTTCTGCCGCGATGCCCAGGCCGGGGAAGCGGCATCCGGTAATCGTCAGGGAGCGCTTTATCCTCTGCTCAGCCAACACCACGATGAGTTAAGCCAATTCTATGTGCAGAGCTTTTTGTACAGCCGCTTTAGATTGGCGCAGATGCTTGAACAGGGACACGAGATAGCCCATGGCTTCAGCGGCGTTTTGCAAACTGCCCATGACGACAAAAGTGCTGCCCGGGTTGGTAAGGTGATGCAGTTTCCCTGGCCTGACTTTGTTGCCAGGCCCGTGGATGCAGAAACCGCCACAAACATTGCCGGCATAGATATTAATAAGCCCGGTCTTGAGTACCCGCTGGGCGCCTGGGTTTGTCCCGCCGAGTTTACCCGGGCCATGATTGCGCAGGCAGCAAAAGCAACCGGGCTTAAACAGCACTATCAAACTCAGATAGACGCCATCGAGCAAAAAGAGGACGGCTGGTACCTGAGCCAGTGTGGCAGCGAACAGAAGTATGGTCCTTTCGCCAATCTGGTATTGGCCAGCGGCGCAGAAGCCACCGCCCTGCCCCAGACCAGTCAATTGCCACTGAGTCCGTTTCGCGGTCAGGTGAGTCACGTCCCCACCACAGTCCGCCTGAGTCAGCTCAATACGGTACTGTGTGCCGAGGGGTACATGACGCCCGCCCATAATCAGGCTCATTGTATTGGCGCCAGCTATGTAAAGAGCAGCAAGGATCTGAGCTTCAGCGAAACAGAGCAGCAGGCCAACAAGGCTCGTGTGCAACTCTCTTATCCGGGCAAAGACTGGGTGGAAGATATTGATGTGAGCGGCAACAGCGCCAGAGTCGGAGTACGTATGGTCAGCCGGGATCACTTCCCTATGATGGGTGCCGCACCGGACACTGAACACCTGCTTGAATTAGCAGCGGCACACCCTCAGGATGCGAAATTCTGGCAGGCTCAAAATGCGCCGGTTTATCAGGGCTTATTTATCCTTGGCGGGTTTGGCAGCCGCGGTGTTTGTTCAGCCCCGCTGACGGCGGAAGCACTGGCAGCTCAGCTATGTGGAGAGATATCGCCTTTTAATCAGGATATTCGACAGCGACTGAACCCCAACCGAATGTGGATGCGCAAATTGCTGAAGGGCAAGCCGCTATAAAATCGGAGGCAGAAACAACAAAGGAGCCATGAGGCTCCTTTGTTTATACCGGCAACTATCAAGGCCGATGTTATGCGAGGATGGCGCTGCGCAGCTCCTGCCATGCATTGGCCACCAGCAGGTAATCCGGGTCTTCCAACTCACGGGTCGCCTGGTTCAGACAAACTTTCATTTTCTCATCCAGTGACGCCATATCAGTCTGGCCTTCACCTTCCATTTCAGCCAACACCACAGCAAAGTGTCCCTGAAGATAGCCGCTGGCAAACAGGGCGTCATCATCACCGCTGGTCACGATGGACTCGATCCACTGATCCAATGTTTGTTCGTACTTCTCTAACATGGGGTCTCCGTTTGTCACTCATTCAGATCAGGGTTGGCCACCTGATACATCACATAATCATGATAACCGGTGGTGACGCGATAATAGCCGCTCATTTCCCGGTCCAGTTCTGGGTCGCCACTATCCACGATCAGCGGCCGACCTTCAAGTGCTTTCAGCTTGGTTTTGGTCGCCAGGATAATAATATTCTCCTTGCCTATCCTTCTTATAAGCTCTGGCGACAACTGCTGATTGCCCCGTCCCAGAATATGGCCCTGGCCACCGATAAGGGTGATGACCAGTTTTACTCCTGGATTATCCTTCCCTTCCCAGGCTGCGGCGGTCTGCTCCAGCAACTGATTGGCGGTCAAATCACTGGCCAGCAGATCACGGTCCTGAATCAGATCGACACCCAGCAAAGTGTTATCCAGCCCAAGCTCCTCCATCACAGCAGCCACAGTACTACCTGACCCCATAATAAACAGCTCATCATCCATCTGCTCAATCAGGTTAGCAGCGATATCAGCCAGTACCAACTCATCTACTTCCTTGCCGCCCATTTTAACCGCCTGCACATATCTGGGCTCAGCAGGCACAGTCATCTCACCAAAGCGTCTGGCCCTGACAGTACCCTGACGAAAAGCCTCTTCGTCAATATCCATCACATCGGCGCTCATCAGGCTGACCAACTCGCCCTGCAGCAACATACGAACCACAACCCCAGCGGCATGAGGAGTTATCGCATACACGCCGGAATGGATTTTCACCCCGGCAGGCACCCCCAGCACAGGCAAACAATCATCTACCTCAGCATAAACATCCCGGGCCGTGCCATCACCACCGGCAAACAGCAGTAAATCCGGCTTATGGGTATCGGCCAGAACCGCAGCCAGAGACCTGGAATCCCTTGCCGTGGAGGGCTCAGTTCCTGTGTACACCACCTGAGTAGTGAACCCCAGCTCCAACGCCAGCGTCTCACCCAGGGGCCCGGCGCCTGTCAGTATGTGAATATTGTCTTTGTAAGGCAGCAGCACTTCCAGCGCCTGTTTCATTCGCAGAGGCGCTTTCGGCTTTGCACCTCTGGCTAAAGCTTCCGCGGCAACACCATCACTGCCTTTTAGCGCGACACTGCCACCCAATCCGGCCAATGGATTGATCAATAGTCCCAGCTTAAACACTCTGTCACTCATGGTCTTCCCTGTGTTGTTTCTGTTTTGGCATTTGAATGGGTATCAGGTCATTCAGCCATGGGCTGGTAAGGCGTTATCCTGAGCTCTCGGCTCCCGTGGAATAAAGCAAACAGCCAGCATGGAAAGAAAGGCGCAGATTGCGGCAAACACCCAGGTCCACATGGCACCACTGCCATCTCCCCAAATATAGCCACATATCCAGATCCCCAATGCACCGCCCATACCAAAGCCAATACTGGCGTACAGTGCCTGGCCCTGACTTTGATGACGCTTATCAAAATGCTGATAGACAAACTGGATTGACGCGGCATGAACCAGACCAAAGGTAAAGGCATGGAGCAACTGACTCAGCGCGATGATACTGACATGTTCTACTCCAAAGGCCATCATCAGCCAACGGGCTGCTGTCATCAGAATACTGACAGCCATCAGTGGCATAACGCCAAAGCGCTTCAGTAGCCGGGGAGCCATCATAAACATACCAATTTCTGCCGTTACTCCCAGCGCCACCATAATGCCGGCCAGGGATTCTGCGTATCCGGCCTGTTTAAGGTAGAGGACGAAGAAACCGTAAAATGGTCCGGCGCTCATTTGCAACAACAAGGCTGACAGCAAGAACCAGAATACTGCCGGAGTAACTACCTTGCCTTTGGGCGCGGGGCTTTCATCCTTTTGCTGCCGCTCCGCTTTCAATGGCAGGGCACAAGCCAACATGCCAAGAAACAGCACCATGCCAAGATATGGCAGAATTTGCGCGCCAAAATGCTCAATGGCAAAACCACCACCTACCACAAGGCAGATATAACCCACGCTGCCCCAACTGCGAATCGCACCGTACCTTTGAGGGTTATTACCCAGGGTATCCAGAGTGACCACTTCAAGTTGGGCAAGGATGGCGTTCCAGAAGAAGGTATAAACCACCAGGCTGGCTGCCAGATAGAGGAAACTACCCTCTACAAAAAAGCTGGTGTAGGTAATGGCTGCCGCGGCGGCACCGGCTTTGACCAGTTCCACTCTCATACCTGTTCTGTCTGCCACTCTGGCCCAGACATTGGGAGCGATTACCCGGGTACCCAGTACAATTGCCAGCAATATGCCGATTTCCTGAGGATTAAATCCGCGACTTTCAAAGAAGACCCCAAGGTAAGGGACCATAACTCCAAGAATGGAGTAGAAGAAAAAATAACAGGCGCCCAGCCAAAAAAGCTGTCGCGCCTGTGCTGAGGCACCGTTTGGGGCCTCAGGTGTTGCTGGTGTCATTTACGCATTCCGAGAACTGGGGTTTGACTCTGTACATCCTGATTTTGCGCTCTGTGGCGCAACAGGTGGTCCATTAACACGATGGCCAACATGGCTTCAGCAATGGGAACGGCTCTAATACCGACGCAGGGGTCATGGCGTCCCTTGGTCACCACTTCGGCAGTTTCACCACGCACATTAATACTTTCCCCCGGCACACTGATGCTGGAGGTAGGCTTAAGCGCCATATGGGCAACAATAGGCTGACCGGAAGATATACCGCCCAGCACGCCACCGGCGTGGTTTGACTCAAAGCCCTCGGGAGTCATCAAGTCTCTGTGTTCAGAGCCTTTCTGGGTGACCACTTCAAAGCCATCACCAATCTCAACACCTTTAACGGCATTGATCCCCATGAGCGCATGAGCAATATCTGCATCAAGGCGATCGAATACCGGCTCACCCAAACCAACCGGCACATTAGTGGCAATCACAGACACTTTGGCACCAATGGAGTCACCGGATTTTTTCAAATCCCGCATGTACTCATCAAGCGCTTCGAGCTTGCTGGCATCGGGGAAGAAAAATGGGTTTTGTTCAATCTGATCGAAGTCAATGCTGTCTGCTGCAATCGGACCCAGCTGAGACAGAAAACCATGGATTTCTATGCCATGGACCTGCTGCAAATACTTTTTGGCGACAGCACCTGCGGCAACACGCATTGCGGTTTCGCGGGCAGATGAACGACCACCACCGCGATAGTCGCGCTGACCATACTTTTGTTGGTAGGTGTAATCGGCATGCCCGGGACGGAACAGCTCTTTGATGTTGGAGTAGTCCTGACTGCGTTGATCTGTGTTTTCAATCAGCAGGCCAATGGAGGTGCCAGTGGTTTTACCTTCAAACACTCCGGAAAGAATACGCACCTCATCGGCTTCACGACGGGCCGTGGTATACCGTGACGTGCCGGGACGTCGGCGGTCCAGATCATGCTGCATATCTTCAACACTGAGCTCCAGACCCGGAGGACAACCGTCAATAATGCATCCCAGTGCCACACCATGACTTTCACCAAAAGTCGTGACGACGAAGTTCTGACCAATACTGTTTCCCGACATCCGTATACGTTTCCTCGTTGTTTTAATGGTTCCTGATGTGGCGTCTTAATTGTTTGTTGTCAGCCATGTAGGGTTAAAGGCGAGGCATCTGCCTCACCTTTGGCAGGATAAGATTATTCCCTATCCTTATAGATGGCGAAAAGTGATTCATTTTCAACCAGCTGATCACGGGTCAAAACAAACACGCCATCACCGCCATTTTCAAAGCTCACCCAGGTGAATGGCACTTCAGGGAATTGCTCCATCAGATGCACCATGGAGTTACCCACTTCAACCACCAGCACACCCTCTTCAGTCAGGTAGTCAGCCGCATTGGCCAGAATACGCTTGGTAATATCAAGACCATCGCGGCCTGATGCCAGACCAATTTCAGGCTCGTGATGATATTCCTTGGGCATATCATCAATATCTTCCTGATCCACATAAGGAGGGTTAGACACAATCAGGTCGTACTGAGGGCCTTTTGGAATGGCACTGAACAGATCTGACTGCATTGGGAACACCCGGTTCATAACACCCAGACTTTCGATGTTCATCTGTGCCACTTCCAGCGCGTCATCGCTGATATCCAGCGCATCCACTTCAGCATCTTCAAACTCGTAAGCACAGGCGATAGCAATACAACCACTGCCGGTACACAGATCCAGTACACGATTAACCGGCTTGTTGTACAGCCATGGGCCAAAGCCATCCTGAATCATTTCACCAATTGGCGATCTTGGTACCAGCACGCGCTCATCCACATAAAACTGCAAACCACAGAAATAAGCGACATTGGTCAGGTATGGTACCGGCAGGCGTTCGCGAACGCGACGCAGGATCAGGTCAACAATCTTGTGCTTTTCGCTGCTGGTCAGATTGGCATTCACCACCTGCTGCCCAAGTTCATCAGGCAGGTGCAGGGCGTGCAGTACCAGAGCCACGGCTTCATCCCAGGCATTGTCGGTACCATGACCGTAATAGATACCCGCATCATTGAAACGGCTCACTGCCCAGCGCAGCATATCGCCAATGGTTTTCAGCTCAGAAACAGCTTCATCTACAAAGATTTTGTCCAAAACAGACTCCAGCAATCAATTTGTCGCCATTGTAACTGAATTGGCCCTGTGAACGACAGCAAACATTCGCCTCTGAAGTGGCCTGTGAGCACCAAGATAACTCACATAAATAGAGACTTTGGGGTAAAATGCCGGAATGAACATCAAAAAAACCAATCAAACCAGTGGCTCATTTGCCGATTTGTTCGGTGATGTCAGACCATTGGCTCAGGACAAACGTCATTTCGGTACCCCGCTGAAAACCAAAGTTGAAGTGGTGGAAAAAGCGGTGCAGCTGGAGTCAGACAGCTACTTTTCTGATACTTACCAGCCTCTATTACCAACAGATGGCCCTATGCGCTGGCTCAGATCCGACTGTGACAGTTTTGAAGTGAAGCGACTTCGCAGAGGCGACTATGTACCAGATCTTCTACTGGACCTGCATGGATACCGCCAAAGTGAAGCCAAGCTTGAACTGGCGGCGCTGATACATGCATGTATTAAAGAGCACATTCAGTGCTGCTGCGTAATGCACGGATATGGGACAGGTATTTTAAAACAACAGGTCCCTATGTGGCTGGCCCAGCACCCTCAGGTAAAAGCGTTTCATCAGGCCCCCAAAGAATGGGGTGGAGATGCTGCGTTGCTGGTACTGGTCGATATAGGTGAGCACCCACACCGTAGATGACAAGGCTGAGTGAATATGAAAAAACCGGGTGATGGCCCGGTTTTACTGTTCAATTAGCTTTCAGCCAATGGTATGAGGCGCTTCCTGCCACACCTGGCTGGCTCTTTCACCGTGAAGATCAAGCAGGCATATGGCAGAAGTAGCAAACAAAGGCGGCTCAATACCACCGACCATCTCGCTGACCAGATAACCCAGTAATGGCATATGTGATACCACCAGTACCTTGTCCGCTTTATATTGCTGGGCATAAGCCTGGATTAATGAAGCACACATGGCAGGGTCAGCAGAGGGAACCAATTCATCCAACACCATCAGCTTACGAGGCTCGGGGAAATGAGTACTCACCTCCTGCCAACTCTGCTGAACTCTGAGATAGGGACTGATCAGCACTAAATCAAAAGTTGTAACATGTGATGTCAACCAGTTAGCCATTTGACGGGTTTGATAGCGCCCCTGGTCTGTCAGTACTCGCTCGCGGTCAGATAGCGCATCAAAGCTGGCTTCGCCATGCCTCATTAAAAACAGCTGCATACAACTCTCGCCTTCGATTGTTATTGCTTTTTTTGAAGATTGTATCCCCATTTAAGCCGGTAAAAAACCATAGTGAGCTTAATCTTTAGTCGAGGAGGTCGGCTTTGTTTGCCAAAACCCTCTCAGGGACTCAATATATAAGCTGACTTCCCGAAAGGAGCCGGCACTTGTCTTCCCAATTTGAGCTAATTTCCAGCCCCAACGACAGCCGTCAATATCGCTACCTTATTCTGCCAAATGAATTACGGGTTCTACTGGTACAAGATGACCAGGCTGAGCAAGCTGCCGCCTCGATGGCAGTCAATGTCGGTCACTTTGACGATCCCGCTGAGCGTCCGGGCATGGCGCACTTTCTTGAGCATATGCTGTTTCTTGGCACAGAGAAATTTCCTGATCCAGCTGAATATCACGCCTTTATCAATCGTCATGGTGGCAGCAACAACGCCTGGACAGGTACTGAGCATACAAACTTCTTCTACAGCCTGGATGCCGAGGCGTTTGAGTCATCGCTGGACAGGTTTAGTCAATTTTTTGTCGCCCCCTGCTTCAACCTGGACCTGGTAGAGCGAGAGCGTCAAGCAATTGACGCTGAATACAGTCTTAAACTGAAAGATGATATTCGTCGGGTCTATCAGGTACATAAAGAAACCGTGAATCCTGCTCACCCCTTCTCTAAGTTTTCCGTGGGAAACATAGTCACGCTGGGAGGAGACAGAGAACTACTGCGCAATGAACTGCTGGCCTTCTACGAGGATCATTACAGTGCCAACCTGATGACTCTGTGTATGGTTGCTCCCCTGCCACTGGACACGCTGGAATCGCTTGCGCGTCAATATTTTGACGCAATTCCAAATAAAGGAATGCGAAAGCACTATCCGCAGGTGCCTTTGTACGGCGATAAGCAACTACGCAGACAGATTAATATCGTTCCCTTGAAGGATCAGAAGCGCCTGACTATCTCTTTTGCCCTGCCAGGAATAGATTGTTACTACAAAAGCAAGCCCCTGACTTTTATCAGCCACCTGTTGGGCAATGAGTCCAATGGGAGTTTATTGAATTATTTCAAAGACAAAGGATGGGCAACGGCACTATCTGCCGGGGGGGGAATTAACGGCTATAACTTTAAAGATTACAACATCAGTGTGCAGTTGACCGAAACCGGCCTGTCGCATATTGACGATATTATCTGTGCGACATTTGCCTTTATCGATCTGCTCAGGCAGCAGGGTCTGGAGGACTGGCGTTATCGGGAACGGGCAGACTTACTGGACATGGCTTTCAGATTCCAGGAAACCATCAAGTCCATGGATCTCTCCAGCCATCTCAGCATCAATATGCAACACTACTCGGCCGAAGATGTGATTTTTGGTGATTATCGAATGGCCGGCCTGGATGTTGATGAGTGTAAGCACCTGCTTACATTGATGAATCCACAAAATATCCGGCTGCAATTAATAGCACACGAACTTGATACTGATTCGCAAGCAGACTGGTATCACACCCCCTATATGGACAGCCCCATTTCTGCTGAAAGACTCAACAGCTGGAGTAATGTGGCCCGGATCCCTGAACTGATCTTACCTGAGGCCAATCCCTTTATTGTCAGCGCCCCTGAAGTGCGGCCCGGGGGTAATGAAAGTTCAGCTCCCAGCATTGTCGCTGAAGGAAAGGGATACAGGATTTGGCACAAGAAAGATGGCGAGTTCAATGTCCCAAAAGGCCACCTGTATTTGTCGCTGGACTCAGAGAAAGCCAGCGCGACGCCAAGACAGGCTGCCCTCACCCGCCTGTATGTTGAAATGCTTCAGGATTATCTGACAGAGTTCACCTATCCTGCTGAAGTTGCTGGCTTAAATTACAATATCTACCCGCACCAGGGTGGCTTAACCTTGCATATCTCGGGTCTGACCGGCAATCAGGAAAAGTTACTGGCACTGATTATCGAGAAAGCCAGGGAGCGGAATTTCAGTGAATCACGATTTCAGGCAACAAAACGGCAACTGCTGCAGGCCTGGTACAACGTCAGCAGAGCCAAACCCATTTCTCAGCTGTTTACCAGCCTGACAGTCACGCTGCAGCGCCGTAGCTATGAACCCAACCGGCTGGCAGAGTGCCTGGAGGATGTGACTCTGACGGAACTGCATGAGCATGTCAGAGCTTTTTTCGAGAAGATCCACCTTGAAGGTTTGGTATATGGTGACTGGCTCGAAAGCGAGGCCAAACACCTGGCCCACAAGCTGGACGTGATTCTGACTTTGGTGTCGTCTCCCAGTGGAGAATCAGAACGCCAACTGGTAGATATGCGTGGAAAAGGCACTTTGCTCAGGGAGTTGGATATACACCACCCGGACAGCGGCATCATAGTCTACTACCAGTCAGCCTCAACCGATCCCCGGGATATGGCGCTGTTCAGCTTATTGAACCACACCATGTCCTCCTCCTTCTTCCATGAGCTGCGTACCCAAAAGCAACTGGGTTACATGGTGGGAACCGGTTATTTACCACTGCACCGGCATCCGGGAATGATCTTCTATATCCAATCCCCCAGCTCAGGCCCTCTGACCCTGCTGCAGGCCATTGATGAGTTTGTTGCAGACTTCAATTATGCCGTGATGCAAATTACCACTGAGCAATGGGAAGACACCAAGAAAGGTCTGGTGCAACAGGTAATGGAGCACGATGCCAATCAAAAGACACGAAGTCAGCGATACTGGGCCAGCATAGGTAACAAGGACTATGGGTTTGACCAACGTGAAATGGTGGTAGCTGAGATTATGACCCTGAGCCGCTCGGACCTTATTGAGTTTAATATGTCTCACCTCAGGACCCGTAAAGCAGACAGGCTGGTTATTTACAATCGCGGAGAGCAGCAGGAAGCTTCCCAGCTTTTGCAGTCAGGCACCCTGATTACCGACCTGAAGCTGTTCAAAAATCAGGCGAACAAATTCAGCCTATAGGATTACAGCCAATAGCAGGATTCTCAAAAAAACGCCCACTGGGATATTACAATTCACTAGTGGGCGCTGGTTTTTCATCAATTCCAACCAATATGTAAAGCATTTCCACCGCCAGCCACCAGCAGACCCAAGTCGTACATGTCTGCAACCTTTGACAAACGCCAATCGTTCTGAAAAAGTTAGAGATTGCAACATTTTAAGAACTTAGTATAAAAACGAATAAGTCGCCCAAGATGCCAAACAGAAAAGCCATTAATACGCTGCTGAGTCTGCTTCTCTTTATTGTTTCCGGTAGCGTACAGGCGCTGTCACCCAGCCCCTATCCAATCAAGCTGAATGCAAAGTCATACGGCCTTGAGGAAGGGCTGTCTCAAATCGCGGTATCTTCTATCACAGAGGACCACAATGGCTATGTTTGGGTAGGTACTCTCAATGGCTTAAACCGATACAACGGACAAAAATTCAGACATTACTTTGCCGAGGACGGCTCAGACCTGCCCAGCTCCTTTATCCGACGCTTGTTTACCGATAGCCAGGGCCGTGTTTTCGTTGGTACTGACAGAGGACTGGTGGTCTACGAGTCTCGATATGACCGCTTCTATCTGCCGGAAAACCTGAAAGCACTGTTAGCAAACCGGTCCATTTCATCGATCTCTGAATTTCCGGAAGGTTTGATAGTGAGCTCTACCAAGGAGATCTTCAAATTATCTAAGGACCTTAGCTCAATCGAACGTGTATATTCGACATCTAAAATTGAGATAAAGAAAGTCGTCTATCTCAATGGAGAGATGTATATACATGGGTACGACAATAGCCTGATCCAGGTAGGCCAGGCAGGCGAGATAGAGGTTTCGGGAGTTATTGATGTTATAACTTTGGGAGAAAAGCTTTTTATCCTCAAGAATGCAGGATATGAAGTCATTGGCAAAAATAGTAATAAAACCGTACATGATGCTTCAATTAGTTATATAACTTCAAGTAGTAAGCTTGACTATATCATTGCGCTGGAGCAAGGATCCTTAATAAAACTGGATAGCGAGCTTAATAAAGAATACCTGGGAACGCTATGGTCTGAGGATTTAGATATTTCCGGACTTCAGGTGTCTGATGATGCGGTTAGAGTGCTTACTTATAACAGAGGTTATTATGAAACTTCCGACAAAATTAACATAATCTCAAACATACCAAATATAGAACATTATGTCTGGGATATTAAAGCGTTCGGAAACGACAAAATTATTATCGCGACAGAGGGTGCACGCTTATTAGTCCTGAACTCAAATTATGAGGAAATTGATAATATAGATGCCTCGGTATCCGGTCCTAAAAAGCTCTATGTAGATGGCTCAGACATATTTTTTACATCTCGCCAGGGACTGTTCAAAGTTGATACAACCAGCGGCTCTTCAGTCAATATTCTTAATGGCGCCTTTTGGAGTATAACGGGTGATGAACGGCAACTCATTCTCGGCAGTGACAATGGAGTTCTTCATACCTATGACAAGACCACGCAGAGCTCCACGTCCATACATGTAGAGTCAAATAACGAACCTGTATTAGATGTCATTATTACGTCAGATGATAAAGACGCCTATTGGATAGGAACACAAGGAGGGCTCTATCTCTACAAGGATCAGAACCTTAAAAAGGTGAAGAGTGGAATAGTTTTTTCTCTATTCCAAGACCAAGATGATATCTTTATTGGTTCCAGTAAGGGTTTGTCTAAAGTAGATAAAAAAGAAATGTCTATTGATGACATTATTATTAATAACAAACCAGTATATTCAATTACTGAATTAAATGACGTTATATACGCAACCTCAGATAAGGAAATTATCTCGTACAACAAAGACTCCAATCAGATATTACTATTAACTCGAAGTTTCGGTAGCAATGATGAGTACAATCAGCAATCCGTGGAGATAATTGGTAACACAGCACTGTTTGGGGCAAAATCTGGTATAGCCACACTCAATGATGAAAAACTTGACGAATTCATCAATAACAGCAGCGCTCCTAAAATAACATTAGACAGCCTCAAAATATTTAATAAGGAAGAAATTATAGGAGGTGACTATTTGTCTGAAAGCTTAAATGAAACAAATGTGCTTACATTAAAGTACTCAGATTATCCATTGACCATTAGCTTCAGCTCTCCTGGCAATGAAGATGTCGACATATTCTATCAACTCAAAGGTTTATCTGACACTTTTGTCCAAGCCATTGACATTAATGCGGCGACATACACCAACTTGTCCTCTGGCGATTATACACTCAATGTATATGCCATGGATAAGCTCACTAAAAAAGTGAGCAATATGAAGTCACTTAATCTGGTTGTGACCCCGCCCTGGTGGCTTTCTACCGAAGCAAAGCTTGTTTACCTGGTCATCGCAGCCTTAATCGCTGCAGCTATCATCAAAGCTTTGATTAGACGACGTGAAGTCCAGAAAAAAATTGCTCAGAGTGAAGAGCGACTTAAATTGTCACTTTGGGGCAGCGGCGATGAAATGTGGGACTGGGACATAGAATCTGGCCAGATCTATCGCTCCAATATCTGGGGGTCACTGGACTTCCCAAAAGATGGCCAAAGAGCAGGAGAGCCAGGTGAAGAGAGTAATATCCACCCCTTCGATCAATCCAGAGTGCGTGATGCGTTAAAGAGCCATTTCAATGGCGAAACAGAACACTTTGAAGCAGCCTACCGGGTTAAAGGAAAGGGTGGCGACTGGATCTGGATTCTGGACAGGGCAAAAATTGTTGAACGGGATGAGCAGGACCGCGCCGTCCGTATGACGGGCACTATAAAAAACATCAGTAACTTCAAGCAGACAGAAGAACAACTAAAACTGTTTGAACGGGCAATTCGTAACATGTCTGAAGGTATGTTCATTCTGGATGACAGCTTCAGCTTTGTTGCCGTAAACCAGGCCTGTTGCCAATTATCGCATCAATCCAGGGACAAGTTTATCGGCAGAGAGATGAACTTTGAGCTCTATCCGGAAAACTATTCAACCCAGGTTAAACAGCTTCTACTTAAACACGGTCGCTGGCATGCGGATGTCGAAGCTAAACGCGGGGACGGTACCAGCTTCCTGATGGAACTGACTATAGATGCCATATATGGTGAGGCGGGCGTCATCTCTCACTATGTTGGTGTTTTCTCAGATATTACCCGTAGAAAGTCCCAGGAAGAGGAACTTAGAAAACTCACCAATAATGACGGTCTCACCGGCCTGCCAAACAGATCCAACATGCAGGTGACGTTGAGCAACCTGGTAAAGAAAGACAGTCACCATACTCTTATGGTGATTGACCTGGATAACTTCAAAAAGATCAATGACTCACTGGGACACCAGATTGGTGATGAGCTGCTGGTTCTGGTGGCCAAGAGACTGGAACAGGCTATCCCCAGACATACAGGCTTGTATCGACTTGGAGGCGATGAGTTTGCCATTCTAGAGGATAAACTGCCGGATATCGGCTCTGGCGCAACCATCGCCTCACGAATTATCGAACACTTCGCCACCCCTTTTGAAATCGCCGGAGAGAAACTGGTAATCGGTCTGAGTATCGGTATTGTGCTTTACCCGGAAGATGAACAGAACGAGCAGGCACTGTTAAGAAAAGCAGATATCGCCATGTACCACGCCAAGTCGGCAGGTGGTAACCGCTACCAGTTCTACTCTGAGTCCCTGAACAAAAATGCCATCAGACAGCTGGAAATTGAGAACCTTATCCGTGATGGTCTGAGGAAAGATTTCTTCCAGGTTCACTACCAGCCCAAATATGACATCAAGTCCAATAAATTGACGGGAATGGAGGCACTTGTCAGGCTGGATCACCCAGATAAAGGATTGATTTCTCCTGGAGAATTTATCCCTCTTGCAGAAGAAAACGGGTTAATTGTTGAAATCGGAGATCTTGTGCTGAAAAAAGCCTGTTTTGCGGCACAAAGCTGGCGTGAGCAGGGCCTGTTCAATGGCCGCGTCGCTGTCAATTTGTCGTCGCACCAATTTGCTCTACCTGATCTGCAACAACGCATTGAATCCATCCTGGCACTGACACGTTTGCCGGCGGCAAATCTTGAGCTGGAAATCACCGAAGGCACTGTCATCAAACAACCTGAGAAAGCCATTAAGGTGATGCAACAGCTGTCTAAGATGGGAGTCAGCCTGGCGCTTGATGACTTTGGAACCGGGTACTCCTCGCTTTCATATCTGAAGCGATTCCCCATCAACACACTGAAAATAGACAAAGCTTTTGTCGATGACATCGACAAGTCAGACCGAGACCTGAAGATGGTGGACTCCATTATCACCATAGCCCATAACATGGGACTCTCTGTTGTAGGTGAAGGCGTAGAGCTGAGTGCTCAACTTTCCTTGTTAAAAGCCCTTAACTGCGAAGAGATCCAAGGCTTCCTATACAGTAAGGCGCTACCCGAAAATGAATTTACAGCACTGTTGGAACAACAAAGGCAAAACAATCACTCAGCCGTAAGCTAATTAACCAGCACCTTATATTGGAAGTGGGTTCAACTTAAGTTGGGTCCACTTTTTTTTACCCAAAATAAAACACCAGCAAAACCTTGGCATAACAATTGAATAACATAAACCGGTGTCAATAAACCCGTTAACCAATTGAAACTAAGAGAGATTAAAAATGAAGAAATTTACCAAGGCCTCTGTAACTTTCGCTGTAGCTGCAATTGTTGGTGTAACCGGAGCGTTTGCTTTTACTTCCGATTCCTCTGACCAGAGTGCTGGTATTGGTCCTCGCATTAAGTTTGTTGAGCAGACTGCCGGTATCGGTCCACGCATCAAGTTTGTTGAGCAGACTGCCGGTATTGGTCCACGAATCAAGTTTGTTGACCAGACAGCAGGCATTGGTCCACGTATCAAATTCGTTGAGCAGACTGCCGGTATTGGTCCACGCATCAAGTTTGTTGACCAGACAGCAGGCATTGGTCCACGTATCAAATTCGTTGAGCAGACCGCAGGCATTGGTCCACGCATCAAGTTTGTTGAGCAGACTGCCGGTATCGGTCCACGCATCAAGTTTGTTGAGCAGACTGCCGGTATCGGTCCACGCATCAAGTTTGTTGAGCAGACTGCCGGTATCGGTCCACGCATCAAGTTTGTTGAGCAGACTGCCGGTATTGGCCCACGTATCAAGTTTGTTGAGCAGACTGCCGGTATTGGCCCACGCATCAAGTTTGTTGAGCAGACTGCCGGTATTGGCCCACGTATCAAGTTTGTTGAGCAGACTGCCGGTATTGGCCCACGTATCAAGTTTGTTGAGCAGACTGCCGGTATTGGCCCACGTATCAAGTTTGTTGATCAGCAGGTTGCTTAATCAACTTGCTTCTCCTTATCAACCAAACAATTCCCAAGAGGTGCGGTATGTTTAAATTAGTAATTAGAGCCCTTAAGCAGGACAAGCAGCTGGCAAAGCATGTTGCCAAGTGCGAGCGTAAGAAGGTACAACTGCCTGAAGGTTTGAATACTCTCGAAGTGATCCCTGCAAAAGGATGGTGGGGGTAAAGGTTGGGTGGCTGGCTTGAGGGACTCATACTCCCTCTGCCCCATAGTGAACGGGAAGGCAGTCAATGTTCAGACCGACAAAGAAAAAGCGGCAATCACTTGCCGCTTTTTCAGCTTTAGCCAATCTTGGATGAATTAAACTTCTGGAAAGAACTTCTCATCCTGCTCAGCCATTTTCTTCAACATGTCACAGGGCGCAAATCTATCGCCGAATTGATGCTGATACCCTTCGAGTATCTCAACCAAACGGCGGCTACCCAAGGTATCCATATAGCGGAATGGGCCACCCAGGAATGGAGGGAAGCCAATACCAAACAGCGCGCCAATATCTCCATCTCTCGGTGAAGCAATGATGCCCTCTTCCAGGCAACGCGCCGCCTCGTTCAGCATTTGTACAACACAGCGACGGGATATTTGGTTGTGCTCCTGAGCTGCCCCGGCATTAATCCCCAGCACAGAGTAAACAGTTTCATCAACCTTCTTACCTTTCTTGGGCGCTTTGTCACCGTATAGATAAAAGCCTTTGCCGTTCTTACGGCCTTTACGATCATCGGCCATTAATTTGTCAAAAGCGGAAGGCGCAACAAAACGACTGCCGAGCTCTTTTTCCAGAATTGGCGAAATCTTGGCTCCAACATCAATACCCACTTCATCCAGCAAGGTCATAGGTCCCACAGGGAAGCCAAACTTCACCAATGCCTTGTCCAGATTTTCGACTGACTGACCTTCAAGTAACACCTGAGCCGCTTCATTCATATACAAAGCCAGGATACGGTTCACATAGAAGCCGGCGCAATCCTGTACCACAATCGGAGTCTTTCCCTGCTTCTTGGCGAAAGCCACTGTTGTGGCAATGGTTTCAGGAGAAGTTTTGGCATGAGCTATCACTTCCACCAGCGGCATTTTATCTACCGGAGAGAAGTAATGCAGACCAATGACATTCTCAGGGCGCTGCGCCGCTTCAGCAATCTGAGTAATAGGCAAAGATGAGGTATTGGATGCGAAAATAGTATGCTCACCACACTCTCTTTCAATGTCCTTCACCATCTGATGCTTAAGGTTCAGATCTTCAAATACAGCCTCCACCACTATGTCGGCATCCTTAACGCCTTTGTATTCAGTCGTGGTCGTCATCAATGCCATCAACTGATCACGTTCAGTCGCACGCATATGGCGGCGTTTGACTCTTTTATCCAGTAGCTTATAGGCGTATGACAGAGCGTTGGACAAACCGTTTTCGTTAATATCCTTCACACGGGCAGGGATCTTGGCCTTAGTCGTCGTCACCGAAGCGATACCGCCGCCCATCAGTCCACCACCCAGCACAACCGCCTTTTT
Organism: Shewanella submarina; assembly: GCF_042646185.1. NCBI lineage: Bacteria > Pseudomonadati > Pseudomonadota > Gammaproteobacteria > Alteromonadales > Shewanellaceae > Shewanella > Shewanella submarina. Next base: position 42,061 of record NZ_JBHRTD010000011.1, read on the forward strand.
CACTGGCTTGGGTTCAGTATCTCCGGCACCGGTTTCCTTTTTCATTTCGGTGATGGCAAAGAAAACCGCTCGCATGGCTGCAGACTCAGGGGTCATAACCAGATCGGCAAAGTGCGCCGCTTCAACCTGCAGACCTTTGTCCATCCCTTTATCCAGGCCCTGACGCACACAATCAATGATCTTGTCTGGAGCCGGATAATTCCCCTGAGTCTTCTTGAGCACCTGTTTTGCAGCCTGGTCGAAAATGATATTACGGCCAGCACCGTTACCTTCAAGTATACGGCTCATCACAGGCAGCTTGGGTTTGCGTCTCGGACGATTGCCCTTCAGCGCCATCTCAATGGCTGTTTGCTCCAATATGGAGAAGGGCACCATGTCATCTACCAGCCCCATTTTAAGTGCCTGCGTTGGACGTATCTGTTTGCCGGTCAGCATCATATCCAGCGCTTTGGTGACGCCGACCAAACGAGGCAACCTTTGGGTTCCGCCGCCACCTGGCAGCAAGCCCAACTGGACCTCAGGTAATCCCAGCATAGTCTTTTTATCATCACTGCAAACGCGCTGATGACAAGCCATGGCGAGCTCAAGACCACCGCCGAGGCAAGCACCATGAATGGCAGCAACAACAGGGATATTGAGGCCTTCCAACTGAGCGAATACCTTGTGCCCCTGAGCAGAAAGTTCTCTGGCATCTTCAGCGGTTTTACAGGCATCCAGCATGCCAATATCGGCACCGGCAACGAAGGAGTCAGCCTTACCAGAGATAAGCACCAGGCCACGAATAGAGGAATCGGCTTTAACCTCTTCGAGCACCTGAGTCACTTCGTCAGCAAATTCCGCTTTCAGGGTATTCATGGTCTCACCAGGAACATCCATCACCAGCAGGGCGATACCATCTTCACGACGTGTCAGATTAAATGTCTTTTCCATGCTATCCCCCTACTCCACTTCTACAATCATCGCTGCGCCCAAACCACCGGCGGCACATGCGGTTGTCAGTCCCACGCCACCACCGCGACGCTTCAGCTCATTACACATCTGGGTAATCAGCCTGGTACCGGTTGCAGCAAAGGGGTGTCCGTAGGCAATAGAGCCCCCTAGCACGTTAAACTTATCCATATCTATCTCGCCAATGGCCCGGTTACGGCCCAGCTTCTCTTCGGCGAACTTCCTGGAGCCAAACATCTTCATATTTGCCAGCGCCTGGGCTGCAAAGGCTTCATGCATCTCGATCAGGGTCAGGTCTTCCAACTCCATACCTGCACGGGCCAGCGCCAATGGCGTAGCGTAGGAGGGGCCCATCAACATGTCTTCCCATACATCGATGGCAGAGAAAGCGTAACTCTTGATATAACCAATCGGCTCATAACCCAGCGCTTTGGCCTTGCCTTCACTCATCAAAATCACCGCGGACGCACCATCAGTCAGCGGCGTGGCGTTGGCGGCAGTCACTGTGCCATGTTTGCGGTCAAATACTGGTCTTAACTTGGCGTAGGACTCAAGCTTTGAGTCTTTACGAATGTTGTTGTCTTCACTGATAAAAGACTTATAAGGCGGTACATGAGAAACCATTACCTCATTGGCCAGCACGCCAGACTCCCAGGTTTGGGCAGCCAAAGAGTGGGACCTGTGAGCCAATGCATCCTGCTCAGCACGGGTAATACCATGGGTTTTCGCCATCTGCTCCGCTGTCTGCCCCATAGACAGGCCAGTGGTATATTCAGCCACTGCAGGCGGGACGGGTAACAGATCTTTCAATCCAAGACGGCGGAAAATCGCCAGTCTCTGGCCCAGAGTCTTGGCTTTGGTCAAATCAACCAGCGCTCTGGCCAGCTTTTTGGAGACGCCAATAGGCAAGACTGAAGATGAATCCGCGCCCCCGGCAACCCCCACATCAATGGTACCGGCCATAATTGACTCGGCAACATTTACAGTTGATTGGAAACTGGTCGCGCAGGCACGGGTAACGCTGTAAGCATCTGTGGCAATATCCATACCCGTGGTGAGTACAATTTCACGGGCAATATTTGGCGCCGCCGGCATCTGAACGACCTGACCATAGACCAGCTGCTCAATCAGCTTCGGATCCAGCTCAGCACGGGATATCATCTCGTTAACCACCATGGCGCCCATTTCCAGTGCGGACACACCATGAAATGCTGTCGCCTGTTTGGCAAACGGCGTTCGCAGCCCTGCTACAATCGCAATACGTTCACCGCGGCGATTGACCAACTCTTGTCTGTCACTCATTTGTCACCCTCATTCCTTGCCGGGTTCTCTGATGCACCGGCCCCTGATGTTATAAGGCAGCCCTATTAGGGTCTATTGACCTTTCATAGTTGAATTTTGCTCGAGATAGACGCGCTTTAATCGCGACGCAAGGTGTGCCGCCTAGTGGTCTAAGCAAATACCTTGCAACAAAGAGTAAAGCGCGTATAGCCGAGCCCTTCGGGCAGCGTTTGTCGTCGCTTTCTACTGCATTAACGCTCACTTATGTAGAACAACTACACCTCAATCGCGTTGCTTTGTATAAAACAACGACAAAAAGCTGCAAAACCATCTTCAAAGGTCAACAGACCCTACCCCCTGAGTTTGTTATAAAAATCTGTAACTCCTGGATACACCAAACAGGTCTGACCAATAGAAGTGTGATCCGATTCTAACTTCTTACCCCAAAGTTTTAAACACTTGTTTGCATTTTGATGAAACCACTGACATCAGAGTGATAAAATTTCAGTCTGCCAAGTAGATAAAGCTCAATTATAGAAATGCAGCAACACTAATAAACGGCGGTTTGCCCTCCACGACTGGACAAACACTTTATGGCTGAGGTATTAAATTCTGTCCATAAGCCAGTGACTCACTTGAAACTTATCCCGGAACTGGCAGTCTATGGAAGGTGCAAACCGGTTCTTTAAGAACCTTTTCCGCTTTCTTATCACCCACGCTGAACAAATTGAGTGCAACCATGCCGTTAAGTCGATTTCAATCTCTCCGTGCTTATCTTGATCAATTAATCCTTGGCCAACCTGCACTGACCGAAAATTTGCTGATCGCGCTGATCGCCGATGGCCACCTGTTGGTAGAAGGTCCCCCGGGACTGGCCAAGACCCGCGCTGTTAAGGCCCTATGTGATGCCATTGAAGGTGATTTCCATCGCATTCAGTTCACCCCGGATCTTTTGCCGGCAGATTTGACCGGTACTGATATTTACCGTGCCCAAACAGCGACTTTTGAATTTGAGTCAGGCCCTATATTCCATAACCTGATCCTGGCGGACGAAATCAACCGGGCACCGGCCAAAGTGCAATCAGCTCTGCTGGAGGCTATGGCCGAAGGTCAGGTTACTGTTGGTAAGAACAGCTATAAGCTACCAGAGCTGTTTTTGGTGATGGCAACCCAGAACCCACTGGAAAACGAGGGTACCTATCCGCTGCCAGAAGCCCAGCTGGACCGCTTTTTAATGCACCTGAACCTGGATTACCCCAGTGCCGAGACCGAGCTGGAAATCCTCAGACTATCGCGCAATGAGGCGCTTCACGCTGAATTGCCAAGCATTGAGGCGATATCCCAGGATGAAATTTTTACCGCACGCACCGAAGCCCTGAAAATCTACCTGGCCGATACGCTTGAACAGTACATAGTGGATATTGTGATGGCCACCCGTCAGCCGGAAAAATACAGCGATGAGCTGGCGAGCTTTCTGGACTATGGTGTCAGCCCCCGCGCCACTCAATCTCTGGAACGCTGTGCCCGCGCCCGCGCCTGGTTGAATGACAGAGATTTTGTCACCCCGGAAGATATCCAGGCTGTCGCTCCCAATGTTCTGCGTCATCGTCTGCTGCTGAGCTACCACGCTCAGGCTCAGGGTGTGAGCAGAGATCAGGTTATCAATCATATTCTGAGTCTGGTTGCTGTTCCTTAATGAAAACACTGTCTGAATTGCCATTGTTCGCCGACGGTTGGCATCTGACTGAAGCTGAACTGCTTGCCTGTCAGGGACAGGCCAGAGCCATACCTGAAAAGCGAAGTCGCGCCAAAGCCTCACTGGCTGGCCACAGGGCCAGCAATATTAAAGGCCGTGGGATGGAGTTTGCTGAAGTACGTCATTACCAGAATGGGGATGACGTACGCACCATTGACTGGCGGGTAACCGCCCGCACCGGCAAAGCCCATACCAAGCTGTTTGTTGAGGAGCGCGAGCGTCCTATTATTCTGCTGCTGGATATGAGTTACAGCCTGTATTTCGGCTCAACCCTGCTGTTGCAGTCTGTTCAGGCTGCCCATCTCGCAGCAACTCTGGGGTGGAACGCCATACAACATGGTGACCGTATAGGCGCACTCATCGCCAGCGAAGCCCATCATCTGGAGCTTAAGCCCAAAAGCCGCCAAACCGGCATACTGCAGTTGATCTCTGGCATTTGTGAGATCCATGGTCAGCAACTGGCAGAGTTTAAATCAGGTAAACGGGATGAGCATCATCTCAGCCGTGCCTGTCAGCGCCTTGCCAGAATCGCCAAACCCGGCTCTCTGGTCTGGCTGATTACAGATGGTGCCGACTTTAACCCGGATTGTCTGGGCCCACTGACAGACTTAAAGCGCCACTGTGATATTGGTGCTTATTTAATTACCGACCCACTGCGTCAGGGCTCTCTTTCTTTGCCAAGAGATTTCAGTCTGCCGGTAAGGGATGGCGATACTGAACGGGTGCTCAACCGCAGCCAGTATGAAGAATGGCTGCAAACCCAGCGGCATCAGCAACAAACCTTTATCAATATGATGGATAAATTAAGGGTACACACCCGCCTGATTGACGCCGGGCTAAGTCTGACACAACAACTGGAGCTATTGCGTTCATGACTGCAACTCCTACTGCGCCTACCAACCCTGCTCTGGCGCAACTGAAAGACATCAACCTGCCGGAACAGATTGGCAGCTGGCCACCTGCTCCCGGCTATTTTTTACTGGCTGCACTGACCATTGTTCTGGTTGTAGCCTTTGCCTGGTTTTATATCAAACGTCAAAAACGCCTGACCGCCAGTCGACAGGCTGTTGAGCTTGTTGCGTTGCTGGATAAGGGCTCTGCTGATTATCCGCGGCAAATAAATACCCTGCTTAAAAGGACTGCACTGACCTACCTGCCACGTAATCAGGTCGCCTCATTGGATGGTAAAAAGTGGATTGCCTTGCTGGGCACTTGCATTGAAGAAAGTGAACAGCAGGCATTACAACACTTGCTTGCAGCCAGATTCAGCCCTGGCGGCCTGAATATGGCTGACGCCAGTGAACTTGAAGCCATTGCCATTAAGGTGCTTAAGTCACTGCCTGATGCCAAACTGCTGGCTGGCACCAATGTGGAGGCTCAGCCATGTTGAGTTTGGAATGGCCCTGGCTGCTATTGCTGCTTCCCCTGCCCCTGCTTATTCGCAGCAAACAGGAGGAGCAGATCAGTGGTGGTGAGTTAACGATGCCAGGTATCGCGCGTACTCAGTCCCAAAGAGTGAAGGTCGACCGCAGCACTATTCGTTGGTTTTACCTGCTGATGTGGGCTTTCCTTGTGGTTGCCTGCGCCCGTCCTCAGTGGCTGGGAGAACCTATCGATATTCCCACCAAGGGAAGAGATTTAATGGTCGCTGTCGATCTGTCCGGCAGCATGCAAATTGAAGATATGGCATTGGCTGGCCGAACTGTCGACCGCTTTTCTGTGGTTCAGCAGGTGGTCAGTGACTTTATTGACCAACGTAAAGGTGACCGCCTTGGGCTGATCCTGTTTGCCGACCACGCCTACTTACAAACTCCCCTGACCGCAGACCGCCGCTCAGTCGCCCAGTATATGCGTGAGGCTCAAATCGGCCTTGTAGGAAAACAAACAGCAATCGGTGAAGCCATAGGTCTGGCCGTAAAGCGCTTTGAGCAAATGGAAGACAGCAACCGGGTGTTGGTGCTGCTCACCGACGGCAGCAACAATGCGGGCAATATAGAGCCACTGCAGGCAGCAGAGATAGCTGCTGAACGTAAGGTTACTATTTACACCATAGGCGTTGGCGCAGATGTAATGGAACAAAGGGGATTTTTTGGAACCCGCAGAGTTAATCCATCCAGTGATTTGGATGAATCCACACTGACGGATATCGCCAGAATCACCAATGGTCAGTATTTCCGTGCCCGTAATCCTCAAGAGCTTCAACAGATTTATGAGGAGATCAATAAATTGCAACCTGTCAGCCGGGATGAGCAAAGCTACCGCCCCCGCAGTGAACTCTTCTACTGGCCATTGGGCGTGGCATTGTTGGTGAGTATAGGTCTGGCACTGTCTCAGGCAGGCCTGTTGAATCTGCCTGCAGCTAACAGGTCTGGCAATGGGAGAAAAGCCTCATGAGTTTGCATTTTATACGCCCCGAGTGGCTGCTGGCTCTGCTGCCATTGGCCCTGCTACTGCTGCTACTTTGGAAAACCAAAGGTAAACTCAGTGCCTGGCAAACTTATATTGCTCCTCACCTCACTCAGCTGCTGACTCCAGGCGGTAAGCAAGCCAGTAACAGGTTAGTACTGCTGTCAGTGTTTTGGTTTGTGGGAGCCATCGCTATGGCAGGCCCGGCACTGACCAAGAAGCCTTTGCCTGTGTTCAGCAGCGCTCAGGGGCGGGTAATAGTGCTGGATATGTCCAGGTCCATGTATGCCACTGACCTTGCACCCAACAGGCTGACTCAGGAGAAATTCCGGGCCACAGATCTGATAAACAGCCTGAAAGATGGTGAAACTGCCCTGATTGCCTATGCTGGCGATGCTTTTACCATCAGCCCAATGACCACAGATAAGCAAACCTTGCTGAACCTGCTGCCCACCCTGACCCCGGACATTATGCCGGTACAGGGCTCCAATCTGGCCTCTGCTATCACGCTTGCCAAACAACTGCTGGCGCAAAGCGGCCACCAGCAGGGAGACATCATTTTACTGAGCGATGGTATCAGTGGTCGCCAGTATGACGAATCCCAGAGCCTGCTTGCTGACAGTCAATATCGACTGGGTGTGCTTGCGCTGGGCACCAATCAGGGAGCGCCAATACGTTTGCCCAATGGACAACTGCAGCGGGACAACGCCGGTGAAGTGGTGATTGCCAAGACTGATTTCTCACTGCTGGGACAGTTGGCTACGGGGACAGGTGGCATTATGTTGCCATTCAACCCGGATGGCAGTGATGTCCAGGCCCTGACAAATTGGCTGGACAAGGATACGGCTGATGCCAAAGCCACCGAGATTAAAGGTGACAGCTGGCAGGACCTGGGGCCTTATCTGGCCATATTACTGTTGTTGCCCGCATTGTATAGTTTTCGCAGAGGCATCCTGGCTGGCTTGGCTCTGATTATATTTATTCAACCTCAGCCATCCATGGCTGCCGACTGGTGGCAGGATCTTTGGCAAACCCCGGATCAGCAAGGACAAGCCGCCTTTGATAATAAAGCTTATCAGGATGCAGCCTCGCTTTTTGAAGACAGTAACTGGCGTGGCAGCGCTCACTATAAAGCAGGGGACTATGAGAAAGCGCTGACCGAATTTCAGCGGGATGAAACTGCAATTGGCAAGTTTAATCAGGGCAATGCCAGAATGCAGCTTGGCCAACTGGATGAAGCGATTAAGGACTATGAGGCAGCTCTCAAGCAAGATCCCGGTTTTGCTGACGCCGGTGCCAACCTTAAACTGGCTGAAGAGTTGAAAAAGCAGCAGGAGCAACAGAAGCAGCAAAATCAACAGAGTCAGCAGGACCAACAAAGCCAGCAGGACCAGCAAAGTCAGCAGGACCAACAAAGTCAGCAGGACCAGCAAAGTCAGCAGGACCAACAGAGTCAGCAGGACCAGCAAAGCCAGCAGGACCAACAGAGTCAGCAGGACCAGCAAAGTCAGCAGGACCAACAGAGTCAGCAGGACCAACAGAGTCAGCAGGACCAACAGAGTCAGCAGGACCAACAGAGTCAGCAGAGTCAGCAGAGTCAGCAGGACCAGCAAAGTCAGCAGGACCAGCAAAGTCAGCAGGACCAGCAAAGTCAGCAGGACCAACAAAGTCAGCAGGACCAACAGAGTCAGCAGGACCAACAGAGTCAGCAGGACCAACAGAGTCAGCAGGACCAACAAAGTCAGCAGGACCAACAGAGTCAGCAGGACCAACAGAGTCAGCAGGAGCAAAATAACGAAGCAGCAATGCAAGCGGATACAGCTCAGGCGGCCGATGGAACTGCGGAGGAGAACAAAGACAAGACTGATGCCCAGGCCGCGGCTCAAATGGAGGCTGAATTGGGAGAGCCTGGTGGTGGAGACGCTGAAGCCAGTGTTGCCTCATCCCGATTGTCTGAAGAGCCCCTGCCAGAGGATATGCAGCGAGCGCTGCGTGCTGTCGCGGATGATCCATCCGTGCTGCTGCGCAACAAGATGTTACTTGAATATCAGAAACGCCGTATGAGAGGCGAACAACCCAAGGACAGTGAACAGTGGTAAAACGAGCTATTTTTCTGTTTCTTTTTATGCTGCTGATACCTTCGGCGGCCATGGCTGCAGTCACCAAGGTCGACGCATCGGTCGACAAGAATCCTGTGATGGATGGTGAGTACTTTGTATTAACCGTTTCCGCCAATGACAATCTGGATGCTCAGGCACTGGACACCTCAGCCCTGAGTAAAGATTTTGTCGTAGGCCGAACCAGTGTTGGACGCAGCACACAAATAGTGAACTTTGATACCAGCAAGCAAACCAACTGGCAGATACTGTTGGCTCCCAAAGCAACCGGGACCTTTACTATCCCGGCGTTTACTATTGATGGCGTTAAATCACAGCCTATACAACTAAAGGTTGTCGCCTCCGGCAGCCAGTCTTCCCAGTCAAAGTTGGTGTTTATTGATGCCTCGCTTTCCGCAAAGGAGGTCTATGTAGGCCAACTGGCGCTCTATCGGGTCAAACTCTATCTGGGTGCAGATCTTCAGCGCGGTGTGCTGAACGCCCCCACACTTAATGGTGCTGAACTCAAACAGCTCGGGGAAGATCAGGACCAGCAGGAGATTGTTGATGGTAAACGTTACCGGGTCATTGAACGCACCTACGGCATTACTCCATCACAAGCCGGTACCCTGGCAATAGGTCCAGCGACTTTTCAGGGGGATGTAGTGATGAACAGCGCCGGGAATCGCGACAGCCTGTTTGGCTTCGGCTTTGGTGATAGTCGTATGGTACAGGCTGCCAGTAAAGAACTGACAGTCAATGTCCTGCCCAAACCCACCCATTACCAGGGTAAATGGTTGGTGGCAGATCTGGTGTCCCTGAACGATGTCTATGGCGAAGATACTCAATATCAGGTTGGTACCCCAATCACGCGCACCGTCACTTTGCTGGCATCCAATGTGGAGGATACCGCACTGGCCGATTTGGAGATTCCGGTGCCTGAAGGCTTTAAAGCCTACCCGGAAAAAGCCCAGCGGGAGAATATCGTCCGTAATGGTCAGCTGGTTGCCAAACTGACCCAGACCATCGCCATGGTGCCGTCAAAGGCTGGCAGCTTTACCTTGCCTGAAGTGCGGTTGCCCTGGTGGAATCCTCACCTGCGCAAGCAGGAGTGGGCCAGCTTACCTGCTGAAACCATTGAGGTGAGCGCCGCCGTGGGTCAACCTCAATTACCAGCATTCCAGCCAGACGACCAGGCCGCTGTTGAGACTAATCTACCCCAGCCAATGCAACCAGTTGTCACCGATGCTGGTTTCTGGCCCTGGTTGACCGGGATATTCGCCCTGCTTTGGCTTATTACTCTGGTGTTATGGCGTCGCACAGTAACAAGCAATGGGATGACATTATCCAAAGCTCGGGATATCGACCGGCCTGCCTCCTCCAGCGGTAAAGAGGCGCTGACTCAGGCTTGCCGCCAGCAGGCGCCGGAAAAAGTACTCAGTGCCCTGCAGCAGTATGTTGCCTCAAATACAGGCCAGGAAGCTTCACTGGCTGATATAGCCGCTCGCTACCCGGAACTCAGACAGGTGATAGATTCACTGCAGACCGCCCGCTACAGCCGCGAAGGTAAAAACCTGGATTTCGATGCCATATTGACCACAATTCTGGCGGTGAAACTGACACAAAAAAGCAGTGCAGCAATCCAGCTGGCCCCCCTGAATCCCTGATAGAATCTTTCGGGTTCACACCAGCTTAGAAACGTCGGCTCCTGTGGTCGGCGTTTTTTTATGCGCTTTTTTCAGCTAGCATTGTGATCATCATCCCATCGCGCCGATAAAAAATGTTTACAAACTGGCGAAAGAAAAAGTCTGAGCAGTCGGTCAAATCTGACATGCTGAATAAACAAAGACGATACGACAGCCTGGTTCGGGCGTTGCACAAGGATATCTTCCGTTATGCCTTTTGGCTTTGCGGAGATAAGCAGGTGGCTGAAGATATTACTCAGGAAACCTTTCTGCGCGCCTGGAAATCACTGGATTCACTGAAGGATGAAAAGGCCGCCAAGGCCTGGCTGATCACCATACTGCGCCGTGAAAACGCCCGCCGTTTCGAGCGTAAGCAGTTTGATTACTCGGATGTTGAGCAGGATACACTTGCAGACTCCTACAGCCCCAGTACAGAGGAGCATGCCGAGCAGTATCTTATCCGCCGGCATATCTCCAGGTTGGAACCTGAGTATCGCGAGCCTTTGGTATTACAGATCATTGGGGGCTTCAGCGGCGATGAGATTGCCGAGATGCTCGAGCTGAATCGTAATACTGTAATGACCCGACTGTTTCGGGCACGTAATCAATTGAAAGACGCGTTGGAAAGCGCCGAGATCAGAGGTCAATCCAATGGATGAATTAGAATTTCGCCGCCGGGCTTATGCTGACCCACAAAGCCGGGATGACGATTTTATCCAGGCCAGCGAAGAAACACCTGAGCGTCAGCAGTTTCTGAAAGACCTGAATAAGCTGGACGCCAAACTCGAACAAGCGATGAGTCTGGATGTACCTGATGGCCTGGCAGATAAACTGCTGTTGAATCAGCAACTGTCAAACCACAGACAGCAGAAGAAAGCCGTCTCCTTTATGATGGCCATGGCGGCATCGGTTGCCATGATACTGGGAGTGGGTTACGCCACCTGGCGGATGGCCCCCATTGAATTGAGTGAACACGCCATTGCCCACGTACTGCATGAACCCAAAGCACTCAGCGCCCATGGTGATATCAGCTTTAATCAGATTAATGCTCAGCTGGCATCGCTGAAGGGATTTAATGACAAGGGATTCAGTTCACAGCCGGGTCAGATTTTTTACAGTACTTATTGTGATTTTCAGGGTGTCCGCAGCCTTCACCTGGTCATGCAGGGCGAAAATGGCAAGGTAACGCTGTTTATTGTCCCTACTGAGGAGCGTATGGCACTGGAAAGCCAGTTTGCCGACAACCACTTTAAAGGACTTGGGTTTTCCAAAGGCGACGCTTTCCTGCTGCTTGTAGGTGAAAACCAACAGGATCTGCAGTTTGCCCGACAAGAGCTGGATCAAAGCTTCATTTAAAACTAAAATCCCTCCCCTTCAAACAGGACGCCTATCGCGTCCTGTTTTGCATTTGTGATTGGGGTCACCCCAACAGATTGCGACACCGGGCAAGCAGCCAATATCATTTTTGCTTGTTGAAGTGTGTCGGGAACACCTATTTCTCACCAGAACAAAAATTCTTATGGGGTCATCATGACAGTTGAAACTCCCATCCTGATAACCTTTGCCGGTTATCTGGTACTAATGTTGGCAATCGGCTTTTGGGCCTACAAAGCCACGGATTCAGTAGACGACTATATTTTGGGCGGCCGCAAGATGGGGCCGGCAGTCACGGCGTTGAGCGTCGGCGCGTCAGATATGTCCGGTTGGGTACTGCTGGGCTTACCCGGTGCGGTTTATCTGGGCGGTTTGGGAGAGATATGGATTGGCGTAGGCCTGCTTATCGGTGCTTTGCTTAACTGGCTGTTTGTTGCCCGTCGCCTGCGTATTTTTACCGAGATGGCTGACAACGCCCTGACCCTGCCTGAGTTCTTTGAACACAGACTGGACGATAAGCAAGGGATTCTCAAGCTGGTCTCAGCCGCCACTATTCTGCTGTTTTTCACCTTTTACTCTGCTTCCGGCATGGTGGGCGGCGCCATATTGTTCGAAAAGGTATTCGGCCTGGATTATGTAACCGCGCTGCTGATAGGTTCGGCCATTATTGTGTCTTACACCTTTATTGGTGGTTTCTTTGCAGTGAGCTGGACTGACTTCTTCCAGGGGATCCTGATGCTGATTGCACTTATCATTGTCCCTGTGACTATTTTCTCTGAACCTCAGTCTCAGGGAGCAATAGACAGTATTACGCCTGAGATGTTGCACCTGATGCCTGAGTCCATGACCCTTATGGGCTTTGTGTCATTAATGGCCTGGGGACTGGGCTACTTTGGTCAGCCCCATATACTGTCCCGCTTTATGGCTATTGAGTCCGATGCTGCCATTCCCACGTCCCGTAATATTGCCATGGGCTGGATGCTGATCGCCTTGATTGGCGCGCTGGGTGTAGGGTTTGCTGGCCACCTTTACTTCTACCAAACACCGCTGCAAAACTCAGAAACAGTCTTTATTCAGTTGGTTCAGGTCGCTTTTAACCCCTGGGTGGCCGGCTTACTTATCGCAGCTATTATGTCGGCTATCATGAGCACCATCGACTCTCAGCTACTGGTTTGCTCCAGTGTGATCACTGAAGATTTCTACCGCAGATGGGTTCGTCCCCAGGCTCATAATGCCGAACTTTTGTGGGTTGGAAGAATCGGCGTGCTGGCCATTGCAGTTATCGCCGGCGTGCTGGCTTTGGATCCCAAAAGCAGTGTGCTGGAGCTGGTCAGCTATGCCTGGGCAGGATTCGGCGCCGCATTTGGCCCGGTAGTACTCTTGTCTCTGTTCTGGCGAGGCTTCAGTCGCAATGGTGCCATAGCAACCATTCTTGTGGGAGCTGTCACTGTAGTTGTCTGGAAACAGCTCAGTGGCGGCATCTTCGACATGTATGAAATGGTACCCGGATTCCTGTTTGCCACACTGGCAGGCTGGGGGATCAGTCTGTTAAGCAAACCCAATGCTGCTGTCACTTCAGGCTTTGACCGATTCGTTGAACAAATCAAAGATTAAAGACGACTAACTATTCAAAAATTATAGAGTAATTACTTTAAAATCAAGGTTTTTGGCAAATGGCGTACACCTGTACGCCATTTTTTGTATCAAAACGCAACGACCAAAATCACAATCACGCAACCAATGCATCAACCAGCCCTTCCCCTCTAATCATTGGCATCTCTGAGGTCAGACCTCAACAGCTATATCCAACATCAGAACCAAGCCCAGCATAAGCCACCAAGTTAACCATCAGTTAACATTTTTTCGGCTCTGGTCGGAGTTGTTGGAATCCCCCCGCATCCATACCATACGCGGCAATATTAAGGGGAGTGGGCAAAGACCGGCTTCCAATATGAAGAGAAGATAATAATGAAGTACTTCAACAAGACAATTCTGGCCGTAGCAATTACAGCTGCGAGCTCTCAAGCAATGGCTGCCGGTTTCCAGCTGAACAGCCAGTCTGCCACAGGTATCGGCCGCGCCTTTGCCGGTGACGCCGTTATCGCTGACAACGCCTCAGTACTGGCCCGTAACCCTGCCGCCATGGCTTTGTTCGATGAGAAAGCTCTGTCTCTGGGTATCACCTATGCCGATGTTACTGCCGAGATCAAAGATGCTTCTTTGCATACCAAGAACCCATTGACTGGCCAACCAATCGCTGTTGAATACGGTGGTCTGGATAACGCTGCTGAAGGCAAAATTATTCCAAACGCCTTCTATATCCAGCCAATCAACGATACCTTCGCCTTCGGTCTGGGCGTATTCTCCAACTATGGTACAGGTACAGATACAACTGATTTGACTGCTGGCAAAGCACTGGCCCCAATTGACCTGATTGGTAACACTGAAGTGACTACAATCAACTTCAACGCCAGTGTCTCTGCCCGTATCAATGAGCAGTGGAGTGTAGGTGCCGGTCTGGACATTATCCACGGTGAAGGCGTGTTGACCCGTGGCGGTCAGAATGTGGTCGATGTTGAAGCTGATGGTATCGGTTTCGGCGGTATCGTAGGTGTGACCTATGAGCTGGATGCCAATAACCGCTTCGGTCTGAGCTACCGCTTCAGCCCGGATATGAAAGTGGAAGGCACTCTGAAGAAACTGGCTAACCCAACTCAACCTCTGGCGGACCACGAAGAGCTGACTGTGCCTATGGCAGATATCGCTCAGTTTGCCGGTTTCCACCAGTTGACCGAACAGTTTGCCCTGTCATACACAGCACAGTGGACCCAGTGGAGTAACTTCGATTCTGTGGACCTGCACGGCCCTGATGAGCCACTGAAAGTTTATCAGTGGAAAGACTCCTGGTTCTTCAGTGTCGGTGGTACCTACACCCTGAATGATCAATGGACCCTGCGCGCCGGTTACGCTTATGACCAGGGCGTAGTGGATGATATCCAGTCTATCTCTATTCCTGACTCTGACCGTCAGTGGGTATCTGTGGGTGCGACATATCACCTGACTCCCAAGTCCTCTGTCGACTTTGGTTTTGCTCATGTAATGGGTGAAGAAACTCATTTGAGCGAGCAGTCTTTGTTTGGTCAGCTGAACGCAGTTACCAACACTGGCGCAAACTACATCTCTTTGCAGTACAGCTACAGCTTCTAAGCCTGGAGCTTTAAGTTAAGCTGATTCAGCATTCAACGCCCCGCCTTTGCGGGGCGTTTTGTTTTCTTGTCCCAAAGAGTTAGCGGGAGTAGAGTGAAGCCAAAGTATCTTCGTAAGGAGCAATGATGAGATCTTCATCCCCTTTTTCCGCACTCATCCTCGGGGTATTGCTGGCGACCGGGTTACTGGGTGCAGCCTGGCTGGCAAGCGATACTCTGCTGCAGGTGAAATCGATGGACCGCACGGTCAATGTCAAAGGCCTGGCAGAGCAAGAGGTCAATGCCAATATTGCTATCTGGCCGATACAGTTTACTGAAGTCGATAATGACCTTGGCAGTCTGTATCGCAACGTTGAAGCCAAAACCCAGATTGTGGTCAGTTTTCTGAAAGCCCTTGGCTTTAAAGATGATGAGATCACAGTGTCGCTGCCCAATATCGAGGACAGACAGGCCCGCGGCTATGTGGACCCCAATGTCAGATACCGCTATTTCGCCAAATCCACAGTATCGGTTTATACCAACAATGTTGAGCAGGTGCGTCTCAGCAGAGGCAAGCTGACCCAGTTGCTGGAGAAAGGCATCACCATCTCTACGGATGATTATCAAAGCCGGGTGGAGTATCTGTTTACAGGCCTCAACGAAATCAAACCTGAAATGATCCAACTGGCGACCCGTAATGCCAGAGAGGTCGCTGAAAAGTTTGCCCGGGATTCAGACTCAAAGCTGGGTAAAATCAAAACCGCCAGTCAGGGTCAATTCATCATCACAGACAGAGACAGCAACACACCTTACATCAAAAAAGTCAGAGTGGTCTCGACCCTCACCTATTACCTGACAGACTGAATCGAAATGAATCCAAAGGCCGGAAGTCGTTCCGGCCTTTCTATATCTACCCGGCGTCCCCGCCATATTAATACTATCTTTATCAGTGAATAAGATTATTCATTAGATTTTTTTAATGAATATATTGTTCTTTACGCCCAGTTTCATTAGAATTTTCTCATGGATTGATTTTTACCCTACTCAGAGATTCGCCATGATCAGAAGAAAACGGACTTTCAGTGCCATAGCACTTGGCTTGGTTTTGTCGGGCAACAGCCTAGCTGCTGAAGCTGTTGATACCCTGACAATCACTCAAACTCCACAGAACCGATATCTGACACTGGATGCCACCATAGAGCCGGTAAAGGCGGCAACTGTGTCTGCGCAAACCTCAGGCCGTGTTCTCAATATCAATTACGACGTCAACGATAAAGTCCCGGCCAACGCCAGCCTGCTGGAGATCACCTCAATTGAGCAGGGAGCATCACTGGCTGCTGCTGAAGCTGAGTTCGCCCGGGCCAATGCCCTTAATGCAGATGCTCAGGCGCAGCTAAAACGCTTCAGCGATCTGTTTCCACAGGGAGCGGTGTCCAGGGGGGAGATGGACAGAGTCACAGCACAGGCCAAAAGTGCTCAAGGGGCAGTGGAAGCTGCCAAAGCCGGGGTTGAAAAAGCCCGGGAGTCTGTAGCCTACACCCAGATATACGCGCCGTTTTCCGGTATTGTGACCCAGCGCCACGTTGAAATCGGCGAGGCTGTTGCTCCCGGACAAGCTTTATTATCGGGCTATTCACTGGATCAGATGCGTGCAGTGTTAATGGTGCCCCAGCAGTACCTGCCAGCACTGAAGAACAACTCACAAATCAATATTGCACTTGACGATGGTCGCCGTTTTCAACTGGACAAGTTTCAGATCTTTAATTTCGCTTCCGCTGTCGGCCACAATTTTGAAGTAAGGGTGCCCTTCCCTGAACAAACTCCGGATATGGCCCCGGGAACCATGGCTAAAGCCAGCTTTGTTATTGATAAACGGCCTATGGTACTCGTTCCACAAAGTGCCCTGTATACCCAGAACGAACTCAGCGCTGTGTATTTGAAACAGGGAGACAGGTTCCTGTTGACTCAGGTCCGTGTGGGAGAGAGTCAGGCTGATCAGGTGGTGATTCTTGCCGGGCTGAGGAAGGGGGATGTGATAGCCCTCAATGCCTATGACGCACTGCTTAAGCAGAGGGCACCATAATGGACAAACAGACAGTTCATTCTGGCATTTCAGGGCGCGTTGCGGCGCTGTTCTTAGACAATGCCATTACGCCACTGCTGGCCATCCTGGGTCTCCTGCTGGGCTTGTTTGCCATTCTGGTCACTCCGAAAGAGGAAGAACCTCAAATCGACGTGACCTTTGCCGATGTGTTTGTCCCTTTTCCCGGCGCAACGCCAAGGGAGGTAGAGCAACTGGTCACTCTGCCCGCCGAGCAGGTAATCTCCCAGATCCGGGATATTGATACCCTGTATTCCTTCTCCCGGGCGGATGGTGCCATGTTTATTGTGGCATTCGACGTTGGCGTGCCCAGATCAGAAGCCATAGTCCGCCTTTATAACCAGCTTTACTCCAATATGGATAAACTGCCTGCGGCGGCTGGGGTTGGAGAACCATTGATTAAACCCAGAGGAATTGATGATGTGCCCATTGTTAATCTCACCCTGTGGAGCGAGGATCCCAACGTCACAGCGTCGGCACTCACCCGGGTCGCACAGAATCTGGAAACCGAGCTCAAACGCATCCCCGGCACCCGGGAGGTTTATACCCTGGGTCAACATCAACTGGTACTCAATGTTCGAATAGATCCGGCCAAACTGATGGGCTATGGCCTGTCATTTGACCAAATAGGCCAGAGCCTGAAAAACAATAACCTGATCTCCATGCCTGCTTCTCTGGTTCAGGATAATCAGGTTATTCAGGTGCAGGCAGGGCAGTTCCTTCATAGCCAGGCAGATGTAGAGCAGCTTTTGGTCGCTGTGCTGCCGGATCCATCCGGCCGTGAGCAGCCGGTTTATCTTGGTGATATTGCCGATATCACGCTGGCGGCAGATATTCCTGACAATAACGTGTATTACACAGGCCAACACGGCACCTTTCCGGCAGTGACCATAGCCATTGGCAAGCAGGCAGGACAAAATGCCGTAGATATTGCGCAGGCCGTGCGCGAGCGATTAAACGCGGTTAACAATATCCTGCTGCCGGATAATATCAAGGTGGAAATTACCCGTGACTATGGTCAAACCGCGGCTGACAAATCCAATACTCTCATTTTCAAATTGATATTCGCCACGGCTGCGGTAGTGCTGTTGGTGGTTCTGACCATGGGGCTGAGAGAATCTGTGGTCGTCGGCATCGCCATTATCATCACTTTGGCAATAACCCTGTTTGCCAGTTGGGCCTGGGGGTTCACCCTTAACCGGGTGTCGCTGTTCGCATTGATCTTTTCCATCGGAATTCTGGTAGATGATGCCATTGTGGTGGTTGAAAATATTCATCGTCATATGTCGATGACAGATAAACCGCTGCGCGAGCTGATCCCAGGCGCAGTGGATGAGGTGGGAGGCCCAACCATTCTGGCGACATTTACCGTGATTGCCGCCCTGCTGCCCATGGCGTTTGTATCTGGATTGATGGGCCCCTATATGAGTCCTATCCCCATTAACGCCAGTATGGGCATGTTGTTCTCTTTAGTAATAGCCTTCGCCATTACTCCCTGGCTGGCGGAGAAGCTGCTTAAGCGGCACCAGAACCCGCCTCATGATGTAGATGGCACTGCCCCTCGCCTCCAGAGGCTATTTCGCAAGCTGATGAGCCCATTCCTGAAAGGAAGAGATGGCCGTAAAGCCCGCGCATTGCTGGGGTTGAGTGTAATAAGCCTGATCGCGCTGGCGCTTGCCCTTCCTCTGACGAAACATGTGGTACTCAAGATGCTGCCATTCGACAACAAGTCTGAGTTCCAGGTCATAGTCGATATGCCAGAGGGGACTCCACTTGAAGATACCCAGCGGGTACTCAGGGAGATGGCTGACTATCTGCTGACAGTGGAAGAGGTAAAAGATCTGCAACAGTACGCTGGCACGGCAGCGCCTATGAACTTTAATGGCCTGGTGCGCCATTACTTTCTGCGGCAAAGCCCTGAGCTGGGCGATATTCAGGTGAACCTGCATGACAAACACGACCGAGACAGAGCAAGTCATGAGATCGCTCTGGCGGTGCGACCTCAGCTAAGCCAGATAGCGAAACAACACAATGCGGCGGTCAAAGTCGTGGAGGTGCCGCCGGGTCCACCGGTTTGGTCCCCCATAGTGGCTGAGGTCTATGGTCCGAGTCCGGCTATCCGTAAGCAGGCGGCACAGGAAGTAGAGGCTCAATTCAGAGCAACAAAGGATGTTGTGGACATAGACATTATGGTCCCGGCCAGACAGTACAAATGGCAGGTTCGCATTGACCGTCAGCGTGCCGCCCTACTGGGAGTATCCTATGCCAGCGTGGTTGATGCTGTTGCGACTTCTGTGGGCGGAAAAGACGCGGGGACTTTGCATCTGGATGGCCAGAAAACCCCGGTTCCCATCAGGTTGGAGCTGCAGGAGGGCAGTAAGATGGATCTGGATGCCCTGCTTAATATGACGTTGACAGGCACCAAAGGGCCTGTGCCTATTGCGGAGCTGGTCCATATCGACAAAGGCTTCATCGAGCAGGAAATCGTCCACAGAAATATGGTCCCCATGATCATGGTGACAGCCGATATGGCGGGGCCGTTGGACAGTCCCCTGTATGGTATGTTCGATATTATCAGCGGACTTGAACACAAGTTCCCGACCATGTCACAGCACTATATCCAGCAGCCATCAGGTCTGGACCAAATAGCGGTACTCTGGGATGGAGAGTGGAAGATCACCTATGAAACCTTCAGGGATATGGGTATAGCCTACGCGGTTGGCATGATCGCCATCTACCTTTTGGTCGTGGCACACTTCCGCTCCTATCTGCTGCCACTGATAATAATGGCCCCTATTCCCCTGACCATTATCGGGGTGATGCCGGGCCATGCCCTGCTGGGCGCTCAATTCACCGCGACCTCTATGATAGGCATGATAGCTTTGGCCGGGATTATCGTGCGTAACTCCATTCTGTTGGTGGACTTTATCAAGCTGCAACAGGCGCGTGGAATCGCTTTGGCCGAGGCAGTCGTATCTGCCTCGGCAGTGAGGGCCAAGCCGATTATGCTGACGGCGGTGGCCGCCATGACCGGAGCCCTGTTTATTCTGGATGACCCTATATTCAACGGTCTGGCCATCAGCCTGATCTTCGGTATTCTGGTATCAACGGCATTAACTCTGGTGGTGATTCCACTTCTGTATTATGCCTGGCTATACCCTAAAGAGATAAATAGCCACTAAGTGAACCACACAAATATAACCGTCTGTTTTAATTTGCTTTTAACTGATTCAAGCAGATAACTATGCTGATAATTAAATTAGGCGTAGAATCCAAAATTGAACTTTCTATCAGAAGGAATTGACATGTTTTCACCCAAGACACTCTGCACGCGGATTCTGGCGCCTGTACTGTTTCTTTTCGCCCTGCTCAGCGGTGTAGTCCAGGCAAATGACAAGGTTTATCAGCAGGCATGGAATCATATTGCCGACGGCGCTTTGATAGTCGATGTAAGAACCCCCGCAGAATTTGCTCAGGGTCACCTGCCAGGTGCAATCAACATTCCACTGCCTCAGGTCGTAGAAGAGTTTGCCGCCAGAAATATCGGTAAAGATACAGATGTGATGCTCTATTGCCGCAGTGGCAACCGCAGTGGTCAGGCCCAGAAAGCCCTTATCGCCGAAGGTTATACCAATACCTTTAACGGTCTTGGTTATCAGGGCTTAATGGCTCACAAGCCCCAGCAGTAATTGAGCAGATAAAGCAAAGCCCGGCTATGTAGCCGGGCTTTTTGTATAAACTATTGAAGCCTTTCCGGGGTGACCAGCACAGTATCCACGCCGTTGGAGACATAAATCTCACCATCGCTTACCGAGAAGTTCAGCTGCATGGTACGACTGACCAAACCGCCCAATGCTTTAACCTGATCGGCTGGGAAGTTCCACACTTCCAGATTCTGATAACGCCTGAAGGCTGACTCGTTTTTCTGCCACCAAACAGGCACACTGCGGCCACCATAGGCATACAGTTTTACCTGCTTCGCGCGCCCGGCAGCCTTGCGCAGCCACTTCTCGTCAGCCTCGCCAAACTCGACCCAAAGACGAATTTCACCGGACAGCTCCTTAAGCCAAAGCTCGGGCTCATCATCAACGCACAGTCCCTTACTGAACTCCAATCCCTCTTCAGCATTCAGGGCATATGCCAGCAGGCGTACCATCATGCGTTCGTCGGTTTCTGAAGGATGTTGCGCCAAGGTCAAACCGTGATCATGGTAATAGTGTCTGTCCATGTCAGCGATTTGCAAATTAGCTTTAAATACAGTGGCTTTAAGTGCCATTAACAGGCTCCGGAATAATAGTGTGGGCGCAGGGTATCAGGCCTGCACTGCATGTCAATCCTGACGCGTTAGAGCGCCCCAGGCTGCAAAAACCTGGCTTCAGGAAAATGTGCCCTGAGGGAATCAATACAGGCCTTGTCTGCATAAACCAGCAGCCTCTCTCCCCGTTGCAACTGCTGGCTAAGCTCACTGAGTTTAGGCAATGTGCCGCGACTGGCGTCACGCCTGAGCAGTTCATTCAGGGCTTCAGGTATCTCACATTCAGCATAGACGGCATCCAGTCGCTGCAACAGAGGCACCACGGCCAAAGGCAGAAGCTCAGGATTAATGTCGGTTTCCAGCAGCAATAGCTCCCCTTGAGTAGCCACGTTGTTGAATGACAGGTCATAGCAAAGCTCTGTCTGACTGTCGAAGCGGTCACCGTTAAACTGAAAAAAGCGTTCCCAGAAGATACGACGCGCTTTACCTGAGGGTAGTCTTTGCTGCACATCATCACGACGCGAGGCCACAAAATTGAGTAAGGGGCTCAGCGACTGGGGCAACATAGCTTCAAGTTTAGCCCTGATTTGGCGAGCGAATACCGGAGCTGCGCCAGCAGTGCTGATGGCAACCACCATGCGCCCCCGGTCAACGATGGAGGGAGTAATAAAATCACAGGCCCGGGGAGTATCTACCACATTCACCAGGGCACCGGCTTCTTTAGCTGCCGCTGCCAGGCTGAGGTTCAATGATTCGCTGTCAGTAGCCAGGTAAACCAGATCCCATCCCGGCATATCCTCAGGCAGTGCCGCACGGGTTTGAACCCTGACTTCTTCCTTTTCGGCTCTGAGCAATATCTCCTCAATAACCTCTGGAGCAATCAGGTTAATCTCTGCGTTGGTGCGGGCCAGCAGATCAAGTTTGCGGGCGGCTACTTCCCCACCGCCGACAATCAGCACCTTCAGCTTTTGCGTATCAACAAACAGGGGAAAGTACTGCATTCAAATCGTCCTTGTCAGTCTTTAACCAGAGGCAGTAAACGCTGCACCCAGGCCTTATATCCTCCCACCAGCGAGGCCACCTTGGTGTAGCCCATTAACTGCAGGTTGTGAGCCGCCAGAGCACTGCGGTATCCGCCACCACAGTACAGCAGCAAGGGAGTGGTTTTATCGGGGAAACGGGTTTCAATATCCCGTTCGAGAATACCCCGTCCGAGGTGGACGGCGCGGGGCAGATGGTCTTTGAGCCATTCTCTGTCTTCGCGGACATCAACCAGCTGCCAGGCATCATCAGCCTGGTAATCTTCAATGGTGATTTCAACTATGCCGGGTCGAATGGTATTGACCAGGGCTTCAAATCCGGGGTTATGCTGCACAGCTCATTCCTCACTGGTGACCGGAACTACAGTGTAATGCGTGGAATGTGGCGCGGGCAATAAGCCAACACCAAAAAGATAATGGCTATCGCGTTGACAGCATTAAGGTTTTGAAGGTCTACTCAAAGGCAACTGAACTAGTCGTTGTGACGTTCACAACACTCAGCGCTACAGTTCCAGCACAGCTCAAAACTGGCCTCGTTCCACTCCTGGCACTGGACACATTGCCACTTGGGCTGTTCGGCCTGTAACTGACAAAGCTGCTGTTTCGCAGCTTCAATACTGGACTCAGGGACCCAGAGCTCAACCGTTTGCATATCTACCGGCAGCTCACCAATGCCCCCCATCAGAGCTTCACCTCTGAGTTCAACCGGGATACCACAGGCCTCCAAAAGCCCCTTCCAGGTATGGGCTTGAAGCAAGTTCCCCCCGGCCACTAAACATTTACGTTCTTCCATGGCTATCCTGCTCACTTTTACCGCAGTGCTCATCATCCCCAAAGCTGTTGCTGTGTCAAGTAGCAATCCATTGATTAACCTATGCTCAAAAAACCAAAGTCCCCGAACACCCACTGTTTATGGGGATTTCAGCCGTTTCACAAAAAGATAAAAAAACGCCTGCGAATGCAGGCGTTTTCTAGTCAGTGTTTTTCAGCTCAAGGCATAATGTTTGGCTGATCTGCACCTTCTTTTTCTACTTCCACTGGCATCATGTGCTCACGGTTTACACCCAACTTGTAAGCCATGTAACTTGCCACATAAATAGAAGAGTAAGTACCGAACAGGATACCCATCAGCAAAGCTGTCGCGAAGCCGTGGATCATGGTGCCGCCCTTCAGGAACAGAGCCACTACTGTAATCAGCGTGGTACCTGTGGTGATAATGGTACGGCTCATGGTCTGGGTAATGGCCGCGTTGATCACTTCATAGGCAGTTGCTTTACGCATCTTCAGGAAGTTTTCACGCACCCGGTCATATACCACGATGGTATCGTTCAGAGAGTAACCCACTACCGTCAGCACACCAGCCAGAACAGTCAGGTCGAACTCCAGCTGCAACAATGAGAACAGACCCAGAGTCAGGATAACGTCGTGAGCCAGAGACGCCACAGCGCCTGCAGCCAGTCGCCATTCAAAGCGGAATGACACATAGATCAGAATACAGATCAGTGCGACCAGTACCGCCAGACCACCCTGCTCTGCCAACTCTTTACCTACCTGAGGACCAACGAATTCAACACGCTTTTGAATCACGCTTGAATCCATCTTCTGAGCAGCAGCCATCACTTCAGCGACCTGTACATCACTCTTGATATCAGCTTTGGCCTGCAGACGTACCAGTACGTCACGGGTAGAGCCAAAGTTCTGTACCACGGCACCTTTAACAGCATCCGCTGTCAGGTTGGCACGCAGAGCGGGCAGATCGGCGGGCTTGGAAAACTCAAGCTCAACTACGGTACCGCCGGTAAAGTCCAGACCCCAGTTGATACCCTTGGTAGCCAGACACACAACAGACGCCACTGTCAGCAGCACAGACAGGGCAGCAATGACCTTGGCGTGCTTCAGGAAGTCGATGGTATTTTTAAATGCGGTTAATTGCATCATGACAGTCGTCTCCCTTAAATCGACAGTTTCTTCACACGCTTACCACCCCAGATGGCATTCACGATAGCGCGAGTACCAACAATGGCAGTAAACATGGAGGTGGCGATACCTATCATCAGGGTAACCGCAAAGCCTTTAATGGCACCGGTACCCACAGCGAACAGGATCAAGGCTGTCATAAAGGTAGTGATGTTGGCGTCGGTAATGGTTGAGAATGCGTTACCGTAACCTTCACTGATCGCCTGCTGTACGCTGCGACCGGCACGAAGCTCTTCACGGATACGTTCATAAATCAACACGTTACCATCTACCGCCATACCGACCGTCAACACCATACCGGCAATACCCGGCAGGGTAAGAACAGCACCCGGGATCATGGACATGATACCCACGATCATAATCAGGTTGGCACACAGCGCCAGGTTGGCAATCAGGCCGAAGGCACGGTAGTAAACCACCATGAAGATCAGCACGATAACCATGCCCCAAATCATAGCCTGCAGACCGGATTCGATGTTCTGCTGACCCAGGCTTGGACCAATGGTACGTTCTTCAACGATAGATACAGGCGCAATCAGAGCACCGGCACGCAACAGCAGCGCCAGATTCTGAGATTCGCTGTGAGTCAGACCGGTAATCACGAAGTTACGACCCAGACGCGCCTGAATGGTCGCTACCGAGATCACTTCTTCGATCTTCTTCATCTTGATGCTGCCGTCAGGGTTCTTCTCACCGGTATCTTTATACTCGATGAACAAAGTCGCCATTGGCTTGCCGATGTTGTCTTTGGTCACGTTGGAGAAGATAGTGCCGCCTTTGGCATCCAGACCGATAGCAACCTGTGGACGGCTGTACTCATCGAAAGCTGGCTGGGCGCTGGTGATATGATCACCGGTCAGCATCACTTCTTTGTACAACACAACAGGCTCACCACTACGGCGCTTGTACAGTTCGCTGCCAGCCGGTACACGGCCTGCAACTGCGTCCTGCACATCGGCACGCTGATCCACCATGTGGAATTCGATAGATGCCGTAGCACCCAGAATTTCCTTGGCGCGGGCAGTGTCCTGCACGCCTGGCAGTTCAACGATGATACGCTCTGCACCCTGACGCTGAACCACAGGTTCAGCCACACCCAGCTCGTTCACACGGTTACGGATAGTGGTGATGTTCTGGGACAGTGCCTCTTCCTTCACCTGCTTGAGGTAGGTTTCACTCATGGTGGACAGCAGGGCGTACTTGTCGCCTTCGGTCACATCAGTGAATACCATCTCATTACCGTTACGGGTTTTCAGGAAGTTCTCAGCCTTGTTCAGGTTGGCTTCGTCGCGGAAACGAATCTCAATGCCTTTGGCTGTGCGGTTAACGCCTGAGTAACGGATACGCTCTTCACGCATCTGGTTACGGAAATCAGCAACCTTGGCCTCTTCCATTTTGCGAATGGCTTCATTCATGTCCACTTCCATCAGGAAGTGCACACCACCACGCAGGTCGAGACCCAGCTTCATTGGGCTACCACCCACACTCTCCAGCCATCTTGGGGTGGCCGGAGCAAGGTTAAGGGCAACGGTATATTTGTCACCCAGGGCGTTGGCAATCGCTTCTTTGGCAGCCAACTGCTGATCAGCGTTTTGCACGCGAACCAACAATTGACCATTTTCCAGATCCGAGCGCTTCACTGCGATACCATCTTTGGTCAGCAGATCATCAATCTGGGTCTGGGTTGCAGCAGTCACCTCAACTCCGCGGGTGCCCACTACCTGCACGGCGTGATCCTCCCCGAAGAGGTTCGGCAGTGCATAGAAAAAACCAACGGCGATAATGAATATCACCATCAGGTTTTTCCACATGGGGTATTTATTTAACACACCTTTGCCCTCTTGGCTTTACAGCGACTGGATTGAGCCTTTTGGCAGAACCGCTGCAATATAGTCCTTCTTGATGGTGATTTGAGTGCTGTCGTTCAGGTTCAGCAGCACATAGTCGTTGTCATCACTGATCTTGGCAATTTTGCCCAGGATACCGCCGCTGGTCAGGACTTCGTCGCCCTTGCCCAGAGAGCTCATCAGGTTCTTGTGTTCTTTAACGCGCTTGGCCTGTGGACGGTAGATCATGAAGTAAAAGATCAGGCCGAAGATGACCAGCATGAAAATCAGTTCCATGGTACCGCCAGTCTGAGCAGCACCGGCAGTGTTGGCGTAAGCGTTTGAAATAAACATTGTCTTCTCTTCTTATTGATAAAAAATTAATCAGCCAATTCAGGGACTTCGCGGCCTTGACTGGTATAGAAGTCTTCTACGAAGGCATCTAATGTACCTGTCTCGATCGCACCGCGCAAACCTTCCATCAAGCGCTGGTAATAACGCAGGTTGTGGATAGTGTTCAGGCGGGCGCCCAGAATTTCATTACAACGATCCAGGTGATGCAGGTAAGAACGGGAATAGTTCTTACAGGTGTAGCAATCACACTTGGCGTCCAATGGTGAAGTGTCATCGCGATGACGCGCATTGCGGATCTTGATAACGCCTTCACTGGTAAACAGGTGACCGTTTCGGGCGTTACGGGTTGGCATTACACAGTCAAACATGTCAACACCACGACGTACGCCTTCAACCAGATCCTCTGGCTTACCTACCCCCATCAAATAACGCGGCTTGTCAGCAGGGATTTTCGGGCAAACATGCTCCAGCACACGGTGCATATCTGCCTTTGGCTCACCTACTGCCAAACCACCAACGGCATAGCCGTCAAAACCAATTTCCAGCAGACCTTTCAGACTCTCGTCACGCAGATCTTCATACACACTGCCTTGGATAATACCAAACAGTGCATTTGGGTTTTCCAGGCGATCAAACTCATCACGGGAGCGCTTGGCCCAACGCAGAGACATCTGCATGGACTTGCGAGCCTCATCATGGGTCGCAGGATATGGCGTACATTCATCAAAAATCATCACCACATCAGAGCCCAGAGAATGCTGGATCTGCATGGACTTCTCAGCGTCCATAAAGATTTTTTCACCATTGATAGGCGAACGGAAATGTACGCCCTCTTCGGTTATTTTGCGGATATCACCCAAACTGAACACCTGGAAACCACCGGAGTCAGTCAGGATAGGACGCTGCCAGTTCATAAAGTCATGCAGGTCGCCATGCTTGCGCATGATCTCTTCGCCAGGACGCAGCCAAAGGTGGAAAGTGTTACCCAGCAGAATATCGGCACCGGTGGCACGCACCTCTTCAGGGGTCATACCTTTTACCGTACCGTAGGTTCCCACAGGCATAAATGCCGGGGTTTCTACCGTGCCACGCTCAAATACCAGGCGGCCACGACGGGCGCGTCCACAGGTTTTATCCAGTTCAAATTTCATCGTATACCTCGTCAGAGAAACAGTCTGACAGTGCAGAAAAACACGAATATCAGAAAAGTAGATTGGGTCAAATTACTCAGCTTCAAGGGCTGATAAAGAAAAATACCCATCCGGTCAGGGATGGGTATTTTAAATCAAATTCTGCTGTTATTGGGTCTTTTTAGTCACAAACATCGCATCCCCATAGCTGAAGAAGCGGTATTTTTGCGCAACCGCATGCTGATAAGCATTAATCACTTCATCAAAACCGGCAAAAGCACTCACCAACATAATCAGAGTAGATTCGGGCAGGTGAAAATTGGTCACCATGGCATCGACCACTTTGAACTCAAAGCCAGGGTAGATAAAGATATCAGTATCACCACTGAATGGCTGCAGCTCGCCTTCGCTGGCTTTAGCTGCACTTTCCAGTGAGCGCACCGAGGTTGTGCCCACGGCAATCACACGGTTACCGGCAGCCTTGGTCGCTTTAATCAACTCAACCACATCGGCAGGCACGTTGGCCCACTCAGAGTGCATCTTGTGTTCCAGAATATTGTCAACACGCACTGGCTGGAAGGTGCCTGCGCCAACATGCAGGGTGACAAAAGCCATATTCACGCCCTTGGCTTTCAAGGTCTCCAGCATACCATCGTCAAAGTGCAGGCCAGCAGTTGGTGCCGCTACAGCACCAGGGTTCTGGTTATATACAGTCTGGTAGCGTTCTTTGTCTGCGTCTTCATCCGGACGGTCAATGTAAGGAGGCAGTGGCATATGACCGACAGCTTCCAGTACTTCCAGGATGGTTAGCTCAGACTGGAGTTCCAGTTCAAACAGGGCATCATGACGTGCCAGCATCTTCATTTCATGGCCACCATCAAGATTGATCATGGCGCCCTCTTTCGGGGATTTGGAGCTGCGAACATGGGCCAGAATACGCTTGTCATCCAACATGCGCTCCACCAGGATCTCCAACTTACCGCCAGTGGCTTTTTGACCAAACAGTCGTGCAGGAATAACCCGGGTGTTATTGAATACCATGAGGTCGCCCGGCTGAATCATCTCCAGCAGGTCAGTAAACTGCTTATCCCCCAGAGCGCCACTGTTGCCATCCAGCGTCAATAATCTGGATGCAGTCCGCTCTGCCATCGGGTAACGGGCTATCAGCTCATCTGGGAGCTCAAAGGTAAAATCTGAAACGCGCATGTAGATACTACTCGGCTTGGCTAAAGACGGCGGCCAGTCTAGTGTCACTGCGCGTTAAGATCAAGAATCCTTATCGACAGAGGTATGACGGTCCAGATCTTCCAGCCGGTACCTGTGGCGGGTAATGGGGATATCGACGTGTATCTGTCGCTTGGGCGCACGCCTGAATAACCTAAGCAGGCCAATCAACCGCTTTTTGAAGTGTTCAATCATCCATGATCTCCGAGGTGTAAAATGTGCTCACTTTTCCGGCGTAACGGTCGCTTTCCGTGCGATTAGACTGATGTTTACCGGAGTACTGACGTGATTTCTTTGTCTGTATGCGGTTGCATGTTACCTTTTGTTTCAAATTTCGCCAACGCTAAATTATGAATTTTCTAGCGCACCTCCATCTGGCCGACAACAGCCAGACCAGTTTGGCCGGTAATCTGGCCGGTGATTTTGCCAAGGGTAATATTCAGAACTTTGCCAAGCCGCTGCAGCAGGGAATCTGGCTGCACAGACAATTGGACCAGTTGACTGATGAACATGAGCTCAGCCGTGATCTGGTCAAAGCATTCCCCAAAAAATACTCCCGTGTGGCCCCCATACTGATGGACCTGGCTTTCGATCACATGCTGGCGCGCTACTGGGATGAATACCACAACAGTAAGCTTGAAGAGTTTTCAAGCTACGCGTACGACGAGCTGGATAAGGCCCTGGACCTGCCCGAGTCCCTGAGTAAAATCCTGCCCCGGATGCGTCAACAAAACTGGTTGAAAGCCTATGAGAGCCGCGCCGGTCTTAATGATGCGATATTGGGTGTCAGCCGCCGCTTCTCCAAACCTGAGTTGTTTGTTGGGGCTGACAAGGTGGTGAAACAGATGGATGTCGATATTGAAATCGCCTTCAGGACCCTTTATCCCCAGTTGATGGCATACAGCCGCATATTAAGTCGCAAGACACCTGAAGAGTTTCTATAACCCGGAATTCCAATGCACGAGTCTTTTTTTACCCGCTTCAGGCAAAGGGCTTTTTGGCTCAAGCTGACGCGTGACCTGCTGATCATCACAATTGTCGTCTATGGCGTCAGCCTGTTTCTGCAGCGAGATATGATCAGTGGCGCCGCGCCTGCACTCTCGGGTGAATCATTGCAGGGTGACACACTGACACTGCACCCCCACGAAACCACTCTGGTTTATTTCTGGGGAACCTGGTGTCCGGCATGCAAAGTAACATCCCCGGCCGTGGATGCCCTGAGTCAGGAATATAACGTGATATCTGTGGCGGTGGCATCAGGTACCCGCCACGAAGTGCTGGATTATATGCAGGCGAATCACTACAACTTCCCGGTGATTCTGGATGATGCTGCTGCCTCCAATCAATGGGGCGCTTCAGGTTTGCCTGCCATCTATATCGTTCGTGATGGCGAAGTAAAGTTTAAAACCCGAGGGGTGACCAGTCAGTGGGGACTTGAATGGCGACTTTGGCTGACAGACCTCATGGGCTAGGCCCTTACTCACTGGCAACCTTAAGTCGACAGGCTTTACTCAGATATGGCAAATCCCTAAAATCCCCGCGCAGCCATCAGGTTGACCAATCATTTTCATAAAGAGCCGGAGAGACAATGCAGATCTTTGAATATCATCCACCCGCCCTGCCCTGGCTGGATATTCGTTATCGTGACGATGAGATGATAGTGATTGCCAAACCTTCAGGATTGCTCTCCAACCCCGGAATGGCTGAAGTCACCCATGACTGCGCCCTGACCCGGCTGCAAAAGCTATATCCGGAAACCATTCTGGTACATCGCCTGGACTGTGCCACTTCAGGCATTATGGTGTTTGCCCGGCATAAAAAGGCTGAGTCCCACCTGAAAACCCAATTTCAGGACAGAGGCACTGAAAAAGTCTATATCGCCGAAGTTGATGGCCTGATGAAACAGGACGCCGGGCAAATCAATCTGGCGATTGCCCCGGACAAAGAAAATCGTCCCCTGCAGAAGATAGATGAAACTGGCAAGTCAGCCATTACTGACTTTAAGGTCCTTGAGCGCCGGGAAAACTCAACTCTGGTAGAGCTCAGGCCCCACACCGGGCGTACCCACCAACTTCGGGTACATATGAAGGCGCTGGGACATATTATCCTGGGTGATGATTTTTACGGGGATGCCCGTATTATCAATGCCCGCCCGCGTTTATGCCTGCACGCCCAGACACTAACGTTCAAAAAGCCGTCAACCGCGGAACAGATAAGCTTCACCAGCAAGCATCCTTTCTGAAGCCTCGTTTCAGGTTCTCCTATGAGCCTGGTCAGGCTGCAAAAAGAAAACGGCCGTAAGTCATCACTTACAGCCGTTTCATTAATTCGTCATCGCAGACTCTCTGCCATGCAGAGGCCTTGTCTGGCCTATGGCTCCAACCCTATTCAGGCTGTCTCAAGCAACATACAGCCCTGAGCATTACAAACGCTTAGTTTGCCATCCTGCAACAGGAAGTATTCACCAAACAGGTTACCGCCTCTGTCTTCCAACTTGAGGCCCTGTTCAGTTTCAGTCACCAGCATTTTGTCGCGACTGTGACAGCCATCCTCTGACCAGGACTCCAATACCCACTCCCCACCGCTGCGATAGACATTGATCTTGTCTCCTTCGCCATCACGGTTATCCAGCCATTCACCAACCAGCTGTTGAGGTTCCATCTGTCTTTTACCTCCCTGACAATTAATACGTCTTATCTTTGCCGATGCCTCACGACTATTAAAAAACTCGATAGCGGCATCAAGAATTTCATGTGGCACAGGACTAAGCATAGCGGTCATTGTCAGGGGTTCTCCAGCGTTAAATAAGGGAAAGTTGCAGTTTTTTACATTCTGCAGGTGGAATTGGCGGCAAGTGTACTTATTCGCCCTCAAAATAACGTGACACTGATCACTCAAATGAAATTAAGCGCAGAAAAAAACAGCAGCAAACGCTGCAAGTTTGACCTGTGTTGTTTGCGTTTTGTTATAAGATGCCAGGCACTGGAACCTTAAAAACAACAATCCAGACAGGAAGGACTATGAGCCAATTCAACAGAAGGGATTTTTTGCGCGCTGCAACAGCAGTTACGGCAACCGCAGTGGCCGGTACTATGGCTGGCTGCCAATCCACCTCAGCCAGCCAGCCTCTGGCCAAAGGTAAGAGTGTTATCGGCCTGATAGCGGCATCAATGGAAACAGTCAGAGTGGCCTTTATCGGTGTTGGTCAGCGTGGCTATGGACATGTGAAGCACTTCTGCCATCTTGATGGTGTGGAAATTAAAGCCATATGTGACACCCACCAGGAAGTGCTCGACAGAGCCGTTAATCTGGTGACTGACAAAGGCCTGCCTGCTCCAGCTGCTTATGGCAAAGATGAGTATGACTATCAGCGCATGCTTGAGCGGGACGACATAGACATTGTGGTTATCTCCACGCCGTGGAAATGGCACGCCCCCATGGCAATAGACACCATGGAAAGTGGCAAGCACGCCTTTGTTGAGGTCCCTCTGGCGCTGACCGTTGAAGAGTGCTGGCAGTTGGTGGATACAGCCGAACGAACCCAAAAGAACTGTATGATGATGGAGAACGTCAACTACGGTCGGGATGAGTTGATGGTGCTTAATATGGTACGCCAGGGACTGTTTGGCGAGTTACTCCACGGGGAAGCAGCCTATATCCACGAACTGCGCTGGCAGATGAAGGAGATAGAGCAAAGCACAGGTTCATGGCGAACTTACTGGCATACCAGGCGTAACGGTAACCTCTATCCCACCCATGGGCTGGGGCCTGTTTCCCAGTATATGAATATCAACCGTGGCGACAGATTCGATTATCTGACCTCAATGAGCTCACCGGCACTGGGCCGACAACTTTATGCCAGACGAGAATTTCCTGCCGACCACGAGCGCAATCAGCTTAACTATATCAATGGCGATATGAGCACGACGCTGATCAAGACGGTTAAGGGCAGAACCATTATGGTTCAGCACGATACCACCACCCCGCGTCCTTACAGTCGCCATAATCTAATCCAGGGCACCAACGGTGTGTTTGCCGGTTTTCCGAACCGTATTGCGCTGGAACATGGCGGCAGTGGCAACTTCCACCAGTGGGATTATGAGATGGATAGCTGGTATGCCAAATATGACCACCCTTTGTGGCAGCATATGGGTAAAGAAGCTGAGCGTAACGGCGGCCATGGTGGTATGGACTTTTTGATGCTGTGGCGCATGGTGTACTGTCTGCGCAATGCTGAGCCGCTGGATCAGGATGTATATGACGGTGCCGCCTGGTCGGTGATCAATATCCTGAGTGAGCAGTCACTCGCTAACCGCTCAAACTCAGTAGATATTCCCGACTTCACCAGGGGAGCCTGGGAAACGGCCACGCCACTGGGCATTATCACACCAGCTTAGCCCCAGCTCAAAGAGCCTCGATAGACTTAATCAGCAGGGTGAAATCACCACCCTGCTTGTCTCCTATTACCAACCCCAGACTGACAATCGCATTAAAGTCCGGCGCAACCCCATTGAGTCTCTGACCACGGCTTTTGGCTTGGTAGTCAACCAGTGGCAGCACGACTTGCAGCCACTCTTCACTCAGTGAATCGTCGGTATCAAACTCGTATTGAAATACTGGGCTTAATGGCTCAATGGAATCCTTAAGATTCAGCTTGTAGCGCTTACCATCCCCTTTTACCCAAAGCTGTAACCTTTCTGCTCCTGAGAGATCCAGGCTTAATTCATCTTTCCGCACCGAGGCAAAGCCACCGCCGTTAGCCAGGGAGACATGGCCGGAAAACACAGCATGCCCGAGTGGAGAAGCCGACATTCTTGAGCGGGACAATCCGCCCATTACACCATCATTAATACTGTACCAGGCCTGAGCTGAGTCCAGACGGGAAAAGTCACATAGAAACATTAGGGTACCAATAAACAAAAAACGGGAACCTGAGGCTCCCGTTTTATCAAAATCCTGACTGACTTACTATTAAGCGTTGGCTTTAGCTTCAGCACGCTCAGCAGCTTCACATGCTGCTGCAGTAAACACAACGTCAGTTGAGGAGTTCAACGCGGTTTCAGCCGCATCCTGAATCACACCAATGATAAAGCCAACGGCAACAACCTGCATAGCCACGTCATTGGAGATACCAAACAAGCTACAGGCCAGTGGGATAAGCAGCAAAGAGCCACCGGCGACACCAGATGCACCACAGGCAGATACTGCCGCCACAATACTCAGCAGCAGCGCCGTAAAGATATCAACCTGAATACCCATGGTATGTACAGCTGCCAGAGTCAGGATAGTGATAGTGATGGCCGCCCCCCCCATATTGATAGTGGCACCCAGCGGGATAGAGACAGAGTAAGTATCCTCATGCAGCTTCATCTTTTCACACAGCGCCATGTTTACCGGGATGTTGGCCGCGGATGAACGGGTAAAGAAGGCTGTCACGCCACTTTCACGCAGACACTGGAACACCAGTGGATAAGGGTTGCGACGGATCTTGACGTAAACAATAAGCGGGTTGACCACCAGCGCAATAATCGCCATGGCACCCAGCAGTACGGCCAGCAGATGTGCGTAACCAGCCAGTGCAGAGAAACCTGTCTTGGCAATGGTGCCGGATACCAGACCGAAGATACCCAGAGGCGCCAGACGGATAATAAAGCGCACCATCTGAGACACACTGTGGCTCATGTCGGAGAACACCATCTTGGTAGTGTCATTGGCATGATGCAGCGCAATCCCCAGACCTACACCCCAGGCCAGAATACCAATGTAGTTACCTGTCATCAGCGCATTAACCGGGTTGTCTACCAGCTGGAACAGCAGAGTGCTCAATACCTCGGCGATGCCCTGAGGTGGAGTCGCACCTTCCGCGCCGGAAGCCAGTACCAATTCGGTTGGGAACAGGAAGCTCATCACCACAGCAGTCAAGGCTGCTGCAAAGGTACCCACCAGATAGAGCATCACAATGGGACGCATCTGGGTATGAGCATTCTTCTTCTGGTTAGCGATAGAAGCTGCCACCAGAATAAACACCAATACAGGGGCAATGGCTTTCAGTGCCCCTACGAACAGACCACCCAGGAATTCAACCTGGAGTGCGGCCTCGGGGGCTGTCGTCGCCAGCAGAACGCCGGCAATGATCCCCACGAGAATTTGCAGTACCAGACTGCCGCTGGCGAGACGCGCCAACAATGATTGTTGTTTCATGACTTGACCTTAAAAGCTGTTAATCGGAGCTGTTTCCCTGCTCGTTCGGCGGGCAGCTCTCTTTGGATATCTTGATTGCAAAAATAAGGGTAAGCAGGGTTTGTATAGGATGCAGGCGGGTTTGTCCAGCCAAAGCCGTGACCCAACCGACAGTTCGGCACTCAATGGCGATTCTGCGTACGATTGTGCAGCTCAATGGCAACATAGCTCCCTTGTTGCCAACGATCCTACATGATTCAATACGAGGTTTGTTTGTGAGACGCTAATTCAGCATAAGCTTGCATGACTGCCTGTCATGCGGTTTCTGATTCGCTGTGCCGGTGGGCCCCGGTCAGCATGGCGTGTATTAACTCATCTGCGTCAAATTTAGTCAGCGCCTCATCAGCGCCAACCTGATGCGCCTGACTGACACTGATCTCACTGGAGAGAGAGGTGTGCAGGATCAGATAGGCCTGAGACAGCGCAGGGTCGTTTTTGACTTCGAATGCCAGTTCATAGCCATCCAGCCCCGGCATTTCGATATCACTGACCAGAATATCCACCGGGCGACCCGCTCTGGCGTCCTGCTGCATCAACTCCAGCGCACTCGCCCCATTATCTGTAACCTGATAGGGAATATTGAGGTCGTCGAGCGCATCGGACAGTTGTTTTCTGGCGACTTTCGAATCGTCTACCAACAGAATATTCAGGGGCTTCAACATCTCACGCTGGACGTCTGTTACCGCAGCATACTGTTTGGTGAAAGGGAAAATCCTGCTCATCAGCAGTTCAACATCCAACAGCTGCACCAATTCATTGTCGACACGGGTAATACCGGTTAAGAAAGCATTTTTACCCAGGTTATCGTCCGGCTGCTCTATTTCACGCCAATTGCACTCAACAATGCGTTCAATCTTACGTACCAAAAAACCGGTAATCTGACGGTGACAATCCGTCACTATGATAAAGGCATCTTGCTTTTCTTCCTCAGTAATGCCCCGATACCCTACCGCCATCGGCATATCAACCACAGGTATTGTCTTGCCCCGGATGGTCGCAGTGCCTATCACAGAAGGATGAGCTTGAGGTAATTGATTCAAACGGCAATAGGGAACCAGCTCCTGGATTTTTAAGGTACCAAGTGCAAAAATCTGATGCCGGGTCAACCTGAACAACAACAGTCCCTGTGACTGATTGGCTTTAGAGGTCATAATGAGTTGCCTGCAAGCGTATCCTGTTAAACCATTAATTTAATGTGGTTTTATCTCAAAGCAAAAATAATATTGTTTACAACTGCGACTCGATGGGAAGCCAGGACAGCAGCTCTACCAACAGCCGCTGCCACCATCCGGCCCCAGGTTCAGAATCCAAGCTACGTCCCGAGCCCCTGTCCAGCCAAATAAGGGTTCCCTGTTCCAAGTTTAGTTCATAGGCCTGAGTCGGTAACCTTTGTTCTATTTCTTTACTAAGACGACCCGCCAACTGAGGTTGTTCAACCATCACACCCATTTCTGTGTTGAGCAGCGCCGACCTTGGGTCAAAGTTAAACGAGCCCACAAACAGCTTTTGCCGGTCAAAGATCACCGTCTTGGCATGAAGGCTGGATTTGGAACTCCCGGTCAGGGACTTGTCGGATTCCAGCAAGTCGGGTTTTATTTCATATAGTGTGACACCAGCCTCCAACAATTGCTGACGATAGTTTTGATATCCCGCGTGAACCGCCAGCACATCTGTCGCTGCCAGACTATTGGTGACCACAATGACCTTAACTCCACGCCTGGACAGGCCAGTCAGGAGCTCAGTACCCGACGCGGTCGGCACAAAGTAGGGAGATATAATTAAAAGCTCGGACTCTACGGCTTGTATTGCCTGCCAAAGCTCTGCCACCACCCAGTGATTTTCCACTGACATGGCTTGCTTCAGAGGTGGATCAGACCAAAGCTCTGCCACGCCCCAATACCATTGGTAAAACTCACCAGGTGCATCGTTTTCCAAATGAGATTCAGTAAGAATGGCCAGCATTCTGCTGTTAATCAATCGACTGAGGTATGGGTGGGAAGCCATGTCACGTCGGGCTTTTTTAATATCCCGGGCAAATGCGGCAAGCTGCTCTTCACTGACATGGATATCTGATAAGGCTGATATAGGCTGCACGTGAGGCGCATTCCAGTAATCGTCAAAGCTTGCAGATACCTTAGTCACAACAGGTCCGGTGAGCCAAAGATCCAGATCGCCAAACTCAAGCGTCTCATCAGCGGCAAAGTATTCGTTTCCGATGTTGCGACCACCAACAATCGAGAATTGATTGTCTGCGGTCAGAGACTTGTTGTGCATTCGGTAGTTTAGCCTCGGAAAGTTAAACAGCATACCGAGGTTATTGAAGTGACGAGAAGGGTTGGGGTTGAAGCTGCGAACCTGAATATTGGGGTGTTTGGCAAGTGCAACCAAACCTTTATCTTTAGAGGTGGTGGCAAGGTCATCCAGTAGTATTCTTACTCTGACACCTCGGTCTGCCGCCTCCATTAGTGCCAAAGCGATCAGTGCCCCGGTATCGTCACCTCGATAAATATAATATTGCAGGTCGATGGAGGATTCAGCCTGACTGATCAGCAGCAACCGCGCCACCATGGCATCCAGAGGGTCGCCTAGCAACTGGACGCCAGATTGACCTTGATAAAGGTGCTGCAGCTTACTGGCATATTGGCTCAATGGGGCCTGACTGTCCGCCGTCAAAAAACGCAGTTCAGCTTTATCCGGATAGTCGGGTGTCGAGGCGCATCCGACTATCAATACTGACCAAAGCAATAACAGACTTACACTAAATTGACCGTTCCCAAATCGCATTCCCCCTCCATGGGCCTTTTATTTACTGCAGAGCGTAAATGACATCAAACACAAACTGATCCCAGCCTGGCTTGGAAAATGCCTGTTCGTTCATCGCTCTGACCTGACTGACCGCATGTACAGGAGCAGCTCCCAGCTCTGTCAGATAACAGGCCATCACCAGACTGGTAAGTTCATTGCCTGTGTCGCAGCATAACAATATCGGTTTATTGAGCTCGCGGCATTGATTAATCAGCCCAACACACTCAGCAACTGTGGCGCAAAACTCGGGGGTAACAGCGTCATCCACAAGGGCTGGCGTTGTCATGTTCAGGAATCGACACTCAATATCAGCTGAGTTGAGTGCATCTTTGTGGGTTTCACTCAGGGGCGAAAGCGCCAATACAGATTTAAATCCTGCGTCCTGCAGCTCAATCACATTCCATGCTGCGATATCCGGCCCACAACGGCCCGCGATATCACCTTCAACCAACCAAAACAGATGCTTCATAAGGTCACCACTTCACACTCGTTCTTCCCCACAGAGTATGTATTGAAAAATACCCTGCAGGCACTACAACCAAGAGTTACCACAAATATCCAAATTCAGCCTTTCTGTGGTGGCGTTTTTTTGTCTTTGCTCACATTGGTAGCTGCAGCCGGCAGTTCAAAACCGGGAAACTGCTCTCTTTGCAGTCTGAGCTTGTGCTTTTTCTCAATCACCCTGAAATGATGGAACTCGTCAGGACAGATAAGCGATATAGCCTGTCCTGACTCACCTGCCCGGCCGGTCCGACCGATACGGTGAACATAATCTGCCGGACTGCGTGGCAACTCATAGTTTACTACGGCAGGCAGCTTATCTATGTCCAATCCGCGGGCAGCAATATCTGTGGCAATCAGGATCTGCAGTTTGCCCTGTCTGAAGTCATTGAGCACAGAAACCCGGTTCCCCTGCGACTTATCACCATGAAACACCTGAGTTTTAATGCCAGCACGCTGCAGTTTCTGCTGAAGACGATTGCAGGTCTGCCTGGCATTGGCAAATACCAACAACTGTCGCCAGTCATGCTGTTTAATCAGATTGATCAGAAGCTGAGTTTTACGCTCCTGAGCCACTTCAAATACCCGTTGCTCAATATCAGCTTTGT
Organism: Shewanella submarina; assembly: GCF_042646185.1. Taxonomy (NCBI): domain Bacteria; kingdom Pseudomonadati; phylum Pseudomonadota; class Gammaproteobacteria; order Alteromonadales; family Shewanellaceae; genus Shewanella; species Shewanella submarina. The sequence continues at coordinate 80,853 of NZ_JBHRTD010000011.1, forward strand.
CTGTGGACTCTTCCAGCGCGATGTCCAGAGGTTGACGCAGCACTTTACTCGCCAGCGCTGAGACCTCATCACCAAAGGTGGCCGAAAACAGCGCCGTCTGCCTTTGATTCGGGAGCAGACTGAATACCTTTGCCAACTCGTCGGAGAAGCCCAAACTCAGCAACTTATCAGCCTCATCCAGGATCAGTGTTTCCAGTTGATTCAGTTTAACCGCGTTTTTACTGATCAGATCCAGCAGGCGGCCTGGCGTTGCGACCAGAATATCGGCACCACCGCGCAGTGCTATCATCTGCGGGTTCACAGAGACTCCGCCAAACACAGTCACCACTTTGAGTTTAGGCTGCAACAAGGCGCCATAACTGCGAATACTCTCCCCTACCTGCATCGCCAACTCCCGACTTGGCGATAACACCAGAGCCCTGACTTTACGACCGCGACCAGCTGGCGGCGTCATATAAAGACGTTGCAATAAAGGCAGCGCAAAGGCTGCGGTTTTTCCTGAGCCGGTATTGGCTTTTACTTTGACATCACAGCCTTTCAAAAGCGCTGGCACCGACACTTGCTGAACACCTTTCGGGGCGTTATACCCCAGTGTTTCAAGCTGTCGGGTCAGGGGCTCAATAAGGCCCAAAGAAGAAAAAGAAGCTGTGTTGTCGCTCATATAAAAGTCCTGAATTTGGCAAGGTGCGAATAGTACCTTATCCGGTGCATCAAAGCTGCAAGTTCTCACCCTGGCATTCGGATTGTCTGATGGGCAATAAGATGGATACTTGGTGAGCAATTCCATACCGGTTGGAGTAAGCTGATGCCAGTCTTGGATTTTAGCTTGCAAGAAAGGATGCAGATGTTCCGATTATTTGAAGGATGGACAGATCCACTTCCCGCCGCCGAGCCCCAACAACCTCCCAAGGGGTTATACCGCTTCTGCCGTCACTATACCCGTGGTTTTGAAAAGCCGTTGATTGTGATGTCAGTGCTCACTGCGCTGCTGGCGATGCTGGAGGTCAGCCTGTTTGGCTTTATGGGGCAGTTGGTGGATTGGCTGACAACCAAAGATCCCGCAACGCTACTGGAAGATGAAGGCAGTAAATTACTGGGCATGACACTGCTTGTATTGGTTGCCCTGCCCCTGCTGACGCTACTGCACGCACTCATTGCCTACCAAACCCTGCTGGGAAATTATCCCATGTCGATTCGCTATCTGGCCCACAGGTATCTGCTTAAACAAAGCGTCTCCTTCTATCAGAATGATTTTGCCGGGCGGGTGGCGACCAAGGTGATGCAGACCTCATTGTCAGTGCGGGAAACAGTGATGAAGCTGCTGGATGTATTGGTATACATCCTGGTGTATTTCACCTCCATGCTGGTGATGATCGCCAGTGCAGATACCCGCCTGGTCCTGCCCATGCTGGCGTGGGTGGTGGTGTATATCGGCCTGCAATATTACTTCGTACCAAGATTAAAAGCTGTATCTGCCGATCAGGCTGAAGCCAGATCCATGATGACGGGACGTATAGTCGACAGCTATACCAATATCACCACGGTAAAACTATTTGCTCATACAGATCAGGAAGGCGAATACGCCAAAGCCGGCATGAGTGATTTTTTGCAAACCGTATACCGCCAGATGCGCCTGGTAACTGGACTTAATGTGAGTGTACAGGTTTCCAATTACCTGCTGGCGTTTGTTATCGCTGCCATGTCGATTTATCTGTGGACAGACAGTGCCATTACCGTTGGAGCCATCGCGGTAGCGGTAAGCCTGGCATTAAGACTCAATGGTATGTCCCAGTGGATGATGTGGGAAGTCAGCTCGCTGTTTGAAAATATCGGGACGGTAGCCGATGGCATGAGCACATTGTGCAAGCCAACCAGCATAGAGGACGCTAATGATGCCAAAGAGATTCAGGTTACTCAGGGACAGATCGCCTTTGATGAAGTGAGCTTTCACTATGGAGAAGATGAGATTGTAATTGAAGATCTGGATCTGGAGATTAAGCCAGGCGAAAAGGTCGGCTTGGTTGGTCGCTCAGGGGCTGGTAAATCAACACTGGTAAATCTGTTGATGCGCTTCTATGACGTAGAAAAAGGGGCTATTCGTATCGATGGGCAGGATTTGCGCAGCGTCACACAGGACTCCCTCCGCGCACAAATCGGCATGGTAACCCAGGATACCTCTCTGCTTCACAGAAGTATCCGGGATAATATTCTCTACGGTAAACCTGACGCCAGTGATGAAGAGCTGTGGCAGGCAATAGAGCAGGCGCAGGCTGGCAACTTCATCAATCATCTCACCGATCCCCATGGCAATCATGGGCTGGATGCATTAGTAGGTGAACGTGGGGTTAAGCTTTCCGGTGGACAGAGGCAACGTATTGCTATTGCACGGGTGTTACTGAAAGATGCACCGATACTCTTGTTGGATGAGGCAACTTCCGCTCTGGATTCAGAAGTAGAAGCCGCAATTCAGGAAAGTCTATACAAATTGATGGAAGGCAAGACAGTGATTGCCATTGCGCACAGATTGTCGACCATTGCTGCAATGGACAGGCTTATCGTGCTGGATAAAGGCAAAGTAGTTGAACAGGGAACTCACAAGGAACTAATTGCCCAGGGCGGTATTTATGCCCAATTATGGGCCCACCAGACTGGCGGCTTCCTGGGAGTTGAGTAAGAGCTCATTAGACCGCGACAGTGCAAGATTTACCGATAACTGTCAGCCTTATACGCTAGCAGTTGTCTCTTAGATTCAGGAAAGTCTGTACAAATTGATGGAAGGCAAGACAGTGATTGCCATTGCGCACAGATTGTCGACTATTGCTGCAATGGACAGGCTTATCGTGGTGGATAAAGGCAAAGTAGTTGAACAGGGAACTCACAAGGAACTAATTGCCCAGGGCGGTATTTATGCCCAATTATGGGCCCACCAGACTGGCGGCTTCCTGGGAGTTGAGTAAGAGTTCATTAGGCCGCGACAGTGCAAGATTTACCGATAACTGTCAGCCTTATACGCTGGCAGTTGTCTCTTAGATTTAGGCGAGCCATTGGCCTGCCCCGCTCCACTCGATTCAGGTATAAAGATGATTTGTTAGGAGTCAGACTGGATTGGGAAAGAAGTAAATTTCAGGTACAAAAAAACCGCCCAATGGCGGTTGTTGTTTCTTTCATTAAGGAAGATTGGTGGAGCTACGCGGGATCGAACCGCGGACCTCTTGCATGCCATGCAAGCGCTCTCCCAGCTGAGCTATAGCCCCTTATTTTCGTTATTCAACGAAATATCTGGATTGGTATCTTCTGGTGTTTGATACCGCAGTGCCATTGTTGTAGCGCGGTGTCCCACCGCCATCGGCGTCAGAACAAAATATGTGGCATCCCCTAGGGGATTCGAAC
>NZ_JBHRTD010000012.1:0-532450 GCF_042646185.1 Shewanella submarina
GCCACCGCAAGTCAAACGCTTGCCTGATATCCTCACCCCAACCGAAGTGGCCATCGTCATCAGTCTCACCCGTCAGCTACGCTATCAGGTGTTTTTTCTCACCTTGTACAGTATGGGCTTGCGTCTTGGGGAAGCCATTTCACTGCGTGTAGGGGATGTCGATTCAGCCTTAATGCAAGTGCATATTCGTGACGCCAAAGGCGGCAAAGACAGACTGGTGCCGCTGCCTAATCGCACCTTGTTGGCATTGCGATATTACTGGCAAACCCATCGTCATCCCCAGAGCCTGTTTCCGGGGAAGGACGGTAAACCAGACTCACTCATGGATAAAGGCGGCATTCAGCGGGCGTTAAAGCGGGTGATTGCTGAGTGCAACATTCATAAAGCCATCAGCCCCCATAACCTGCGCCACAGCTATGCCACTCACCTACTGGAGCAAGGACTGGACTTGCGCTCGGTACAAAGCCTACTGGGCCATAACAGCCTCAATACGACTGCCCGCTATACCCGACTGACCCACATCACCCGCCAACACACGGCCAAGGCCATCAACCAGCTCACCGATTGTCTGGCGTTAACCTGGGAGTGTGGCGTATGACCTTCATCGATATCTTACGTGACCACCTTGAGGCGTTTAATCAAAGGTATGGACCAAGACTCACCCCCGAGATGCATGATGCCATTCACGCCATGCTCTGCTGCCGCGCCCAACCCGAACGAACCAGTCAGTGGGCGTGTCAACATTGCCCTCATACCGCAGACTTTCCCCTGTCCTGTGGTCATCGCAGTTGCCATCAGTGTCAACACAACACCACCATGGACTGGCTGGCAAAGCAACAGGCTAAATTATTGCCCGTTGATTATTTTATGGTGACATTCACCATACCTTATGAGCTGCGTGTTATTGCCAAAACATATACAGAGCCAGTCTATCAAGCCATGTTCACCGTGGCGGCCAGCGTATTAAAAGACTTTGCTAAGCACTGCAAGCAACTGGGAGGTGAGATTGGGTTCACCGGCGTACTACACACCCACAACCGACGCCGGGACTACCACCCACATATTCACTTCATCATCCCGGCCGGGAGTTTTCATCAGGGCAAACAACAGTGGCAAAAGCATAAAGGTCAGTACCTGTTCAATGCCTTTAATCTGGCGACCTTATGGCGCGCACGCTTGCTGGCATATTTAACACGCCAACCCAATATCACCCTGCCCGCCGTAGTGCCTAAAAAGTGGGTGGTAGATTGCCGCCATATTGGCAAAGGCCTGCCCGCGCTGAAGTATCTGTCACGTTATCTATACCGGGGTGTCTTGCCCGATAGCAGTATCGTCAATGTCACGGATGACCATGTCAGCTTCGCCTATCACAATAGCCAAACCGACCGCCGTGAAATACGGACCTTACCCACACTCAAATTCCTGTGGTTGATATTGCAGCATGTGTTACCCAAAGGACTGCGACGGGTGAGAGATTATGGACTGATGCGGGGATGCTGCTGCACACTCCGACGACAGATACAGCTGGTGTTGGCCGTTGCGGGCGCCGTATTCCCCATCATGCCTGAGCCTAAGCGAGCCGCTGCAATACGGGTTTGTCCCTGTTGCCAACAACCAATGCAGTTTATGAGCGTTCATCTTCGCAGGCGACCGACGAGCCAGGCCGTCACCCTCTGAGGTGACACAGATGGTTAGTGCCGAGAGTCACCGCAACACAAAGTGAAAAAAGGAGGCTGGCAATAGATTGATATAGCTTGATTTATTTAGCTGGCGGTTTGGCTAACGGCATTGCACGTCTTTTTAAAAGTGACAGAGTTGCCTGAACATCCACACCAGCATGAGTGCTCACACCGCTATTTACTATATAAAGGTATCACTTCTCAACCCCGGGCTTGTTCAACACCCGGGATAAGGACGCGGCTGCGCGCGGCCTATCCTTATTTGTTAGTTGCCGACTACTACAATGCTGCACTTATAACCGCCAACTTCGCTCTCTAAAATATCACTGTTGTATATAGTGTATTTGCCAGGAGCCGTAAATATTTTTTCATTGTAGCCATTAGCCTCCCAGCGGAAACCAGTTGTTTCGGGGGTTAAGTTGAATACATTTCTTGATTTAAGCTCAGCAGGTGACATTAAACTATTCATTGCTTTTGGGGCGCTACCGACAACCAAAAATAACCACGTACCATCTGACTCCCGAAATATAGCTAACTCCTCAAATGAATTTTCGCCAAGAGAAATGGAAACACTATCTTCCAGTGTTATTTCACTCGGAGCACAGTTAAATTGTTTAGGTGATTCTACCCAGACTGTTTCATGTGCCTCACTTTCTTCTGACGCTACTGAAGCAAGTGGAATCAATAAAAGTAGAAATATTCTTAACATTGTCCTAGGCAACTAACATTAATATATTGCGACCTTGCAAAGTACTACAACCTTGCAAGCTTGGTCTACCGTGGTTAATGTCCGGGTTCATTAAACGACTTCATATCTTATTCATGTCAGAGGCAACTTGGGGGCAAATATGAGTTAAGGAAATACACCTAAACTCAGGCTGCCGACATCAACCCTGCTTGCCCGCCATATGCACCAGAAACAGAATAAAGCCGCCAAACAACAGCATGCCTACGATCACCATAATGGTGAGAGTTTTTGAACGCTTCATCGATTTGGCCAGAGCAGGATCAGCCCCATCCACTGACCCCAACAGGGCCAATAAAAAATCCAACACGGTAACACTCCTTGTTATTGTTCCGGGCTCACTATCAACCATAGCCTTGGCTGATTGCGTCTTTGCGATAGAATACAGTCAATTAAGTTTGCATTGGAGTCAAAGTATGTGGAAACAAAAGGAAATTCGCCTGAAGGCCAGAAGTCGGGGATTTCATCTGGTAACAGACGAAGTACTGGCTCAATTGCCGGAGCTGAAAAGCTATAATGTGGGCCTGATGAATGTGCTGATAAAACACACTTCGGCGTCGCTGACAGTGAATGAAAATGCGGATCCCAGTGTCAGAGTAGACTTTGAGTCCCACTTTAACCGCATGGTGCCTGAGGATGCTCCTCACTATACCCACATCTACGAAGGCAGCGACGATATGCCGGCGCACCTGAAAGCCAGTTTATTGGGCCCTTCCCTGACCCTGCCCATTACTAATGGACGCTTGAATCTGGGCACCTGGCAAGGCATCTATCTGTGCGAACACAGGGATCATGGCGGCAGCCGCAGCCTGGTGATTACCTTGCAGGGAGAATAGCTCCTGTTTGAGCACAGACCAACGACAAAAAGGCCACACAGGTAAACTATGCGGCCTTTTGATATTTCAACAAGAAAATCTGGCTTATTCAGCAATACGCTCTATACGGGCCAGATAGAAACCGTCAAAACCTGAGTTTGCCGGCGTGATGGTTTCATCATCCAGCAGACGGAAGTTAGGGTGAGATGCCAGGAACTTGTCCACCTGCTCACGGTTTTCCTGCGGTATGATAGAGCATGTTGCGTATACCATCAGACCACCCACTTTTACCATACGGCTGTAGCTGTCGATAATATGGCTTTGCAGATCCATCAGCACCTGCAGACGCTCAGGTGTATCACGCCACTTGGTATCCGGGTTGCGCTTAAGAACACCTAAACCTGAGCAGGGTACATCCAGCAGCAAACGGTCAGCCGTCAGCTTCAGGCGCTTAATGGTCTTGCTGGAGGCGATAATTCTGGTTTCCACATTGTGGGCACCGGCGCGGCGGGCACGCTCTTTAAGGTTGTCCAGTTTCCACTGCTCAACGTCCATGGCCAGCAATCTGCCTTTACCCTGCATTTGTGCTGCCAGGTGCAATGTTTTACCACCTGCGCCTGCGCAGGCATCAATCACCCGCATACCCGGCTTGGCATCCAGTGCTGCAGCTACCAGCTGAGAGCCGGCATCCTGCTGCTCAAACCAACCATCTTTAAAGGCCTGGGTACGAAACAGAGCTGAATTTGATTCTACTTTCAGAGCTGTCGGCACGTTGTCGACTTCACTGGTCTGCACACCCTCTTTACTCAAACGTTTCGCCAGTGCATCGCGGTCACACTTAAGCTCATTCACCCTCAGGTAGCGAGCAGGAGCCTGCCACATGGCTTCACGCTCAGCGGCCCAACTGTCACCAAGCTGCTGCTCACCCAGATCATTGAGCCACTGCGGACAACCATCCCACAATGCCGGGTCAGATTTGGCCTGCTCGATACGACTCTCCAGCGTTTTATCTTCCAATACTTCGCAGTAACGGAATTTAGGGGCATCCAGCTTGTGGAATCTGTGCCATACATTCAACAGCAAGGTGCCCTTTTGCGCGACCTGCTCTGGGGTCATGTTGGCCAGGAAACAGTACAAATTCAGGCGACGCATAATGTCACCCGCCACCTGAGTGATCTCGGCCTGTGCCTGAGGTGCCATTTTCAGGCCGGAGAATGCCAGGGAATAAGCACGGTCCAGAGGACGGTTATCACACAGGGCACTGGTCAGTACCTGGATAACCAGGTCAGCCGCAGACGCGGACAGAGAGGATTTCAACATATCAAATACCAGTTGGTATGGTCCGGGAAGAGAAAACCGGGGGATCATAGGGGCTGAGGCGACGGTTAGCAACCAGCCAGCAATAAAAAAGCCGGGGTGCTGACCTGATTGGTTCAGGTTATGCCCCGGCCTTATCGACAGTTAAGCAGTATCAGTCCTGATCGTCGGCGTCGAAATACCAATAGCCTTGCGAGATCCAGCCGGTCATCAGCTCAATCACCTGATCGTTATCCAGCCATGGGCGCAGTTGCTCCCACTCTAGCTGTGGACAGTTACACAGCAGCGGAATCAAACCTGCACACTCACCAGGCACTTTGATTGCCTCGCCATTAAGGTAAAACGTGCCTTTGCGGTAATTATGCTCAAAGTAATGACAGCGCAATCCGCCCAAACGGCTCAACGGCTCGCTTTGGAGTTGGTCCAGCCACTCATCGGCAGACACGTCCCAGGCTTCTTCAAACAGATCCAGCGAGCATTTGGAGTTGGTCAGCATACGGCCGGCAAAATCACTGATGCAATCATCAGTCAGGGCACTCAGCAGTTGCTCGCGAATACGGGCCAGATCACTGTTGTCTATGCATCCTGGGGTATTTGTCACTGTGCGGTCAGGATCTTCAATCTGCGCCTTACCCATCTCATTATCAATCAGATAATCGGCAAATGCGCTGAACATATCCCTGGCGGATGCGGTTCTGAAGCCAACCGAAAAGCTCATGGACGCTTCCAGAGTCACGCCATCGTGAGGAAAACCCGGTGGCAGATACAGGATGTCGCCCGGCTCAAGCTCTACATCGATAATAGGCTCGAACGGATCTGTGTGCAGCAGGGCTTCGTGAGCTGCAAATTCGCGGTGTTCACCCTTATCACCGACTCGCCAACGACGACGACCCGAGCCCTGACAGATGAATACATCATACAGGTCGATATGTGGACCGACTCCGCCGCCCGGTACCGCGAAGCTCACCATCACATCGTCGAAACGCCAGCGCGGGATAAAATCAAATTGGCGGGCCAGTTTTTCCGCTTCAGGAACCCAATTATTCAGCGCCTGAACGACCAGTGTCCAGCCCTCTTCCCCCAAGTGATCGTAGGACTCAAATGGGCCAAAGGCGGCCTGCCACTTTTCGCCTTCACGCCAAATAAGACGTGACTCGACTTCCTCTTCCATCGCCATACCGGCCATTTCATCCGGCGTCAGCAGATCCTTGAAGTTTTTGAAACCCTGGCGGATAACCACTGGCTTCTTCTGCCAGTATTCAGCCAGAAATTGCTCTGGGGTCAGATTATTCAAATTCAGTTGCATCAAAGTCGCCCTGTTGCGTTAACGGCATTACGTGCGCCAACGGCATTGAAAGCACGCCAGTGGCAGGAAAAAAGGGCACGCATGCTAACAGGAAGTGCAACCAAACAATGTGAGCAAGATCACGGCGACTTTGATTACATTGTTTGCCGGGTATAAAAAATGCGCAGCCAAGCTGCGCATTTTCACTTAACTCATATATCCCCTAGGAACCATGCTTGGCCAGCAGAACATCAGGGTCATAATCTTCTTCCGGATCAGGTTCTTCCAAACGGACAAACTCACTCTTATCCATGGAGAACTCCATGTAAAACGTGTGATTGTCTTCTGTCATAAAGGCCATGCGACTCATCACAGGGTTATCCAGATTGGCATCAATAGAGATGTTAAGCGCCTTATTGATGGTCAACATCTTGGGCTGGCTTTGATTAATGGAGGTTTGCAGCTCGCGGGACACTTTAAAGATAAAGTCGCCGATAATCTGATTGGTCAGTTCCCCCATGACATTACTGACGTCATCTGAGGTGTGGGTGAACGACAACTCGCTTTCCTTGAAGTTCATGTTCAGCATGTACTTTCGATATATCTCCACCGCGGCTTCGCCACTGAAGTTCAGCAACACCAGTCCCGAAAAACCACCATCGAATACTGAAAAACAACCAATATCCGGCTTGAGCTTGGTCTGACTGATACGTCGCACCATACCCGAGTGTCTGATTGTTGAATCTGTCGTATTGGACAGCACTTCAGACACGCTGCGACAAAGGGTCAGTAATATATCATCTGAAGTCACCACTTCCGGTGAGGCTATTGCATTCATGATTCCATCCATCTGCTGTAAAAGGAGTTACCTATCAATAAAGCGTAGTCGCAAAAAAATGAATTCAGCAGCTAATTTTTCATAATATGCAAATTAAAGTGCCACAGGGTTAACATTTTTAACCCATTAAGATTAACAACTTGAGTCAATTCATTAAGATGGGTTTTCTTATGTCATGAAGGGAACTCATATCCATGTTGCTACTGAGACAGCTCACGATTCTGCAACGCCTTATTCTGATGTTGGTACTCGCCGCCATAGGTACCTTTGTGTTCGCCTCTTTCTCTATTCTTGAGCAGCGTAGCAATCTGCAGCATCAACAAAACAAACAGATCCGCGAGCAGTTGGATACCGGGGTGAGCCTGCTCACTGCGCTGGCATCAAGCGGGATCGCACCAAAGACCTTAATTGATGGTTTGAAATATGGGCAGAGTGGCAGCTTTGTTCTGCTCGCTCCAAATGGCAATCGCCTTGGCGGAACCGATGCTCTGAGCAGCACGGTAAGCCCATCCCAGTGGCAAAAACTGGCAGCCTCAGCACAGTCAAACGGCTATGCAGAAACTCAGGTTGAGGTCAGCTTTCAAGGCAAAACCGACACTCTGATTATTGGTGCCAAACCTGCCGCCAATCATGTATTGGCCACCTGGGGGCTGGAAAGTGAAATTAATGAGACCATGATTTCTCTGGCAGTAAACTATCTCATCATTATGTTGATTATCTCCCTCCCTATCTTTGGGTTCTTTCTGGTCCTGAATCGCTCCATCAGCCAGCCATTGGGACAAGCCATTGCTGCAATGGAGAATATCGCAAGGGGCGATGCAGACTTAACTCAACGTCTGGATACCTCAGGCCGGGATGAGGTAGCCCAGCTCAGTCAGGCTTTCAATGAGTTCGTCTCCAACCTTGGTCAAACCATAAGTCAGCTACAGCCCCTGGGGAGTAACCTGGACCAGGAGTCCGGCCGCCTGCAGCAGGCCGTTCAGGATGCCAACCACAGTGCAGAACATGTTCACCGGGAAACCTCTGCTGTGGCGGTTGCCGTCAAGCAGATGCTGGCCACTACACAGGAGATGGCAGCCAATACCCAGCATGCAGCAGACTCAGCAGCCAGTGTCAGAGTACAGGCGGATACCAGCCTGGAGATGATGAGTCACACCACTCAAAAGATCAGGGTGCTTGGGCAGGAACTCAGCCAAAGCCGCACAGTAACAGAGTCACTGGAGCACGCCAGTAATCGTATCGGGGATATTCTGAACGTTATTCAGGGCATCTCTGAGCAAACCAACCTGCTGGCTTTAAATGCAGCCATTGAGGCGGCCAGAGCCGGCGCTCAGGGACGGGGCTTTGCTGTAGTCGCAGACGAAGTTCGGGCTCTGGCCAACCGGACTCAATCCTCCACCGAACAGATCCAACTTATTATTAAGGAGATCCAGCAGGGTGTGACTGCGGTGCTGACCAGCAACCAAACGACACAGGAGCAATCAAAACAGCTGCAGCAGCAGGCCGACAATGTCGCCGAGGCAATGGAAGCAATCCTTGCCTTGGTTAACCAGATAAGTGATATGAACACTCAGCTTGCCAGTGCCACTGAAGAACAGTCACTGGTCACCGCAGAAATCAGCCGTAACGTCAGTAATATCAGTGAACTGACCGAGGTGTCGCTGCAGGCCAATCAAAGTAACGCCAAGGCATCGAGCGCGCTGCAAATCATGAGTGAGCAGATAACCAAAGGCCTGGGCCACTTTAAAGCCTGAATACGGGCCCGGCATTGCCGGGCCTTCTCTTCCCCTTCCCTTCAAGGATTCTTTTTTGCCCTGCCTATGCCGCTATACGCAAATTGATATTGTGTTAAGCTTGAGGTGACTTTCATTTCACCGAGAGAGGGAGCCCAGGTGAGACTGACACTAGCTGTTCACGCGCAACTTTATACCATTCACAGCTTCAGTCCGGATACGGAGATTCCGGCGTCGATTTTTTCTCAACCTATGTTCTTTATTGGCAAAACCCGGGAAGAGCTTTCTGTGGTCGTGCCATCAGATCTTGCTCTGGAGAGTCTTGAGCAGGAGGACGACTGGCGCTGCCTTGAAATTCTTGGGCCACTGGGATTCTCCATGACAGGTATTCTTTCGCGTATCTCCTCCACGCTGGCAGAAGCCAACATCAGTATTTTTGCCATCTCTACCTTTGATACTGACTACATCCTGGTAAAAAAAGACACACTTGAAGCCGCCAAGGCTGCGCTTAAACAAAAGCAGTATCAGGTTATTGATTATTAGTAGGCACCTCCATGACCGCAGTCCATCGCCAATCTTTGATCATTAAAGCCAGGCACGGCATCCATACCCGCCCCGGCGCCCTTTTTGTTAAAGCGGCGAAAGGGTTTGAAGCCGATATCCGGCTGGCGTGCGACGGCAAAGAAGCCAATGGTAAAAGCCTGTTTAAACTGCAAACCCTGCCCCTGAGCTGCGGCGCGCAGGTAGAGATTATTGCGTCGGGTCAGGATGCACATCAGGCAGTAGAAGCTCTGGCAACACTGCTAAGTGAGTTGGAATAACAATATGGGCCGCATTGCTCAGGGAACCGGAGTATCTGCAGGTATCGCCTTTGGCACCGCTCTGGTGTTACCGCCACCATCCGATATTGATGCCAATCAGCGAATCAAACCAGCCGACGTTGCCAATCAGCAATCGGCCTTTGATTCAGCTTGCCAATCCCTTATTTCTCAATTAACGCCACTGCTGGAGCAGTTTGAAGAAAGCTCCCCACAGGGGCAGCTGATTGAAGCAGAGCTCATGCTGCTTGAAGATGAAGAGTTCACTGAGGCGGTTCATCAGGCTATTTCCACCCTCAGGCTGCCCGCTCACCTGGCGGTAGACAGCATTGTGCAGCAGCATGCCGATGAGCTGGAAGCACTGGAAGATGAATACCTTGCCGCCAGAGCCAAAGATATTTTGAGCCTGGGGCAACGCCTTGTGAGGCAACTGTGTGGTGAGCAACTTCCGGATCTCAATACATTAGAGCGCGACACCATATTGATCGCCAGGGATATGACTCCGGCAGAGTTTGCCGCACTGCCGATGAAGTCCATTAAAGGGCTGGTGCTGATTGAAGGCGGACTGACAAGCCACACAGCCATTCTGGCCAGAGCCGCTGGCATACCAGCCCTGCTTAGCTGCCGCATTGAACCGGGAGAAGTGAGTTCCGGGGACAGTGTTATCCTCAATGCCAACGAGCAAACCCTGCATATTTCCCCATCAGCCAATACCATTTCAAAACTGAAAAAGTCTCTGGCTCAGTTTCAGGCGAGGCAGGATGCGCTGGCGGAGCTGATAGACCGAGAGTGTGTGACCCGGGATGGTACTCCTGTGCCTCTGTTGGCCAATGTCGGTTGTAAAGCCGATATCGATCAGCTGTTGGCTCTTAACGGCGCAGGCGTTGGTTTGTTGCGGACCGAGCTGATGCTGCTGAATGCCGAGCAGTTACCTGATGAAGAGGAGCAGTACAAAGCCTACCTGGATTGTTTACGGCAGTTGGACGGCAAACCGTTTACCATCAGAACCATGGATATTGGCGCAGACAAAGTACTGGCAGCTCTTAAGTTACCTAAAGAGCCCAATCCGGCGCTGGGCCTCAGGGGAATAAGGTACAGCTATACCCACCCGGATCTGTTCCGCAGTCAGCTCAGAGCACTGCTCAGAGTCGCCAACCATGGTCCAGTCAGGCTGATGTTCCCCATGATAAACCAGGTAGAAGAGTTGGACTGGGTGCTGACCGAGCTGGAATCGTGTCGGCAATTACTATTGCAAAATGAACAAGGCTATGGAGAGATCGCCTTGGGGATTGTCGTCGAAACTCCGGCGGCGGCCCTGAATCTGGAAAGCATGTTACCTGAGCTTGATTTTATCAGCATAGGGACCAACGACCTGACCCAATACACCATGGCTGCAGACCGTATGCAGCCAGAAATTACCCGCGCCTTCCCGACCCTGTCACCTCCCCTGCTAAGGTTAATCAAGCACTGTATCGATGCTGCACATCAATACGGACTGCCTGTATCTATGTGCGGAGAACTGGCAGGAAAGCCTCAAGCCACGGCGTTACTGCTGGGATTGGGACTGGATGAGTTCAGCCTGAGCCCCAGCGGACTGCTGGAAGTCAAAGCAAAGGTTCTTGAAACCGATATGGAAGCCGCTGGCCTCATTGCTGAAAAAGCGCTCAAATGTCGACGTTTGGATGAACTGAAGGCCTGCATTGCCCCTGTCAATTCCCCCTCTGATTGAGTATCCTGTCGTTTGGTTAAATTAAGGATAGCAGGCAAGAGGTTATGGGATTCTTAAGCCGAATCAGACGTATGGTTTCAGGCCAGCCCCCGGTTGAAGGCGGGGTAGATATTCTGGCGCCCGTCAGTGGTCAGTTGGTGTCACTGGAGAATGTACCGGACAAGGTATTCGCTGAAAAAATTGTCGGCGACGGTATAGCCATTGAACCCAGCGGAAAGCAACTGTGCGCCCCTATCTCAGGCACTCTGGCCAAAATTTTTGAAAACAATCACGCCTTCAGCATTGAAAGCCCCCATGGCATCGAACTCTTTGTTCACTTTGGTGTGGGAACAGTAGAGCTGGGCGGAAAAGGCTTTACCCGCCTGAAAGAGGAAGGCTCCCAGGTTGAAGCCGGTGAGCCGGTTATCGAGCTTGACCTGAAATCAATCAAACAGGAAATTCCCTGCGTGCTGACCCCTGTAGTGGTTGCCAATATGGAAGATATTGCCTCCATGACCCAGAAAACAGGCAGCGTCACCGCAGGTAAAGACACCATTTTCACCGTCACCATGCAATAAACACTGCATCGTGTGCGCCCCAAGACGAGAATAACAGGAGTAAACAGTGACCCTTTACGGCATTAAAAACTGCGATACCGTCAAGAAAGCCCGCAAATGGCTGGAAACCAACGAGCACAATGTTCCATTTCATGATTTCCGGGAACAGGGTCTGGACGAAATCGATCTGACCGCATGGGTAAAAAGCTTGGGCTGGGAAGCGGTCCTGAACAAACGCTCCACCAGTTTTCGCGCTCTGGATGATGCCGACAAGCAAAACATTGATGAAGCCAAGGCGATACAACTGATGATGGCCAACCCTACTCTGATCAAACGTCCTGTGCTGGCAGCCAACGGCAAAGTCATGGTGGGTTTCAAAGACGCTGATTATCAAGCCTGGTTTGCCTGATGAGCAGAGAAGTTACCGATATCGCGATAGATTTAATCGCCCGCCCTTCAGTCACACCCGAGGATGCCGGCTGCCAGAAAATGATGGCTGACTACCTGGCACCTTTGGGGTTTGATATTGAGTCTATGGTGTTTGAAGACACCACCAATATGTGGGCCCGAAAAGGCAGCGAAAGCCCGCTGTTCTGCTTTGCCGGCCATACTGATGTTGTTCCGGCAGGTGACCTGAATCAGTGGCATACCCCTCCGTTCGAGCCAAGAGAGATAGATGGCTATCTGCACGGCCGGGGCGCAGCAGATATGAAAGGCTCACTGGCAGCCATGATGGTGGCCACCAAGCGCTTTGTTGAAAAACATCCTGACCACAATGGCTCCATCGCGTTTCTGATCACCAGTGATGAAGAAGGCCCTTTTATCAACGGCACGACAAGAGTTATCGATACCCTTGAAGCCCGTAATGAGAAGATCACCTGGTCCCTGGTAGGCGAACCATCATCAACCCACCTGCTGGGTGATATTGTCAAAAATGGCCGTCGTGGCAGCCTCACCGGTAACCTCACCGTTAAAGGGGTTCAGGGGCATGTTGCCTACCCGCATCTCGCCGATAACCCTGTGCATAGAGCGGCCCCGGCGCTGGCAGAACTGGCTCGTATCAAATGGGATAATGGCAATGAGTTCTTCCCTCCTACCAGCTTTCAGATAGCCAATATTAACGCGGGAACAGGTGCCTCCAATGTGATCCCAGGAGCGATGGAGGTGATGTTTAACTTCCGCTACTCCACCGAAGTGACAGCCGAAATATTGATAGAAAGAGTTCTGGGCATTCTCGATGCCCATGGTCTGGACTATGATATCAGTTGGGTATTCAACGGACTTCCTTTCCTCACAGGTGAAGGACCTTTGTTGGATGCAACCCGGGAAGCGATCTATGAGGTGACAGGTACACAGACGGATCCTCAGACCAGCGGCGGTACATCCGATGGTCGCTTTATCGCCCCTACCGGCGCACAGGTTATTGAACTGGGCCCGGTGAATGCCACCATTCACAAAGTGAATGAATGTGTTCGTACTGCAGATCTGGAGCTACTGGCATGCTGCTACGAAAAGATTCTGGAAAAACTGCTGTGCCGCTGATCCCCAACGGCCGCCTTTATGGTTTGACCGATGAGGGGCTGGACGCAGTTGGCAACACCATGCTCACCACGGCGGCAAAAGCCGCCTTTCTGGCAATGCAACAAGCCTGCGGTAAAGAAGGAATAGCACTCACTATTTGTTCTGGCCATCGCAGCTTCGAGCGCCAACTTGCGATCTGGAACGGGAAAGCCAGTGGCCGCAGGCAATTGCTGGATAAATACTGCCAACTGGTGAACCCGACAGACTATACAGAAGATGAGCTGGTGCAGTTAATCCTTATCTGGTCTGCCTTGCCGGGATGTTCCCGCCATCATTGGGGAACCGATATCGACGTGTTTGATGCAGCCATGATTAACCAGTCTGAGCTGAATCTTGTCCCGGCAGAATACCTGGATGCGGGTCCCTGCCACCAGCTTTACCAGTGGCTGCTGGCAAATGCCGCAGACTATGGTTTCTACTTCCCTTTTCAGGCAGGTCTCAGCGGCGTCAGCCCAGAGCCCTGGCATTTGAGTTATTTTCCCGAGTCCAGTGAGTATCTGGACTCATTCAATATCGATACCCTGTCGTCGATATTGCAACACAGTGAGTTGGGATTGAAAGGATCCGTAATTTCCCAGCTTGAGAAACTCGTTAATGAGTTTGTCTACAAAGTGGCCCCAATTCCAGAGATGAGTTCCAAAGGATAGACCAGTCTCAGCAAAAACTGCTGCTAGACTCATCTCTGTGGAAAAAACCACTTTACCTAAGTGAATTTCAATGAAAATTTTGAAGCCTCTATTTGATAACAACAGGCTGTGGGCCGAGCGGATCCGTACCGAAAAACCAGACTTTTTCGAGCAATTGGCCCAACAACAAACCCCCGAGTATCTCTGGATCGGTTGTTCCGACAGCCGGGTTCCGTCCAATCAAATTATTGACCTGATGCCCGGCGAAGTCTTTGTGCACCGTAATATCGCCAATATGGTGATACATACGGATCTCAATTGCCTGTCTGTGATTCAGTACGCGGTCGAAGTACTGAAGGTCAAACATATCATGGTGGTAGGTCACTATGGATGTGGCGGAGTCAAAGCCGCTCTCAGTGATGGGCGTCTTGGTCTTATCGATAACTGGCTTGGGCACTTGCGTGATGTCTACCGGACATATCGAGACGAGATAGACCAATTGGATGGCCAGACAAAGATTGACCGTATGTGCGAGCTCAATGTAATTGAGCAGGTACAGAATGTTATCAGCACCTCCATCGTTCAGGATGCCTGGCAAAGGGGACAGTCACTCTCGGTACATGGCTGGATCTACAGCATCGACAACGGGCTACTTACTGATCTTGATGTCACCCGGGATGAAAACAGCGGGTCAGCCTCTAACGGCTGACAAGGCTGGTTTGCTGAATCTTAGCTGACGCTCCTCAAAAAACCTCACTATCTTGCTGCATATACAGGGCAAATATGAAAAAATTGCCCTGTCATCCCGCTTGCTCTACTTGCATGCCCTGAAGTTCAGGTTTAGGCTCTGGCACCAGTCTGACGCCGAGGTGGCGTCTCTTTTGACAAGAAGGTAACACCATGAATGTAACCCTGTTAATTCCGGCGCGTTATGGCTCCAGCCGTTTTCCCGGAAAGCCACTGGCACCGATTAACGGTAAGCCAATGATCCAGCGCGTATACGAGCGCGCATCTCTGGCCGAAGGGTTGGACAATATTTATGTCGCCACTGATGATGAGCGTATCCGCCAGACCGTAGAAGGCTTCGGTGGCAAAGTGGTGATGACAGGCAGTGACGCGGCTTCAGGTACCGACCGTCTGGAAGAAGCCGCCACAAATCTTGGCCTGCCGGATGATGAATTGATCATCAACCTGCAGGGTGATCAGCCACTGATTGACCCTATCTGCATCGAGCAGTTGATCAACCTGTTCAAGCAACAGCCGGGACAGTTTGAGATGGCAACTTTAGGCGTTGAGATCCTGCGGGACAACGAGCGCACCGACCCAAACAACGTCAAGCTGGTTTACGATAACGACCAGTTTGCTATCTATTTCTCCCGTGCTTCTATTCCACACGGTCGTGACGTTGATGATTACCCAATGCACAAGCATTTGGGGATCTATGCTTACACCCGTCGCTTCCTGCACACATTTGCCAATCTACCGGTTGGCCGCCTGGAGTCTCTGGAGAAACTCGAGCAGCTGCGAGCTTTGGAAAATGGCTATAAAATCAAAGTAGCCATCGGCGCTTTTGACTCTCCTGAAGTCGACACGCCAGCCGATATCCGTAAGTGTGAGCAGAGACTTGCCGCCGACTAAGCTGCGTTTTGAGGATTGATTATGTCCGATTGGGAAACCGTACTGCTGATCGTGCTTGTGGTTGGTATTATTGCCAGCAATCTGGTTGTGCTTAAACACACGGCCAAGTTCAAAATGCATCAGTTTGGTAACCACAAAGACAAGTCAGTTAAAACCAAAGACAAAAGGTCTGAGGACAAAGCAGAGCAGGATAAGCCAGAATCTGAAACCCGTTCTTCCAAGTATCCCAAATACAAAGAGTGGGATGACGATAAAGACGAATAATACAATACCAATCCGCATAGGAGTTTACTCACTCAGCGAGAATTTAAAGGTGTGAAGACAATCAGAGCAATTGAAGGTCTATCGGGATAAATCGAGAGTGCTCTGGGCAGTATGCGCGCCTTTAAAACTCGCCCTTCGGGAGGCTGGCAGCCACACGATTACTGCACAAAATTGTCTAGCCATAGAACCACTATGTCGTCACCAATTTCGCTTGTACTCGAATGGCTGACATGGCTCTGATGAGATCAATCTTCTATGTGGATTGGTATACAAACGCCAGTCAATATGACTGGCGTGTTTGTTTTCAGGTTTGGCAATTCGCCAGTATTTAGTCGGCCAGTTCCCGCTCAAGGCGCTTACTGACCTCATCCGGCGTTGTGGTGTATTTCGCCAGTACACTATAGGCTACAGGTACAACCAACAGGGTAAAGAGAGTCGCGACCACAATACCGCTCAGCACCACGACACCTATCACAAAGCGGGTTTCAGAACCTGCCCCGAACGACAGTACCAGGGGAATGGCTCCGGCCGCAGTGGTGATGCCCGTCATCAAAATTGGGCGCAGCCGCTGCACAGAAGCGTCAATCAGCGCCTTTTGAAACTCCAGCCCTTCATCTCTCAACTGGTTGGCAAACTCCACAATCAAAATGCCGTTTTTGGCGGCAAGACCTACCAGCATAATGATGCCAATCTGACTGTAGATATTCAGACTCTGGCCGGTGAAAAACAGCCCCAACAAAGCGCCAAGGGTAGCCAAAGGCACGGTCAGCATAATCACCAACGGATGGATATAACTTTCAAACTGTGCCGCTAACACCAGGAACACAATCCCCAACGCCAACATAAACACAAAGTACATGCTGTTTCCCGACTCCTGATAATCCAGCGACTGGCCTTTGTAACTCACCACCGCCTCAGCAGGCAGATGCTCGGCCACCAGGTCATTAAGGTAATCCAGCGCTTCACCCAGGCTGTAACCTTCCGCCAGACTGGCCTCTATGGTAATCGCCCGCATCCTGTTATAGCGATTGAGATTAGAGGCATCGGCAAACTCCTCCACTGTCACCAGATTGGACAACGGAATCAATTCGCCACCCCGGTCGGAGCGTACATAAATATTGCTGAGATCGTTGGCGGTATTCTGATATTCGCGGTTACCTTCGATTATCACATCATACTCTTCGCCATCCCGCATAAAGGTGGTGACCAGACGAGACCCCAGCATTGACTCCAGCGTTCGACCAATATGGGCAATGGACACCCCCATATCTGAGGCTCTGTCGCGATCGATAACCACTCTCAGCTGAGGTTTGGTCTCTTTGTAGTCGTGATCAAGCCCAAGCAGATTAGGGTTCTCCTTGGCTTTCTCCAGCAGGATATCCCGCCATGCAGACAGTTCGTCATAGGTCGGGCCGCCCAACACAAATTGCACCGGCTTACCCACACCCCGGCCAAAAGCCTGACGCATGATAGGGAAAGCACGGATACCGGCAAGATCGGACAACCTCGCCCGGATATCTGCAGCTATCGCTCCGGCCGGACGGCGCTCAGACCAATCCTCCAGCACGATAATCGCCATACCACCGGAGAAGTCCGCCACAGTACCCCAGCCTCTGGGAGCACGAACCAGCAATCGCTTAATTTCACCACTTTCCACCAAGGGCATAAGGCGGGTTTCCACCTCATTCATGTACTCCTTGATGTACTCATAGCTGGCGCCCTGAGGCCCATTGACCATCAGAAAGATACCGCCCCTGTCCTCCCGGGGGGCAAACTCCTGAGGCAACTCTTTTACCAGGAATACACTGGATGCCAGTGCTGCGACAGCAATCAGAGCAACTATCACAGGAGTTTTAACCGCCTGACTTAACAGACGCGCATAGGCACGGGATAACGCATTCATCGCCCGATCCACCTGACGCACCAACCAGGGATCATGCTCTGCACTCTTCAGTACCTTGGAGCACATCATAGGACTCAGCGTTAACGCCACGATACTGGAGAAGATAACCGCTGCACTCATGGCTACAGCAAACTCTTTAAACAACTTACCCAGATCGCCCTCAAGGAAGGTGATTGGCATAAACACAGAAACCAGCACCAGTGTTGTCGCCACCACCGCAAAGGCTACCTGACGCGCCCCCAGGAAGGCCGCCTTCAGGGGCGTCTCACCCTGCTCTATACGTCTGTGAATATTCTCAAGCATGACGATGGCATCATCCACCACCATGCCGATGGCTAGGATCATCGCCAGCAAGGTAAGCAGGTTAATGGTATAGCCAAGCGCAAACAGTACGATAAAGGTAGAGATAAGCGAGACAGGTACCGCCAGAGCCGGGATCAACATTGCCCGAACACTGCCCAGGAACAGGTAGATCACCACGATGACCAATATCATCGCGATAAACAGTGTTTGATAAACCTCTTTAATGGAAGCCTCAATAAACACAGAACTGTCGTAGGAGCGTTTAATCTCCATGCCAACGGGCAGGGTTTTATTCAGCTCATCCGCCAATGCATTGGCCTGACGGGCTACGTCCAGTGTGTTGGCAGTGGACTGCTTGGCCACGCCCAGTCCAATCATGGACTCGCCGTTGCCACGGAACATAATCCGCTCTTCTTCGGAGCCAATCTCGACCCGCGCCACATCTTCCAACCTGACCAAATGGCCATCGTTACCTTCGGCCAGCACCAGATCGGCAAAGTCATCACGGGTTTGGAACGAACGCTCAACCCGCACAGAGAAATGACGTTCAGCAGACTCGATGGAACCTGCCGGCAGCTCAACGTTTTGAGACCTCAGCGCACTTTCCACATCAGCGACTGTCAAGCCATGAGCTGCAAGGCGTTGCCTGTCCAGCCACACCCGCATGGCATAAACCTTACCGCCGCCCACACGTATGGTGGACACACCATCCAATGCAGAGAACCGGTCGACCAGATAGCGGCGGGCATAATCAGTCAACTCAAGTGTGTTAAGGCGATCCGACACCAGGTTGAGCCACATAATCACTTCATCGCTGGAGTTGGCTTTTTCAACCTCTGGTGGGTCAGCTTCTTCAGGGAGGTTATCCAGCAGGCCCGAGATACGGTCGCGCACATCATTGGCGGCGGACTCAATATCCCTGCCTACATCAAACTCCAGAGTGACACTGGAGCGCCCATCCCGACTGGTAGAGCTGATGTGGCGAATACCTTCAACACCACTGACCCTGTCTTCCACCAACTGGGTAATACGGCTCTCGACCACTGAAGCACTGGCGCCCCGGTAGTTGGTGTCAATGGACACCACAGGTGGATCGATATCCGGGTACTCCCGCAAAGGCAATTTGCCAAAAGAGACCAGACCAAGAATGACCAGCAGCAAGCTGATCACAGACGCCAGAACCGGGCGTTTGACCGATATATCTGTCAGTATCATCAGCCTCGCTCCGTGTCCGTCTTATCCTTAAAGGTAAAACGCTCGCCCTGTTCAGTGGTTACTTCACTGCCGGGGCGAACTTTCATAATGCCGCGGATAACCACAGACTCACCGGGAGTCAGGCCTTCTGTGATTTCCACCCAACCGCGCTCACGGGAGCCAATAGTCACCTGGCGGCGTTCAATTTTACCGTCCACTACCAGATACAAATAATGCCGGTCACTGATTGGGATAATGGCAGACTCAGGTACCATCAGCGCTTCCCGGGTGTCACGGATAAGCTTTACCTGCATCAGCATACCCGGCAGCAGCTTTAGTTCAGGATTGGCGATCTGAGCCCGCACTGTGACTGCCCGTGTGGCAGGATCTACCCGACTATCGATGCTGCTGACGGTGCCGACAAACACTTCATCCGGATAAGCGGTGCTGAGAGCCTCCACTGACTTGCCCGGTTTCATCTGAGCGATAAAGCGCTCAGGCACGGTAAAATCCAACTTAACGACAGAGATATCATCAAGAGTCGTGATCAAAGTACCCGGGGTAACTAGGCCGCCAATGCTGACCTGACGTAAACCCAGACGACCTGCAAAAGGCGCGGCAATACGACGGTCAGTCAATGACGATTGTGCCGCTTCCAGCTCGGCCCTGGCGGTATCCAACTGTGACTGAAGTCGGTCCCGTTCCAATTCGGCAACGGTTTTATTGCTGACCAGAGAACGAATACGGGCAAGCTCTCGCATTTGCTCTTCAAGCTTCACCTTTGCGGCCTTAACTCTGGCCTGCTGCTCAACATCCTGAAGTTGCACCAGCAGACTGCCCTGCTCTACCAGGTTACCGTCATCAAAATGAATTTCAGTGACCACATCGGTCACCTTGGGAGTAATAGATACAGATTCATTAGCCTTAAGCGTGCCCAGCGCTTCAACTTCATCGCGAACCTGAGCCATCGCCGCTTCTGTCACGACCACTTTAACTGGGCCCCGGGGTCCACTGCGTCCTTTTGACTCTTGTTTTGGCCAATAGAAATAGCCTGCCGCACCGATCCCCAGAACCAGCACACCAATTATAATTTTTTTCATTACTTCATCTATCCTGCTGAAATCTTTGGCCAGTTTACATTTAGGCAAAGTCACATCAAGTAACTTTACCTTTGGTTACATAATTACTCATTTAACCCGCTGTAAGTTCAATAAAAATCGATGCTGCAAGGAAGGATTTGTAACTACAGGTTTCTGGAAAATTGTGTGGAGAGGCGGATACAAATATGCCCTCTGAAAAGAGGGCATTTTGCTTATGCTTGACGCTGAATTAACTGTTACTTGGTAAATGTCCCATTAAGTCGACCTTCTACGCCTTCCCGCCAACCTCCAAGCCATTGCGACCTGGAGTCCAGATTGGAATATGGACAATTGTCCTTGGAGCGACCACCCACTCCAGCCTGGAAACCTTTGGAAAAAGCCCTGTCTAGCCGATCTCGTTTTTGTCTTTTCATGTAAGCATCCTCTGTTCTACACAAAAGGGAAGCGGAAAAAATATCCAACTCCACTGTTAGGAATAGAACGTTTTGGAACCAAGATCAATGATCAAAACCGGGTATTTTAGCGTTCAAATATTAAGCTATTGAGAACATGGTGAAAAAAAATCGGAGCCTGGGCTCCGATTTTCGTTTAAATATCATTTCAGCCTTAAAATACTGAAAATGTTAATATTTTGTTAACCAATAATTTTGCGTCGTACCCAAAGCAGCGGCAGTAGCATCAGCCAACCCAGGCCAGCAGCGCCCTTACGCTCATATGGTGCGTCATCGTCGTCTGGGTCCACGTAGGTACAGATAGCACCATTGGATGGCTTCAGAACCACTGCACGCGGCAGGAAAGATGTCAGAGGCTGACCATTGGCATTCAACTCAAATACCGGCTGCCCATTCTCCAAAACCAAATCGCCGTTCAAATCCACTTGATACATAGGCTTTCTAACAAATGCGGTACCGACAATAGTGCCATCTTCGGCGATAGAATCAGCATCCACTACCCGGATTTCCGCTCGGTAACTCAGCTCCAGACCCGTTCCGTCAGTAACCTGTACCTCATGACGTTTCCAGCTGCCATTACCATCAGCCTCAAGTCCTTTGGATTCACAGGTTAATACCTTATTCAGATCCACCAATTCAGCGGCTGCAGAATCATACAGGAAACCAGAGCGAGGTCGTGGCGTTTCCTTATCATGGGTAATATCAATCGATCCGACAACTTTACCCTGATTGTTGATATCTCGGGGAGTGCTGCTCAAATCAGAAATATTGCCGTAGAAATCCAGAGGAGTAGTGATTTGCCCACCGTTCACAGTATCAAAGGTAAAGAACTTGGTTCTTAAGTAACCTTCAATATATCTGTCATAGGTACCGATCAACAGGCCATCATCATTTACATCGTAGGCGATGGTGTTGTAATACTCACGATCTGGAAAAGGCACAGGTTTGAATACATAGGCCTCAGTTCCCGAGTCGTTGGCTTCCTGCAACCAGTAACCGGCATCCAGTCTTCTATCGTCGGTATCACCGTCACGATAAGTATCGGAACGTCCGGCGACAACACCGGATGAGTTAATGCCCAAACCCTGTGCGGTGAAGATGAGTTCAGAATCAGCGGCAGGAGTCAGCCCCAATGGCAGCTCAGTCGCAGTGACACCACCGGCGTTATCCAGATCCCAAACGAAAGCTCGAGTCTGATATTGGATATTGCGGCTACCGGTAGCTGATGGAAATTGATTGGCCTGAACACAGATATCCAATGGCAGGGTAACGTCATCACCGAAACAGGCTTTGATTCGGTCTGCACCAAAATCGCTGATATCCGTACTGGCATAGCCTACAACCTGCTGATTATTGTTGATATTGGCCGCAACAGACCAACCACCAACAAGCACATCAACCGGCGCTTCGTTTTCGGCTTCATATACATAGGTGGTGAATGGCGGAGCTATCTCTACTTCGCTGCCATCAGCTTTTTTGGCTATAGCGCGGAGCTCGAAGTCTCGATAGTACCAAAACTCCTGATCCTCATTATCGCCCTCATAAGTGAGCTTCTTTTCTGGAGCAGAAACGGAGCCCACCTTAATACCAGCATCATTGATGCCATAATAGATGGCATCTACTGAATTAGGGGGAGTAGTATTCGGAGCGGTCGAACCACCCAGGCTGTCGAATGTAGGAACCCATTCGCCAGCAGGCTGATTAGCTGATGAAATGAAAGTGAAGTTGTTGGCAATAATAGGCTCATCTACGGAGAAAGTTATCTGCTCTTCCGGTGCGATACCATCTTCAACATCAATGATGCCATCATCAACATCCTCATCACGCAGTTTTTTACGACCTCTGGAAACGCCAACCATCTCGCCATCAGCGTTAATACCCATGCCGTAACCACGCTGGGTATCAGGCAAAGTACCTTTTAGGTCAAAATCTTCAATATTAACAACTTCATAGGCCTGATCTTCAAGCGCTGCATAAGCCGGCAGGGTACCGAGGGCCCCGACAACACTGAGTGCAACCAGTGACAGGGTCTTGTCCAAAGATAACTTCATTCAGATTTCCTATTTATTATTCTGTGCTTACTTCATTGACTCGAGCTCTTCCCATCGCTCGAAGTACTGCTCCAGTAACGCTTCCTTGTCTGCCAACGCCTTCAACCCGGCGTTCACTTCGTCACTGGGGCGGGAATAAAATTCCGGATCATTCACAGTCTCCTGCAAACCTTCAATTTCAAGCTCCAGCGCTTCCATTTGAGCTGGCAAAGCATCCAATTCACGCTGCAACTTATAAGAGAGTTTCTTACCGGTTTTAGCCTGTGCCTGCTTGGCATCACCCTGTGTTTGCTTGCCAGCCTGAGTTTCGACCTCAGATTTCGGCGCAGGTTCCCCAGTTGATTGATCTGCAGCAGGTTCACGATAAAAACGCGCCCCCTGCTCAACAGCATCCTGGTAACCACCAACGAACTCATTCCAACGACCATTACCGGCAAACCACCAACTGCTGGTCACTGTATTGTCGATAAAAGCACGGTCATGACTGACGATAACCAAGGTGCCCTCATATTCGGCCAACATGGACTCTAGCAATTCAAGGGTCTCAATATCAAGGTCATTCGTCGGCTCATCGAGAATAATCAAATTCGCAGGGCGTAACAGTAACCTTGCGAGCAATAAGCGGTTTTTCTCACCACCTGAAAGAGCTTTGACGGGAGTACGAGCCCGCGCAGGCGAAAACAGGAAGTCCTGCAGGTAACTCAGGATATGGCGATCACGGCCATTCACCGTGACAGTTTGCTTGCCTTCACCCACGTTCTCTTCAACGGTTTTGTCTTGATCCAGCGCCTCACGGTACTGGTCGAAGTACGCCACTTCCAGCTTGGTACCACAACGGACGTTACCGGATTGAGGCTCCAATTGAGAAAGCAACAGCTTAATCAGCGTCGACTTACCACAACCATTGGGGCCGATAATGGCGATACGGTCACCGCGCATTACTGTGGTGTTGAAGTTCTTCACCAGGTGCAGTTCAGGCAGGTTGTAGTTAAGGTCAGTGACCTCGAATACCAGCTTACCGCTGCGCTCTGACTCAGATACCGCCATAGCCACATTGCCCTGGCGGTTGATACGTTCTTTACGCTCAACCCGCAACGCTTTAAGGGCACGCACGCGACCTTCATTTCTGGTACGACGGGCCTTAATCCCCTGACGGATCCAGGCTTCCTCTTCCGCCAGCTTCTTATCGAAAGCAGCGTTGTGCTCCGCTTCTACGCGCAGCCATTCAGCCTTGCCTTCCAAATAGGTTTGATAGTTACCCGGCCAGGAGGTTACAACACCTCGGTCGAGGTCGACAATACGGGTTGCCATGCGGCTGATAAAGCCACGGTCGTGACTGATAAAGACAATGGCGCCTTTATAGGCCAGCAGGTATTGCTCAAGCCACTCGATGGTATCGATATCCAGGTGGTTGGTCGGTTCGTCAAGCAGCAGCAAATCCGGCTCGCTCACCAGCGCGCGCGCCAGTGCCACTTTACGCTGCCAGCCACCGGACAATTCTGACAGCGGTGTATCAGGGTCCAACGCCAGGCGTTTACAGTGACCATTAATACGGGTATCCAACTGCCAGCCACCCAGATGATCCAACTCACCCTGCAGACGTTCCATCTGCTTGAGCATTCGCTCCATCTCGTCAGGGCTGGCGTTGGCCATGGAAGCTGACAGCTTATGATACTGCTCCAGCGCCTCACCCACTTTCTGCAGGCCACCGGCAATATAAGCGTAAACAGTGCCCTGCTCCTGCTTGGGTGGATCCTGTTGCAAACGACTGACCTTCACATCGTTGGCGATATTGAATTCACCATCATCCAGCAAAGTGTCACCGGACAGTACTTTCAACAGGCTGGATTTACCGGCACCATTGCGACCCACGATACACACTCGCTCACCGGCCTCAATGGTAAAATCAGCTTCCTGCAGCAAAGGAATATAGCCATAGGCCAGTGATCCTTTGTTAATTCGAACCAGACTCAATCTAGACTCCCAAAAATTGTTTCACTGCCGCTTCATCGAAGGGCCAGTTCAGTTCCTGACCACTTGCGGTGGCCAGGACCGGTATGCGAATACCATAGCGTTCAGCCAGTTGCTCATCATCACAAATGTCCTGGTGAACAAAGTTCAGCTGCATTGCACTGAGCAACTCTGCTGCCATCTCACACAGATGGCAGCCGTCGGTATGATAGAGGGTAAGCGCTGATACACTTGTCTCAGGCATGAGTCACCAGCCACACATTGTGGATCTGAGCGTTACGCTTAAAGTCTTCCGGCAGCAGTTTGGCATCAATATTCACCGCCTGCAGACCAACCTTAGCCAGCGCATCCATATCCATTTTGAACTTACGCTTGTTGTTGGAGAAGATTATCTCACCGCCCGGACGCAGCAGTTTTTTCAAGTCGGCCAGCACATTGGCGTGATCACGCTGCACATCCCAGGAATCTTCCATCCGCTTGGAGTTTGAGAAAGTCGGCGGATCGATAAACACCAGGTCAAATTGCTGCTCACAGTCTTTAACCCACTGCAAACAGTCAGCCTGGATAAACTGATACTGACGGCCCATCAGACCATTCAATACAAAGTTATCTTTAGCCCAGTTCAGATAGGTGTTTGACATATCCACTGTGGTCACAGATTTGGCACCGCCCTTACCTGCGTGTACAGAGGCAGAGCCTGTGTAAGAGAACAGGTTCAGTACGTCGCGGTCTTTGGACTTTTCACCGACCAACTTACGGGTCAGACGATGGTCAAGGAACAAGCCTGTATCCAGATAATCCGTCAGGTTCACTTTGAACTGACAACCATACTCGTGAGCAGTCAGCTCCAGCTTCTCTTTATCCAGCTTCTGATATTGGCTGGTACCCTTTTGCTTCTCACGGGTTTTGACCACTATTTTTTCCGGGTCAACACCACTGGCAACCGGCAGCGCCAGCAACATATCTGTCATACGACGCTTGGTCACATTCTCCGGGATCTTGGCGGGCGCAGCGTACTCCTGCATCACCAGGTAGTCCTGGTAACGGTCAATAGCCACGTTATATTCCGGAATGTCAGCATCATAAATACGGTAACAATCGATACCTTCGCGCTTGGCCCACTTATCCAGCTGCTTCATGTTCTTTTTCAAGCGGTTGGCAAATGGTTCAGCAACTTTGCTGATATCGACACCCTCTGCCGATGGCATTTCGCGGCGGGTAGACTTGGCGTGCAAGGTGTACAGGTTAAAACCACACTCCAGCGCACCGTTGAACATCTTCATCTGCTTGTCAGCTTTTAGCTTGATGGCAGACATGAGTTCGATATCGGAGCACAACATCGCCACCTTCCAACCACCAAACTCACGCTTGAACTTATCACCCAGCTGATAGTACAGCTGCAACAGTTCAGACATGTTACCTAAACGCTCGCCATATGGAGGGTTGGTGACCATAAAGCCAGTTTCAGCCGCAGGTTCCACAGTCAGCGCATTAGCCACTTTAAAGTCAATCAGGTGGGCCACACCGGCGTTCTGAGCGTTACGCTTTGCCAACGCCACCACGCGGGAGTCGATATCAGATGCATACAACTTAAGTTCGCATGACTGCAAGCCACGGTTGGCACGTACATCGGCCTCTGCCTTAACCTCACGCCATACATCCTCTTTATGACGGCGCCAGTACTCAAAGCCAAAGCGGCTACGCTTCAGGGCTGGAGCAACATCTGCAGCGATCAACGCAGCTTCAATCACAACGGTACCGCTGCCACAGAATGGATCCATCAAGGTTTGAGGCGCTTTGGTCCAGCCGCTGCGCACCAACATGTTACAGGCCAGATTCTCTTTCAGCGGCGCTTCACCAGTACGATCGCGATAACCACGCTGATGCAAAGCGCCACCTGAGAAGTTAAGTCCAATAGTCACCTGGTTGTTACGGAAGTGAGCGTCGATACGGAAGTCCGCATCAGTTCGGCTGACGTCAGGACGACGGTCGAAATCATCACGGAAACGGTCAACGACCGCGTCCTTAATCTTCAGCGCGCCAAATTGGGTGTTATTGATAAAACCGCCGGTACCATGAAAATCAATGGCAAAGCTGTTGCGGTAATCAAAGTGGCTTGGCCAGTCAATACAGTAAGCAGCGTCATACAGCTGCTGAGCAGACTCGCAAGGGCCTTTATAGATGATGTGTACAATCCGGCTGGCCAAACGAGTCCACAAAGTGATTCGGTAGGCTTGCTCCAGAGTTGCAGAAAAATAGACGCCGGCCACACTCTCTTTGATCTCAGAGGCGCCAAGCTCGGCCAGTTCGCCCGCCAGGGCATATTCAAAGCCCTTGGGGGCTGCGGCAAAAAATGAAAACATGTGTGTTGATGCTTTGGCTTGCTCGTAATTTAGTGGCGCATTATACCTTCGAACCTCATCTATGTATAAACAGTTCTCAAATTTAGTAGCTCCGACTCTTTGCGCCACTCATCTTATGAAACCTTAAGGGAGCCAACCGCCAACACCCTGAATACAAAGCAGCAAACATCGATGATTATTCAGGCAAACAAACGCATATTCCCGAAATCGGCTTGCAATGAAAAAGTTCGGTCGTTATAGTTCGCCCCGCTTTCGACGCAGTAGCTGAGCAAAGCAGAAATATCGGACGCGGGGTGGAGCAGCATGGTAGCTCGTCGGGCTCATAACCCGAAGGTCGTCAGTTCAAATCTGGCCCCCGCAACCACTTCCTTATTAAGAAGTAAAACTGATAACTACAATTCGGACGCGGGATAGAACAGCATGGTAGCTCGTCGGGCTCAACTCTTTTCATAAAGAATCGAAGGTCGTCGGCTTCACATCAAATCTGGCTCTCGCAACCAACTTTCTGGCTGACAGAAAGGTTCAAAACAAACAGCAAACAATTCGGACGCGGGGTGGAGCAGCATGGTAGCTCGTCGGGCTCATAACCCGAAGGTCGTCAGTTCAAATCTGGCCCCCGCAACCACTTCCTTATTAAGAAGTAAAACTGATAACTACAATTCGGACGCGGGATGGAGCAGTATGGTAGCTCGTCGGGCTCATAACCCGAAGGTCGTCGGTTCAAATCCGGCTCCCGCAACCAACTCTTTTTAAGAGAGAAAACAAGCCTGCACATGCAGGTTTTTTGTATCTTAAATTCCCAGCTATTCCGTTAAACACATCATAACTCTCAGGCCGTCGGCTTCATATCAAGTCCACTCTCGCAACCAACCTCTTCTCTGAGGAACTTAAGTCTGCTCGCGGATTTTTGCAACTTACACTGCCGACACCACTATCGATCGAAATAGAGCAGTATGATGGTCAGTAGAACATAGCTATCTTTACAAAAATTCGTGGTATGCCCCGCACAGCTCTTACTGCTAGAGAGCTTTACGGTTTTGCAGATACCTCCTAATCGAGACAAAACCCATGATTCTATTTTTCCCAAGGAAATACCGTCAGTAGTAGGAAGTGCAATAACCCTAGACTCCCGCACTGCTTAACTGGCGCCCAACTCCGATAACTTTTACTGAATTAACCTTCAACGAGGTAAACCACCGTACAAGAGCACAAAAAAAGGCCCCATAGGAGCCTTAATAAAAACTAATTAAATATATTAGCAACCAGTTTCAACAACTTCTACTACTGGAGCTACACCCTCACCTGCCTGAGTATATGTAACGTAACATCCATTAGGTGCATCTTTCTGTTTGATGTTTATAGACAACTCATCAGCTTTTGTTTCCGGAGCTGATTTTGCAACGCCTGCATCTGCAGCGATATCCCACTCTTTAACGTCCAGCTCAAGCGCAGTACGCAGAGCTTCTTGAGTAGCTGGAATATAGCCATAAACAACACCGAATGTCTCCGGGGTCACTGCTTTACCAGCTGCTGCAACAAATGCGGTTCCATTCAAATTCACGTTGGCAGTAGGTTCCTCAGCAACGCCTGCAACCTGTGCCTTGGCATGAACCATGGCGTTAGCACCTTTAATAGAACCAGCTACACCTTGCAAAGCAGCTTCGCGAGCATCTGAGGAAAGATTAATAAACTTAGGGGCAGCAACTACAGCCAGAATGCCCAGGATAATAATTACAACTACGAGCTCAATCAGGGTAAAACCATTTTGCTTTTTCAAAACAACACCTCTAACAACTGGGTAAATAAATAAGCACAGTGATTATACTTAAGGATTGAGATATCACGCCTAATTGGAATGCGAATTGTGACTTAGCTCTCTATTTTATTTGTCACCCGCCAAATAATTGACTAACAGATTGGTGTTCACGCTGATTGAACAAGGTTGTAAAGCATTCAATTCTTCAGCTTAATCAAATATAGGCGAGCAATAAATGTGCAGCGCAAAGAATAACCAAAACGCATTTGCCTTCGACTTATAAACACTCCCTAAATTAATTACTGTCTAATATTGAAAACTGATTGAGGTCTCTATTAATCCAATACTGTGTAATAACTGCCCTCTGATCTTCTAGGTAGTCGTGATATCAACTCTATAAACGAATATAATCTGACTTTAATAAACAATAAAAACATGTACATACACCTAGTGAAGGACTGACAGGTCCCTACCCTCCTCACAGACCACACCCATACGCCCCACTCCTTTGTTCTGGGATCGCTGATGTCTCTGGCTGATACTTAGAACGACAAAGCGGTGCCAACAGCATTCTCAATCCCCCCGCCCTACTTTTATAAGCGAATATAAGTCACTTACTTTGATTGAGCTCCCTATCATCCGCACTCTCTTTTCTGTGTCCTGGGCTCTACCTACATACGACGTTTGCATAGGTGACCATATGGTGGTCATGGCTCGAAGCTTGACAGCAGAAAACAGCGAATGAATTTCACTCAGTTTGTGAAGTACAGATTGCAGGATAAATAAACTGTTTAGTGCGGAAGTAAGATTGAGATATGGCTGCTTAGGAATATCCATTTCACCACGTGTGAGATATCTCCTACACCACACCTATCATTTGTCTCTCTTCTTGCAGAAATATTAAGCCAGACAACATGTAACGGCTAATTTTTAGTTGCGCACCGTCGTGACGTAGATCACAAAAAGCGTGGAAATCCGTTTATGTGAGCTGTGCAGAGCAAATTTATTACCAAACAGCGTTTAGAAACAATACCGCAACACGAAATAGGTTGTTATTAAAGAAAAGCGCACGCTGACAGTGTATAGAAGGTAAGTGATTACAAAGCATATAGATTACCGAATTTGAATATACGTTTCTTATTCAACAATCCAATTCACAGAAACCGCATAAATAAATAACAGCGCGCAACATTAATAACAGTTGCAAACATCTGAAACTGACATCGATGCAATCGATACAGACTGACACAGTCAAGATATTGTCATCTGTCAATCAGAACTAAATAATTTGCCACCCTAAACTTTATTTTAAGTTCAAGAGTTTAAGGCTAAACAAACATCACTGTTGATTGTAGTGATAACCAGATAAGGGTTATCCGCAGCTAATAGTTAGTGATTTAACAATTGAAAGTATCGACGGTTTTTTAACCGCACAGCGAGTGGGAAGCTGACAAACCCGTGCGGTAGCCATGTCTTTTGATTCCTAAACGTTCAGTCTCACACCAATGAACGACTACGTATCGCTTGGCTCCCTGGTGATAAGCAACTCAACAGTCCTAGGCAGTCTCTCTATAAAACGACCCAAACGGCCAGAACTGGAATCTGAGTTAAGTTTTTCTAAACGCTCATCAGCACTGTCTTCAGCAATCAATGGTAACGGACGCCTTTAAGTCCCCGCTGCCGCTCAACAGCGGAGCATTATTTAGTGTCTATGAAAATGAATAAAACGCGTTTATTCATTTCAATAGGTATTAGCAGTGAATAAAAAGATTATTATTTTAGCAATGGCTGCCCTGTTAGGCGGTTGTGCAACCGGTTCCCATATGGAACTGTCAAACGATGGCTTAACTGTTCATCAGCTTACATTTCAGAATGCTCAGTCGTTTAACCGGATCGAAAAGCAAGCCGCTCACGATGTCGCCAGCATTACGCTTTATCAGCAATACGAGTACCAAGTAGGCATTGGTGATGTACTGAACATCATCGTATATGACCACCCGGAACTGACTACACCAGCCGGCTCATACCGATCTGCGGCAGACTCTGGCAATGTGGTCCACTCTGACGGAAACATCTTTTATCCTTATATAGGTAAGGTAAAAGTAGAAGGTCTTACAGTAAGTCAGATCCGCGAAGACATTAGCACCAGATTAGCCAAATACATTGAGCAACCTCAGGTAGATGTTAGCGTTGCGGCGTACCGAAGCCAGAAGGTCTACATCACCGGCGAAGTTGCTAAACCAAACCAACTGCCAATAACGAACGTCCCACTAACCCTACTGGATGCCATTAACCAGACTGGTGGCATTACAGAAGATGCCAATTGGAACCGTGTAACTATCACACGCGGTGACAAGGTCATTCCATTGTCGTTGCGGGATCTGATGCAAAACGGTGTCACATCCAACAATTACTTACTGCAGGCCAAAGATATTGTCCACGTGCCGCTAAACGACAATCAAAAAGTGTACGTATTGGGCGAAGTTATCAAACCTTCAGTGGTCACCCTGGGACGAGACGAGATGTCCTTGACTCAGGCTATCGGTACCGTGGGTGGTGTCAATGAGCTGAGTTCAGATGCGACGGGCATTTTTGTTATTCGTCACAGTGACAATCCTGAAATCATTGCCGATGTCTATCAACTTGACATCACCAACGCCACTAACCTGATTGTGGGCAATCAGTTCAAACTGCAGCCTCAGGACATTGTATATGTAACTGCCGCTCCGATTGCCCGTTGGAACCGAGTAATGAGTAATCTGCTTCCTTCTATTGCCGGCTTTAATCAACTGACTGAAGGCGCTCACAGGGTGAAGAACTGGTAATGTTTAACAAAATTTTAGTGGTGTGCGTCGGCAATATCTGTCGCTCACCAACCGGGGAAGCATTGCTTAAAAGCTTGCTGCCCGCCAAACACATAAGTTCAGCAGGGATTGCTGTAGAAAAAAGCCGTCTCACAGGCAAGCCAGCTGACAAAATGGCAAGCCAGGTCGCTGAAAAACACAATATCAACCTTGATGGACATGCTGCCAGGCAACTGACCCAACCATTGGCCGCTGAATATGACCTTATTCTGGTGATGGAAAAAGGTCATATCGATGCGGTATGTGAAATTGCGCCAACCGCAAGAGGCAAAACCATGTTGTTTGGACAATGGATTGCCCAAAAAGATATTCCAGACCCCTATCGGCAAAGCCTAGAAGCGTTTGATTTCGCATGGTCACTATTAGACCAAGCGGCCAACGCATGGGCCAAAAGACTATAAACAATTCGCGAGATATGCAAAAGCAGACAAGAGAAAAGCCGGAAGCTCAATATTCAGGTTCACCTCTCGACTCTAGGTTCTAGGTTCTAGGTTTCTAAATTGACTGGCATTTATGACAACAACAAATATTTCCCAATCCGGGTCGAACGATTCTGAAGTAATCGATCTGGGCAAACTGTTTGGCATTCTGATTGATGCTCGGTGGCTGATAGCTTCAACAACGATAGCATTTGCAATGCTGGGCATTAGCTACGCTTTGCTCGCTACTCCTGTGTACAAGGCTGATGCACTCGTTCAGGTGGAAGAAAAAAGCAGCGGCATGCCTGCTTTAGGTGACATGGGTGAACTGTTTGCCAGTGAGTCATCGGCGACCACAGAAATCGAAATCATCAAATCTCGTATGGTATTGGGCAAGACCGTCGATAAGTTTAACTTAACAACTCTTGTTAACCCCCAGTACTTTCCTATAGTGGGTAAAGGTATTGCTCGGCTTACTGGCAGCCTGATTAGTGCTGATGTTGCTCGCTTCGAGGTGCCAGAACATGCCCAATTAGATACCTTTACTTTAGTAATCACCGATACCGAACTTGGCGAGGTTATGCTTGAGACCAGTGAAGGTCGTGAAGTACTGCGAGCTCAGGTAGGCGAATCCAAACAAATTAACGGCTACAGCCTGATGGTGCGTGCGATTGAAGGTGAAAATAGTGACAGTTTTACCCTGGCAAAACGCAGTCGCCTTGATGCCATTCAATGGCTGCAACAAAACCTGGCAGTGAGTGAGCGAGGTAAGCAAAGCGGCGTGTTGCAATTATCCTTTGAAGGAACAAATCAGGAGCAGATCGAAGCACTGCTGGATGACATTGCCACAAACTACTTCCTGCAGAATGTGGAACGCAATGCAGCAGAAGCACAGCAAAGCCTGGAATTTTTGGGTAAAAATCTGCCTGATATAAAACTAAAGCTGACCGCAGCGGAAGACAAACTTAATATATTCCGCCAACAGAATGAATCCGTAGATTTAACGCTGGAAGCCAAAGCAACATTAGATGTTATGGTGAAATTAGAAGAGCAACTAAATGAGCTGACCTTCAAAGAAAGTGAAATCAGTCAGCGCTTTACCCATGAACATCCTGTGTACTCAGCCCTACTGGACAAACGAAAAACTCTGTTGGCTGAACGCGATAGAATCACCGCTCAGACCCAAAAGCTGCCAAAGACCCAAAGGGAAGTATTACGCTTAACCCGTGACGTCGAAGTCAATCAGCAAATCTATGTGCAACTGTTAAACAAAGTGCAGGAACTGCGCATTGTAAAAGCCAGCACAGTAGGCAATGTGCGCATTTTGGATGAAGCAGCCGCATACACTCGCGCAGTAAAGCCGAAAAAGCCGTTGATTGCAGTAGTAGCTACATTGTTGGGTGCCATGTTAGCGGTTGGGATTGCTTTGCTGAAAGCAGCATTTAATCGTGGTGTAGAAAACCCCGATGAAATCGAAGCCATCGGCTTGCCAGTCTATGCATGCTTACCTGCGTCAGAATTACAGGCACAAATTGCAAAAAAGGCGAAAAACAAGCGGGACATATCGCTAAAAGAAGCATTGCTTGCCGAAGCAAACCCTGCTGATTTATCTATCGAAGCACTGCGCAGCCTGCGTACCAGTTTGCACTTTGCCATGATGGAAGCCAAAAACAACATATTGATGATCTCCGGCCCTTCACCAAATGTTGGTAAATCTTTCGTTGCAGTAAACCTTGCAGCTGTCATTGCCAAAACCGGTCAGCGCGTTTTGGTTATAGATGCAGATATGCGTAAAGGCTACTTACAGCGTC
Source organism: Shewanella submarina (assembly GCF_042646185.1). Taxonomy (NCBI): domain Bacteria; kingdom Pseudomonadati; phylum Pseudomonadota; class Gammaproteobacteria; order Alteromonadales; family Shewanellaceae; genus Shewanella; species Shewanella submarina. The sequence continues at coordinate 33,792 of NZ_JBHRTD010000012.1, forward strand.
ATTTTGGTTTACAGTGGGACAATGGCCTTTCCGACGTACTATCAGGCCAAAAGGAAATTAACGAAGTTGTAAAGAAAACGGCAGTAGAAAACCTGGACCTGGTCACCAGAGGTAAAGTCCCACCGAATCCCTCCGAACTATTAATGCACCCAAGATTTGCACAATTTACGCTGTGGGCTTCGCAACATTATGACATAGTGCTGATTGATACCCCACCGGTATTGGCAGTAACGGACCCCTCTATCATTGGTGCACATGCAGGCACCACTTTTATGGTGGGACGCTTCGGTATGAACCCAGTCAAAGAAATTGAAGTAGCGAACGCTCGCTTTGCTAAGGCTGGGATTGAGGTTAAGGGTTTTATTCTTAACGCAGTAGAGCGTAAAGCGGCCAATGCTTATGGTGGCGGGGCTTACGGGTATTACAATTACTCATATAAATAGGTTTATAGAGGCGCGAGAAGGCGCCTCCAATTTCGCCAACAGCATTGCCTACTTACATTGGCAATATAAAGCATAAAGTAAAACTATATACCAAGCTTTTCATCGATAATTTGGTTTTGTCTCGTATCTTTAGGCTTCTATCTCACGTCCTTCTCCAACACTTATTTTAAAAAGCTAAGTGTTTAATTTTTTGGCTTCAGTTAAAAGAGAATCATAGTGAAAATTCTAGTTACCGGTGGCGCAGGTTTTATCGGTTCTGCCGTTGTGCGCCATATTATTCAAAACACCCAAGACAGTGTAATCAACGTTGATAAACTCACCTATGCCGGTAATTTGGAATCCCTCACTGACATTGTCCAAAATAAACGCTACGCCTTTGTCGAAGCCGACATTTGTAACCGTGGTGCAATGAATGACATTTTTGCTACCTACCAACCGGATGCGGTAATGCACCTGGCGGCAGAATCGCATGTTGACCGCTCTATTGATGGCCCAGCTGCCTTTATCGAAACTAACATCATCGGTACCTATACCCTTTTAGAAGCTGTGCGCCAATATTGGAACGCGCTTGACGGTAATAAGAAAGCCGCTTTCCGCTTTCACCATATTTCTACTGACGAAGTTTATGGTGACCTTGAAGACACGACCGACCTGTTCACTGAAGAAAGCGCTTATGAGCCTTCGAGCCCCTATTCCGCTTCAAAAGCATCGAGTGATCATCTGGTTCGTGCATGGCTGCGTACTTACGGTTTGCCTACCATTGTCACTAACTGCTCTAACAACTACGGCCCATTCCATTTCCCGGAAAAACTGATCCCACTGATGATCCTCAATGCTTTGGATGGTAAAGCCCTGCCGGTCTATGGCGACGGCATGCAAGTTCGTGATTGGCTGTTTGTAGAAGACCACGCACGTGCACTTTACAAAGTAGTTACTCAAGGTGTGATTGGTGAAACCTATAACATCGGCGGTCACAACGAGAAAGCCAATATTGAAGTGGTCAAAACCATTTGCCTGCTGCTGGAAGAACTGCGACCTAACAAACCTGAAGGTGTAGCGCAGTATCAGGATCTCATCACCTATGTAAAAGACCGCCCCGGCCACGATGTCCGCTACGCAATTGATGCAGCAAAAATTGAGCGTGAGCTGGGTTGGAAACCAGAAGAAACCTTTGAGTCCGGCATTCGCAAAACTGTGCGGTGGTATTTGGATAACCAGGAATGGTGGTCACGTGTGCAGGATGGCTCCTACTCCTGTGAACGCCTCGGCACAAACTAATCGGCTTGTGACCTTTAGGGCTATTTCTCGTATCTCAAATTCTCGGTACTAAAAATTATGAAAGGCATCATCCTCGCTGGCGGCTCCGGCACGCGACTTTATCCAATAACCCGTGGTGTATCAAAGCAGCTTCTACCTGTGTATGACAAACCGATGATTTACTATCCACTATCGACGCTGATGCTCGCGGGTATTCGTGAAATCCTTATCATCACTACACCGGAAGACAACGAGAGTTTTAAGCGCCTGCTAGGTGATGGCGGGGACTTTGGTATCTCATTGGAGTATGCCGTTCAACCCAGTCCTGATGGCCTTGCCCAGGCTTTTATTATTGGCGAAGACTTCATTGGCAGTGACAGTGTGTGTCTGGTATTGGGGGATAACATTTTCTATGGCCAGTCTTTCGGCAAACAGCTCAAAAATGCACGAGACCTTGCTGAAAATGGAAAAGCTACTGTATTTGGCTACCAAGTTAAAGATCCAGAGCGTTTTGGTGTCGTCGAATTTGATAAGCATATGCGCGCTATTTCTATTGAAGAAAAGCCAGCAAAACCGAAATCAAACTATGCAGTAACAGGCCTTTATTTCTATGACAACCGCGTCGTCGATTTAGCGAAAGAAGTGCGACCATCAGACCGAGGTGAGCTCGAAATTACCTCGCTAAACGAAATGTATTTAAACAACGGATCTTTGAACGTTGAGCTATTGGGACGCGGATTTGCTTGGTTAGATACAGGTACGCACGAAAGCCTGCATGAAGCTTCTTCATTCGTTCAAACCATTGAAAACGTGCAAGCCCTGAAAGTGGCATGTTTAGAGGAAATCGCCTGGCATAACGGATGGCTGTCGAATGAAGAAATCAAGACTATCGCTAAGCCGATGTTGAAAAATGAGTATGGACAATACCTGACTCGTCTTATTGCGGAGGAACGTGCCAAGTCATGAAAATATTGGTAACGGGCTGCTTTGGCCAAGTAGGACGTTGCTTGGTTGAGCAACTAAGTAGCGTAGACGGAGTAAAGTTCATTGCACTGGAACGAGACGAGCTTGATATCACAGATTCAAATGCCGTAACTGACGTTGTGCAATCTTTTCAACCTGATGTGATTATTAATGCTGCTGCACACACCGCAGTTGATCGCGCCGAAGAAGAAGTAGAACTTTCATATGCCATAAATCGGGATGGACCTGAGAACTTGGCCAAAGCCGCTGAAGAAAGTGGTGCAGCCATACTTCATATCTCAACGGATTATGTCTTTGCCGGCGACAAAGAAGGCGAATACATAGAAAATGATGAAACGGGTCCTCAGGGCGTTTATGGCAAAAGTAAACTGGCGGGTGAAATTGCTGTAGCTAATGCCTGTAAGCGTCATGTAATCGTGAGAACTGCTTGGGTCTTCAGTGAATATGGAATTAACTTTGTTAAATCCATGCTGCGTCTCGCAGAGACAAGAGATACATTAGGTATTGTGTCAGACCAGATTGGTGGCCCTACCTATGCAGGAGACATTGCAAAGGTGTTGATTGAGATTTCATTCGCTATCAAACAAAACAATCATAAAGGGTTTGGTGTCTACCATTATTCAGGACTGCCCCATGTTTCCTGGTATCAGTTTGCGAAAACCATTTTCAACGAGGCTAATAAACAGGGGTTGCTGAACAAAAAAATGTCAGTAACCTCTATTTCAACAAATGATTACCCAACACCTGCTAAGCGACCCGCGAAATCCACACTAAACAATAAGAAAATCCATACCGAGTTTGGAATTGAACCGAGCGACTGGCAGCTAGCACTCAAGAACCTAAGACGGTATACGAGTTAATAATGAAAGTTATTGATACAAAAATTCCAGATGTAAAAATTATTGAGCCAACAGTGTAGGGAGATGAGCGTGGCTTCTTCATGGAAACCTGGAACCAAAAGAGGTTTGAAGAATTAGTAACCGGTAAGCAAACGACGTTTGTACAAGATAATCACTCGAAGTCCAAAAAAGGCATCTTACGCGGCCTCCACTACCAGACTGAAAATACCCAAGGAAAGATAGTACGTGTTGTATCTGGTGAAGTATTCGATGTCGCGGTTGATATTCGAAAAGGCTCACCCACATTTGGGAGGTGGATTGGTGTTTACCTTTCGGCAGAGAATAAGCGGCAACTTTGGATTCCAGAAGGCTTTGCTCATGGATTTTATGTTACATCTATAGAAGCGGAGTTCGTATACAAGTGCACAGCCTATTATAATCCGGAAGCAGAGAAGTCAATCACATGGAATGATCCTAAAATGAATATTACATGGCCTTTGGATGGATGGCCAATACTATCGGCTAAAGATCAGGAACGAAACTTACTTTTAACTTCCGTTTGTTTATAATGATTTTCGATTGTTCTGCCAACACAAATTTAGCCGAGTCGCTATTCCATTTAATTACAAAAAATCAAATGCATTAGTTAAAGTTTGTAGGCATCACAAATAATGCACTGAAAAATTAACCAGACCACTACGCCCAAATTCAAATCTAACTGCCATGATAAAATATTTCATTTTTACACTATCCTATATCTCGTACCTGTGTTTAAGACGATACCCTTCAGTTAGTTTGGTATATGTAACCGCTATATGGACAATAGCGTTTGGGTTAAAATCTGAAAATTATGGTGTTGACATCATTTACTACTTTAAAATATTCAGCGACCCATATTTATATCAAATAGACGAACCAGCGCTAAAAGTCTTAAATGCTGGGATCTCGTCAATATCAGAGCAATACATATTCTTTTCGTTAGTTTATGCGCTAATCGTAAACGGATTATTGGGATTGCTAATGTATAGCATTGATAAGAAAAACGCAGCGTTATACTTTATATTTTTTACAACGACATTTGTTTTTTATCAAATAAACTTGAATATTTTCCGGCAGGGAGTGTCAGTCATTTTGCTTCTGCTTGGTTTGCAAGTATTCAGTAGGAACAAACTAATATCATTAGGCGTTGTACTATTAAGTATACTATTTCATAAAGCAGCTATTTTTGGGTTGTTACTATTTTCAGGGTATTTCCTGAGGATAAATAAAGCAATGATATTGGTTGCAGTCATTTTAATGATTTTTCCAGTTGGAGGGCTCGTAGAGCAAATAACAAACGCAGCTATTGGAGTATTTGGTATATTCGAACGAACGTTATCTGCATATACCGACATGGCAAACTCGGGATTAATAAAAGAGTCTTCAATGAACCACCGGAATCTCCCGCTACTGTTGTCAGCATCGCTACTTTTATTTTGTGATAAAGACAAGTTAGAAAAAAATAACGTTTTGCTCATCGCATTTTTTATACCGATAGTGGCCTCTTCTTTCTTTGCCACCAATGTATTAATTTATGACCGAATTATAATTTATAGTCAGATATTGCAGCCATTTGTTTTGTATTTAGCGTTAAATGCCAAATACAGTAAGGTTGGCGCGATTGTTTACATCATGATTATAATATTACAATTACTGTTCACTGTATCTTTTTGGGGACCCAGAAATGATATGGGTGATTTTGTGTTTTATCCATTTGTATGACCTAGGTAGATAGCTAAGTTGTTTTTTCTTATAGAGCAATCTCTGAATAGTTTGATAACCTTTATCGTTGGTGTAGTAATAGTAAGGTGCTTAGGGTTAGAAATTTATGGTGAGTATGCAATATTTATATTGTCATCGCTGTTTGTATTGAATCTGTTTTATAATTTGGTTACGGCTCCATGCTTAATGGAATCTGAACTTGTAAAAGAGAGGGCTCATCTAACAACTTCAATCGTTTTGATTTTGTTTGGTTGTGCAGCTATTACTTTAATTTTACTAACGATAAACAATACGATTGAGCTTGGCATTGATAACTATATACTAGTTCCAATATACTGTTGCATTTTTTCAATAGATGACTGCGTCAGAAAGTTACTCATTAAGGAAAGAAAACTTAAGTTGCTAGTTTTACGTGTGATATTAGTCCTTATCTCGCTTGTTCCAATTGCAATATTTTCTAACCATAATATAGATTTACACTGGTTTTTATTACCGTACATGCTCGCCATGGTACTCATACAATTAGTATATCTATCAAATATTTTTAGTATGGATACTATTAGGATTAATAGTGCTAGGAACATATATATAGCCAATTTTGGATTCTATTTCGCGTCTAAAATTCAATGGATTTCTACGAATGGCGTAAGCCTAGTCGCATATAGCTTAATGTCTATATCAACAATAGGTTCAATAAAGAGTGCTCAAAATCTAGCTTCCATATTCAACTTTGCAATTATTTCCGTTGAGTCTTATCTGTTGAATAAGTTTGGTTCTGAAAATAGCAACCTCGCATTAAATGGAGTTTTGAGGTTTGCGCTCATAGGCGGTTTTATCTTAGCTCTAATGTTAACCTCAGTCACCTGCTTCAACAGTATCATAGTTGATCTGATATATCCGACGAATAATGAGGACATAAAAAAGGTATTAACGATATTAATTTGGTTACCTCTTGGTTCTTTCGCAAACTCAATTATTAAAGTTATATCCAGGCTAAAATATGAATCAAAAAATATTTTAATTAGCTCGTTGGCCTCAATGATTACTTCATTAATGGTGTTCTATCTGCTTTATGAAACGAACGAATTATTGAGCTTGCCAGTGTCTATGATAACGGGCTCTATTGGTACGGTATTGGTTTGGATGTTATTATTCAGGAAAATAGTATAAAATGAGAATAGTATTCTTAGGGCCTGACGGCGCAGGCAAATCAACAATAATCGGCGCTGTTGAGAGAGCGTTAAGTGACATGGATTTACCGTATTCGTATCACTACCTTGTACCTGGATTTTTACCAAGATACAGGAATGTCAATAACGGTTCTCCAGTGACAAACCCTCATGAAAAGGTAAGACATGGATTGCTAAAGTCGCTATTGAAATTAGTTTTCTGGTTTGTGGAATACAATTTAGGATGCGGTGAATTAAACAGAGATAACAAAATCAGACTATTCGATCGTTATTATTATGATATATTGGTTGATCCCGCAAGGTATTGCTATGGTGCTAGTGACATATTCACAAAATTTGTAGCTAGGTTTATACCTAAACCTACACTGTTAGTGATAGTCGATGCTCCTACGAGTACTATTCAGGATAGAAAACAAGAGGTTTCATGGTGTGAAACAGAACGACAGCGCGCAGCATACAAGAAACTAGAGAATAAATATTGTAGAACGATAATCCTTGATACTACAAAAGATATTGAGTCGAATGCAAGAAAGGTTGTAAGCGAATTACTATGACTCATTATTCTATATGCAGCCTTTTTTCCTCAGACCAAGATTCTGAAGAAATAGCAAAATATTTTTTTATAGTCAAAAAAAATGGAAGAGATTTTTGGCTTATAGAAGACAAATTCAATAGTGCTGTTTTTCTCAAAAGCTATCCCCAAATTACATTAAAAGCAAAATTGTACTCAATTTTACTTAAAACAATATGGTATTTTCGATTACAATCAATCTTTTTTGAGAAAAGGGCTTATATGGTATCCGGTGACTCCGATTATGAAAAAATTTGCAGAAGATATACGAAGGTTGGAGTTTTTTTTGGGACTCCCGGAGTAAATAGGAAGTTCGTGGTAGTCGCTCAAAAAAAAGACGGAAGAACTGTTTATTTTAAAATACCAACCAGTGATGAATCGAGAGATTTGGTTAAAAACGAAGTTGTTTCGCTGCAGTCTATTGATCCAGCGGACCTTGCTCCCCATTTGACACCGCAGGTCTTAAATATAGAAGGTGCCAATGGGTTTACTGAAGTTTCCGCGAGGACCGCAAGGATTAGCAAGAAAAAGAAGTTCTCATTACTTTGGGACTTCTATCAAAAACTTAGTAGCAAAACAATAAGACGCAGGGATTTAAACGAAGTCATCAATGAATTGTATGACTATTTGGGTGACCTGAAATCGGAGTTTCCAAACAATAACTATAAGTTCTCAGACCTAACAACTAAATGCAAACAGCAAATAGAACATCTTAGCACTATGAGTAACTATGATATAGAGATGTATAAAGCTCATGGTGACTTTACTTATTGGAACATGTTTATTGGTAGGAATGAAATCTCTGTATTAGACTGGGAATTAAGTTCATTCAAACCTAAGTATTTCGATTTAATTCATCTAATTGTCTCAAATTCCATTTTGGTAGAGCGCAAAGAAAAAAAAGCAGTCTATCGAGAGCTATCGTCAATTTTTAACGAATATTTTTTAGTAAACAATAAAGAGTTTCAAAAATATTTTAGACTTTACTTGCTTTATCAGTCTACTTACTACCTGAATAAATACCGAAGTCAATTAGAACCCCTACACGTTCAAATTTTTTGGCAAATTGAAACTTGGGCAGCACTTTTAGATTCTATAGGTTTGGATGATGATTAGAATAATTGAGTTCACCGTATCACAGATTAAAAATAGAGATTTTAGGTTTGATAAAAAAGTTTCCACTAGTTATGTTGTAGGAATCGCACTGTCTAAGATAGCTTGCTTAATAAGGGGGCTCGCGTACGCTAATAAAATTATTTTTATTGGTAAGGGGACTAAAGTACTTGCTAGGAAACAACTAAATCTTAAATCAAAAAATGTCGAATTAGGAAAATATTGCACGTTAGACAATCTATCTAAAGAAGGAATCACGATAGGTGATAACTTTAAGCTTGGCGACTTTTCCAAAGTGATAGCATCCGGTACTATTCGGGATATTGGGAAAGGAATTTTGATAGGAAATAACGTGGCAATAGGAGAGTATTCCTATATTGGAGGTGCGGGGGGAGTAGTCATAGGAAACGATTGTATTATTGGTCAGTATTTTAGCTTGCATCCTGAAAACCACAAATATTCTAACAAAGAATATTTGATAAGAGAGCAAGGAGTTAGTCGAAAAGGTATTAGGATTGGTAACAACTGTTGGATTGGAGCAAAAGTAACTATATGTGATGGTGTGTGTATCGGAGATAATTGTGTAATCGCAGCTGGCTCGGTATTAACCAAATCATTTGGTGAGAATAGTTTGATAGGGGGAGTGCCCGCAAAGCACATAAAGCAAACATATGAATAACACGTATTTCGTTCACCTTCTTGATGACTTTAGTGGTAGTCCAAAAGTACTTTCGTTAGTTCTAAGAAATTTTCCATGTTCCAAAGTTTTCATAGGAAGCTCTTCACAAGGCTTTATTAGTGGAACAGGAAATGTGTTATACGAGTATTTTTATAAACGAGGAAATAATAAGTTTGCGACTTTGTTATACTACATACTGAGTCAGCTTCACCTTTTCTTCATTATGTGTCAGCAACTGAAAAAGGAGTCCGATACAAAAAATGTAACTGTTGTTATTAACACAATATTACCCTTTGGCGCAGCATTCGCAGCGAAACTATATAAAGCAAAGGTAGTTTACTATATACATGAAACTTCCATTGCACCTAAGTTGCTTAAGGTGTTTTTGTTAAAAATAATAAATAATTTGTCTGACAAAAATATTTATGTTAGTCAATATTTGCTTAATGATTTACAGTTAAGAACTCTTCACCAAACCGTTGTTTATAATTCCATTTCTAAAGAGTTTGAATGCATACGGCTGGATCAGTCAGAATTAAAGCGGAAGTGGGAGTCAAAGAGAGTATTTATGGCTTGCTCTTTGAAGGATTACAAGGGGATCCCTGAGTTTCTATCCTTGGCAAAAGAGTTAAAGGTTTTTAATTTCAAACTTGCGATCAATGATGAACCTCATAACGCTGAATCTTACTTTTCCAAACTTAGAGTTCCGAAAAACGTATCTATAGAGTGTAGACCACAAAATATATTATCTGAATATAAAGAATCCTTCTTGGTGTTGAATTTATCTGATCAGCACGCTTGGATTGAAACTTTTGGTCTCACGATTTTAGAGGCGATGAGTGCTTATACGCCTGTCATTGGGCCAATCGTTGGTGGGCCAGTAGAAGTAATTAGAAATGGTATAGATGGTTTTAATATAGACTCCAAGGACGTAAGTCAAATCTATAAAATTATTAAAGAGTATAGTATGGATTATTCTCTTTGGTGTGAAATGGCAATTAGTGCAAAAGGACGTTCAAATGTGTTTTCCCTAAGCAAATTTGATGAAAATATTGTCCGGGAAATTTTAGGTGCTTGATAAAAGATGAAACTTGATACTTTGCTTCTTGATAGATTTTTTAATTTTTTGAATACAGGTGGGCATAGATACTGTGTTATGAATAATTACACTGAGATGCCTGAAATTATTCCTTCCGACGTCGACTTTGCAGTAGAGATCTCATTATTCAATAAATTGGACAGCGTAATTTCACAATTTGCCCAAAGCAATGGTGTAGTAATCACACAAAAAATTTGGCACGGATACAATAAATGTGCTTATATTCTTTCTCCCCGTTCAATAGACAAATTTTTTAGACTGCAACTTGATTTCTTTGTTGATTTCTGTGCTAAGGGCTTTCCGAATTTAATGCCTGTTGAGTACATGCTTAAGGACCGAGTTGCTTACAAAAATTTCTTCGTACCATGCCCATCTGTCGAAGGGCCTTTCGTGATGCAACGGCGGATTTTCAAGGGTGACATTCAAGAAAGACATTTAGATATTTTACATAGTTTATATTTATCAGATCAAGTTGGTCTTGAACTAGGTTTTAATAGAGTTTTTGGTACTGAGTTTGGAAGCGAGTTAGTTGAAATAATAAAAGAGAAGAATATAGCGAAATTTATAATAGATAGAGATAAGTACTATAGATTGCTAAAGAAGCTGTCTAGTGCAAATACAAATATAGGATACAGAGTCAAGTATGCATCTATGCAAATGGTTAGGGCTTACTACCGATTGTTGCAACCTGTAGGAATGAATATTCTTGTGGACAAATCAGTGTCACAATATATAGATGTTGATACTTTTTTGAATACTTTAGCCGGTAGTTTTCATGGCACTAGTTATGATAGTTATTGTGAGAAAGGAAGAAATCCTTTTAATATTTTAAAATTTTTATTAATTAAGAGGTGGCATAAAACAACAAAAAGGCTCTCTTTAATATCAACAGTTGAGAGTACTGTGCTCGATCGGCAATATGGCAAGAAAATTTCATCTATCGACATTGCTTTTACTGAGCAGCACGATTGCAATGGAAATGACTTTAATCTAATGCTTAATTCCGTAATCGACAAGCAGGCAGATAAAACTAGCAAACAACTCGGATTACTACTGGCGCCGACTAGCAAAGGCTATTCCCGTGACAAATAGAAAAGTGTTATTAGTGGCTTATTCTTGTGAGCCTGGATTTAGTTCGGAAAAAGAGGTTGGCTGGAAATGGTCACAATTACTTAGTTCTCATTGTGACCTATATGTTTTAACTCGCTCTAATAATAAGGAAGTGATTGAGAGTTATTTATATGAAAATGGAATATCTACAAATGTCCGATTCATTTACTACGATCTTCCTTATTGGGCTAAATTTTGGAAAAAAGGGGAGAGAGGGCTTTATCTATATTATGCACTATGGCAATTCTTTGGTATTTTAAAGTGTAGGGCGCTACATAAATCTATTGGTTTTGACATAACACACTATTTAACATTTGGTAGCCTGCTACTACCTCAGTTTGCGTTTCTGATGCCTACCAAATACGTATTAGGACCAGTAGGAGGTGGAGAGAATGTACCTCTTCCATATCTTAAAGATTTTTCAATAAAGGGGAAGGCCCAGATTTATTTTAGATATGCTTATCAAAAGTTACAAAAGATTAATCCCATTTTTATTGCGAATTGTCACTTTGCCGACTCGATTTTAGCCCGGACTCCAGAAAGTCGCAACTTAATACCTAGTTGCTATCATAGTAAGACTGAACTTTGTTTAGAAACAGGAACTCCTGAGGAGTTACTTAGCAGATCTGATAATAGATTGTCTAAGTTTGATGTTTTGACCATTGTTACTGTTGGCAGGCTAATTCCAACTAAGGTCAATATATTAACATTACGTGCAATTAGACGTTTTAAGCAGTTATATGGAAGGCCTTTCAAGTTCATTATCGTTGGCGAAGGCCCAGAAAGAAATCTTTTAGAAAGTTATTGTTCAAAATACGATTTAGATGAGGTTGAGTTTCTGGGATGGCAAAAGAGAGAAAAGGTGTTCGAATTGGTATCCAAGAGTGACATTTACTTTTCGACTACTTTTAAGGAAGGTGGAACATGGGCATTTTTTGAGGCTGTTGCATTAGAGATCCCAATTGTTTGCTTAAAATTGTGTGGACCAGACATTATAGTACCAGATGATGGTGGTGTAAAAATACCCCCCCAGGAAGTGGATATTACAGCACAGCTTTTAGCTGAAGGCCTTTTAGATTTAGCATATGATCCATCAAAACGAAAAGCGCTATCGGCTAATGCGCTTTCACACATAAAGAATACGCTGTCTTGGAATTCTATCGTCGATAAGACAATTATAAAATATGAAGAGGTCATGAAGTAATATGAATGCTGTAGCCGTAGTCGGAACCGTCGGTATACCAGCTCGTTATGGAGGTTTTGAGTCATTGGTTGAAAACTTGGTGTCGAATAGAGTAAATTCAGTAAATTATACTGTGTACTGTTCTGGCAAGGAATGTAATAATAAGCAAGCTCAGTATAAAGGTACAGAACTCAAATACATCAATTTAAAAGCAAATGGTGTACAAAGTATTCCATACGATATCGCATCTCTGATTAGTTGTATTTTTTCAAGACCTGATACAACTCTTATCCTCGGTGTATCAGGCTGTATATTCCTCCCTATCTATCGTTTACTTACAAAATCTAAAGTCATCACTAATATTGACGGTTTAGAGTGGAAGCGTGATAAATGGGGTAAATTTGCCAAGTGGTTTTTGAAGTTCTCTGAAAAACTTGCAGTTAGAAATTCGGATGTTGTTATTGCTGACAATGAAGCAATAGCGAACTATGTACAAGATGAATACGGAATAAAAGCAGAGGTTATTGCCTACGGTGGTGATCATGCAGTAGTTGATGTTGATGAAACTGCTGAACAAGGAGATTTCTACTTGGGCCTTTGCAGAATAGAACCTGAGAATAATGTTCACGTTATATTAGATTCATTCTCGAAGTCTGGATATAAACTTGTCTTTATTGGGAATTGGAATAATTCAGCCTTTGGTAAAGAACTTAAAGAATATTATTCTAAATTTGACAATATAATATTGCTGAATCCCATTTATGATACTCTAGAACTTTATAAATATCGTTCGGGGTGTAAGGGGTATGTGCATGGTCATTCAGCTGGTGGCACAAATCCGTCCCTTGTCGAAGCAATGCACATTGGTAAACCAATATTTTCTTTCGATTGTAACTTCAACCGGTATTCAACCAACAATGAAGCAATTTACTTTTCAAATTCTGATGATTTGTCCATGAAAATATCGCGGACAACTGATCGAGACATGGTTATCACCTCTGGAGCGATGACAAGAATCGCAAACGAGAAGTATACTTGGGAAATCATCGCAAGACAGTACGAATCACTATACAAGTAATTTAATTCCTTTAAACACTAAGAGATATCACAAGAACATCAATTTTTAAGCTTTGGCTTATCTCTGTAGCCCTTTGTGTTCTCTGTGGTGGTCAGCTTTACGTTTTAAAACATCACCCACAGAGACTCACTGCGCGAGCAACACAAGGGCACTGAGATAAAGAGTAGGAAAAACTCCTTACCTCAGTTGCTTTTCTCTGTGGTTCTCGGTGTTCTTAGTTGTTTAGGCTTTTTCTTTTTAAAAGCGATCCCCCCATAAAGCGCTGCGTTTCACTAATAGCACGAAGAAACAGCATAAGAAGAGCAAGTTTTAATCTTTAGCTCGCCTTCGTGACCTTTATGTTTTGCGTGGTCAGAGTACAAGTATTTAAAGCTATCTCACACGGTTCGCCCACTGAATTTTTAAAACGTTGACTCCGCTTAGCTATCCGCTTGTTGGCGTATCGATGTAGCCAAATTCGCTATGGTTACAGCTTTATATATTTATTTAAAGATAATACCTTAATGTTAACGCCATTACTCATTAAGAGTTTAATTTAATCAAGGACGCAGTATGATTAACTTGGCAATTGCATCTACCACTACACTGTCAGCTCTTATCGCATTAAGAAAATTGGCTCCAATAGTTGGACTGATTGATAAACCAAATGAGCGAAAACTCCATGCAGGAAACATCCCGCTGATTGGTGGTCTATCAATTTCTTTTGCGCTTCTTATTCATCAATTATTGAACCCTACTATTCCTAATGTAGAAGTTTTTTCCCTATGTTTGCTATCGCTGGCAATATTGGGTGGTTTTGATGACAGATTTGATTTGTGCTTCAAGGTCAGGTTAGCCGTTCAGGCTATTTTGGCCGTGGTTATGATTCATCAGACTGGATTGTCACTTTCTTATTTGGGAAATATGTTTGGTTTTGGAGTAATCAACTCTGAAATTCTTGGTTACGTCCTTACTGGTATTGGGGTTATTGGTGCTATTAACGCATTTAATATGTTGGATGGTTCTGACGGTTTAGTTGGAACGGTTGCGATAGTCACCTTCTCATCACTAGCAATAGTATTTGGATGGTCTGGTGACGCTGGCTATCAATTGTTTTGTCTTGTGATTATTTTCGCGATTATTCCCTTCTTACTGTTTAACACCGGAGTATTAGGAGAAAAACGTAAGGTGTTTATGGGTGATGCGGGCAGTATGGTCATTGGTTTTGTAGTGATTTGGCTATTGTTGCTTGCCAGTCAACCCACTGGTATCTCCGCCATGCGACCAGTCACTGCTCTTTGGCTTATCGCTATCCCCTTGATGGATATGACAAGGGTGATGTGTACCAGGGTATCAGCAGGATTGTCGCCCTTCCACCCAGATAGAACTCACATTCACCACGTGTTTCAAAACCAGGGGCTTTCCAAATTTAAGGTGGTACTGCTGATTCTGGCTTTGGCTAATGGAATGTCTGCGTTTGGGCTATATGGCGAGGTTAAGCAAATACCCGAGCCGGTAATGTTTTACAGCTTCATTGGTGCATTCTTGCTGTATCTTGTCGTAATAAGAAAACTGCAGAATTAAGTAGGTTAATAAAACGATCTGCTAGTAAACGTTGCAAGTGCCCTTAAAAAACTACTGACTATGGAGAGTGCAGTGGATGTAAGCGGCTAAAAATACTGAACCACCAAGAAAAGCGGAAAAAACCATTGCTTATTTTTTGCAGTCAACCGTCGTGGTCTCAGAGTAGGGAGTGCAACGACCGCTTCGTGGTGGACGTCTTTGAAATGAGCATTTGACTACGAAGAGCAGCAGTTCGTTCTTTCGTATTATCCACACGCCAATGTCAAGCAGATCTTAAAACTCTTGTCTAAGCTTTTGGAATGGAGCTGACAATAAATTGAGCCGAAAATATGCTCAAGGTATCAGCCATACGCGAGCTTATTGGGGATCTTAAGGGGATAGTATGGAAGGATTCTTTGACTCTGGAGCAAACGAGTTTCGGCTTGCCGACATAACCAAGACCGCAAATAATTTCTTGCTGTATGTGGCTTTATCCTTTTCTATCTTGGGCTGTGGTGGTGAAGATACCGATATCGATCTCAAAGCCGCTGATAACCCTGCCCCAAATATCTCTCCAAATGTCACCATCTCACCTGTTACCCGCTCATTAAGGCAAGGAGTCAGCCAAAATATTATTGCCAGCGGAAGTGATGCAGATGGCCAAATATCACAAGTCAAATGGGAATTGGTTAACGGGCCAGAACTCCCCATGCAGGGCGAAGACAGTTTTATACTTTCAGTCACACCTCCCCTCTCGCAAGACGCATCTGCAGTCGAATATACCTTCCGCGTTATCGTCACAGACAACAACAGTGCCACCGCCAACGCAGAAATTACTATCACTACCCACTGGGGTATGGATGAGTTCGATGCATCCCGGCTGCTGCATCAGGCCACAATGGGGCCAACAAGCGATGATATTCAAGCCGCCAAAGGCATGAGTGAAAGGCAATGGATCGAAGAGCAGATGCTACTTGAGCCAGGTTTTCATTCGCCGCTGCTGGTGCTTGAACCAGATCGTGACAGATTCAGTTATAGCTCACGCATTAATGCCTGGTGGAATGCCAGTTTATATTCCACTGATCAACTCAGGCAAAGAGTCGCATTTGCGCTAAGTGAAATATTGGTCTTATCTGATGTGGATTCTGATTTGTTGTCTACTCATCAAGATGGGATAACAGCCTATTATGATCTCTTACTAAAACACAGCTTTGGAAATTATCGAGAGCTACTTGAAGCAGTGACTCTCTCTCCTGCCATGGGTGTTTATCTGAGCCACTTGGGCAATAAAAAGCCAGATGAAGTGCTTAATATCAGGCCAGATGAAAACTATGCTCGAGAGGTGATGCAGCTTTTTACCATAGGTTTGGTGCAGCTTAACCAAGACGGTACCCCGATATTGGATGACGATGGCAAAACTATCCCCACCTACACTCAAGTGGAGATTGAGGGCTTTGCCCATGTATTTACCGGCTGGAACTATGCCGGTGCGGAGTATTGGAAATGGCCAAGAAACTTTCTGGAACCTATGGAGCCCTGGGAGCAGTTTCATGACCAAGGTGCAAAAACATTGCTTGGTGGCACTGTGCTACCGGCAGGACAATCTGCCAGACAAGATTTAGAGCAGGCACTGGATAATTTGTTCTATCACCCCAATGTTGCCCCATTTATCAGTAAGCAGCTTATTCAACGCCTGATTACCTCAAACCCCACTCCCCAATATGTCGAGCGTGTTGCCAATGTTTTTAGCGATAATGGCGAGGGTGTTAGTGGTGATTTAGCCGCAGTGGTGACTGCAATATTACTTGATGACGAAGCGCGTCAACCTAAAGGTGTACTGGAGTATTCAGGAAAAATACGCGAACCGCTGCTTCGTTCTGTCCATTTTTGGCGTGAACTGAGCGCTGGCAGTCATAGTGGCTGGTTTCGTGTTTGGTCTCAAAATACACACGGCCAAGTGCCTTTGGGGTCGCCTTCAGTGTTCAATTTTTTCCGCCCCGACTATATGCCCAGTGAGCTTGCCACAGGCTCAGACATGCAACTGGTTGCGCCAGAGTTGCAGATTGCCAGTGATACAATTCTGATTGGCCAGTTTAATGAACAATTTGCCAGAAACCACTGGCATATTGATGAGTTGGTAGAAAATCCTTCATACAACCGGATTCTTATGAAGCTTCAGCCCCATGTAGGCATTCTCGAACAACAGGGGTTAGAGGCACTGCTCGATTATTACGACGTGGTTTTTTTCGCTGGCACTATGAGTGATGCTATGAGGCAGTCATTAAGGGAAATCCAGAGTCAGTTTTCTGCTTCGCCCTCCTATTATCAGGTTGGCTATCTACTCTTTAGCATAGCGGTATCCCCTGAATATGTGATTCAACACTAACCTTCTATCATTGGACGAGCGGGAGATTGGTATGACTGTGAAAAAACGGCGTGAATTCCTAGAGCTGTGCTTGAAAGGTGGTGTGTCTTTGGCCGCGTTAACCAGCACTCAGTTGATGGCACTTGAAGGGCTGGTGAGTCAATCGCAGTTTGACGATAACAAGGCCCTGGTGTGTGTTTTCCTGATGGGAGGGAACGACTCATCCAACATGTTGCTCCCCCTGGTAGACGAGCCATTGCAGCACTACCTGGATAGCCGGCAAAGTTTAGCGGTAACAGATTCTATTACGCTGAATCCATTAAGCCAGATTTATGGTGGGGTTGGATTACATCCATCTTTGGAACCCCTACACTCATTGTTTTTACAACAACGGCTGGCAGCTGTCGGTGGGATTGGCAGTATCATTGCTCCAACGAGCAAAGCGGCGTACAAATCCAAGTCTGTTCCGCTACCTAAACATCTTTTCTCTCATAACGATCAACAAGCCACCTGGATGCAGGGCCGGGAAAAAGCCTCTTTGAATTATGGTTGGGGTGGGCGCTTACTTGAAATGCTACAAAGCTCCTCTAACTTCGCCAGCAATATTTCATTGGCTGGCAGCAATTTGTGGCAAACCGCTACTGGTTCGAATCCTTTTGCCTTGAGCCAACAAGGCATTACCAAGATTTATGCCTATGATAGTGACAGCACAGCCCGGCTCGCTTTAAGAGCGGAACTGGAGAAGATGTTTGCCAACGCGACTCATCCACTTGGCAATGCTTATGCTCAAAAGATGACACGAGCTATCAGCAATACCGAGCATTTGAATAGCCTACTAGAATCTGCAACTGATTTCAGCGATCAATTCAGCGATACATCATTATCCAAAAAGCTTGCTGCGGTGGCTCGAACATTGTCTGTTCGCAGCCAACTTGGGGTTAACAGACAACTGTTCTTTGTCACTATGGGCGGTTTTGACACCCATGACGACCAAAATACCAGGCACCCTGCTCTGCTATCGGAACTTGCGACGGGGTTAGCAGAATTCGATAGCGCTTTGAGTGAGCTTGGCTTGCAGAATAACGTCACTACTTTCACCATGTCAGAGTTCGGGCGAACGCTGAGCTCAAATGGCGATGGTACAGATCACGGCTGGGCCGGTAATCAGCTTGTGATGGGCGGCGCAGTGAAAGGCGGCGATATATACGGCACCTTGATGGAACAAAGACTCGGCAACGAATTTGATGTCGGAGCAGGCAGGCTTATCCCACAAGTCGCCAACGAGCAATACTTTGCGACCCTGGCAAAATGGTTTGGAGCTTCAGATTCAGACCTGCTTGACCTGTTTCCTAATCTAGGGAATTTCAATCAACACACCCTGGATATTTTTGGCTAAGAAACGTCAATCAGAGTCTTTACTATTCTCTGCAACCAGTAAGTGATGTGAGTCAACCAGGACAAGAGCATTCATACCCGAATGCTCTTATCCTTCATAAATTGAGCATTCTCCCCTCTCGTCCAGAGTCAGTGGCAATTGCTTTCGCAACATTTTCAAGTCAACAGCCCAAAACCCGCAACAAGCGTTTCAAGCTCACATTTATCACGGTATGGCCTTGTCCACCTTCTTCCACTGTGTATAATCCGCTCCCCTTTTCTCATTAGCTCAACAACGTTTTATGTCACGGCAAATCTTCACTCTTGGTCAGCGATACTGGGATGCTCAGACGGGCTCACTGTATTCAGGATTGGTTGAAGGGATCCCCGATGAAAACACCAGGGTCAAACTCACTAATAAACAACAGCTCCTGTTAAAAGCCCTAATGGAAGCTCATCCCAATATACTGAGTTACGAGGAATTAACCCGGGAAGTGTGGTTTGGAAGGGTAATGTCGCCGGAAAGTTTGCCGCAACTTATAAACCGCACGAGGACTGCGCTGGGTGACAGTGACAAAGGCATCATAGTGAATCACCCCGGCAGTGGCTATTCACTTAATTTATCTCTGTACGAGCCACCAACAAAAGTAGCGGATGAAACACCTGCTCAGTGGCGCAAATCTCATATTGCAATAAAATTTGCTGTTGTCTGCCTGCTGATCGGTATAACCGGATTCAATACCACTGAACTATTCAGGGCTTATCGCGAAAAGCAAAAGTTCACGGATGCTGCGCAACGAACGCCTTATCCAAGAACCATTAAAGATGAAACTGGCCAGGTTAAGGCCCTGATGATTGGAGACACATACTGTGAATATGACAAAGCTAAAAGATTGCTCAACTGCAATTTTTAAGTACTTTGTGATAACTGCGATCACCATTAATTTAGTGCTTATAGTCGCTAAGCAGCAAACAAAGTCCTACTGGTTTGGCTCCGTAGAATCACCAACATCCAACTGGAGCACATATACAGAACAAAGTGGTGATCAAATAAAAATCGACGCGTCATACAGCCTTTTCAACGACCACAAGCTTGAAGAGAATAGTGAGTTTTTTCACTATACGTTCAGTGTGGGGGCAGACAATACGGTATTGATGCACAATTCAGACATGAAAATAAAGGTAAGAAGAAATAGATACTTCTACATTGATGATCAATGCAGCCTTTCAGTCAGAGCTGGCGAGCAAATCACCATGTTCAATTTTCATATGTTCTGCAAGTTCAATCCCCAGACACTGCAGTAATACAGCAGCAGTGTCATGGTTCAATGCATATTCTCACAAATAGGGATGCAACACAGAGACAGCTTCTGTACGGGTAGCCACTTTCAGCTTGCTGAACAGATTCTTCAGATGAAACTTCACGGTATTGTCTGAGATGCCCAGATGCTGGCTTATCTGTTTATTACTCAATCCGCGGGCCAGCAGAGGGGCGATTTGGCTCTCTCTGTGTGACAGGCCAAGTTCGCTGAGGCCAAATCCAGGAGTAACCTGAGTGCCCTGCTCCACCGTCTCCAGCAGATCTACAAACTGCGGATATTCACGAACTGCAGCGCTGTTTTGCTTCAGCAGAGATATCATCCCATTGGGTCCATCAATAAAAACTCTGATATAACCTTCTAATGCGCATATCTCAAACATTCGGTTCAAAGGCTCACAGGCCTTCTCCGCCTCCCCTCTTTGTTCAAGCACAATGGCTTCAATTGCCAGGGCTTTGGCCAGATCTGATTGCCGCTCAATTTTCGCTCCATGGGCATGAAGTTTTGTCGCCAGCCGTTGAGCATCAGCACCGGCATTTCGGGCCAATGCATCTTTGGCTTTCAGCTCCAGATAGTCCGACAATGCCAGCCAGTTGCTGTCCTGCTTGAGTTCATTAAGGTCTATCGCCAGACCAGGTATCGGCTTATCTGTCGTTAATTTGCTACCAAAATGTTGATTGGTTTTGGCCTCAAGCACGCCACACAGCAGAGATAGTCTATTCAGGTGCCTGTTACTGGCCACTTCAGCAATACGGGTCAGGAGCGCTTCAGCAGCGACTTTATCATTGGATGCCAATGCCAGATTCAGCGCCAGCCGGAAGCTGACAGCATAGATATCATGCCAGCAGTCCCGGCTTTCAAGCACACCAAGGCCTTTGTTCAGCATTTGCTGCGCCTTATCAAGCTCATTGCGCTGATAGTGAATGTCTGCAGCTAAACACCAGGACATCGCCTGCAGCCCGTTATCCTTGCCATAGTGCTCTTCAGCCAGCGAAGCAGCCCGTTCAAACTGCTCAAGCGCCTGCAGCAGTTGTCCCCGGTAGGCCAGGCTTTGACCATGGTGCAAGAGCGCATAATTGAGCCCAACCCAGCAGTTGGCCAGTTGCATCTCCTGCTCACAGGCAATGGCCATCGCCTCGGCCTGGCGGAATCTGGCTATCTGATTCAGGATCAAGGACTGGCACGCAAGCAACACGCCCTTTCCCAAATGATCCCCTTCGTCCAGCCTATTCAGTCTTGAGTCGATCAAGTCCAGTACATCCGCGGATACATGTTTGTCGAGATAGATATCCACCAGCAGCCCGATAATAATAAAGTCTCTTTCTGTCACCTGTGTGACGTCCTGAGCCGCGGTTATCTCATTAAATCTGACTGTTGCCAGGTTGAAGTACTCTTCCGCTTTGACGACTCTGCCAAGCTTCATGCATAAATAGGCCTGCATCAGCCCCAAACAGGGATATTTAACCAATGAGGTCTCATCAAACTGTGCCAGCAGAGACTCCACCAGCCCTATGCCCCGGGTCATGATCATTTCCCAGCCGCCGGCATCAGAAATCAGTTCAACCGCCAAATCCATCTCTCCGGCCCGAATACACTGACTCACAGCCTCAGCCAGATAGTCATGTTCAGCATAGAACCGCGCCGCCTTGCATCTGAGCTGGTTACAGATCTGCTCGCCGACTTTGGCCAGCAATTTTTGCTGCAAAAAGTCACCAAACAGATGGTGATACCGATAGGTAGACGACTCAAAATCAATGGGGATCACCAGCGCGCGAAATGGCTCCAGCTGCTTGATAAACTCCTCTCCTCCCCCTGCCTCGCAGACATGGTTGGCCAGGGTTGGATTGAAACGATCCAGCAAGGAGGTGTGAATAACAAACTCCTGCAACTCAGGAGAAAACCGCTCGAAAATCTGCTCTGAAAAATAGCGGTTCAGTATCTCAACATTCTGAGTACCAAGGGTCTGCATTGAATGCTGTGGGCTTTGCTGCAACCACATCTGCATCAGTTGCATGGCAACAATCCAGCCCTCGGTTTTACTGTACAGGCCTTCAAGCGTCTCCTTTGGGATCACATCTCCAAACAGGGCTCTGGCTTCTACCAAATCAAACTTGAGTTGGGCTGAGTCTATGGACAACATCTGTCCCTGTGCCATCAACAGCCCCACTTCCAAGGGGGGCTGAATGCGGCTGGCCAATACCAGACTGAAGTTGTCGGGACAGTAGCGCATCAACTGGTCGAAAAAGCTGATAACTGCCGGATCTGAAATGTAATGAAAGTCATCCACAAACCAGTAGATATGGGTATCACAGCTTGAGATAACTTTGATGACCTCGGCAAGAAACCTGTCTGTGTCCTCGGTTGCTGAAAAGTGTTGGGCGCGGTTAATAAAGGAAGATTGCGCCAGGTTTGAATCAACCAGGGCGTGACAGAGCAGATGAAAAAAACGATTTGCTTCGTTGTCCGATGGGTCCAATGCCAGCCAAACACAAGCACAGCTGCGTAGTGTCATCGCATTGAAAAACTGGCCCATTAACGTGGACTTACCAAACCCCGCCGGGGCAACTACGCTGGTCAGCTGATAATGCTGTTTATCATTAAATGCCTTCAGCAGATTTTGCCTTTGGGTCAGCCTCACTCTTGGCTGTGGCGGTTTGAATTTTTGCTGCAGGAATACCTGTGTTTGTCGTCCGCTCAAATCAGTCCCCTCTAAGGGCTTCTCTTCATTCACCGGCAGCCAGCACCAGCGCTGATAATCTTATAACTAATCCTAGCACTATCTTTTGCTGTTCAATACTTACCCACCTCTGCCTACCCACCTGGGTAGGTTGTCACTACCCAACTCAGTCCACTTACCCGGTGGAGTCGTTGCCGCCAACCTTTACAACTCAATAACATTCAGCCTGACATCAATCAGACAAAAAGAGAGTAAATCCATGGCAATCAAGTACTCCCAAGTCGCGCTTTCCCTGGCGGCTATTTTATCGGGCCTCATACCAAACACCGGACAGTCGGCGGACGACATGGAGGTGATTGAAGTCACCTCACGTCAGCGCAGCGAAAATATTCAGAATGTTCCCATCGCCATTACTGCATTTGGTGAGCAGGACATTGAAGATATGGGTTTGGAGCGCGCGGCTGACTTTATCTCACTCACCCCCAACATGACGATGGTCGAGGCCCAGAATGCCGGGACCAGCTTTATTACCATCCGGGGCTTGTCTCAGGTGCGTAACGGCGAATCCCCTGTCGCAGTATCGGTTGACGGTGTATTGCAGATCAGCCCCAATCAGTTTAATCAGGACCTTTACGATATAGCGCAAATTGAGGTGCTAAAAGGTCCTCAGGGTGCGCTTTATGGTCGTAACGCCATTGGTGGCGCCATCAATATCACCACCAAAAAGCCCACTGATGAGCTGACCGGCTATGCTGAGCTCGATTTGGGTAATGGCGGACTGAAAGCCATATCAGGTGCAGTGTCCGGGCCAGTTACCGATGAGCTTAGCTATCGGTTCACGGCTCAATACCGGGACTTTGATGGCCTTATCGATAATGTGTATCTGGGGCAAAAGGTCGACTTTCAAACTGATAAGAATATCCGTGGCCGTGCTTTGTGGTACCTCACTGACGATCTGACCGCCGACTTTCGTCTGTCTCATGGTCAAACCCGGGGCGGCGCAGTTAACTATATATTCCAGCCACTGTTTGGTGTGAATGACGCCAATGTTGCCGATCTGGACATTGAAGCCAACAACATAGGCGAAAATGAGCGAGACACCACCTCAGCTGCGATCAAGCTGGACTGGGCGTTGGACGACGTCACCGCCAGCTTTATTGTGGCTGCCGACAAGCTGGAAGAGTATCTATCAGGGGACCAGTTCCCATACTCCCGTGCCATCTCGGCCAACTCCCCTTTCGGCCCCAATGTTTTTGACGGCACCCAGGCACAGTATCTGGATGTGTCGGCTCAAAGCTATGAGTTGAGATTTACTTCTGCCAGCGATCAGGACCTGCGCTGGATTGGGGGTCTGTATTACCTGAACACAGACAGATTTATTTCCAGCTTCACCGGCCTGGATTTGGGTAAAGGTATTCCACGTATCACCAAAAATCCGGATATCGCCCCGGATATCAGCCCGGCAACCACTTATCTGTCAGATGACAACCACAACACCGCCTGGGCGGTATTTGGTCAGCTGAACTATAGCCTGACGGATACTCAGGAGTTGAGTGTTTCGGGCCGCTTTGACTCAGATAAGCGGGAACAAACCAATACCACGCCGCTCAAGTATTCCGCCACATCCGGAGAGGTACGTTCTGAAACCTTTGATAAGTTTCAACCCAAGATCTCTTATGTGTACACCGGCATCGACAATATCAGCCTTTATGCCAACTATGCACAGGGATTCCGCAGCGGTGGCTTCAACCAAAGTGGCGTCGGCAAGCTGGCCGAACAAGCTGGGCTAAAGGGAGTCAACGACCTCTATAAAGCGGAAGAAACCAGTAACTATGAACTGGGCTTTAAAGGCCTGTTCCCCGGCGCCTCAACCCGCATCAACGCCTCATTGTTCAACACCCGAATAGACAATCAACACTACTTTGTTTTTGTTGGCGCTCTGGGTGCCCAGGTGCTGACCAACATAGATGAAGTATCACTCATAGGGGGTGAACTCGACTTCAAAACCGGTATTACCGAATTTATGGATATCTATGGTGCCTTCGGTATCACAGACAGCGAAATCAAGGCCTATTCCCTCACACCTGCCGACGTCGGTAACAAAGCCCCTTATGTCCCCGAGTACACCATCAACCTGGGTGCTCAGGTCACGGCTGAACTGCTCAGCGGCTGGGATACCAAGTTCACTCTGGAGTGGGAACAAAGGGGAAAGCAATACTGGGATCCGGCCAATACCAGTGCCCGCGACGCCATCGATCTGGTGAATGCTCGAATTGGGTTACTGCGTCATCAGGCTGATTGGTCGGTTAATCTGTGGGCCAAAAATCTCACCAATGAGAAGTATCTGGCCGAATGGGTTTTGGGCGGGTTTGCCCACCCTGCACAGGAGCGCACCTTTGGTTTGGAAGTTCGCTGGAATATGGAGTAACCCATGCAGTCACAGCATCAAGATATCCTGATGGAGGCATTGCAACTGGGAGATCATCGCCGATTTCTCAGCCTGCTTGAGCAGTGTCTGCATCAAGCTTTTGACATCAGTCTGTTTACCCTGACGGCAGTGGATAAAGACGGACTCAGGGTCAAACGCCTGTACAGCTCGGCTCCCGATAAATATGCAGAGGGCGGATACAAACCTATACCCACCAATCATTGGACAGAACAAGTGATGCACAGAGCCACACCTTTTATCGCCAATACCCAAAGAGCGCTGGCAGAGGTGTTCTTCGATCATGGTCTTATCGCTTCAATGGGGCTGGGTGCCGTTATCAACTACCCGGTTGTATACGGCAACTCAGTAATTGGAACGGTCAACCTGCTGGCTCCCGAGGGAGCCTACCTCGACGCTGATTTAAGCCCCTTGTCAGCATTCTATCCGTGGCTGGTTCTGGCTTTTATCAACAACAGGGAGGAAGCCCACTATGAAAAATAATGTCTTTGTTACCACAGATGTGGGCGGTACTTTCACTGATCTCGTCTACCTGAGTGAAGATCCTGCTACCGGCAGACAGCAACTGAAAACGGCCAAAACAGATACCACGCCTCCCAACTTCGAGCAGGGTGTACTCAAAGTGATGGAGAAAGCCGGTGTCAGTGGCGAAGAGATCCAGGTCATGGCCCATGGCACCACTGTGGTGATCAATGCACTGACAGAGCGCAAAGGTGCAACCACCGCGCTGATCACCACACAGGGCTTCAGGGATGTGGTTGAGATTGGTCGTGGAAATCGCCCTGATTTCTTTAACCTCAACTATCAAAAACCCGAGCCCTATATTCCAAGGTACCTGAGGTTTGAAGTAGACGAACGCATTGACTGCCACGGTCAGATTGAACGTCCTCTCGATATAACCCACCTGCCACAGATTCTCGACACCATGCGTAATGAGGGTGTGAAAGCCATTGCCATCTGTTTGCTCAGCAGTTATCGCAACCCAGAGCATGAAATTTCGCTGGCCAGCGCCATTGAAACTCTGTCTGAGCCCGGAGAGTTCGAGCTGATTTGCTCCCATCAGGTTAGCCGGGAGTGGCGAGAGTATGAAAGAACCAGTACCACGGCGTTGTCAGCTTATGTGCAGCCTGTAGCCGCCAGATACCTGTCTGAGCTGGATGCTGGTCTGAAGCAGAAAAACTTCGACGGCAGGCTTTATATCATGCAGTCCAACTGTGGCGTGGATACCCTGGCCTCAGCGAAACAGGTTCCCATCACCATGGTGGAGTCGGGTCCTGCCAGCGGAATATGGGGGGCGGCCGAACTCGGGAAAATCATCGACGAGCCCAATATCATTGCCCTGGATATCGGCGGCACTACCGCTAAGTGTTCTCTGATCCACAATGGCGAAGTCACTGTCACCTCAGATTACTACATTGAACGCAGCCCCAGGAGCGCAGGTTATCCCATTATGGTGCCTGTGGTGGATTTGGTTGAAATAGGTAATGGCGGCGGCTCCATCGCCTGGCTGGATGAGTTTAACAAGCTGCATGTCGGTCCCCAAAGTGCCGGCGCCCTGCCCGGCCCGGTTGCCTATGGTCGTGGTGGCAGCGAACCTACCACGACAGACGCCAATTTGATGCTGGGCAGAATCAATCCCGATTATTTCTGTGGCGGTGAACTCACGGCAGATATGACGGCGGTTGAAAGGTCGATGAATCGACTGGGACAGCAGATGGG
Organism: Shewanella submarina; assembly: GCF_042646185.1. Classification (NCBI taxonomy): domain Bacteria; kingdom Pseudomonadati; phylum Pseudomonadota; class Gammaproteobacteria; order Alteromonadales; family Shewanellaceae; genus Shewanella; species Shewanella submarina. Next base: position 60,541 of record NZ_JBHRTD010000012.1, read on the forward strand.
AATGACGCCTGCGGATATCGCCCGCGGCATAGTGCGTATCGCCAACAACAATATGGTCAATGCGCTGAAGCTGGTATCGGTCAACCGGGGCCATGACCCCCGGGATTTCACCATGGTGGCCTTTGGTGGTGGTGGCGCCATGCACGCCTGTGCACTGGCTGCGGAACTTGGCATTAAGAAAGTGGTTATCCCGGCCACCGCATCCGTCTTCTCCGCCTGGGGCATGATGATGTCGGATATCCGCAGGGACCGACTGCAAACCTTCCTGTGCTCATGGGATTTGAATGCCATCGATGCGATCTCACATGAGATGGATCATTTGTACCGCTCTCTGGAGCAGGAGTTTATCGATGATGAACTTCCCCGGGATAAAACTGAGTTCCAGTTTTATGGGCGTTTCAGATACGTCAATCAGGAGCACTCTATTGAGATCCCGCTGAGTTACCCCTTGAGCCAGTCTCACCTTGAGCCTGTGATTGCCAAGTTCAACGAGGCTTATGAGCAGGAGTACAGCTATCGTCTCGACAATGACATAGAGCTGGTTGGTCTTCACCTTGTGGGTAAAGCCGACGTTGGCAAGGTCAAACTGGCCAGGCAGGCACAAACCGGTCGACTGCTGTCAGAAGCCATTAAAGGCGAGCGTATGGTGGACTTTGCCGAGGATGGCAGCCATCAGGCGGTGATTTATGAAGGTGAGTTACTGGAGCCGGGAATGGCCTTCCCCGGGCCCGCTATTATCGAGCAAACCGGCACAACCATAGTGGTACATCCCCAACAAGCGGTGCAGGTGGATGAATACGCCAATATCGTCATTAACCTGACTCCGGGAGGTGAGCAGCAATGAAGACTCAGGACCCCTTTACACTGGAAATTATCCAAAACTCATTGCGGGCTATCAGTGATGAGATGTTTTCAACCATAGGTAAAACGGCGATGAGCCCCATTATCTATGAGGTACTGGATATGGCCACCGCCATTACCGATGCCGACGGCGAACTGGCCAGTGCCGGTTCCGGGATCCCGGCATTTGTCGGGGCTCTGGACAAGTCGGTACGCGCCATCCTGGACAAGTACCCTGAAGATGCAATCCGCGAAGGCGATATTTATATCACCAACGACCCCTTCTATGGTGGGGTGACCCACCTGAATGATGTGGTGCTGATAAAGCCGGTGTTTGCCGATGGGGAGCGCATCGCCTGGGTGGTGAACATTGCTCACTGGAACGATGTTGGCGGTAAGTCTCCCGGCTCAATGTCTGTTGATGCCAATGAGATCTATCAGGAAGGCATACGCATCCCTGCCGTCAAGCTGTTCAGCAATGATGAACTTATCACCTCGGTGATGGATATGCTGTTGGCCAACTCCCGTATGCCGGATTTCCTTGAGGGTGACCTTTGGGCACAGATCTCGGCGCTGCGAGTGGGTAACAAGCGCATTAAGGCACTTGCAGGTAAATACGGAACAGCAACCTTCAGAGATGCCATTCAGGGGTATCTGGACTTTGGCGAACTTATGGCGGCCCGTACTCTGAAAGCTCTGCCTGAAGGCGAATATACCCTGAGCGAACCCCAGGATGATGGCAGCGAACTGTCGGTCACCATTCAGGTAAAAGCCGGTCAACTCATCATAGATTTAACCCAGGCTCCTGATCAGTCAGACAGTCCAATCAATATCTCCCGTGATGGTACCCTGCTGGCATGTCAGATGGCCTTGATGGGGCTAATTGGTGACAGAGAGATGGCCAATGGTGGCTGCTTCAGAGTCATGCAGGTAAAAACCCGCCCCGGCTCACTGTACGATGTTAAAGCGCCCGGTGCCTGCGGCATCTACTTTGAAACCATGATCCGCCTGAATGACCTTATCTGGAGGGCGCTGGCGGAAAATATGAGTGAACACCTGCCCGCGGGTAACTTCTCTTCCATTTGCGCCACCATCATGGGTGGAACTCACCCGGATACGGGGAAGCACTACTCCATCATTGAACCTGAAATCGGTGGTTGGGGTGGTGGTCCCGGAGGCGATGGCGCCAATGCTATGTTCTGCGCCATGCACGGCGACACCTTTAACTGCCCTGCTGAAGTGGCCGAAACCCGTTACGGCGTGACCGTTGGTCAGATGGCCCTGAATCCTGAGGATGGCGGTGCCGGAGAGTTCAGAGGCGGTAAAGGCATAGTGATTGATTATAAAATCCGCAGCGACAACAGCTTTGTGACCTGCGCCTACACCCGCTCAGTGGTTCCTCCCTGGGGACTCAAAGAGGGCCACAACGGTACAGCCAACCGTATTGAAGTGATCCGTGATGATGGCAGCAGCGAGAGATATGCCATGGCGACCGGTATCAATGTCAACACAGGGGATACGGTGCGGGTAATCACCGCCAATGGCGCAGGTTACGGTAAGCCGGAGAACAGAAGCCTGGCCGCAATTGAGCAGGATTTGAAAAACGGATATGTCACTGTCGAGTACGCGCGCAGTGTGTATGGTTTCAATCAAAGTGGGAGTCGTTGATATGCAGGTTCATACAAACAGCAAAAACAGGGTTCGTTGGTTAAATCCCATCAACCTGCCCCACTATGACGAACCCATGGGACAGGCGCTGGCTTCTATCAAGCAGCCTTCTACTGAATTACAGGTAATCTCTTTGGGAAACCCGGATGCGCCGATGGATAATCTGGAGTATCGGTTTTATGAAGCCCTGGTCACAGGCGATATCGTCAGAGCAGCCAAAGATTCAGATGAGCAGGATGTCGATGCACTGGTCATTGGCTGCTTTTACGACCTCGCATTGGAGGACTGTCGGGAGATCTGCAACAACACCATAGTGGTTGCGCCCTGTCAGGCCAGTGTGCAACTGGCTGCGAATCTGGCTAACCGCTTCTCTGTGATTGTGGGTCAGGATAAGTGGATTGAGCAGATGACCCAAAGGGTGCACAGCTACGGGTATCGTGATTATCTGGCATCGATGCGAGCCATCAATATCTCAGCCAATGCACTGCAATGCGACCCGGAGCATACTGTCTCCCGCATCATAGAGCAGGGACGACTGGCTATCGAAGAGGATAAAGCTGAAGCACTCATACTTGGCTGCACCTGCAACTTTGGCCTGTATGAGAAAGTGCAGGAGATACTGGGGGTGCCTGTTATCGACCCCTTGATTGCTGCATTCAAGCAAGCTGAAAACCTGGCGGCAATGAAGTCCAGCCTGGGCCTCAAACCCAGTAATCTGTGGAGCAGCGAGCCACCACCAACAAGTGAGCTGAGCCGTTTTGGGCTGGACGCGCCATCGTCAGCCATAGGCAACTGCATCACGTTTAATTAGTAATCTATGGTGGTGTAATCTGCAGTGGGGTCATCTCTTTGGCCCCACCGCTCATCATTTGATTTCGGTTACGATAGAGTTATAGGGATCGCAAACCGCAGACTCATGGGTTGTTTTGAGCACCTGGAACGCTTGCTTTACCGCGTCAGAGGCACTGGAGGCAGACAACTCATCAAACTCCCGGGTACTGAGTCCGCAACCGGAAATACCCGGCTCTTCGATATAGGCCAGAGTCACTCGGTACTTTTGCTCCATATTCGTCCCCTTTTCAGTCTTGCTGGCAATCTCGGTCCACAGGCCTAAACCAAATTACTCCAATCCCCTTGCCTTGCATAGCGTGAACAATCTGCCAGCGACCAACACCTGAGTTACCTTATGCCAGCCATACCAGAGCTGCGCCGCTAAGCAGCGTCGCCATCCCCAACAGCTCACGGTTTCGTTGTTTATGGGTAATATCCAGCGCATTGGCAAGCATCACACCTGCAGCTATCGATAAAGCACTGGCCAGAGTGATACCGCCAATATAGGCAATAAAACCCTGGGGATTGGTATATTCGAGACCATGGCCGTAGCCATGAAACAAAGAGAGTACAGAGACCAAAGAGAGGGAAATCAACACAGGCCACCGTACATTACCGGCGATAAGCGCTCCCAGCATCAGCACTGACAGCACCATACCCGCCTGACAAAGCGTATGAGCCATGGCGCTGCGCCCCAGTAAAGAACCGATCACCAAGGCGGAAAGTACTCCAAGGGGTAGCCACAGCCAGGCCTTATGACCCAGCATGACAGCCCAGATACCGATTCCCAGCATCACCAGCAGATGGGCTATACCTGATAGATGATGCAGCAAACCCGCCTGCATTCCCTGACTGACTTCAGGGCTGACCATGGTCTGCTCCAGCCCCGCCATCAACAAAACGCAGAAAACAATTATCAAGCTCACCAAGCAGTTACGTACATTCAACATGGTACACCTCCGGCTGATAACCTGGCTGATTTCAACATACGCCCGGTATCGGAGGAAAAAGCTGATCCCGCTCAAAAATTCTTGTTAATCATCAGGGTCTGTTGACCTTTGACTCTCCTGCCGGGGTTAACGGCTTCTTGCTATTGTTCCCAGAGCGGCAATATCCGCATGCAGGCTCTCAACGGCACAGGCGTATTGATACAAAAGCCAAGTGTATCCTGTCAGCGCAAACTGATGTTGTTCATGCTCATCCAATGATGCCAGCAGCTCCTGATGCAGAGTCATTCCCATCTGCTCAGGCAAGGGTGCCAGAGACTGACTGGTACCCGCCACGTATTGACTCAGTGACTCAAGAACAGGCAGCAGGCGAACAGTCAATTGATTGATTTTGGCGTAGGAGCAGTATTCATCATCGCGCCAGCGGGTTTGACTGAGAATTTCCATCAGGGTGACCAGACGTATCTGCTCCTGAGTGAGTTGCTCCAGCCTTTGCTTATGGTGTCTTAAGGTGCGACTTTCCCACTCCAGTGAGAAGAAGAGTTTCTTCTGAGCAAGAACCGACTTCATGGTTGACTCAAGTTCGGCCCGGCAATCTTCTGCACCGTTGATCCCGGCGCTGAGGTGCTTTTTCAGCATTGAGCCCTGTTTGGCAAACACTGTAGACAGTTGCTGCCGCCAGTCCTGCTTGGCCTTTATCGGCAAAATAAACAGCGAAACGCATACTGCAATCAAACACCCCAGCAGAATATTGGCTGTCCGCCACACAGCCTCAGTCGTATCGTGGTTGGCATCCCCCACCACAATGATCATAGTAAAGCCAGTGACCAGGTAAGCATAACTGTACCTGCCTTTACCGATATAACAGACCAGTCCTACTGCCATGGCCAGCAATCCCATCAGGGCCCAGTAATTCTGAAAACCAACGATTAGCAACACGCCACATAGTGAACCTACACAGGTTCCGATGGCTCGTTGCAAAGACTTTTCCAGCGCGCTGCCCACCTGAGGTAGACCCAGCATAATGATCACTATGGTGACCATGCTCCAGATAAAATGAGGTAAGGGCCAGATGCCATTAATCACAATGGCTATCAGCAAAGCGAGGAACAACTTAAATGCGTGCACTACCCTGGCGTGCTGATAAATAAAACGGGTGAATTTGCCATCAGGCGAAAATACAGACATGGGGGCTTTGTCTATTGAAGTGCTTTACCCCATTTTATAAAACATTGAGGCGTAAAAGCTCAACCGGGCCGACAAAAATTCAATGGGTGAGAAAGTGGAGTATTGCCGCGTAAGGACAATTTTTAAGCGGCAATAACCTGACGACTGACTTTAATTGGCTGAAGACGGTTATGCATAACCTTAATGGTTTCAAATTTAACCATACTCTTCACTTCAGAAAGTTCGCACTCCTGACTCAGCAACATAACCTGAGCGGCTTGCAAGCCGTTCTCTACGACCAAAACCAATACTCTTTGTTTCTTGGTTGTCGTCAGTTCAAATAATTTTCCAACATCGCAATATACACACTCATCGCAGGCATCAAAAAACCATGACTTTGGCATTTGAGGCTTGAGCATAAAATGAGCAGCCGTTGCGTTGAGTGAAATCTGAACTATTTCAGCATCAGGTACAGATAAATGCTTTTGCAGACATTCAAGCATAGCAATATAGAACTTAGCCTGTTCCATGCTAAATTCCATTGGCGACATTGCGTCGGGTATCAGTAATTTCTTTTGGTAGGGAGTCAGAAATTCCATTTCTGCGCCTAACGAAACGCTCAGCGAATTGTACGCATCGTTATAACTCCACTGCCAATCCTGCTGTGGCATTAATAGCATAACGTCTACCTATTATCCGATATCAGCTCGATAATAGTTGAAAAAATGGTCAAACTCAAAGGGAATTTACAAGTTAGTTGCTGTTTTATATAAAAATATCGCGATCCCCTTTAGATCGTTTTCAGATCTAATAAGGATCGCGATCGGCGTTTTTGGATCCTAAATAAAATACTGAATGATTTTATTTGGTTCTGAACGCATCAGAGATCTCTTTAATCAACTGAGGTCCCTGATAGATAAAGCCTGAATAGATCTGAACCATTTCAGCGCCAGCATCAATTTTCGCCAATGCATCTTCAGCGCTGTTAATTCCGCCCACTCCAATAATTGGCATTTTACCTTTTAAGGCATCTGCCAATTGCTTAATAATCTTGGTGGACAGCTCATTCAACGGTTTGCCACTCAGGCCACCGGTTTCATTACTGTTCTTTAAACCATTTACACCATCGCGGGTCAAAGTCGTATTGGTAGCGATCGCACCATCAAATTCATTCTTGATTAACGACTCAGCGATCTTTTCAATTTCATCCGGAGTCAAATCCGGTGCAATTTTCAGTGCAATTGGTACATATTTTCCATGCTTCTCAGCCAGCTCTTTTTGCTTGGCTTTTAACGCACTCAGCAGCTCATCCAACAACTCACCGTATTGCAGGGTACGCAGGCCAGGAGTATTTGGTGAAGAGATGTTAACCGCAATGTAAGCTGCATATTCATACACCTTTTCCATGCAGACCAGGTAATCATCTTTACCCTGCTCTACCGGCGTATCACGGTTTTTACCAATATTAACGCCCACCAGCGCCCCGGACTTGGCAGCTTTCAAATTGGCCACCAGATGGTCGACACCTTTGTTGTTAAAGCCCATACGGTTGATGATCGCCTTGGCAGGCTTAATGCGGAACAAACGTGGCAGGTCGTTACCAGGCTGAGGACGTGGGGTCACTGTACCGACTTCAATATGACCAAAACCCATGGCTGCAAACGCATCAATGGCTTCACCATCTTTGTCCATCCCCGCAGCCAGACCTACCGGGTTAGGGAAAGTGATTCCCATCACTGTCACAGGCGCCGGAATGATGTCCTGTCGATAAAAACAGTTCAGAGGTGAGTTACCGGTCGCACGGAGGCCTGTCATTGCCACGTTATGAGCCTGCTCCGGATTCATCTGGAACATCACTTTCTGCGCTATTTTATAAAACATGTTTTCTCCTAGACCTAAAAAAGCCCCGGCATTCGCCAGGGCTCTTAATTTCATATTGTTATTAGCTTACTTTTGTCCTTCGCAGTGAAGGATAAGCAAATTCAGCTCACGCAAGGCAACCGAGAACTTGGCGAATTCGTGGCTTTGCGATGTCTTGAAGTCAGCCAGCATATGGAGCCAACGCTCCAGCAGCGACTGATTTTCCTCAATCCATTGAGCAATAATGGACTCTGCACTGCAGGTATCGGTACAGGTTCCCAGAACCACAGAGGTCAGGGAGCGCTGCTGCCAGTCCAGTTCCTCACGGAATGCTGCCCGGGCCAGTGCCTGCCAGTGATTGGTAACAGGCTGTGCACTGATCTGATCCAGGAACCAGTGAAGATCCACCTTCGCGCCTAGCTTGAAGTAGGTTTCTGCCACCAGCGGAACAGATTTGTTCTCTGCCTGCGCAATCTGAGCAATGTCCAGGGTAGAGAACAGAGTGCTCATATTGGCAATAACAGCGGCTACAGGCTCGGGGACCCCTTCGCGCATCAGAGATTTGGCCTCGGTATCCAGGGCCGCCACTTCGTCCTCAATCATAAAGTTTTGAACGTTGGCGTGCAGCTCTTCAAACACTGGCTTGAAGAAGGCTACTGTCTGCTCGATGCTCATACTGCGGTTGCGGTGACGCAGGAACCAGCGACAGGAACGACGCAGGTTTCGACGCAGTTGATGTAGCATCTCACCCTGTACAACAGCAGGAATGATACCATTCAAATCGGTAATCGACTTGGTTAATTCAGCCAAACCAAAGACTTCGCGGGCGATAGTGTAACATATCGCAGCCTCTGCGACTGTGGCACCTGTCTCATCTTGCATTCGCTGCACGAAATTCAGGCCCATGTCGTTGACCAGTTCATTGGCCAGCGAGGTCGCAATAATTTCACCACGCAGCGGGTGGTTAACCATGCGGTCGGCATACTTCTTCTGCAATTTCTGCGGGAAGTAGGCAATCAGCAATTGGCTGAGGAAAGCATCATCGGTGATTTCTGGTGTGACCAACTGCTCCTTCAGCACCATCTTGGCGTACGCCACCAGTACAGACAGCTCAGGACGTGTCAGTGGACGGCCACTTGCCAGACGCTCAGCCAGCTCCTCTTCGGTCGGCAGGAACTCCAGCGCTCTGTCCAGCTTGCCCTCTTTCTCCAGGTAGTGGATAAAGCGGATCTGCTCTTTGAGCTGCTCAGCACCGCGAACCTGAGTCACAGAGATAGAACGGGTTTGATCGTTACAGTCCTGCAGCACGATGTCAGACACTTCATCTGTCATCTCAACCAGCAGACGGTTACGCTGCTTAACGGTCAGTTCACCGTCATCCACCAGGCTGTTAAGCAGAATCTTGATGTTAACTTCGTTATCCGAGCAGTCTACACCACCTACGTTATCCACGAAGTCAGTATTCATACGGCCACCTGTGGCAGCGTATTCAATACGACCCAGCTGAGTACAACCCAGGTTACCACCCTCGCCGATGATCTTGGCGCGAACCTCTTTACCATCAATACGCAGGGCATCGTTGGCGCGGTCACCCACCTCGGAGTTGGACTCGCTGCTCGCCTTCACATAGGTACCGATACCACCGTTCCAGATCAGGTCCACTTTAGACTTGAGCAACTCTTTGATCAGCTCAGTCGGCGTCATGGACGACTTCTTGGTATCCAGCAGCTTTTTCATTTCCGGCGTCAGGGAAATAGACTTGGCACTGCGCAGGAAGATACCACCGCCCTTGGAGATCAAGTCGCGGTTGTAATCATCCCAACTGGAACGTGGCAAATCGAACAGACGCTGACGCTCGGCGTAACTGGTTTTATGATCCGGAGTCGGGTCGATAAAGATGTGCATATGGTTGAATGCACCCACCAGGCAGGTGTACTCAGACAGCAGCATACCGTTACCAAATACGTCACCCGCCATATCGCCCACCGCCACACAGGTAAACTCTGTGGTCTGGCAATCGATACCGATTTCACGGAAGTGGCGCTTCACAGACTCCCAGGCACCCTTGGCGGTAATCCCCATCTTCTTGTGGTCATAACCGTTGGAGCCACCGGATGCGAACGCATCCCCCAGCCAGAAGCCATATTCAATGGCGATGGAGTTGGCGATATCAGAGAAGGTTGCAGTGCCCTTATCAGCGGCAACAACCAGATATGGGTCGTCTTCGTCGTGACGAACCACATCGGCCGGTGCGACAACTTCACCATTGCTGATGTTATCGGAGATATCCAGCAAACCGCGGATAAACAGCTTGTAACACTCCTGACCTTCAGTGAAGAAGGCTTCGCGACCACCTTCAGTTGGCAGCTGCTTACAAACAAAACCACCTTTTGCGCCCACAGGCACAATTACCGTGTTCTTAACCTGCTGGGCTTTTACCAGACCCAGTACTTCGGTACGGAAATCCTCTCGACGATCTGACCAGCGCAGACCACCACGGGCCACCTTACCGCCACGCAGGTGAACACCTTCGACTCTTGGTGAGTAAACAAAGATCTCAAATTTAGGCAACGGCTTGGGCATCTCAGGGATCATCTCAGGAGAGAATTTGAATGAGATGTAAGGCTTGTTGGTGCCACCTTCCAGCGTCTGATAGAAGTTGGTTCGCAGCGTAGCGTGGATAAGATCCAGGTAGCGGCGAATAATACGGTCGTCATCCAGGCTGGAGACATCATCCAGACGGCGCTCAATCTGCTCCTGCAGTTTATCCAGCGTGCGAGTACGCAGCTTTGGATTAAACTTGCGGATAAACATCTTCACCAACAGCTCGGCAAGCTGAGGATAGCGGCTGAAGGTTTCTTCAATGTATGCCTGAGAGAAAGTCGCATCAATCTGACGCATATATTTGGCATATGCACGAATAATGGAGACTTCGCGGCCGGTCAGACTGGTAGACAGCACCATGCGGTTAAAGCCGTCATCTTCCAGCTGCTTATTCCAGACATCGGACAAGGCGCTTTGGAATCTGTCCTGACAATCTGCCAGGCTCTCGGTGTTGGCATCCTTGACTGTCATCAGGAAGTCGAGGATCCAATAAGTCTCTTCGTCGTTGGTAATAATCTCGTATGGACGCTCGTTGATCACACGCAGACCGAAGTTCTCCAGCATTGGCAACACATCGGACAGGTGGATTGGCTCGTCCTTGTGGAACAGCTTGAGGCGTACCTTGTTATCAGTCAGCGAGGTTTCCTGCGGCTGATAGAAGAGCATGCCCAGATCATGACTGTCATCCAGCGCTTCCAGCTGCTGCAAATCCACAACCGCAGAGCTAGGGAATACATCCTCTTTGTAGCTGCGCGGGAACGCATTGGAGAAGGTTTTGGCAAGGCGGTTACCAACATCATCGCCAAGTGCGGTATTCAATGCGCTGTAGAGTTTGTCTTCCCAGGAGCGCGCCGCTTCAATCAGGTCTGTTTCAATCGCTGCCACATCCACATCCATATTATTGTTATCGACATTCACTATGTAGTGGGTCCGGGCCAGAGTTGACTCGGAGAAGTAAGTGGTAAATTCCACCTCTTTGTCGCTGTTAAAATGCTTGGCCAGAATACGTTGGGTATCTTCACGCAGCTTGGTGTTATATCTGTCTTTGGACACATAAACCATACAGGAGAAGAAGCGACCGAAACCGTCTTTACGTACAAACAGTTTCAGCTTGTCTCTGTCCTGCATCTGGAGCACGCCACGGGCGATAGACCACAGCTCTTCAACATTGGCCTGGATCAGCTCATCGCGGGGCAGATTCTCCAGAATGTTCACCAGCGCCTTGTAATCGTGAGAGCGTGGCGCCAACGCCGACAACTCAAGCACACGATTAATCTTCTGGGACAGCAGTGGGATTTCCCTTGGACTGCGGTTATACAGGTTGGAAGCGTACAGACCGAGGAATCTGTCTTCGCCGATGACATTGCCTTTCTTGTCAAAACGCTTAATGCCGATGTAGTCCACATAGGCTGGACGATGAACCCGGCTCTTGGCACTGCTCTTGGTCAAAATAAGCAGGCTCTTGTCCAGCGCTTCCTTACGGGCGTTTTCTGACAGGGTCGACAGCAACAGGCCATGATCCGGCTGGGTCTTTCCTGGTTTATTCATCAAACCCAGGCTGCTCGCCATATCAGGCACCAGCTCAACATCACCCTCTACCCGGTTGAGGTCATAACGGCGATAGCCGAGCAGAGTGAAATGATGGTTGTTCAGGTAGGTCAGAAAATCGATGGCTTCCTGGCGCTCTTCTTTTTCGCCGGGGAAAGGCAGCTTTGGCAACTCGTCAATTGTTTCTTTTAGTTTGTTTGACATTGCCTGCCAGTCATTAACGGACGCTGCGACATCAGCAAGGACTGACTGGATCTCCCCTTCGAGCGCCTTGATATCTTTGCTTCCGCTTTGACGGTCAATTTCGATGGCAAATACTGCAACTTTTTCTGCTTTTGCATCTGCACCTGAGACCGTCCCCAATTTGGTCACCAGGCCATCTTTGCGCTCAATGGCAAAGGGCGAATGCAATAACATATGAGCAGTAATGCCCAAACGGTTAAGTGCCATACCCACTGAATCCACCAGGAAAGGCATATCAGGGTGGATAATCTCAATAATAGAGTGGGTTGACTGCCAGCCATGCTTGGACTGACTTGGGTTAAATACCCTCAGGTGACTCTGGCCAACAGGCGTGGAGTTAACAGAATTCCACAGGCTCAATGCTGCACCGTACAGGTCGCTGTCGTTGCGTTGATGCAGATCTTCTTTTGACATTTGGGAATAAAGACCAATGGCAAACTGCTCAACTTGCTTTGCTTGTGTTTGAGGGACTTTGGAGTGAATAAGGCTGACTACATTTTCCAGTAGTACTGAGGGCATTGCATCTTTCAAGGCCATGTTGCTGTTTCCTTAAGCGTCTATGGCAGCGCTTTATCGTTATATACAAACTCCTACTCATGGTCCGGCCCACCAATTCTGTGACCCAGATCATCGTTGGAAGTGTATTACTAAATTCATCCTAGTTCGAGGGAAATTTTAGAGTGACATTCTCTATTTATCCAGTATTGGCGGGGATTTAGTTGAACGAATGAAAAAAGAACCAGCAAAATAGATTAACTATTCAATAACAGAAAGGGAGCAAATGCTCCCTTTCTATTTTCATACTTTAGGCTTTCGCCAGAATACTGCGGCCAGTGCCGGCAGAATAATAATGGCCCCAAGCATATTTACCAAAAACATAAAGGTGAGCAAAATCCCCATATCCATTTGGAACTTAAGCGCTGAGAAAAACCAGGTACTGACACCGATTGCCAGCGTCAATCCGGTGAAAATAACCGCACTGCCCCGCTCCATCAAAGCTTCAAGATATGCCTGCTGCACCGCCATGCCATCTTTCAACTTGGCAGACATGGTAGACAGAATGTAGATGCCATAGTCCACACCAATACCGACACCCAAAGCGATAACCGGCAAGGTGCTGACGGCCAGACCGATTTGCAATTGAGTCATCAGCGCCTGCGCCAGGGTAGACACCACGTACAGTGGCACAATCACAGCGATTGTGGCCCGCAGCGAGCGGAAGCTGATTAAGCAAAGTACAAATACTGCACCATAGACATAGATCATCATAGGCAGCTGGGCTTCTGCCACGGCTTCATTGGTTGCAGCCATCACGCCGACAGGACCGGACGCCAACTTAAACTTCAGCTGGTCGTTATCCATTTTGGCAGACAGTTCCTTCACCTTATCGACCACCACTTCAATGGTCTCAGCCTTGTGGTCCTCCAAAAACAGATACACAGGCATTACAGAGCAGTCAGAGTTCAACAAACCTGAACTTGTTGGTACCCGTCCAATCGCCTGAACCAGACTGGCTGTGGTGCGAGGCAGCAACTGCCACTTTGGGTTGCCCTCGTTAAAACCGGCATTCACTTTCTTGGCCACGGAAGCCAGACTGGCCGAGGACTCTACCCCAGGGGTATTGGCAGCCAACCACTCAAACTCATCGATTTGCGTGAGCACTTCATGGTAGGTACAAGCCTCGGGGAAGGCCTCGACTATCACTGTCATCACATCAGTGGTGATAGAGAAGTGATCGGTAATAAAGAAGGTATCCTGATTGTAACGGCTATCCTGGTGCAGGGCTGGCGCGCCTGCATGCAGATCACCAATCTTCATCTTGTTGGCCTGCTGCAAACCTGCGGCATACAGCACAGCTGTCACACCCAAAACCACAACTGCATACTTAGGCGTGGCGAATTTAGACAGTGATTGCCAGATTTTCTGTACCTTGGCATCGCGGTTTACATCAACCCCGAGCTTATCCTGCTTAAGATTGGTGTAAGAGATCAGCAGAGGCAGCAGAACCAGGTTGGTCAGAATGATAACCGCCACACCCAGAGAGGCTGAAATCGCCAGCTCACGGATAATGCCGATATCGATCGCCAGCAGGGTCAGGAAGCCGACGGTATCTGACAACAAGGCGACCCCGCCAGGAACCAGCAGAGCGCGGAAAGCCGATGCCGCAGCCGCTTTGGTTTGTTGACCATCCAGGACCCGACGACGCACAGAGTTAATCATCTGTACCCCGTGGCTCACCCCAATCGCGAACACCAGGAAAGGTACCAGAATCGACATAGGATCCAGACCAAAGCCGACAACAGTCAGCAGACCAAGCTGCCAGATAACCGCTATCAGGCTGCACACCAGAGGCAGCAGCGTCAGCACCACAGAATGAGAGAAGAAATACACCATCACAGCTGTGATTAAGATGGCTATCAGGAAGAAGAGCAGAACGCCCTTGGCACCATCAGCGACATCTCCCGCCATCTTGGCAAAGCCGATGATATGGATCTTAATCTCGTCGGTCTCATATTGAGCCCTGAGCTCTTTCTCCAGCTGCTCAGCGAACGCAATGGTATCCAGAGGTTCACCGGTTTGCGGATCGAAATCCATCAACTGGGCGGTAACCATAGCGGCCGAGTAATCTTCCGCTATCTGGCGACCAACAATCCCGGCTTTCTCAATGTTATTACGAACAATTTCCAAACCTGCAGTGGTATTGGCGAAGTCGGCGGGAATGACCGGCCCTCCGGCAAAGCCATCTTCAACCACTTCAGTAAATCGGGTAGAGGGTGAGTAAAGGGATTTAACCAGAGATCTGTCTACACCCGGGATAAAGAACAGCTGATCGTGTACTTTTCTTAAGGTATCGAAGAATTCGGGATTAAAAATATTACCGCTGGTGTCCTGCACGGCAACCATAATATTGTTGGCGCCCCCAAACTCCTGCTGGTGCTTGAGGTAGGTCTGCATATATTCATGCTTGAGCGGAATATTTTTGACAAAAGCTGCATCCATGCGCAGTTGGCTTGCCTGATAACCGAGAAATACGGTGATCAGTGCGAACAGTACAATGACAGCTGCACGGCGCCGGAACAGAAAGGATTCAAATCCGTTGACCAATTTTTCTAACATCTTTCAGGCCCTGTTGTTATTCTTGTTGGCTTGAGAGTTTCAGCACAGGGAATTACTCCCCCTGTAACTGCACCACTCCCGCAGTACCGGACAGCCATACGCGGCCATCTTTATCCTGGATAATGGACACCAGACTTTCACCCTGACGCTTTTCCAGTTCGCTGATCTCTCCATCAGGTGACATTTTAAGCACCATTCCGGCATTACCGACAAACCACACATTACCATCACGCGTTTGGGTTGCGCCATTGACAGTGGCACTGACCGGCAGCTCAATCTGGGTAAATTCACTCAGCTCGCTGTCGGTGGCGAACAGGTGTCCTCTGAGTCCCATCAAGTAGATCCTGTCGCTCAGTTCAATGGCGTTGAACATAGAACCATCGTAAACAAAATCCAGCGCCTCAAAGGTTTTCCCTTTGTCACTGGATACCGCCACCATTCCCAGCTCACCCAGCAGCAATAAACGGCCATCAGAGAGTGGCAGAATACGATTGAAATGGGGTAGCAGAAAGGCGCGCTCGTCCAGGTACAATTGTTCATCCTGGGACTTTAGGTCATTCAGGTAATCAACATCTTCCTCAAACAAAAGTTCACTATGGAATTCTTCTGTCCAGGTCTGACCACTGTCGAGCGAGCGATAAAAAAGGCCGTAAGCGCCAATAGCTACGCCCTCCTTATCATTAAAAAACAGTACATCCAGAAACGGTTTTTCCAACTCTTTGGACTGCATCTGCTTTTGCCAGGACTGACCGCCGTCCTGAGTGTGCAATATGGTGGCATCGTGCCCTACCGCCCATCCCAACTTATCGTCGAGAAAAAACAGCTTGGTCAGTAATGAGTTAACTGGCGTTTCCACCTGCTGCCACTCATCACCATCGAGTACCAGCACATGCCCCCGCTCACCCACACTCACCAAGGTGTCTCCGGCAGGTGCGATATCAAGCAGCAGAGAGGATTGTGCCAAAGGTTGGATTTGAGATTCGATTGAAGCAGCCTGAACCGGTGTAGACAAGAATGCAATAACTCCCAATGCACAGGCGCTACGAAGCATGCAAGACAACATACAAACTTCCTTTAAAGTATCAGGGCACCGGGAAGGTGCCCTGTAGACTGCTGGTGTTAGCGGATACCGCTGCGGCGCAGCGCTGCGGGAGTGAACTCAGAAGAGCTGAGGTTAGCGTCAAAGTCGTACATGCGGCCTTCGTTATCCAGACCAATCGCCAGGTAACGGCGTGATTGCAGGTCGTGGAATACCTCGAGCGTACTCCATGGCGTTGGCACTTCGTAGTAGTTCAGGTTATGAGCGAAAGCTACGCGATACAACTCATCACGGTTGTCGTACATATCCGTTGCAGACACCTGCCAGGAGTCTTCATCAATGTAGAACACACGAGTCTTGTAGATGTGACGCATACCATCTTTCAGAGTTGCCTTAACTTCCCAGACTCTGTGCTTTTCCCAACGGACAAGATCAGGGTTGATATGTCCAGGTGTCAGGATCTGGTCATAGTCGACCTCGTCTGAATGCAGGCGGTACTCGTTATAAGGAATGATGATCTCTTTCTTGCCAACCAGCTCCCAGTCATAACGGGATGGAGAGCCATTGAACATGTCATAGTCATCCGTGGTACGCAGACCATCAGATACAGTTCCCGGAGTATCGAAAGCTACGTTTGGAGCCTTACGTACACGGCGCTGACCTGTGTTGTAGGTCCAGGCCTGACGTGGCAGCGCTTCCTGGTCCATGGTCTCTTTAACCAGCAGTGCGGTACCCGCCAGACGTGCTGGCTGAGACACGACCTGCTTGAAGTAGAACAGAGTGTTATCGTCGGCCAGTTGCTCCGGAGTGGCCTCCGGACGGGAGTACTCGAATCTCAGCTTCTCAGACAGTTCAACCAGAGTGTAGTCGCCACCCTTGGTTGGAGACGCCTGGTTACGCTCAGTCTCAGCATCAACACCACGGAAACGGAGGATGTGGTTCCAGATCACCTCAAGACCGTTGGCAGGAATCGGAAACGGCACACCAATGGCGGCGCCTTTCAATCCATTACCGTCAGCTACCAACTCGGCGCGGGTTGCATTTGCCTTGGTTGCATCATAAACGAACTGAGGCAAAGACGCGCTACGGCGGGTTGGATACACATTCATTTTATAAGTGTCAGGATACAGCTCAAACAGCTTCATCTGACCGGGAGTCAGAAACTCCTTGTACTTATCCTTGTTGGCGTTGGTAATGGTATACAGCACCTTGTCATTGGGATAAGGGTCAGGGTGATGATCACCAGCTTTATAGCCGTCAACTGGCTTGGTAATTCCGCCATCCCATGCAGGGATAGAACCGTCAGCATTACCGGCTTTCTCTGCGCCAATTGGCGTAAGAGTAGTACCCAGTTTGGCCGCCTCTTCAGGAGATACCTTGGCATCAACAGCAGTGGACACCAATCCAACCATTACTGCTGCAGACAATATCGTTAGCTTATTCATATTATTGTCCTTATTAGATTGAATACTTGATATTGAACGACACATAGTCGCGGTCTGACATCAGGTTGGTGGTCCCTACCCCACCAAAGAAGGAGTTGTAGGAAACATCCAGCCCCCACTTGCTCTGATAATCAAAGTTCAGACCTGCTGCCACCGACTTCTTACCTTCAGTGAACAGGAACATAGGATCTGGTGTAATACCATTAACATCGTGGGAGAAAATCAGACGCGCAGACATGTTCACACCGGCAAACACGTTGAAGTAGTCCGCTTTACCCACCAGTCGGTAACCCCAGGCAAAATCAGTTGGGAATGGATTGGTTTCAGGGCCATTGTGCAGCGCCTGAATAATACCTGGCATGTCAGGATTACCACCTGAACGTCCGGTACCCGGTCCGTTCAATCGCAGCTCGTCATGGGACGGCATATCATGGATCCATACGCCACCCACTTCAGCCAGGGCTGTCAGGTTGTCAGTGCCCAGAACAGGGCCGAACAGATGGGTAAATGTCATCTGAGCCTGAGTGGTATCACGCAGAATATAACCCTGAGCATAATCGCCCGGGGCAACCGGACCGATAAATTCACCGTACTGAGACAGTCCATCCAAATCAGGACGGTTTACCGGCGGCGGTAAATCAGAATTAGCCAGCTGCTGAGGCATAGCTTCAAACAGCAGTTCAACATCATCAATCTGCAGCGGCTCATCCTGACGGTGAGCTATTTCACCGGCAACCGAGGTATCGCCAATTAGGGTATTAAAGCTGAAGCCATAAAGCTTGATATCTTCAGGATAAACAATCTGAGCCTTAGAGAAAGTATCAAGTTGTAGCATTAACTCTCTGTCGATCGGTCCTTCATTCATTCCAATTTTAGCCAAGTCTCTGAGCACCGCGTCTTGATTAAAATCAGCGGTAGTCCCAGAGATCAGCGGACGACGACTATGGTAATTAATAAAGTACAGGCCAAACTCGGTTTCACCCAGCTCAGGCGCATAGTAACCCAGTTTCACACCATACTGCCCACCATCTTCCGGCTCCATTTCATCCTGCACCAAAGTGGCCTTGGTAGGATAAGCCAAGGCCATGGAAATTAGCTGTTCAGTGGGAATCGACTGACCGGAACGCAGCATTGCTGCCAACTTATCATATTCACCGGTCAGGAAATCCAGGTTCATGTCCGGGTTGGCGTTGAAGCCAAGTTGAGCATTCTGGGAATAACCGCCGAAGCCAGCAAAGTCATTGGTTGAGAAGAAAGACCCTGGGGGCGGAACCCAGATAGGCTTCCATTCATACTGATAAAAGGCTTCCATAGACAGGCTGTCGGTAATACCTAGTGACGCCCACACCATGCCCTGAGGGCGGAAGGCTTCTTTCAGCTCAGCACCCGGAGCATTCAGAATATTCAGGTCAACCGGGTTAATCACACTGATACCATGGGCAATCAGAGTACTTTCACCCCAGGAGATCACCTGGTTACCAACACGCACCGACAGCGGGTTGAGGCCGTCATTGAAATCGAAGTCTGCATACACAAAGGCATCCAGCAGGCGGATATCCTTACAGATCACCTCTTCGGCACGCTTATCTTCACAGGGATCGAATTCGGCACCGGTCAAAGGATCACTGTAGCCAAAGTCGCCATTAAGTTTCTTGTTGTCATAGAAATACATGCCCCGGGCAAACAGACCGAAGTTTTCATAGCTCAGCGAAAGCTCATGCAGACCTTTTACGATTTCGGATGTGGTATCGCCCTGCGCATACAGGAGGTTACTCAGGTCATTGTTACTGGAGTATGAACCGGGCTGAGCCCAGATTTCCTGAGGGGTGTAGAGGATATTTCCGAAGGCTGAATAACCAGTCCAATCAAATCGGGGATGGTTAACCTTACCAATATAGTCCCAGTCTCTGTCTTCCGTGCGCCAGCTTGCGCCGGCAGTCCAAGTCGAGTCAAAAGAACCGTCTACATCTCCCCAATTAAAGGAAAATGCATTGGCCTCGGGCAAAATGCCCATACTGATGGCCGACGCTACCCCCAATGCTATTGCCGACTTGTTAAATCCGCCTTTAACAATTTTCATTTTAGCTTCTCTCCGTAACCTGCCTGGATTCGTTGTTATAGGAATTTCAACCAACATCTTGTTAGCCTACAGGTAACACCATTGTTACAGGATTTGCGGGGGATGAGCAAGGCGGATTTTAAGAAAATTTTAATAAGAATTGGGCACTTACCCTTTACATCATGGGCAGGAAAAGCGCTGTTATTTGAAAAAAATTACCCCCGGTACATGTTAACCATGATTACCGAGGGTAATTGAATGTGTATCAATAAGATAGCGAACAGCAAAGGCTAATAAATCATTCGCTTGAATCAAGCATTCGTTTGAAGTAATTACTCTAAATCAATTCAAGTGATACAACGTCACCTTTTTCGTTTAACACCAAACGGAACCATCCATGGATACCTGAGGGGGTTAAAAAACGCCTGAAGTGCCGGCAATTAATCCACAAACGTGTGCCCCGGCGGTCCTGAACTTCTACCTTATCAACATCACCGCGGTAGTAAGGCATAAACTCACGGTAAGTCAGATTTAAGCTGAAAATAAACTCCATCTTCAATCAGTTGGGGCCATTACTGACCCCACTCCAATGCTTAATCCTGCAACGCTCTTTCTACTTTTTCGTAAAGATCACGGGCCAGATCAGGCATGGCCTGGAGTTGCTTCAGGCAATCCTTCATCATTTGCTGTCGACTGTCATCGAACTTGGCAAACTGGATAAGAGGCGTCATGATGCGCGCCGCTACCTGAGGATTCAGCTTATTCAGCTCCTTCAGGCAATCGGTCATAAACTGATAGCCTTTACCGTCTGCTCTGTGGAACTGAGCGGTGTTGGCCGCAGCGAAACACCCTATCAATGAACGCACCCGGTTTGGGTTATTCATACTGAATGCCGCGTGACCACGCAAAGATTGAATACGGTCAATACAGTTGTCTGTATCCTGCATTGCCTGCAACATAAACCACTTGTCCATTACCAATGGCGTTTCTTTCCAGCGGCTTTCAAATTCAGCCATTAACTGGTCACGCAGTGGCAGGCTCGCACGATTGGCGGCAACCAAGGCCCCCAGTGCATCTGTCATATTGGAAGCCGCTTCAAATTGCGCAGAGACCAAGGCCTGATGATCTTCGTTCACCTGGCACAACCATACCAGGGCAGCATTTTTCAGCGCTCTTACCTGCACAGAATCTTCGAAAGAGTTGGCACGATAAACTGCCAGCAGTTCATCTTCACAGCTGGCAGCCATCTCTTCGATGACAAACTCTCGTGCTGCCAGCAGCAGATCCAAATCAACCTTATCGACCTGCTCAACCAGCGCCTGTGCAGACGGGATATTCAGGATTTCGGCCACCAAAGCGGCGTCAAGATTGCTATCCAGTAATACACCTCTGAATGCATCCACAACGCGCGGGTCCAGATGCATGGCTTCAGCCTGTTGCAGGCGCGCTACGTTCTGCCAAACAGCCTGGCTGATAAGCGCCACAGATGCCTCCCAGCGAGCCACCTCACTACCGGCATGACGCATCAGATGCACCATTTGCTCAACACTGTAGTCGTACTTCAACTTCACCGGCGCTGAGAAGTTTTGCAGCAAAGAAGGAACAACCTCTGAACCCAGTCCTTCGAATACAAAGGTTTCCTGCTTCTGTTTCACATCCAGCACTTTGGAAAATACCGACGTACCGTCAGCGCCCAGCAGTTCCAGGTCGAACGGGATATGCAGAGGTTTGGCATTTTCACCTGCAACCGGGTTTTCCTGGCTGATAGTCAACTCGTATCTGCCGGCAGCGGCGTCAAAGCTGTCTGTTACTTTCACCACCGGGGTGCCCGCTTGCTCATACCATTGACGGAATTGAGCCAGGTCGACGCTGCTGGCATCCTGCATTGCAGAGACAAAGTCGTCACAGGTTACCGCCTGGCCGTCATGGCGTTCGAAGTAGAGCTTCATCCCCTTCTGGAAGCCTGCTTCTCCGAGCAAGGTATGCATCATGCGAATGACTTCGGCACCCTTGTTGTAAACAGTGACTGTATAGAAGTTGTTCATTTCAATCACGGACTGGGGACGAATTGGATGGGCCATAGGGCCAGCGTCTTCAGCAAACTGCTGGTTTTGAATCACCTTAATCGCCTGAATCCGGTTCACTGCCGGAGATCCCATATCCGCACTGAACTCCTGATCACGGAATACCGTCAGCCCCTCTTTAAGGCTTAACTGAAACCAGTCTCGACAGGTAACACGGTTACCTGTCCAGTTATGGAAATATTCGTGCCCTACCACGGATTCGATTCCATGGAAGTCATCGTCAGTGGCACTGTCGCTGTCAGCCAACACATACTTGGTGTTGAAGATGTTCAGGCCCTTATTTTCCATGGCCCCCATATTGAAGAAGTCGACCGCCACGATCATATAGATATCCAGGTCGTACTCGAGATCAAAACGTGATTCGTCCCAGGCCATGGCTTTCTTCAAGGATTCCATAGCGTGGCCAGCCTTACCCAGATTGCCCTTATCAACAAACACCTGAAGTTTGACATCGCGGCCACTGCGGGTCACAAACTTGTCTTCCAACAGATCAAAGTCACCAGCTACCAGTGCAAACAGATAGGAAGGTTTTGGGAAGGGATCTTCCCAGCAGGCAAAATGACGGCCATTGTCCAGCTCACCCTGTTCAATCAGATTGCCGTTGCTGAGCAGGAAGGGAAAAGATTTATCGGCTTCAATCCGTACCGTGTATTTAGCCAGTACGTCCGGACGATCGAGGAAGTATGTAATACGACGGAATCCTTCCGCTTCACACTGGGTGCAGTAAGCACCGTCTGACATATAAAGGCCTTCCAGGCTGGTGTTGGCCTCGGGGTCAAGCAGAGTCACTATCTCTAAATCAAATTCCAAAGGTGCCGGTGCCAGACGCAAACCACCCTCAAACAGCTCATACTCTACCACTGTGCCGTCGACCTTAACCGACTCCACCTGCATGCCATCGCCATCAAGCAGCAGTGGCGTCCCTTCATCGGCCAGTCGACGCACACGGCTTGTTGCCACCACTTTGGTCGCTTTACCCGCCAGATTAACATCCAGTGCAATAGACTCTATGGTGAAATCCGGGGCACGATAATCTTTTAAATGTTTCGCCTCAGTCTGGGACATAACAAATTCATCCTTCTTTCTATAGCTACAAAAAACGCGCCTGAGAGCGCGTTTTTTAAAATCGAATTACAACTTATTTGGCCTGAGTTTTGGCAGTCTTCTCAACGTCCACCATATCCAGGGTGATCATTGCAGTTTCGTCCAGGAATGGATCAGGTGCATCCAGTTCCTCTTCGTCAGGAATATCTTCCAGCGACTTAACAGGCTTGAATCCAGCTGCTACTCGGCGGTCATTAGTGCGTTCCAGCGCTTTCTGATCATCATCTTCACGGGACTTAACACGCTCTGACTCGACCAGTGAGATGGACTTCTCATCTTCCTGCGTCTTGTATTCAGCAATATCATCAAAGATGTAGGCAAACTCAGGGTCATGCTTGATACGTTGATCGTGCTTCTGAGCAAGTGCCGAGATAAGGCCGTTGGAAACATCACCCAATGAGGTGTACTGAGCCACAGCAACCTGATCCCACGGCAGCGCATTCTTCTCTTCAGATTCGCCATACTCGCCGGGCTTCAGCGCGCTCGGGAATGGAATATCCGGAGTAACACCTTTCAGTTGAGTACTGCCACCGTTAATGCGGTAGAACTTGGCTATGGTGTACTGCACATGGCCCAACGGCTTGTCATACATGTCATACATGCGACCCAGCCCTTTATGTTGCTGTACTGTACCCTTACCGAAAGTTGACTCACCCACAATCAGAGCTCTGTCATAATCCTGCAATGCAGCAGCAAAAATCTCAGAGGCTGAAGCGCTGTATCTGTCTACCATCACAGTCAGTGGACCATTGTAGGCAACCTTACCGTCATTATCACGGTTCTGGGTCACACGACCACTGGCATCGCGGATTTGTACAACTGGACCCATATCGATAAACAGGCCGGTCAGCAATGTTGCTTCAGTCAGAGCACCACCACCATTGCCACGCAAATCGATAATGACACCTTCAACATTGTCGGCTTTCAGTTTTTCCAGCTCTTTTTCCACATCGCGGGACAGGTTCATGTAGAAGCCGGGGATCTGAATCACACCCACTTTACGCTTGGCGTACTGCCCCTCTTCCATTTCAACAACTTTAGAAGTGGCTGCACGGTCTTCCAGGCGAACCCGGTCGCGCACTATGGTGATATCGACAGGCTCAGCGTTAGACCCACCCTTCTTGGGGAGAACCTGAAGTACCACTTTGCTGCCTTTGGGGCCCTTGATCAGTTCGACTACGTCATCAAGACGCCAGCCAATCACATCAACAACCTCTTCACCCTCCTGTCCGACACCGATAATTCTGTCTTCAGGGGATAGCTTTTCACTCTTGGCCGCCGGACCACCGGCAACCAGAGATTTGATCACAGTGTAATCTTCATCCATCTGCAGGACGGCACCAATACCCTCCAGGCTGAGATTCATCTCCATCTGGAAACGCTCGGCATTGCGGGGAGACAGATAACTGGTGTGCGGCTCAACAGTAAGGGCAAAAGCGTTCATTACGCCCTGGAACACATCTTCACTCTTGGTTTGACCAATACGCTTGATGGCATTGTTGTAGCGCTTTGACAGCACATCAACAATCTCTTCCCAGTTCTTACCTGTCATCTTCAGGTTAAGAGCGTCATATTTAACGCGCTGACGCCACAGCTCATTCAGCTCGGCTTCGTCTTTTGCCCATGGCGCATCTTCACGGTCATACACATAGGCATCACCGGCTTTATTGAAGTCCATTGGGGTGTCAAGCAAAGACAGGGCGTATACGAAACGCTCATAACGGCGCTTTTGGGCCAGGTCGTACATTTGATACGCCTTGTCCAGATTGCCGCTTTTCAGCATATCGTCAAATTGGTTTTGGAAGCTGTTGAAACCGTCTACGTCCGCTTGAGTGAACACATTCCGCCGGAAATCCAGCTGCTGCAGATAGCGATCGAAGATCTGCTCAGAGAATGCATCATTCAGATCGAATCTGTGATAATGGGAGCGGGTCAGCAAACCTGTTACCCGCTTGCTGGCCACTTTATGTTGTGGCTCCTGCGAGAGAGTGGGTAACTCGTTGATTTGAATTGCCGGGGAAATGGCCCACGCCGACATCCCGACAAACATGGTGGCAATCGACGCGGCAATAGTCAGTTTTCGCATCAACAAGTTACTCCTTTACAATATTGATTACACCAAGATGTGCTCAACTCGTACCTTGACCGTCAAACCGGTATCCAACTGTACGTGAACATCCTCTTTGTTAATGTCTACGACCTGACCTTTTACAGGGGTCATACCTAGTTTGACATTAACACGCTGGTTTTGTTTCAACTCACTCAACTGAGCCGGTACCAAGTTTTCAGCAACTGCAGGGGCTTTCTTGGCCGCTGGCTTGTCCTGACGCTTGGCTTTGGCTGGGCGCTGTTTGTTGAACTCTTTGCGTGGCTTTTGGCCCTGCTTCTTATTGGCGTTGTCTTTTTTCGCCTGCTCTGCACGTTTGGCGCGAGCACGCTCCTGACTTTCTTTCAAAGTAGCCTGAGCGTGTTCGATATGTTCGGCTTCCAGTTCACCACATGGGTTGCCATCCAGATCAACGCGCTGAGCGCCTTCTTTGATGCACTTCAGATAACGCCAGCTACTAGTATAGCGTCTCAGTGCAACTCGCAACTGGGTCTTACTGACTTTGGAATCATCAGCCAACCTTTCAGCCAAATCCTGAAACAATCCAATTTTTAGCGGCTTAGTTTCACCTTCGGCGATAAAGCACAAAGGAAATGTTTCATACAAATACGCCAGAATAGCGTTGGTGTCGGTCAACTTTTCTGTTGATTCCATCATTACTTCCACAGTTATATTGCAAGCCGGTACGCGTCAGCACTGAGGCTATCGACATTACTGCTTGTTAAGTCAAGTTTGCCAAGTGCTGTCACTTAGCGTCAAAAATCATTCTGTTACGGACTGTTTCCGAAACTCCAAGATACCTGATGCAATGGCGCAAGCCAACTCGACACACGGGGCGTCGGAATTATTCAGGCACGGCCGCATATTATAAGCCGCGCACAGGTGATTGCGACCATGAATTACATTAAAGCGGTCAATGTTTAAGCAAACAACGCAGATTCAAGGGTTTTGACCAAAGCTTCAAGCCCCTGGCGATCAATGTCATCGAATCTGTTGAACTCGGGACTATCGATATCCAAAACGGCAACCACTTCACCTTTATGACGAACCGGCACCACGATTTCCGCATTGCTGGCACTGTCACAGGCAATATGGCCTTCAAAACTGTGCACGTCGTCAATCAGTTGAGTGGTATTGGTCGCGGCGGCTGTTCCACATACCCCTCTGCCCCAGGGAATACGTGCACAGGCAACCTTTCCCTGAAAAGGCCCAAGAACCAACTGCTCTCCTTCACGGATATAAAAGCCGACCCAGTTCAGTTCCGGCAGAGCCTCATTAACCAATGCAGAAAAGTTAGCCATGGCGGCAATCATGTTGGTCTCACCCGTCAGCAGTGCTTCAGCCTGACGATTGAGAGTTTGATAGCAAACCTGTGTCATCCCTGGTGTTACCTCTATGCTTTATCTTCCGCAGCAGCCGCTTTCCTGGCTGACTTTTTCGGTGCCGCAGCAGCCGGTTTCGTGGCTACTGAGCCACCTTTGAGCAAAGATAGTAACTCATCTTTATGATTTGCCATATAAAAAGCCAATTTTTCAGATTCGCTCTCGGCAATCTCTATTTCAGCCTGCTGCAGAAAAGGGATAAGGTTATCGGCGATATCCAGCATCTTGTCATATGCATCCGCCTCCTTTTTTGAAGTAAACGTCATCTTCTCAACCCCTTCTCTGACCACGACATACTGGACCACAACAGCCATGATTCACCCCACATTAGTAAGCACTGTTTTTATATACAGTGTATAGTTGCATACTATTGGTATACCTTTCAACCCAGACTGGCAAAATGTGAATTAAATACTGATATTTAAATAAGATATTCATAGAATACCCCTACCCTGTATATTCACGGATACTCACTGATGGCCAGCAAGATTTTGTAACACTCTTGTCATCAGTACAGGTGATGCGTTCGAAATGCTGATAACTTATAATCTCGCCTTCAAAAAGACAGGAAGCTCAGGTCTGTAGATCTCACTCTCTCATGGATTCTCACAACACCACAGCCAAAGACACTCAGGTGCCGGAAGACATAGTGTTATGCCGGGCCTGCGATTTGGTCGTCAGCAAACAGCAACTCCCCCAAGAAGTCAGAGCCCTGTGTCCAAGGTGCCACACAGCTTTGTATGACACCCCCTACTGTTCAATTAACGGTATGTTGGCAATTTGTCTGGCGGCGCTCTTCCTGTATTTCCCAGCCAACCTGCTGCCGGTAATGGAGTTGCATTTCTTCGGCTCTGTGCGCACCACGACAGTAATGGGCGGAGCAACTGCGGTACTCGAGCAAGGCTACCCAGTGGTGGCCATCGCCGTGATGGTCGCCGCCGTCATTGCCCCCGGATTATTGATCCTGTCTATCCTCAGTCAAATTCTGCTAATCAAATACGCTATTGATGGCAAATGGGGGCGCAGGTTGCTAAAACTGCTGTTGACCCAGCAATCTTTACTGACTCAACTGAGCATGCTCGAGATCTACCTGATTAGTTTTCTGGTGTCCGCTTTCCAGTTGTCTGATCACGCCGACATCTATTTCAGTATTGGTACCTTCTGTTTCACTATGTTGTTCCTCTCTGTATTGTTCCTGCTGAGAGAGTACGACCTGCAGCATATGTGGAGTTTCCTGGATGAAAAATAGCCTGCAGGGCCGGGATATAGGCATATGCCAGTGCCCGGTTTGCCAAATGACCAATGATGTCAGCCTGGGGGCCTGCCCCAGATGTGGGACCCAATTGAAGTGTCGCAACTATGCCAGCCTGCAACAAAGCTGGGCACTGCTTATCACAGCCGCCGTGCTGCTGATCCCTGCAAATGTTTTCCCCATTACCATAGTGACCAGCCAGGGGAAGATAGCTTATGACACGATTTTCACCGGGATCGCACACCTGATACATCTGGATATGTTACCTATTGCCATCATCGTATTTACTGCCAGTATTGCGGTGCCCTGGGCCAAGATTATCGGACTGGCAATATACCTGACCGCCATCAGTTTCCGTATCCCCATTCCAAAGCGGGTACTGATGACCGGATACCATATTATTGAGTGGATAGGTCGATGGTCCATGCTCGACCTTTTTGTTATTTCCATTACCGTTGCTCTGGTCAATATGGGGCAATTGATGGATGCCAAGCCTGGGCCGGCAGCCACAGCGTTTGCCCTGGTTATTCTCTTCACTCAACTGGCTGCCAAAGTGTTGGATACACGTTTACTCTGGGATCGACTGGAAGCTCAAGATGACGCAAGCAGAACCGCCGAAAATCGTTAAAAAGAAACTCTTCTCCCCTATCTGGCTGTTACCAATCGTAGCACTGATCCTCGGCGGCTGGCTGGGGGTTAAAAGCCTGCGGGAACAGGGTATTGAAATTGAAATCCACTTCCCCAGTGCCACCGGGATTGATGTGGGGAAAACTCTGGTTCGTTACCAGGGCCTCAATGTGGGCAAGGTGGTCGATATCGGTCTCGACAGCTCTCTGACCGGCGTGGATGTCAAAGTGCTGATGGATTATCGTGCTGAGCCATTCCTGAAGAAGAACACCAAGTTCTGGTTGGTTACCCCTAAAGCATCTATTACCGGGGTTGAAGGTCTGGATGCGCTGTTCTCCGGAAACTATATCGCGGTTCAACCCGGTGACGGCGACTCCCAGAGCAGCTTTGTCGCCTTGCAGGAAGCGCCAGCCATACAGCCAGGAGAAACCGGTGTTGTGGTTGAACTCAAGGCGATGCAGCTCGGCTCTGTTGATGTCGGCTCCAAAGTCTTTTTCAGTCAGATCCCAGTCGGTGATGTTGTCAGCTACAAGTTGGAAGCCGATCAAAGTATTACCATTTCAGCCTTTATTAAAGAGCAGTATGCCTATCTGGTAAAAACCAATTCCCGCTTCTGGAATGTCTCCGGGATCAGCGTGGATGCATCCCTTTCCGGAGTGAAATTCCACAGCGAAAGCTTGAGCGCCATTCTGGCAGGTGGTATCGCCTTCTCATCAGATCCTGCAGCGCCACAGGCTCAGCACAACACAGCCTTCAACCTGTATGACAATAAACAGCAGGCTCTGGGTGGCCGTGACTTCCTGCTCAGTGCACAGAATGCCGATGGCATAGGTAAAGGCACTAAAATCCAGCTTCGCGGCGTGCAGATAGGTGAGATCCTCGGCACCAGCCTGTCTAACACAGGTGTAGGGTTTAACGCCCGACTGTTTAATGATTACGAGGACCTGCTCGCGGGCAGCAGCCAATTTTACCTTCAGGGAGCCGACATCTCACTGGATGGCGTCAAGCATGCCTCCAGACTGGTTACCGGTGCAGTGATTGAATTTATACCAGGCTCAGGCCCGGCGTCCGGAACATACCAGTTGCTGGAGAGTCAGCCGGAGGATAAAGGTGAACACCTGACGCTCAGAGCCTTCAGTGAAAGTAACCCCGGGGTCAGCGTTGGCGCAGCAATAAAATACAAGGCCTTTGATATCGGCACTGTCACTTCGGTATCTCTGGCCAAAGATTTCTCCGGTGTCGAATACCAGCTGGAAATCCCCGCTCAATTCAGCGCACTGCTCTCCCATGGCAGCTATTTGTATGGTCAGTCAGCGCTGGAAGTTAACGCCTCTCTTGAGGGAGTTGCAGTAAAAACCTCGGATGCCGGCACACTGCTCAAGGGCAGTTTTAATCTGGTCAGAGGCAAAGGTCGAAACCTGATGACCAACAATGACCTGCTTAAGGTCTTTCCCTCCCGGGAAGCCGCAGAGCAGGAGTTCACCGCAGCCAGCCAGCAAAAAATTACGCTGACCAGTTTGGATGGCGCTGGAGTGTCGCGCGGCTCTCCTGTCTATTACAAGAAAATGCAGGTAGGTGAAGTTGCAGATGTTAGTTGGTCTGCCTCAGAAGGGAACTTTGCGGTCAGCCTGAATATCGACGCCACCTTTAAATCTTTGCTGAATGACAGTAGCGTATTCTGGCAAAACAGTGCTGTTGAGGTGAATGCAGGGCTATCGGGAGTTGATGTCAAAGTTGCCCCACTTGCAGGAGCACTGAAAGGCAGTATTAGCCTTGGACAACTCGAAGACACGCCTGTTGCCGGAACCAAAGGAATACTCTACGCCAGTGAGCAATTGGCTATGGCCCTGGCCAAAGTGATTGAACTGACCTTCCCTGCCGATGCCGACCTAACTGCTGGCGCAGCTATCCGCTACAAAGGCTTCCAGATAGGTGAAGTTGACCATGTTTCTTTGTCTGATGATCTTGGCAGCATCAAAGCAATAGCCTGGCTTTATGGGCAATATGCAGCTGAGTTCCAGCGGGCTGACACCCAGTACCATCTGGTTAATGCTCAGGTATCTTTAGCTGGTATCAAAGCCCCTGAGACTCTGTTGACCGGTCCCTATATTTCGGCATTGCCAGGTAACTCAGTCTCTAAGTCAGATCATTTCAATGGCAAACTCCAGGCCGGACTGTACGCTGATACACCAGCTAATGCACTGAAAGTCACCTTGGTTCGCCCTGTTCTTGGATCAATTAAAGCGGGTACGCCTGTGCTTTACCGGGGGATTCACATTGGTGAAGTCAAAGGCTATGACCTGAACGCCAGCGGCCAGCAGGTACAAATCTACCTGGCGATCGAGACCAGCTTCAGCCACCTGATAAACCGCACCAGTAAATTCTGGGATTATTCAGGCATCAAAGTGGACTTTGGTTTGTTCTCCGGCGCGCAGGTTGAAACCGGCAGCGTTGAGAATATTCTGGCCGGAGGCATTGCTGTCGCGACAGAAACAGCCAATAGCCCCGACAACCGCCTGATGGACTCCCCAGTCTTCACGCTTCATAACAAAGCTGATGAGGAGTGGCAGAACTGGTCTCCGGCGCTGAAGTGAGCCTGATAAAAGGTCAACAAGTTAAACTCAGAAAGGGATGCCATTGCGCATCCCTTTTCACGTTCGGTTAATACCAATCAATATCTGAGTTGATGCGAACCTAAAGGTGTGAAGACAATCAGTGCAGTTGAAAGTCTATCGAGATAAATTTTGAGGGTTCAGGCTGGTATGCCGCCCAAATTATCAAGCTCAAAATATTGAACAGGCATTCCAAGATAGCAGCCGCTCGGTTTGAATCATTCTGTTCTCCCTTAAGATGGGCACGATTTAAATTGAGATTGCCTGGGCTATCCATAAAACCAGTAACAAACACCTATGGCGGCAACAATACCGGCAAGATCTGCAGTTAACCCGCACGCCAAAGCATGGCGGCCATTACGTATTCCCACAGCGCCAAAATAGACCGCCAGTACATAAAAAGTGGTTTCAGTACTGCCCTGAAAGATGGCCGCCAAACGTCCCGCAAAAGAGTCGACACCGTGATGATTCATGGTTTCCAGCATCATGGCACGAGCACCGGACCCACTGAAGGGTTTCATCAAAGCGGTAGGCAAGGCATCCACAAAGCGGGTATCACCGCCGAGCCACTGCACAAAATGAGCGATAACCGACAACAGCAAGTCCAGCGCACCCGATGCTCTGAGCAAAGCAATAGCCAGCAACATCGCCAGCAAATAAGGGATCAGTTGAATTGCCTGAGAAAATCCATCTTTAGCGCCCTCAATGAACTCATCGTAAATGGCGACCTTTCTGAGCCCTGCAACCAATACAAAAGCAAATACCAAAGCGATGAGTACGCCGTTGCCCAACACGGTGGAGACTTCGCCAATCATCTGAGCCGACAGCGTACCAAGATAAAAGACTGTCGCCATCAGTGAACCTATGAGCAGCGCACCATACCCCATAATCACAGCATCAAACAGCTTGATCCGTTGCACCAGGGCGACCACAAGAAGTCCCGCCAGGCTCGAGGCTGAGGTGGCCAACAGGATAGGAAGAAACACATCAGCAGGATTTGCCGCCCCCTGCTGAGCCCGGTACAAAAAAACGGCGACCGGCACCAGAGTGACCGATGAGGTATTCAACACCAGAAACAGGATCTGGGCATTGGTGGCGGTCTGCTTATCTGAATTCAGGGACTGCAGATCATGCATTGCCTTGAGTCCCAAAGGCGTCGCGGCGTTATCCAATCCCAGCATATTGGCGGTCAGATTCATGGTAATACTGCCATAGGCGGGATGCCCCTTTGGCACCTCAGGCATCAGTCGCGACAACAGGGGTTCAGTGATTTTCGCGATAGCAGCCACCATACCGCCCTTTTCGCCCAGCCTCATCAGGCCCATCCACAGAGAGAGCACACCAACCAACCCCAGCGCAATCTGGGCGGCTAATTCTGCGCTGGAAAACAGTGCAGCACTGACATCGGTCAATACCTGGGTATTACCCATGCCCAACTGCACTGCCACGGCCAGAGCCGCAATAACAAAGAAAAACCACCAGATACGATTCAGCACATTGGGTCCTATAGATAAAGGCGCAAACCATCACATCATCAGGCTGTGGTATACTCGCGCCAGCAAAAATTCATAGAAAGTCTTTATGGTTCAACTAAATCCAGATTTTATCAATAGCATTCAGCAGGATATCCCTGCTCATTTGTCCATTGATGATTTTATTGAGTACTGCGGCAAGCCACTTCGCCCATCCATCCGGGTTAATACCCTGTCTATATCTTCTGCCGATTTCAAGGCTCTGATGGAACCCAGGGGCTGGGAATTTGAACCCATTCCATGGTGCAAAGATGGCTTTTGGCTCACCGGACACAATCCGGAAGAACTCGGTAACTGTGTTGAGCATATTCAGGGGCTTTTCTACATTCAGGAAGCCAGCTCAATGTTGCCGCCAACGGCACTGTTCGATACCGAGCCTCAATATGACAGAGTATTGGATACAGCATCTGCGCCCGGGTCAAAGACAACACAGATAGCCGCCTTGATGGAAAACCGCGGCCTGCTGGTCGCCAACGAATACTCCTCAAGCCGGGTGAAAGTGTTGCACGCCAATATAGCCCGCATGGGAGCAAGGAACACCGCCATTACTCATTTTGATGGCAGGGTTTTCGGTGAGTACCAATTTGAAACCTTTGATGCTGTGCTGCTCGACGCTCCCTGCAGTGGCGAAGGGACTGTGCGTAAAGACCCTGATGCACTCAAGTACTGGCGTCAGGAAGATATTGACGATATCGCAGAAACCCAGCGCGAATTGATGTTATCGGCGTTTCAGGCCCTTAAGCCCGGCGGCATGCTGGTGTATTCCACCTGTACCCTGAATACCCAGGAAAACCAACAGGTGTGTCACTTCCTTAAAGAAACCTACCCGGACGCGGTAGAGTTTATCTCGCTCGCCAATCTGTTTGCCGATGCAGATAAAGCCACCACAGTAGAAGGCTTTTTGCATGTATGGCCACAGATATTCGACAGTGAAGGTTTCTTTGTGGCCGCCATTCGTAAAACACAGGCGGTCGAGCGCGCCCTGCCCCAGCCGAAACCCCAAAAGAACTTCCCCTTCACACATCCTACCCGTAAGCAGACTGAAGCCATGAAGATCCATCTTAACAACCTTGGGTTTACGCTGCCGGAAACACAAAGCCTGATGATCCGCGATGCGGAATACTGGCTGTTCCCTGAAGGATTTGATGAACTGATTGGCTCAATGCGATTCCAGCGTATCGGGTTGAAACTGGCCGATGAAGCCAAGCATGGGTTTAAACTCAGGCACGAAGCAGTTATAGCTCTGCCCTGCCAACAGGCAAGAGTGATAGAGCTGGATGAGCAGCAGGCGGTTGAATACCTGATGGGACGGGACGTCGTATTTGATGGTGACAAGCCAGCCAAAGGCGAAGTGATTGTCGGCCGTCATGGCATCCCTCTGGGGCTGGCAAAATCCCTTCCGGGGAAGCTTAAAAACAGCCTGCCAAGAGAGCTGGTTCGGGATAAAGTCTGCACCGCTTGATGCAGTGAATTGTTCCGGTTAAACCACCTCAGAACAGAAGTGAACTTCACCCCAAAGACTTATTCCAGAAAAATATTTGGGGTTCCCTCAGATTGCTGTACTACAATAGGAGTACGAAGTCGCTGGCATGCAGTGCTTCGTACCCTAAGTTAGCGCACGGCTCACCCTAAGAGCCATTCCCCTAGGCCCGAAACAACTGGAATAGTTTTGGGCCTTTTTTTTATCTGCTTATCAACTAACGACCGGCCAATCTGGCGGCATCTTTAAACAGATTAAAGAAGTTCTCAGTTGTGAAAGCTGCCAAATCCTCATACTTCTCACCGCGAAGCTCAGCCACAAATTCGGCCACATCACGGACAAAAGCAGGCTGATTTTCTTTCCCTCGGTGAGGCACAGGCGCCAGATAGGGAGAATCTGTCTCTACCAGCAACCTGTCCTGAGGCACCTTACGGATAACACTGCGCAATTCACCGGCGTTTTTAAAGGTCACTATGCCTGAAACCGAAATATAGAAGCCCATATCAATGGCCGCTTTTGCCATTTCCCAGTTTTCGGTAAAGCAGTGCAGTACTCCACCCACTTTATCACCCTGGCCGTTACGCAGTATCGCCAGGGTATCCTCTCGGGCATCACGGGTATGAATAATAAGAGGTTTATTAACCTCTACAGCCAAAGCGACCTGCTGTTCAAAACATGCCTGCTGCATCGCTTTGGTTTCGTTGGCGTAGAAGTAATCCAGGCCGGTTTCACCTATGGCAACGACCTTCTTTTCATTGGCAAAAGCCTTAATCTGGTCAACATCCAGGCCTTCCTGTACATCCAGAGGGTGAACGCCGCTGGAGAGAAACACCTGATCATAAGCCGCCATTTTGTCACGCATCGCCTCAAAACCCTGTTGACGTACATTAACGCAAAGGAAATAGGCGATATCCCGGGCACTAGCTTGTTGGATGATTTGATCAAGGGAGTCAGCATCCGGCGCCGCCTTCAGGCGGTCCAGATGGCAATGGGAGTCGATTAGCACAGTAAAGGTCCGATAACGGGGGAATTTCAATGGTGGGCAAGGATACCCAGCTACATGGTGGAGGTCAAATTCCCGGACGCCAGCTCACTGGAAAGCACCTGTTCGATATCATGTCTGTGGTGTTCCTCTGCTGGCGCGAACTGAACACCTATGCCGGCAGGGCGTCCGCCGGACGCTCCCTGAGGGTTGATCCACACAACGCTGCCGCACGCCTCTCTGGCGGCAACATCACCGGGTAGTCGATAACTGAATGTCAGAGGTTCGCCAAGATAATGTGGTTCCGAGGTCGCCACGAACAATCCTGCACTGCGAACAAAGGGCATGTAGGCGCGATACAACTGCTGAATGGTGTCAAATCTGATTACCAAGTCGATCATGTCTTTCCGTTTACTGTGTGACCTCTTTATATTCTAGGACAAATTTCTGGCACAGCGCGAGGTAATTGACGCTGGCCATAGTCTCCAGATGATGACAGTGGCGCATCACGCTGTCTGCCAACTGTGCAATTCGCGATAGCGCAAAAGCATCCAGCTTTCCCGGTTGAATCATTCGCGACCTAAGTACCAGATAAAGTACTTTAAGTGATTCAATAATATGATCTTCTTTTATATCGAGCAAACTGCCGGTCAAATGCCCTGAAATCAGGCTTGCCCGCCAATCTTTACGATACTGTAACCAGCGTTCGTAATCGCCATTGCCCAGGCTATCAGCAAGCGTCAAAGGGCCACCAGCCAGGGGCAATACCCAGGTCATATCCTGAGTCACACCATGTTGTTGCTGTAACCAGCTCTGCACTGTGTCTTTATCCGGCGCGACAAAGGCCAGCTTCTGGCATCGGCTGGCGATGGTAGGCAGCAAACGCCCAGGAGTCTGGGATTGCAAAAGGAGTAAGGTATCCTTGCCCGGCTCCTCAAGGGTTTTCAGTAAAGCATTGGCAGAAGCCTGGTTCATACGCTCACAGGCATAGATGATGGCGACCCTGCGGCCGCCCTGCTGCGCCGTGGCTGTCAGCTTGATGCACAGCTCCCGGATCTGATCAATTTTAATCTGATTGCCATCGGCCCTGACCTCATAAAGATCCGGATGGTTACCGGCCTGCACCAAATGGCATGACTTACAATGACCACAGGCCCCTGCAGGGGTTGGATTCAGACACAAAGAGGTCGCTGCAATATCCTGTGCCAGCAACTCTCCCCCCTGAGCCACATCAACCCCAAGCAACAAAGCGTGCCCCAGAGTGTCTTTGCAAATCTGCATGGCGGTGCGGTCAAATGCCGGATTACACCAGGGAAGATGAGCTGAATGTCGCATCACAGCTTAAGCCTCATTCTTTATTGATCACAAAAGATTATTGATTACAGCAGAGACTGCAGCACAGACTGAATGTCCTTGTGCACTTCAGACATAGGCTGGCTGGCGTCAATCACATGAATAGTGTCATCTTCGGCTGCCAGCGCCAGGAAGGTTTCCCGGGTACGGTCAAAGAATTCCAGCGCCTGCTGCTCGATTCTGTCCAACTCGCCTCGGCTGGCTGCACGCTCAAGCCCCAACGCAGGAGGAACATCCAGATACAGGGTGATATCAGGCTTGAAGCCTTTCAATGTGGCGTCGCTGATCGCTTTGACCAATGGCATCAAGCCCCGGCCACCACCCTGATAGGCAAGGGAGGACAGGTTGTGACGGTCGCCCAGCACCCATTCACCACGAGCCAGGGCTGGCTTAATCACATTTTCAACCAGTTGCGCACGGGCCGCATAAAACAGCAGGCACTCCGCCTCATCACATAAAGGATCATCCGCTTCGGCGATCTTGACCAGGTCGCGGATTTTCTCGGCCAGAACAGTGCCACCCGGCTCGCGGGTACAAACCGGTGCCTTGCCGGTCTGCTTCTCCATCAAGTCCTTCACCAGAGCGATAGCACTGGATTTACCCGCCCCTTCCAGACCTTCAATTACGATAAACTTGGCTTGACTCATTATCTGTTTCTCTGAAATTTATTAACTGCGTTGTTGTGCTCTCTCAGGGTTCTGGAAAACACATGGCTGCCGTCATTGCGGGACACAAAATAGAGGTAATCTACATCCGCAGGGTTGGCCGCGGCCAGCAGTGAAGCTTTACTCGGCGCAGCGATAGGTGACGGCGGCAAGCCATTAATTCGATAGGTGTTATAAGGGGTCATTTCACGCAGGTCTTTCTTGGTGATATTACCCTGATAGCGCTCACCCATACCGTAAATCACGGTTGGGTCTGTTTGCAGGCGCATGCCTTTACGCAAACGGTTGGCAAATACAGCCGCCACCCAGCCACGCTCTTCCTGCTTGGCTGTCTCTTTTTCAATTATCGATGCCAGCGTTAGCAGCTCATAGGGAGTTTTAAGGGGTAAGGTCTTGTCCCGACCTTCCCAGGCGGCAGCCAGTTCCTGCTGCATCTTCAAATAGCTTTGGGTCAGCAGCTCTTCGGCGGTTTGTCCCGCTTCATAATGATAAGTGTCCGGATAGAAGCGCCCTTCCGCCAAGCCGGTATCCCCCTGCTTAGCCATGACTTTGGCAAACACATCCTGCTCGGGTTTCAGATACTCAGCATTGGCCAGTTCTTCACGCCACTGAGCGATAGTGCGCCCCTCAATCAGTGTCAGCGGGAACTGCATCACCTTGCCTTCGTTAAGCTGCGTCAGCAGGCCACTCAGGGTCTGGCCGGGCTCGATCTGATACAGACCAGTACGTATCCCCGCCAGCTCAGGATGCAGCTTAAGCAGCGCCTTCAGGCGCCAGTCGTTTTCAGTAATGCCCTCGGCGGCCAAATCTCTGACCAAAGAGCGCACATTGATGCCCGGCTCTATCTCAAGCTGTTGTGACTCAGAGATATTCAGCGGCGCAGCAGCATACTGCTCAACCTGCTTCAGGCCCCAATAAGCACCCAACGCAGCGATCAAAATCAGTGTCATCAGGGTCGCAACTGCGCCCCAAACCAGTTTCATTGTTTTCATACCGGATTTAATACCAGGCTTTTATATCAAGCATTTCGCTCAGATTAATTGTTGTAATTCGGACAATCGGGGCCAAATGGTTAAGT
Source organism: Shewanella submarina (assembly GCF_042646185.1). Lineage (NCBI taxonomy): Bacteria > Pseudomonadati > Pseudomonadota > Gammaproteobacteria > Alteromonadales > Shewanellaceae > Shewanella > Shewanella submarina. The sequence goes on from NZ_JBHRTD010000012.1 coordinate 98,167, forward strand.
CCCTGTCTTCAAGACGGGTTACCGGCACGGCGCCCATTAAAGAGTTTGTCATCAGCACATGATCTGCCAGTAATAACTCACTCTCTGTTACTTGCCCCATGGTGACATTCAGTCCCATAGCAAGCAGCGAATGGATAACCTGCTCACGCATGACACCAGATACACCCGCAAAGCTGAGAGCAGGCGTCAACACCTGATTGCCGGATATCAGCAGCAGATTGCCCATGCTGCCCTCGACCAGAAGTCCATCGCTGTCGCAGACCCAGACATCATCAATTCCCTGAGGCAAACTCTGGGCTTTAATCAGTACCTGCTCCAAACGATTAAGATGTTTGACCCCGGCCAGCAGCGGTTGACGCCCAAGGGCGACTGAAGACTTACAAAGCCCAACCCCCTTTTGTTGCCATTGCAGGTAATGTGCGGGCAGAGGTGATACAGACAGGATAACCAAAGGGACAGGCGACCTGGGGGCCGTATAACCACGACCACCACTCCCCCGACTGAGCAGAAGTTTGATACAGGCATCAGGATTCAGCGTTGCCAGCTCATTGAGACGGAAAAGCAAAGCCTCGCCGGCAGAAAAGGCAAAGCCCAAACGCGCAGCGCCGTCACTGAGACGGCGCAGATGTTGCTCAAGAAACTGGATTTGGCCCTGTTTCACCTTCATGGTAGCAAACAGGCCATCACCATAGGCGAGAGCTCTGTCTGCCGGGTCAATGACGCTGTCCTTAACGTCGTTAATCCAGACTTCTTTCATCAAGACCTATTCCTTCAGGAGTCCTGGCTGATACGGCTGGCAACCGCTTCCTGCTGATCTTTGTACTTGGCGTTTTTGCGCTTGTTGTACGGACGAGCCACAGGACCGTTAAGACGCTCGAAGTTCAGCGCGCCAATGGTCATCATAGGACGCAGCGCCAGCGGTAACTTACCACTGTTGTAGAACTCAAGCACAATTCGGCCATGCCAACCCGGATCGATACGATGGGCAGTCACGTGTACCATCAGCCCCAGGCGGGCCAGGGATGAACGACCATCCAACCAACCCACGATATCTGCTGGCAGAGTGACACTTTCATAGGTCACGGCCAACGCCAGTTCTCCCGGGTGCAGGAAGAAAGCATCACCATCTTCAATAGTGATCTGCTCACTCATCACACGGTCAAGGGCAGCCTGAACTTCTGCACTCGGGCCACTCAAATCGATAAATGGTGCAGTGTGATCCTTGAATACCCGGAACTGGTTACCCAGACGTACATCCACACTCACGCCACTGATCGCTTCCACCGGTGGACGGGGATCAATCACTATCGTTTCGTTGTCCAGACATTGTTCAATTTCAATATCGGTTAAGCGCATTTTTCGTCTCTAACTCCCTTGACACTCGGGCTGCTTAAGCCCCAAAAACCTTACTTGGCCAGCAAATGCTGAATACGGGCCTTCAGGATATCGGTAGCGATACGGTTCTTGCCACCACGTGGCACGATGATATCAGCATACTGCTTGGAAGGTTCAATGAACTGCAGGAACATTGGACGCACTGTCTTTTGGTACTGAGAAATCACAGACTCCATGGTGCGACCACGCTCTTCCACATCACGGGTCAAACGACGCAGGAAACAGATATCCAGCGGTGTATCCATAAATACTGAAGCATCCATCAAACCACGCAACTTAGGATCGGTCAGCAGCAGAATACCTTCCAGAATAATCACCTTCTTTGGCGTCATCGTCTGGATTTCCTCGGTACGGGTATGCTCTTTATAGCTGTAAACCGGAATATCGACGGCGTTACCGTCTTTCAGTTGCTCCAGATGCTGACACAGGAGTTCATGATCCAACGCCATTGGATGGTCATAGTTGGTCAGTACACGCTGCTCCATGGACAGATGTCCCTGGTCGCGGTAATAAGCATCTTCATTAATTACGCCAATCTGGTTGGTACCCAGATCGCGGCAAAGCTCTTCGTATATAGTTTTCGCAATCAGGCTCTTGCCTGAAGCTGATGCGCCGGCGATACCGATAATGACACATTGCGGAGAATTCATATGGCTACCTTATTCGTCGTCTTCTACGCTGATTGATACCTGAGACTGGCTATGTTGTAAGGCCAGTTGTGCCCCAACTTTACGGGCAATTTCCCGGTAGATACCGGCAACTTCACTGTCAGGCTCGGCGACGGCCAAAGGCGCCCCCTTGTCCATAGATTCACGCAAATCCAGTTGCAGAGGCAAGGCCCCCAGCAAAGGTACATTGTAACGCTCGGCAATTTTGCTGCCGCCATGGGTACCGAATGGATGATCCTTGTGTCCACACTCACTACAGATGTGGAAACTCATATTCTCAACAATGCCCAGAACCGGAATGTTCACCTTGTTGAACATGGTGATCCCTTTCCTGGCATCGGCTAGAGCGATGTCCTGCGGAGTTGTCACAACCACGGCGCCACTGACTGGCACCTTTTGCGACAGGGTTAGCTGAATATCGCCAGTGCCGGGTGGCATATCGATAAACAGATAGTCGAGCTCCGGCCAGCTGGTTTCATTCAGCAGCTGCGCCAATGCACCGGCGGCCATAGGTCCACGCCAAACGGCGGCCTGATCGTCGGTGAGCATAAAGCCTATAGATTGAGCTGCCACACCATAAGCTTCAGCGGCAGTCATGGTCTTGCCATCATGGGATACAGGACGGAAGTCGGTCAATCCCAGCATTAAGGGAATAGATGGACCATAGATATCGGCATCCAAAATCCCTACACGGGCGCCTTCCTGGGCCATTGCCAAAGCCAGGTTTACAGCTGTGGTGGATTTACCCACACCACCTTTACCAGAGGCCACGGCCACAACCTGTTTAACGTTAGGAATAGGCGCCACATTGACGCTTGAAGTCTGGGCAGGTTGAAAATCGATTTCGCATTCCACCTCATCAATGGCATCGAGTTTGGCCAGTTGATTGGTCACCGCCATCACAGTATCGCGATACTGAGTCTGACAGGGGTAGGAATACACCAGGGTCATTTGCAGGCGTTTGCCATCAAGTGCCAGTTTACGAACACAATTGGCAGAGATAAGGCCTTTCCCCAGATAAGGGTCAATATAAGCATCCAGAATGCTCAATACAGAAGACAACAAGGCCGGTTCCAGTTGGAAATCCACGGCTTGTTCCTGCAGTGCTGACGACAATTTTCATCTCCCAGAAAACGAATTTGGCCAAGTGTATCAGATAATGGCAAAAACATTAGTGTAGAAATAGCTCAGTTAGACGGGGGCGTGATGAAAATTCCACATTAATCGGTTAGTATCTAGGCCAATATTTTCAGGACCAACACGATTTTGAGAAAAAATGGCAAATACACAACGTAAAATTTTGGTGACCAGCGCACTGCCGTACGCCAACGGCCCTATCCACCTGGGTCATATGCTGGAGTATATCCAGACAGATATCTGGTCACGTTATCAAAAACTGCGCGGCCATGAATGCTACTATATTTGCGCCGACGATGCCCATGGCACCCCTATCATGCTCAAGGCGCAGCAGTTGGGTATGGCTCCTGAAGAAATGATCGCCCAGGTAGCTGTTGAGCATCAGCAGGATTTTGCTGACTTCAACATCGCCTTCGATAACTATCACAGCACTCACAGTGATGAGAACCGCGAACTGGCCAGCCAGATCTATCTGGCACTGCGTGAAAAAGGTCATATCAAGACCCGCACCATCAGCCAGCTGTTCGACCCTGAAAAGTCCATGTTCCTGCCTGATCGCTTCGTAAAGGGCACCTGCCCTAAATGTAAGTCTGAAGATCAGTACGGCGACAACTGTGAAGTATGCGGCGCGACCTATAGCCCAACCGAGATGATCAACCCCAAGTCTGCGGTTTCCGGAGCCACTCCGGTAATGAAGGACACTGAGCACTTCTTCTTCGACCTGCCTGCGTTTGAAGGCATGCTCAAAGAGTGGACTCACTCAGGTGCCCTGCAGTCTGAAATGGCCAACAAGCTGAACGAATGGTTTGAGCAGGGTCTGCAGCAGTGGGATATCACCCGTGACGCGCCATACTTTGGTTTTGAAATCCCCGATGCCCCGGGCAAGTTCTTCTACGTATGGCTGGATGCACCGGTTGGCTACATGGGCTCGTTTAAAAACCTGTGTGACAAGCGTGGCGACCTGGACTTCAACGAGTTCTGGGCGAAAGACTCCACCGCCGAGGTTTACCACTTCATCGGAAAAGACATTGTTTACTTCCACAGCCTGTTCTGGCCAGCCATGCTGCACGGCGCTGATTTCCGTCAACCAACCAGCGTATACGCCCACGGCTATGTGACCGTAAACGGTGCCAAGATGTCCAAGTCCAAGGGTACCTTTATCAAGGCACGCACTTACCTGGATAACCTGGACCCTGAATACCTGCGTTACTACTACGCAGCCAAGCTGTCCAGCCGTATCGACGATCTGGACCTGAACCTGGAAGATTTCGCCCAGCGCGTAAACTCTGATCTGGTAGGTAAGCTGGTGAACCTGGCTTCCCGTACGGCAGGTTTTGTGACCAAGCGTTTTGACGCCAAACTGGCCAAACTGGAAGACACCACTCTGGTAGACAGCTTCCTGGCCAAGCAGGAGCAAATTGCCGAGTTCTACGAGACCCGTGAATACGGCAAAGCGATGCGTGAAATCATGGCGCTGGCCGATATCGCCAACGCCTATGTGGCGGATGCAGCGCCATGGCAGCTGGTTAAGCAGGAAGACAAACAGGAAGAAGCCCATCAGGTATGTACCGTGGCCCTGAACCTGTTCCGTATCCTGGTAACTTACCTGAAGCCGGTTCTGCCACGTCTGAGCTCAGATGTTGAAGCCTTTATGCAGCTGGAACTGACCTGGGACAACCTGGGTATGGACCTGACCGGTCATGAAATCGCGACCTTCAAAGCAATGATGCAGCGTGTTGATATGGACAAGGTTGCCGCTATGGTTGAAGCCTCCAAAGAGAACCTGCAGGCTGAGCAGAAGCCTACTGGTCCTTTGGCTGACGACCCAATCTCAGAAACCATCAACTTCGATGATTTCGCCAAGATTGACCTGCGTATTGCCCGTATTGCCAAAGCAGAACACGTACCAGAAGCCAACAAACTGCTGAAGCTGCAGCTGGATATCGGCGGTGAAACCCGTCAGGTATTTGCAGGTATCAAGTCCGCTTATGCACCGGAAGATCTGGAAGGTAAGCTGACCGTAATGGTGGCTAACCTGGCTCCACGTAAGATGCGCTTTGGACTGTCTGAAGGTATGGTGCTGGCAGCCGGCCCAGGTGGCAAAGATCTGTGGATCCTTGAGCCACATGAAGGTGCCCAGCCTGGTATGCGCGTAAAGTAAGCCTTAAGCTCAAATATCAATCCCCTGCACTCATTCGGGTGCAGGGGATTTTTTATATCTGTTTTACAGGCAGTTTTCTCCACTCCATTAACGACCCGGTTCAGTGGCGTCATTGAACTTAATTAAGCTTCATCTAAATATCCGTCCATCGCCCTTGCCAAGCTACGCAGTCAGCCGTCAGACTCAGTGTTTTCCTGTCACAAGCCTGATGAAGGAAACGTGATGAAAGAGCACAAGATGACCTTACTCAAAGACAGCCGCCTGTTGACGGCGACCATATCCGCTGTGGGTGCTGCCCTCTGTATCTGGACACTGGCAGCTGTAGACCACTCCTTTAATGGTGATTGGCTACTGATGGCCCCGTTCGGTGCAACCATGGTGCTGATATTTGGTGTACACCAAAGTCCTTTGGCCCAACCCAAAAATGTCATTTTCGGCCATCTGATTACCGCCACTGTGGGGCTGATCTTTATCAATACCCTGAGCGTTACGCCGCTGACTCTGGGGCTGGCAGTCGGTTGTGGCCTGTTTATTATGCTGCTCACCGACACCACTCATCCACCTGCCGGCGGTAACCCGCTGCTGATTATGATGGGGGCGCACCACGACTGGATGTTTCTGCTGCACCCAGTCCTTTTGGGAACACTCGCCATTGTGGCACTGGCGACCTTCTATCACAGACTGATCCCGGGACATGTTTACCCTTACAAAGTTAAGCGGTGATTTTTAGCGCCAAAATGAATCGGCCCCGCAGTTTGCACTGCGGGGCCGTTCAATTTTTTTATTATAGTTTGCGTACTCGCCCGGCGGCGCTCCAGCACGCTATGTTGCGACCAGGTTTACCTCAGGGTTGGTAAATTCTGCACCGGACAAGCACACAGTACCGCGTACACCTGTAAGTTCAAAGCAGTCAAAAGTTTGAATCGTTGCAAAACACAGATTTGCCAAAACAATCCATCATTTTTAACCTTGAGTTAAGCCCTTTGTGCTACTCAATAAGACTCTATCTCCATGGGAAGGTGGCGTTGATGTGACGGTAAAATGCAGTTCACCTGTACTCTCATTACACATTTGGTGATAGCGTCCCGGTTCAATCAATATTCCCTCTCCCGCCTTCAACAAAACAGATTCCTGCAGGAACCTCATGACAGCTTTTCCTTTAAGGATATAGAAGAACTGAGTCGCATATTGGTGGCGGTGCATCTGCTCATGACTGTTAGCAGGCATCCTCTCCTGAATCACACTCAGACTGTCAGTTTTAACCAGATGCCATCCATCGGCTCCCTCACCCCAGTGATAATGTTCAGCAACCGCTGGTGAGACCTTGTCCATGTTCAACTCCTATCCGTAAACATTCGGCTGCCACAGTTGCATAAAGGTATCCGGCGCCACCAAGGGCGTGAACCCATATTTGAGGTACAAGCCATGGGCATCCCGTGTTGCCAGCATCATTCGTCTTAGCCCTTGCAGTTCAGGATGGGAAATTATTTTATCCATCATCAGTTTGGACAGGCCTTTACCTCTATGCTCCTCAAGAACAAACACATCGGCAAGGTAAGCGAAGGTGGCTCCGTCTGTAATCAATCTGGCAAATGCCACCTGCTCATCTGCTTTAAACACACCAAAGCAAAGCGCATTATCGATAGCTTTATCCATCACTGCACGGGGGATACCTTCTGCCCAATAGCTGCGACTTACATAATCGTGAATCACTGACTTATCCATCAGCTGAGAACCACACACCAGCTTATACTCCGCAGGTTGCTCCATTATCCCTCCAATGTTCTTGTTGTTTACGCCACCTCAAGCCGAACCGCAGCAAATTTAAACTCGGGGATCTTGCCGTAGGGATCCAGCGCAGAGTTGGTCAACAGGTTGGCAGCCGCTTCCACATAAGCGAATGGCACAAACACCATATTCTCTGCCACACCTGTGTCAGCTCTGGCCTGCATAACAATTTCACCGCGGCGGCTGACCAACTTAATGTTCTCACCGGCATTAATCCCCAATCTCTTAAGCGTCACAGGATTCAGGGAGCAGTTGGCCGTGGGCTCTATCGCATCCAGCACCCGCGATCGGCGCGTCATACTGCCGGTATGCCAGTGCTCCAACTGTCGACCTGTGGTCATGATATAGGGGAACTCGTTATCGGGGACTTCGTCCGGGGGAACCAGATCTGCCGGCGAAAACCTGGCTCTTCCTCCGCTGCGCGGGAAACTGTCTGCAAACACCACACTCTCACCGGGTAGCTCCTCCCCATGGCAGGGATAAGTGACTGCGTCTTCAGACTCCAACCGCTGCCAACTGATATTATCCAGTGACGGCATCAAGCGCTTCATCTCTGTGAACACGGTTTCCACCGAACCGTATTGCCAGTTGAGCCCAAGATGATCGGCAAGTTCAGTCAGAATAAGCCAGTCCTCTTTGGCCTCTCCGGGAGACTCAACCGCTTTACGCCCCATCTGTACCTGGCGGTTGGTATTGGTCACTGTGCCTGTTTTTTCCGGGAAGGCCGCAGCCGGAAATATCACATCGGCAAAACAGGCAGTTTCAGTCAGGAAAATATCCTGTACCACCAGGTGATCCAACCTGGCCAGCGCCGCTCTGGCATGCGCCACATCGGGATCTGACATGGCCGGGTTTTCCCCCATAATCACCATACCGCGAATGTCATCACTGTGGATGGCGTCCATCATCTCCACTACAGTCAAGCCTTTGTCTGCACTCAGTTTGACGCCATCCCCCCATAAAGACTCAGCAGCCTCACGGGCGTGTTCCTCCGCCACGCTTTGATAGTCGGGCAGGAACATAGGGATTAGCCCTGCATCTGAGGCACCCTGAACATTATTTTGCCCCCGCAGCGGATGAAGCCCGGTTCCGGGTCTGCCGACATGTCCACACATCAGCGCCAGCGAGATTAAGCATCTGGCATTATCTGTCCCATGAACATGCTGACTGACCCCCATGCCCCAAAAAATCATGCCCGCTTTTCCCCGGGCGAAGGTTCTGGCCGCGTCGCGGATCTGTGCGGGTGCTATCCCACACAAGGGAGCCATTGCTTCAGGAGAGAAACGTTGCAGGTGCTGCTTCTGAGCCATCCAGTTCTCTGTGTGTTTATCTATGTAATGCTGATCCTGAAGATTCTCCTCGACAATCACATGCATCATGGCATTAAGCAAAGCCACATCCGCCCCGGGACTGAACTGCAGCATGTGGGAAGCAAAGCGCTTCATTGCCGTTCCTCTGGGGTCCATCACAATCAGCTTGCCTCCCCGGCGCGCAAACTGTTTAAAGAAGGTGGCAGCCACAGGATGGTTCTCTGTGGGATTACAACCAATCAAAATAGCGACATCGGCGTTTTCAATCTCATTAAATGTGGCTGTGACCGCGCCTGAACCAATATTTTCCATCAAAGCTGCCACAGAGGAGGCATGGCAAAGGCGGGTGCAGTGATCCACATTATTATGGCCAAATCCCTGGCGTATCAGCTTTTGAAACAGATACGCCTCTTCATTACTGCACTTGGCCGATCCCAGCCCGGAAACACTCTCCCCGCCATATAAACTTTTGAGCCTGTTAAGTCCCTGAGCCGCTACTTCCAAAGCCTCCTGCCAACTGGCTTCTCTGAAGTGAGTCAAAGGATTTGCAGGGTCGACGTTAAGCCCCTTGGGTAAATTTGGAAGGCGGATAAGCGGTTTGGTCAGCCTGTGAGGGTGATGGATATAGTCGAAACCAAATCTGCCCTTTACACAAAGCCTGCCTTCGTTGGCAGGACCTTGACGCCCCTCGACATACAGGATCTGCTCATCTTTAACTCTGTACTCCAATTGGCAACCCACACCGCAGAAGGGGCATACCGAATTCACTGACTTTTCCGTCTCTGTGTTGGGGCCTACAACATCAGACTCCAGCAGTCGAGATGGCATTAATGCACCGGTTGGACAGGCCTGCACGCACTCACCACAACCAACACAGGTTGAGCTTCCCATTTCATCAAACTGGTCAAAGATGATTTGACTCACTTCACCGCGATTGCCCATGGCAATTACGCCATTCACCTGCACTTCATCACAGGCTCTGACACACAAATTGCAATGAATACAGGCATCATGATGAACGCCTATCGCTGCATGGCTGGAATCGGCATTGCGGGACTCACCGCCGCCCCTGGGAAAACGACTGGCTGTGACAGAGAGTTGTTCTGCCAGGACTTTGAATTCTGAATCTGTGTTGTGATGGGAGTTGGTATCTGTCAGCAGGAGTTCAACCACCAGCTTTCGCGCGCGGTCTGCTCTCTGACTCTGGCTGGACACCTTCATGCCTTCAACAGGCTTTCTCAGGCAGGAGGCCGCCAACACGCGCTCGCCCTCAACTTCAACCATACAGGCCCTGCAGTTGCCATCTGCGCGATAGCCTGGCTTATCGGAATGACAGAGGTGGGGAATACTTGTGCCCAGGCGTTTGGCGACCTGCCAGATGGTCTCATCCGGCGCTGCAGTCACCAGGGCACCATCCAAAGTAAAACGTACCGGACCACTTTGTTTAGTCTGCATCCTTTGATACCTCATCCGGGAAATACCTGATTACCGTTCTGAAGGGATTGGGGGCAGCCTGCCCGAGCCCACATATAGATGCATCTGTCATTACACTGCCCAGTTCCTCCAGCAACGCTTTGTCCCAGTGCTCCATCTTCATCAGGCTGACTGCCTTGCCGCAGCCAACACGGCAGGGCGTACATTGACCACAGCTTTCATGGTGAAAAAATTCCAGCATATTAATGGCCGCAGCTTTCACAGAGTCTTTATCTGAGAGTATGACGACGGCAGCAGAGCCAATCAGAGAGCCCAATGGCTGAAGGGTATCGAAGTCCAGCGGCACATTATTTTGCGATGCGGGTAATATGCCGGACGCAGGCCCTCCGGGCTGATACGCCGTAAAAGTATGGCCCGACAACATGCCTCCGGCTGCGGCTATGATGTCAGTAATGGTGCTGCCGCTTGGCAACATGTAAATACCCGGATTGTTCACTCTGCCGGATACCGAATAGGTTCTGAGTCCGTTTCTGCCATTGTGCTCCACATCCGCCAGCACCGAGGGCCCCTCCCGACAAATCCGGGCAGTCCAGTAAAGAGTCTCGACATTGTGAACCAGTGTTGGCAGTCCAAAGAGTCCCTGCTGTGCCACATAAGGGGGTCTGTGTCTTGGCAGGCCCCTTTTGCCCTCGATTGACTCAATCATGGCACTCTCTTCACCACAGATATATGCCCCTGCTCCCCTTCTGAGCTCAACCCAATCACAGGGTATTAATCCCTGCTGCTGCAGCGAGTGAAGCTCAATTTCCAGAATTTTCAGTGCGACCGGATATTCGTCTCTGACATAGATGTAGATCTTCTCAGCCTCAACCGCCAACGCGGCGAGCAGCATGCCTTCCAATACCAGGTGAGGCCTGGACTCTAAATAATATCTGTCTTTAAAGGTACCCGGCTCCCCCTCATCAGCGTTTACCGCCATATATCTTGGACCGGGCTCTGAGCGCACCGCGCTCCATTTACGGCCACTGGGGAAGCCTGCGCCTCCCATTCCCCGCAAGCCTGAGTCAAGCACCTGTTGCTCCAGAGACTGTGCTGAAACATCTCCTTGCTGAAGAGATTTGAACACCTGGTAGCCGCCATCCAACAGATATTGTTCAAGACACTCATAGTCAGGAAGTCTGGGCTCGAATTGTTTTCCAGTAATAGCCTGTATAACTTTATCCGGCGTTGCATTATCGATATGAGTGCGCCCCACTGACACTGTTGGCGCCAGATTGCAGCGCCCCATACAGGGAGCCCGCAGAACTCTTACAGTATTCGGGTCACAGGCTTGCTGCAGCTCACCGGCCAGCCGATCACTGCCTGCAAGGCAACAGGAAAGGGAATTACACACTCTCAGGGTGATTTCGGGCAGATGCTGATCATCATCGAGCAGGTCAAAGTGACTGTAAAAGCTGGCCACGCCAGCAACCTCTGACTCAGGGAGATTAAGCCATTCGCCAAGGGCTTTAAGGTGCTTTTTTTGCAGGCCGTTAAAGGCGTCTTGAATGCGGTGAAGATACTCAATCAACAGGTCTCGCCTTTTTGGCATATCACCAAGCAATGCGACCACCTGGTTATAAGCAGCCGCATCCAACTGACGGCCTTTAGGACCTTTACGTCCCTTGCCGGAAGCGGATTTCCAAATGCCTGCGTCTCCATTGTTACTATGCTTCATTACCACCCTGCCGGATTTGCCTGTCAGCGTTCGTTAATACATTGTTATCAGGCATTTGGTGCAGGAACAAGACTATAAGTGTCAGGTAAACCCGGGCTGATGGTGCAGATCCGCAGAGGAACGGGGATTGGGTAATTATTGATACAAACACAAAACTGTTTTTACGGGATCAAAAAAGGCGCCGCAGCGCCTGATTTGAGATGGTCAGTGTTGGGAGAATACTTTCCTCAGCCCATCCGGGTTTCCAGCCTGTAATCTTCGCCATCTTTATCGGTAAACACCTTATTACCTACCTTCTGGGTAGATTTGGCGCCATGGAGCAGGCTGAGCCAGATGCGACATGAGATAGTCTTGGTCAGGCTGGTTTCAATTTGGATATCTTCAATATGGGCTGCATTTTCACGGCCACGACCTGCGGTGCGGTCAAAGCTGACTTCTATGTGAATATCACCCACCTTAAATACCAGCGCGCTTGGGTCATCTTTGTGACCCGACATGGCCACAAACTGGCCCGGGGTCTGCAGCCCTGTCTGGCTACCGTCGGCGAAAAAGGCCAACAGGTGCTGGTAGTACACTACGTAGCTGATAACATCCTGATGAGAACCATGTTCCAGTGGGCAATGTTCGTCCAGAAAACGACGGGCACTGTCCAGCAGTTCGGTATTCTGGCTGTTTTGAGTTACCGGCTGCATTATTTGTGTTCTGTGTTCTTCCTGTTGCATCATGGTCATATTCATCTTTCTGTCCTCGCTACACTGTCATCATCTTGCCGTCTGGCATTTCCCAATCTCAGCAATGAAAGGTCGGATACTTTCCGTCATTGCTTAATTTGTAGCCTAGCGAACTTTTCGATACAATTTCACAATAAAAATTTTACAATGTGAATTTTACAAATATGCGCAGTGAACAAACCCTGGGTCGAAAGTCACATTTCCTTGGCACAAAAATACGTAACCTTCGGAAACGTAACCATTTAACCATGGAGGACCTGTCTGCCAGGTGCATCCGGGTAAACCCGGAATCTGCACCTTCGGTTTCCTACCTGTCTATGATTGAAAGGGGCAAAAGAGTTCCCAGTCAGCAGATGCTTGAGGTGATCGCCGAAGTTTTTCAAAAAGATATCGGCTGGTTTCTGGATGAAATGCCCGAGCAGGATGCCATTACCCCGGAGAAAGGAAAACGTGGCGGGATCAGCGGTATGGCACTGGAACCCGGCTTTCTGTTTTCACAGGACATTCTTCAAATCGCGATTCCCGAGATGCTGTCTCAGACGGGGATCAGCGGCAGACAGTTTGCTCATCTGCTTATCCGTGCCCACCAGGAACACCACCAAAATCACTTCCCTGATCTCGAGCGCGCCGCGGAAGAGGTGGGCCACAAGCAACTTGGGCTTACCGTGGAAGAGCTGACAGGCATGCTTAAACGTCAGGGTGTCCGCATCAAGTGGTTTGATGAATCGGCAACCAGAACTGCCGATGATGCCGGTGTACTGTCCGGCAGGTTGACCACATCTTATTTTGAGTCTCCGGGAGTCGTCTATCTGAATAAGGCACTGAAAAAGCACCCGACCCGCCTTAAATACGATCTGGCTGTGCATCTGGGCCACAGTGTCTTGCATAATGTCGATGCCAGTCGCAGCCCTCTAAGCGCGGGGCGTTCAAGAGTAGAAGACAGCGGCAATGACTTCAGCACCACCCCGAATCCTCAGGATATATTGCACGCATGGCGGGACTTTGAGGCCAGTTTCTTTGCCGGGGCTATTCTGTGTCCCAGAGTGCCTTACAGACAATTGCTGGACCAGCACGGCTATGAAATCGACGTCCAAAAAAAGATAGAGGTATCGCCTTCAGTAGCCATGCGCAGGATGACCGTCGCGTCACCCTACCCTCATTGGCACTATTTTGATGCTTATGCGCCGGGAAAACTCAAAGCAGTATATCGGGGCAACGGTATTCCTCTGCCCTGGGGAAATATGCGTCAGGTCGAGGACCCCTGTCAGCACTGGGCCGTATTCAGAATGATCAGTGAAGCCGGAAAATCTGGCTCGTCGGCACAGATTTCCATTTTAAATGTGAACGGTGAGCCCAGAATATATTGCTGTGAATCCCTGAGAGTGAGCGATCTTGCCGATAACCCCCATGTGCTGTGTGCCGGCATCGACCTTAACCCAGCCATCGATGCTCAGGATGGTAATGCGCTGGAGCTGGCGGAAGATCTGAAAAAGGCCTGTGTAAGCAAGGGAGGCTCAGTGGCTATTCCTGCAAGTATCCGCCAGCGTCTGATCAGTGTTGCCCGCATTTTAAATATCAATTGGATAGAGCGAGGCATAGACAACGAAGCCAGGCTGATTTGCTCCCGGGGTGCGGTATGTCCAAGGGACCCGAGCTGCTATAAAACTGGCAAACATCACGACAAATAAAAAGCCACCCAAATATGTGGTGGCTTAGTAAGAACTACAACGGATGATTAGACCGGGTTGCTGATATCCACAAACTCGTGCTCCAGCCCGAACTCACGGGCGAGGTGTTCACCCAATGCCTGAATACCATAGCTTTCAGTAGCATGATGACCGGCGCTGTAGTACTCAATGCCCTGCTCCATGGCAGAGTGGAAAGTGCGCTCGGAGACTTCACCGGAAATAAAGGCATCCAGACCATATTGAGCGGCAATATCCAGATAATCCTGTGCGCCACCTGTGCACCAGGCCACAGACTGCACTTTTCTGTCGTCGGTACCGATATGCAGAGGCTCCCGCCCCAATGCAGCAGCAATATCGGCTTTAAATTGAGATGCAGTTACAGCTGATTCAAGTTTGCCGCGCCAAATCAGTCCCTGTGCCACACCTTCTATGGGTTCTGCGTCAAGAATACCCAGCTTCCTGGCAAGGGTAGCATTATTGCCAACAACCGGGTGAGCATCCAGCGGCAAGTGATACCCCAGCAGGTTAATATCATTCAACAGCAGCGCCTTAATGCGCCTTTGTTTCATCCCCACAATTTGCTCAGGTTCACTCTTCCAGAAAAAACCATGGTGAACCAACAAAGCGTCTGCTCCACGCTCGGCGGCAATCTCGATCAGAGGCTGACAGGCCGTCACTCCGGTCACGATTTTATGGATCTCTTCCGAGCCCTCAACCTGAAGCCCGTTGGGTGCATAATCCCTGAATTTGTCTACCTGAAGAAACTCTGCCAAATAGGCGATCAGCTCTGCTCTTTTCATTGATTTTCAAGCCTGTTGTGTTTTTTTGTGAGTGTAACCGAATTCCCCGCGTTTCCCCATACGGGACCGGCATGAATCATCACCTTGCTTTAAGTTCATCTGTATTGAGTTCATACCAAAATATGTGTTGAGCGGTCGCTTTTGAGGGGAAAATTGGACTTTTCAGGCCTTTAGCCTTTAAAATTAGCGCAAACCTCCAAGTAAACTTTAAAAAAATAGGTTCCAATTATGTCAAAACTGACCAAAGAAGAGGTAATCAGCAAGCTGGAAGCAGCACTGTCTGCAAAAGAAGGCAAGGCAGTCACCATTGAACAAAAAGGTAGCTGGTTCAAAATCGATGGCGGTAAGTCCATGCGCTTCAGCGAGTTGGAAGCCATGTTGGAAGAGCAAGGTGAAGTTGTAGCCCCTGCGGCGGAAAAACCTGCAGCGGCCAAGCCAAAAGCGAAAGCAGCACCAGCCAAGAAAAAAACACCAGCGAAAAAAGCTGCC
Organism: Shewanella submarina; assembly: GCF_042646185.1. Classification (NCBI taxonomy): domain Bacteria; kingdom Pseudomonadati; phylum Pseudomonadota; class Gammaproteobacteria; order Alteromonadales; family Shewanellaceae; genus Shewanella; species Shewanella submarina. Next base: position 113,485 of record NZ_JBHRTD010000012.1, read on the forward strand.
AGCGGTAACGGTGGTTTGACTCCAAAGGAGCTGTGGCGTCAAAAGTTGGCTGGCCAGAACGCCAAGTTGCCACGCGGTTTTTAAAGTCTATTCAAATTAAAGGGCAGGCGATTCAGGGATCGCCTGCCCTTTTTTATGTCTGTTGCAAATGCGCTCTGACTACATTGCCGGGTCGACCCGTACATAGCCGGGGAAATAAACCACCCGAACTTCATCGCCGGTCTGGAATGACACTCTGGGGTCAGGATCCTGCAGCACCATCACCTGTTGTCCGTCATCCTGTTTAATCAGAAGTTCAACCAACCGATACTGAACTATGCGATCCCCCCCCTGTTCAGAGGCTATAGCAGCCCCCAGTAAACTCCCCAGCACAGTGGCAACGTCCTGACCCGAGCCTCCACCAAACTGGTGCCCTACAACACCACCAATCAAGGCTCCACCGAACGTACGCCAGCCATGATACTGATCCGCCACCAACTCCTCTTTGGTGACCAGATTCACCGACTGCACCTGGCCATAAACCACCTTCTCAACCGGCACAGCCTGATTGCGCTCATAGCCTTGAACAAGCGGTGACAATATAAGCATGAACAGCATCAAAAACACTGGCTTGGGTTTCAACATAGCTGATTATCCGCTAATTTATATATAGGCCGTAACAAGAGCATACCCAATAGTGAACTCCCTGTCTTTTCTGGATCCCAGTCAAGGTCAATTCCCGCATCCTGAGCAAGCATTAAGTGAGCCCAATGGTCTGTTGGCCATTGGCGGCGATCTGAGTACAGAGCGACTGTGTCAGGCCTATTATCAGGGTATTTTCCCCTGGTTTAACGAAGATGACCCTATACTTTGGTGGTCACCAGATCCCCGGGCGATTTTCATTCCCGGTAAACTGCATTTGAGCCGAAGCTTGATAAAGCATTTAAAGAAGACTAACTGGCACTTTACTGTCAATCACGCTTTTCAGGAAGTGGTGGCTAACTGTGCTGCTCCCCGTGATGGTCAGGACGGCACCTGGATAAGCCCAGATATACAGCAAGCTTATTTTGCCATGCACGAGTCTGGAAAAGCTCACTCTCTGGAGGTCTGGCAGGATGGCGACTTGATTGGTGGACTCTATGGTATCGCCGTTGGTCAGGTGTTCTGTGGAGAATCCATGTTTCACAAGCAAACCAATGCATCCAAAGCAGCAATGGCTATGCTGGATCAACACCTCACCGCCTATGACTTCAGACTGATTGACGCCCAGATTATGAATCCTTATCTGGAGTCTCTGGGCGCTCAAGCCTTTAAACGCTCAGAATTTCTGACTCTGCTGCAGAAATTTCGTGATGGCACCATCTCACCGGCATGCTGGCAGCGCCAAGAGGTAACACTTGAACTCGACTAAGACTCAGGTGGCGATTGGCATCAGCCAGCCCTATCAATGTAATTATCTGCCGGATCAGCAGGAGCAACTGCTGATTATTCAGGAAGCTGTTGATGACACCATCTTTGAGCGCCTGTTGGCGCTGGGGTTTCGCCGCAGCGGCAATGCGATTTATAAACCAAGATGCCCCAGCTGCAGCGCCTGTCTGCCGGTGCGCGTTCCGGTTAATGAGCTGAAATTAAGTAAGAGTCAAAAAAGAACCCTGTCCCGCAATAAAGATCTGCACTGGCGGGTAACCGAACAGGTGGAAGAAAGTCATTATCCCCTGTATGAAAAATATATCCGTCTGAGACACTTCGATGGCCCCATGTTTCCCGCCAGCGAGGAGCAGTTTGCTCAATTCCTTACCTGTAATTGGATGCAGCCAAGATATATAGAGCTGTTTAACAAGGAGAAGTTGATAGCCGTTGCAGTGACTGACTATTTGCCCAACAGCCTGTCAGCCATTTATACCTATTTTGACCCGGATGAAGAGAAGCGATCACTGGGAAATCTGATGGTGTTACTCCAGTGTCGGCTGGCCAAATTGTTGGATAAAGAGTTTCTTTACCTTGGATATCAAATCGATGCCAATGTGAAAATGTGTTACAAACGTCGTTATCAACCTTACCAGTTGTTAACCGGACAAGGTTGGCAATATGGCAGTTAAGCCAAAGCGTTACTCTTTACAGCACGTCAGATTTACGGCATGATACGGCAGTTTTTAGATTCGAGGCTAACGGGATTTATTATTAATGGCGAAAGAAGACAACATTGAGATGCAAGGCACCATTCTGGAGACCTTGCCTAACACAATGTTCCGCGTAGAACTGGAAAATGGTCATGTGGTTATTGCTCACATCTCCGGTAAAATGCGCAAAAACTACATCCGTATTCTGACTGGTGACAAGGTTACCGTTCAGCTGACTCCATACGATCTGACCAAAGGTCGCATCGTCTTCCGCGCGCGTTAATATTACCCAGTCCGAAAAACCCGGTTTTCACCGGGTTTTTTAGTTGGTAAGCGGATAAAAAATGGCTGCCCTGGGGCAGCCATTTTCATTTTGTGTTATCCAAACAACGGATTAATTGGTTACCGTTTCCAATGACTTGCTTTCGATAACAATCTCACCTTGCTTAACATCCACTTTGGCAATACCGCCTCGCTCAAGCTCGCCAAACAGAATCTCATCCGCCAATGGGCGTTTAATCAGATCTGTCACCACACGAGCCATTGGACGGGCGCCCATGGTCTTGTCGTACCCCTTCTCTGCGAGCAAGGTTCTGGCCTCATCGGTCACATCCAGGGTCACACTCTTGGAGTCCAGCTGCGCCTGCAGTTCAACCAGGAACTTATCAACCACCTTGGCAATCACTGTCATATCCAGGTGATTGAACCAGATGATGGAATCCAGACGGTTGCGGAACTCAGGAGAGAACACTCGGTTGATCTCTGACATGGCATCCTGACTGTGATCCTGCTGCTGGAAACCAATCGACTTGCGAATCGTTTCCTGGACACCTGCGTTGGTGGTCATCACCAGAGTCACATGGCGGAAGTCCGCCTTACGACCGTTATTATCAGTCAGGGTACCGTGGTCCATTACCTGCAGCAGCAGGTTGTACACATCCGGGTGAGCCTTTTCAATCTCATCCAGCAAGACCACACAGTGTGGGTTCTTAATCACGGCATCGGTCAGCAAACCGCCCTGATCATAACCAACATAACCCGGAGGTGCGCCAATCAAGCGGGATACGGTATGACTCTCCATATACTCCGACATATCAAAGCGTACCAGCTGCATACCAAGACAGGACGCCAACTGATTGGTCACTTCTGTCTTACCCACACCCGTTGGGCCCGCAAACAAGAAGCTACCGACAGGCTTCTTATCCGTCCCCAAACCGCTGCGAGACAGGCGAATGGCCGCACTCAGGGTCTCAATCGCCTTGTCCTGACCGAACACCACCATCTTAAGATTACGTTCAAGGTTCTTGAGCGTGTCCTTCTCAGTGGCGGATACCGATTTCTCCGGGATCCGGGCAATACGCGCAATAATAGACTCAATCTCAGACTGGCCAATGGTCTTCTTGCGCTTGCTCGGTGGCTGCATCGCCATTCGCGCACCAGCTTCATCAATCACATCAATCGCTTTATCCGGCAGTTGCCTGTCATTGATATGCTTGGCAGACAGGCTGGCTGCACTGGACAAGGCTGCGAGTGTGTACCTGACCTTGTGGTACTCCTCATACTTGCTCTTCAGCCCCTGCAGGATCTTGGTGGTTTCATCCACGCTGGGTTCATTGATATCCACTTTCTGGAAACGACGGGCCAGTGCCCTGTCCTTCTCAAAAATAGTCTGATATTCCTGGAAAGTCGTTGACCCCATGCATCTCAGACGACCGCTGGACAGCAAAGGTTTCAATAAGTTGGAGGCATCCATCACGCCACCGGAAGCCGCACCGGCACCGATAATCGTGTGGATTTCATCGATAAACAGAATACTGTTCTCGTCTGCCGCCAGCTCTTTAAGCAGGTTCTTGAATCGCTTCTCGAAGTCACCGCGGTATTTGGTACCGGCCAGCAGGGCTCCCATGTCCAGAGAATAGACAGTAGTCTGTGCCATCACCTCCGGCACCTGCTGATTAACAATACGGTAAGCCAGGCCTTCGGCTATCGCGGTTTTACCAACCCCGGCCTCACCCACCAGCAGAGGGTTATTCTTGCGACGACGGCAAAGGATCTGAATGGCCCGCTCGACTTCCTGTTCCCGACCGATAAGTGGATCAATATGTCCCTGCTCTACCATTTCGTTCAGATTGGCAGAAAATTGCGACAACATGCTGCGCTCTTCGCTCAACTCAGCGGAATCGTCATCCTCACGCTCCTGCTCCAGTGAAGACATATCCTCATCTTCAGATTTGCTGAAACCGTGGGAGATATAATTGACTATATCTAAACGGGTAATGTCACTGCGACGTAACAGGTATACAGCCTGTGATTCCTGCTCACTGAAAATGGCGACCAACACATTGGCGCCAGTCACTTCCTGACGACCGGATGACTGCACATGGAATACTGCGCGCTGCAACACCCGCTGGAATCCCAGTGTTGGTTGAGTCTCCCTTCCATCTTCAGGCTCTGGAAGAATAGGAGTGGTTTGACTGATAAATGTTGCGACTTCATCCCTGAGTTTATCGAGATTGGCACCACATGCGATCAGCGCTTCCTGCGCCGCCGGATTATCGATCAGTGCCAACAGCAAATGTTCCACCGTCATATACTCATGACGGGAATCTCTGGCCTGCTGAAACGCCAGGTTCAGGGTTACTTCAAGATCTTTATTCAGCATAGGCCCCCCTCAATTGTACTCAGCGCTGAAATCACGCCTTCTCCAATGAACACAGTAACGGATGTTGGTTTTCCCTTGCAAATTGATTGACCTGGATCACCTTTGTTTCTGCAATGCCAAACGGAAATACACCGCAAATAGCTTTGCCCTGATAGTGAATGGTCAGCATGATATCGGTCGCTTGCTGTTCATTCATGTTGAAGAACATCTGTAAAACCTCGACGACAAAATCCATCGGGGTGTAGTCATCATTATTAAGTACCACCTTATACATAGAGGGTGGCATCAACTCGGTTTCGGACTTTGACTCAACCCGTTCGATATTTCCTGTTTTACCCATGCGTTTATTTTAGCCTCTGAAATACGCCGCCACCAATTGACAACAAAAAATTAACCAAATGTTGTATTTATGTTAATTTACCCTTGACATCTAATTTGGCTGCTCTCATTCTGTTCAATGAGCGATGATTAGGGAATCGCTCATCAGGTTTTACTATCTTACTGGGAAGTAGACAACAGAAGGAAGTGGAAGTATGGCAAGCGGAACTGTTAAATGGTTCAACAACGCCAAAGGATTCGGGTTTATCTGCCCTGATGAAGGTGGTGAGGATGTCTTTGCGCACTATTCTACGATCGAAATGGAAGGCTATCGAACTCTAAAAGCAGGCCAGGCAGTTCAATTCGAAGTGGAACAGGGTCCCAAGGGCATGCATGCATCCGCCATCAGTCCGGTTAAGTGATTGAGCGAAGAAGATGTGAAAAGCAGGACACTGTCCTGCTTTTTTTTATGTCTGAAAACAACAGCGTACCTATGCGCTAACACCATTCACTCTGTTCAGATACACAAAGTGCAGATACAAAAAGAGCCGGCTTAACCGGCTCTTTGTCATTATCTAACCTCAGGCTTACTGAATAATGCTGTTCAGTGTCGCGCTTGGGCGCATCACAGTATTGGCCTTGGCGTCATTCAGACGGTAATAACCACCCAGATCCACAGATACACCCTGAGCTGCATTCAGCTCATCGACCACTTTAGTCTCATTAGCAGCCATTGCTTCAGCAACCGGAGCGAAGTGAGCGGCCAGCTCGGCATCTTCTGTTTGTGCCGCCAGCGACTGTGCCCAGTACAGACCCAGATAGAAGTGGCTGCCACGGTTATCCAGCTCACCTACACGGCGGGATGGAGACTTGTTCTCATCCAGGAACTTACCAATGGCCAGATCAAGGGCATTAGCCAGCACCAGAGCACGGGCGTTATCTGCATAACGGCTCAAATGCTCCAATGAAGCACCCAGTGCCAGGAACTCACCCAGAGAATCCCAACGCAGGTGGTTTTCCTGCTCTACCTGCTGTACGTGCTTCGGCGCACTGCCACCGGCGCCGGTTTCAAACAGGCCGCCACCGTTCATCAAAGGCACGATAGACAACATCTTGGCACTGGTACCCAGTTCCAGAATTGGGAACAGGTCAGTCAGGTAATCACGCAGCACGTTACCTGTCACAGAGATGGTGTCTTTACCCTCTTTGATACGGGCCAGAGAGAAGCGAGTCGCTTCAACCGGCGACAAAATACTCAGATCCAGACCATTGGTGTCATGGTCCTGCAAGTAAGCTTCAACCTTGCGGATCAGCTGAGCATCATGGGCACGGTTTTTATCCAGCCAGAACACCGCAGGAGTATCGGACAGGCGTGAGCGGTTTACTGCCAGCTTCACCCAGTCACGGATTGGAGCGTCTTTGACCTGACACATACGCCAGATATCACCTTCCTCTACCTGATGAGACATAAGCACATCACCGGCAGCATTCACCACTTTCACGGTACCAGCGGCAGGAATTTCGAAGGTCTTATCGTGGCTGCCGTACTCTTCAGCTTTCTGAGCCATCAGACCAACGTTTGGCACACTGCCCATGGTAGATGGATCGAACGCGCCATTGTCTTTACAGAAGTTGATAGTTTCCTGATAAACACCGGCATAGCAGCGATCAGGGATCATGCACTTGGTGTCTTTCAGCTTGCCATCCGGGCCCCACATTTGGCCGGAAGAACGAATCGCCGCAGGCATGGACGCATCAATAATAATGTCACTTGGTACATGCAGGTTGGTAATGCCCTTATCAGAGTTCACCATGGCAAGTGGTGGCTGCACGTCATAGACAGCATTCAGATCCGCTTCTACTTCGGCACGCTTGGCATCGTCCAGCGTCTGGATCTTGGCATAGGCATCGCCAATACCATTGTTCACGTCTACACCCAGCTCTTCAAACAGGGCGGCGTGCTTATCAAAAGCCGCTTTGTAGTAGGCCTTCACACAGTGACCAAACATGATGGGGTCAGATACCTTCATCATAGTGGCCTTCAGGTGCAGTGACAGCAGTACACCTTCTGCCTTAGCCGCCGCAATCTCTTTTTCGAAGAAGGCATTCAGGGCTTTCTTGCTCATCACTGCAGAGTCAATAATCTCACCGGCCTGCAGTGACAGACCCTGCTTGAGAGTCTGAGTGTTGCCATCAGCCCGCTCCAGCACAATTGAAACTTCTGTTGCAGCATCAACAGTCACAGACTGCTCGCTGCCATAGAAATCACCGGCTTCCATATGAGCCACGTGAGACTTGGAGTCAGACACCCACTTACCCATGGAGTGAGGATTCTTGCGGGCATAGTTCTTGACTGAACCTGGGGCGCGACGGTCTGAGTTACCTTCACGCAGTACCGGGTTTACCGCGCTGCCCTTCACCTTGTCATAGGTCGCCTTGATGGCACGTTCTTCATCAGTCTTCGGCTCATCAGGATACTCAGGCAATGCATAGCCTTTGTCCTGCAACTCTTTAATACAGGCTTTCAACTGAGGAATAGATGCAGAGATATTTGGCAGCTTGATAATGTTGGCGCCAGGCGTTTTCGCCAGTTCGCCCAGCTCTGCAAGGTGGTCACCGATACGCTGCTCTTCAGTCAGCAATTCGGGGAAGCAGGCAATAACACGACCTGACAGGGAAATGTCGCGGGTTTCGACATTAATACCCGCAACCTGAGTAAAAGATTTAATGATGGGCAGCAGAGAATACGTCGCCAGGGCTGGAGCTTCATCCGTCTCCGTATAGATAATAGTTGGGTTATCTTTCATTTCTCGTCCTACAGTACAGTGATTGTAATAAATTGTATGACTTGCGATTTTTATGTAGGAAGTGACGCAGCAGTCCTTCCATTATTATTGCTGGACCAGTCGGGAAAGGTTGCCTGAAGGCTATGGTGTCTGTGACCCCAACCTACCCTGGTCGAGTCTCGCAAAACAGCAGCTGTTCTCCACAGAGATCACATTTGTTGGCCGTCATCATAGAGCATTCAACGCCAGATTCAAATTCCACAACTTCAATCGTCATAAGAAAATGTTCTACTGCCCGTAACTTGCAGTATCCATGGGTTGGCTTCGCCCTGTATGACGGCCCGTAAACTCTAATTCAAATCCACGCCAGGGTAACTATGACCAAAGTGGAATCGAACAAGAGCAACTGCTTAGCGCCGAATACCCATTTGCTAAGGCCCAATAGACCAATAACTTTGGTATTCACACTATTGACGGGTAAACTGTACAACATTCCTGTTCATCACTCTTCGTCCAAACGTGCAACACTCTCCTCGAGACAAGCGCAGTCATCAAAATAAGCGCAGTGCCGGATTCGGCAATAAAAGTAACCAGTCCAAATCGCCAACAGGGCGTACCTCCAATACCAGCCGTCCTTCAGGCAACAGGACAAGCGGACCTCGCCGGGCAGTCAAACCCAGGGTAGAAAACCCTGTCATCGTGCTGTTTAACAAGCCTTTCGATGTACTTTGCCAGTTTACCGACGAACAGGGCCGCCAAACGCTGAAAGATTTTATCGATGTGCCAGGGGTTTATGCTGCGGGACGTTTGGACCGGGACAGTGAAGGTCTGTTACTGCTGACCAATGACGGTCTGTTGCAATCCAGGCTGACCGAGCCGAAAAAGAAAACCTACAAAACCTATTGGGTTCAGGTTGAAGGCATTCCCACCGAAGAGGATCTGGATAAACTGCGCCAGGGCGTCGAGCTGAAAGATGGTATGACGCTACCGGCGAAAGTACGATTGATGGATGAGCCTCAGGTATGGCTGCGCAACCCTCCTGTGAGGGAACGCAAGTCTATTCCCACCAGTTGGCTGGAAGTGCAGATATGCGAGGGCCGTAACCGCCAGGTCAGACGTATGACCGCCCATATTGGTTTCCCTACCCTCAGGCTTATCCGCTATGCCATTGGGCAGTACCGTCTCGATGCATTGGAAAATGGCCAGTATAAGGTGATAAATATATAAGTTGCTCACCCATTGCTACGAACGGAATCAACTCCAGCTGAGCAGATAAAAGGAACAGACCATGACTGACAGATACAGACCTAATGTCACCGTTGCCTGCGTGGTGCATTGTGATGGTCATTTCCTCATGGTCAAAGAGCTTATCGAAGGTCAGGTACGCTGGAACCAACCTGCAGGCCATCTCGAAGCCAATGAAAGTCTGGTTCAGGCCTGCCGCAGAGAGCTGTTTGAGGAAACCGGACTTGACCGTGAACCGGAGAAACTGATTGGGATTTATCAGTTTTCGGCAAAACAGAATTTAGCTTTTCTGCGTTTTACCTTTCTGGTGGAACTGGAATCTATGCCTGTCCCCTGCCCTCAGGATGCACAAATCCAGCAGGCATGCTGGTTATCGCTGGATGAACTGAATGCCTGCCGCGATCAACACAGAAGCATTTTAGTGACACAATCTGTTCAGGATTACCTCCAGGGCAAAGCAAGCCCATTAGATCTGCTCAACGCCGACTTCCTCCAGATAGCGACCCCTTCTAAAGCGTGATAGAATACGCACCCGCATAAACAGCCGGCGATTATTTAGGTCACCTCAAAAGCCTTGAACTTCCTGAGGAAAGCCCAATTGCCGGAAGCATTACTATTTTTTCAGGTTTAAAACTATCTATGACATCGATTGTTCCTGCTCATCAAGGCAAAAAAGTCATCGTCGGTATGTCCGGCGGTGTTGACTCCTCAGTATCAGCCTATCTGCTTAAACAGCAGGGCTATGAGGTGGAAGGCCTGTTTATGAAAAACTGGGAAGAAGATGACACGGACGAGTACTGTGCTGCTGCGGAAGACCTCAAGGATGCTCAGGCAGTTTGCGACAAGCTGGGCATAAAGCTGCACACAGTAAACTTTGCTGCCGAATACTGGGACAACGTATTCGAATACTTTCTGGCTGAATATAAAGCCGGTCGTACCCCAAACCCGGACATCATGTGCAACAAGGAAATTAAGTTCAAAGCTTTCCTTGAATTCGCCGATGACATTCTGGATGCCGACTATATCGCCATGGGCCACTATGTGCGCCGCCATGATACCGAGGACGGCCAGACGTTGATGTTGCGCGGTTTGGATGGAAACAAAGATCAAAGCTACTTCCTGTACACCCTGAGCCACGAGCAGGTTGCCCGCAGCCTGTTCCCGGTAGGCCACCTGGAAAAGCCGGAAGTGCGCCGCATTGCTGAAGAGCAAGGCCTGATCACTGCCGATAAAAAGGACAGCACAGGTATTTGCTTTATTGGTGAGCGTAAGTTCAAAGACTTCCTGGCCAACTACCTGCCAGCGCAACCCGGCAATATTGAAACTGCCGAAGGTGAAGTCATCGGTCAGCATCAGGGCCTGATGTACCACACTCTGGGCCAGCGTAAAGGTCTGGGTATCGGTGGTATGAAAAACAGCTCCGAAGACCCATGGTTTGTGGTGGATAAAGAGATGGACCGCAACGTACTGGTTGTGGGCCAGGGTCATAACCACCCTCGCCTGATGTCCAAAGGCATGACGGTAAACCAGTTGCACTGGGTAGATCGTAAAGGCCCAACCGAAGGTGCCCGCATCACAGTGAAAACCCGTTATCGCCAGAAAGATATCCCCTGTACCGTGCATATTGCCGGTGAAGGTGAGATCAGGGTGATTTTCGATGAACAGGTAGAAGCAGTAACACCGGGACAGTCCGCCGTATTTTACGACGGTGAAATCTGTCTGGGTGGCGGCATTATCGACACATTGATAAGAGAATAAATCTTGAGTAACCCATTGTATGAAAGGACCATGGCATTTGCCGGCATTTTGCAATGTCTGGCACAGGTCCAGAAACTGGCCCGGCACGGGGAAGCCGATATCGACGCCCTGGCGGCCAGTTTAAATACGATTAACGTCACCAACCCTGATGCCGCGGCAGATGTGTATCCGGATAAGTTTGCACTGCAGACCGGCTACCGACTGGTGTTGGATCAACTGGGTGACGGCAACCGCAAAGATATGGAAATCACCCGCTATTTGGTGGGCGTACTGGCGCTGGAACGTAAGCTGAGCGCTTCAGGCAATGCCATGGGCATGCTGTCTGAGCGAATTAATCAGGTACAGCGCCAGTTGAATCACTTCCAGATCACTGACGAGCAGGTTATCGCCAACCTCGCCAGTATCTACAGTGATGTGATCAGTGAGTTGGGGCCGAAAATTCAGATTACAGGTAATCCAACCTGTTTGCAGCGGCCACTGGTACAACAAAAGATTCGCGCCCTCTTGTTGGCCGCCATGCGCAGTGCAGTGCTTTGGCGTCAACTCGGCGGCAAACGCAGACATTTAGTGTTCTCGCGCAAAGCGATACTGGATACAGCTAAAAACAGCCTCACCCTATAAATATCAGCCAAGTTCATCAAGGAGCTTTTAATGGATCTTTCCGCACTGACTGCGATCTCTCCGGTAGACGGTCGTTATGGTAGTAAAACCGCCTCCCTGCGTGGGATTTTCAGCGAGTACGGTCTTACCAAGTATCGTGTTCAGGTCGAAATCAACTGGTTGAAACTCCTCTCCAGTTGCCCTGAAATCACCGAAGTCCCACCATTCAGCGAAGAAGCCCTGGCGCAGCTGGATGCCATCAAGGACAACTTCAGCGAAGAAGATGCGCTGCGGGTGAAAACCATTGAAGCGACCACCAACCACGACGTAAAAGCGGTTGAGTACTTTATTAAAGAGAAAATTGCAGACAATGCAGAACTGGCCGCTATCGGTGAGTTTGTGCACTTTGCCTGTACCTCTGAAGATATCAACAACCTGTCACACGGTCTGATGCTCAAAGAAGCCCGTGAGCAGGTACTGCTGCCATATTGCCAGCAGTTGGTTGACGGCATTAAGCAGCTGGCCCGTGACTACCGTGACGTACCACTGATGTCCCGTACCCACGGTCAGCCAGCCTCTCCTTCCACTCTGGGTAAAGAGATGGCTAACGTTGCCGTGCGTCTGGAACGTCAGGTCAAGCAGATTGAAGCTGTAGAGATCATGGGTAAGATCAACGGCGCAGTGGGTAACTACAACGCTCACCTGTCTGCCTACCCGGAAGTTGACTGGCATGCTCTGTCTCAGCGCTTTGTGACCAGTCTGGGCCTGACCTGGAATGCTTACACCACTCAGATCGAGCCACACGACTATATCGCCGAGCTATTTGACGCCATTGCCCGCTTCAACACTGTGCTGATCGACTTTGACCGTGATGTATGGGGCTACATTGCTCTGGGTCACTTCAAGCAAAAAACGGTTGCCGGTGAAATCGGTTCATCCACCATGCCGCACAAGGTTAACCCAATCGACTTCGAAAACTCCGAAGGCAACCTGGGTATCGCCAATGCCATCATGCAGCACCTGGCTTCCAAACTGCCTGTGTCCCGCTGGCAGCGTGACCTGACTGACTCTACCGTGCTGCGCAACCTGGGTGTGGGCATGGCTCACTCTTTGATTGCTTACCAGTCCACCCTGAAAGGTATGAGCAAGCTGGAAGTGAACCAGGAGCACCTGCTGGCTGAGCTGGATCAGAACTGGGAAGTACTGGCAGAGCCCGTACAAACCGTTATGCGTCGCTATGGTATCGAAAAGCCATACGAGAAGCTGAAAGAGCTGACCCGTGGTAAGCGCATTGACGGCGCCCAGCTGGCTGCCTTTATCGACGCTCTGGAACTGCCGGAAGATGTGAAGGTAGAGCTGAAGAAGATGACTCCGGCTAACTATATTGGCCGCGCCGCTGCTTTTGTAGACGACCTGAACTAATCACAGGTTGTAGCTAACAAGCAATTCTAAAATCGGCATCCTCAGGGGTGCCGTTTTTGTTTCCAACACGCTTGATTGAATCACCAGTTCACCACAATATCCATGCCTGCCTGTGTTACACTGCCGTCAATTTGTGCAGTGACAGGATGTAGCATGCCCTATTCTCTAAACCTTGATATCCCCGCCTTCCTCCAACACTACTGGCAGCAAAAGCCCCTGGTCATAAAAGGAGCCTATAGTGACTTTATCGACCCTCTATCCCCGGATGAACTGGCGGGTATGGCGATGGAAGCCGAGATCAGTTCACGCATCGTCGTCACCAAAGCGGACGATTGGCATGTCGATCAGGGCCCATTCGAGGACTTTGCTGAATATGGCGACAGCCACTGGCAACTGCTGGTGCAGGCAGTAAACCATTATTTGCCGCAAACTGACGAATTGATGGATAGCCTCAGGTTTCTGCCTGACTGGCGACTGGATGACCTGATGGTGTCTTTTGCCACGCCTCAGGGCGGCGTCGGTCCCCATATCGATAACTATGATGTGTTTATTCTGCAGGGGGAAGGTCGCAGACACTGGGTTGTAGGTGACAAGGGGAATTACAAACCCCGGGGCAATAACCCCCAGTCCCCACTGGTGGAAGACTTTGAGCCAATGATTGACGTGGTCTTGGAGCCTGGTGATCTGCTGTATATCCCCCCCGGTTATCCCCACAGAGGCAACACGCTGGAACCTTCCATGAGCTACTCCATAGGTTACCGGGCGCCATCACAGCAGGAACTGTTTGGCGAAGTTGCCGATTTTCTGCTGGATCACTCCCGGGGACAACAGCGCTTTACCTCTGCCATCAAAGAGGACACTCAGGGACAGGTGTCACTCTCTACTCAGTCCGGCATGGCGCAGCTGCTAACAGCATTAATCGAAGACAAGTCCACCTATAACGATATTCTCGGCAGGCTGCTCAGCCAAAACAGATTTGATTTGGATATCAGCCCTTCAGATCCCGCCTACAGCAGCGAAGAGTTGGCGAAGTTAATTGCAACCGACAACCACCTCAGCCGTATTGGTGGGCTTAAAGTGCTGCGACTGGAGCAGGATGTGCAACCAAGACTCTTTATCAATGGCGAAGCCTGGTTGTTTTCAGAATTGGACGAGGCAACACTAAGCGAGATAGCCAACAGCAAACAACTGTCTCCACAACTTGCGACAGCCCTTTGCAACAATCAGCATAACGCGGCAATCCTGCTTGACTGGGTTAACCAGGGACTCTATTACTTTGATGCAGACGAAGCGTAATTCTCACTGCGAGCCAGGCACATTATAGACAGAGTTTACTGAATACAAGAAAGGCACCCTCATAACAGGTGGGTGCCTTTTCAATTTGGTGCGAGCGCCTTGACTCTAAATCTTCAGGCTTGAGCTTGCTGTTCGCCCCACAGCTTTTCATCTTGCTGCATTTGGTACAGGCTCTGGGCACGGGAGACCAACATATTGGCGAATTTCGCCTGTGTTGGGTCTTTAACGGCTCCGGTCTGGATCAGGTTTTCTGCCTTTAATTGCCAGGTCAGAGAGAAGTGTTTAATGGCTTCACGTGCACTTGGCGCAACATCCGCAGGCACATAATCTGTTGGCAGGTCACCGGAAATCACCCAAAACTGCTTTTTCTTTGGTTGAGAGGATTCCATCTTCCATACGGCAACATAAGGCACCAGATAACGGCTTTGATCCGTTAATACCTTTCCGGGAATGACTCCCTTTTCTGCCAGGAATTTGTTGGCTTTCTGGAACTGTTCACGCACCCATTCCTGCTGCATCTGGGCAGCCTGTTCTGGTGTCAATTGAGGGGCTTCGGAGGTAGGTGGTACTGTCTGCTCAGTCATACTGCTTCCTAATTCTTGTGTTCTTATTGTTTCATGCTGCTTCACTGCTTAGAGCGGTCAGATTAGATTATTATTGTTTACCTCTGACATACTCATCGCCTGCCGAATGTTGCCGGGTCGTTTCAAGCTATATTAACTTGTCCGACCAGCTTTACGTTAACGTAAAGTGGAAAGCAAAATTGCCACACAGATCACATTCAATATACAGGCTGTCTTTGGTCGAGCTTATCCCGAAATGCTATGTTTTCGCAAACAATATCACTAAGTCCGGCCCCTAAGCACCGCGTTGCTGGCCAAGGACACACTCTCAGTGGGGACAAGCAAGTGGCTGTATTCAATCACCCTTCTTTTGACAATCACGAACATGTCATGTTTTGCCATGACGAAGAATCCGGCCTTAAGGCCATTATCGCCGTCCATAACACCAATCTTGGCCCTGCCGTTGGCGGCTGCCGCATGTGGCAGTACGAGTCAGACGATGAGGCCCTGACCGATGTGCTGCGCCTTTCGCGGGGCATGACTTATAAAAATGCCCTTGCAGGCCTGAGCATGGGTGGTGGAAAGTCAGTGATCCTGGCAGACCCTAAAACTGCCGACAGAGAAGCACTGTTCCGAGCATTCGGACGTGCCGTAGACAGCCTGGGTGGCCGTTACTACTCTGCAGAAGATGTGGGCGTGTCCACTTCAGATATCATGATTGCTCACCAGGAAACGCCTTATATGGCAGGTCTGGAAGGCAAGAGCGGCGACCCCTCTCCATTCACCGCACTGGGTACGTTTCTGGGTATTAAGGCCGCGGTAAAGCATCAGCGAGGTCTGGATACGGTAAAAGGTCTGAAAATCTCAGTACAGGGCATTGGCCATGTCGGTTATTACCTGTGTAAACACCTGCACGAAGAAGGTGCCGAACTTATCGTCACAGACATAAATCAAGAGGCATTGGACAGAGTTAAGAACGACTTTGGTGCCATTGTGGTTGCTCCTCAGGATATCTACACTCAGGATGTCGACATCTATGCCCCCTGCGCTTTGGGTGCGACCATCAATGACCATACCCTGCCGCTGCTGAAAGCCAGCATTGTGGCCGGTTGTGCCAATAATCAACTAGCAGAACGTCATCATGGTGAAGCGCTGAAAGAGATGGGTATTCTGTACGCGCCGGACTATGTGATAAATGCTGGAGGCATTATCAATGTTTCCTTTGAAAATGAATATGATGCGGCAGCTTCAACGGCCAAGGTTGAAAAGATTTATGATACCTTGAGCACCATTTTCAAACAGGCTGACGAACAGAACCGCACCACAGGTGATGTCGCAGATGAGATGGCCCGCACCATTATCAATGCAGCAAAATAAGGCACATCAAGACCTTATTTGATTCGATAACGGGAGCTTATTACAGCTCCCTTTTTTATTTCTTCTTGCTATAAAGTAATTTTCCCAATAGCCACAAAGCTATACCTACAATCCGGAATTTATACGCTGGAAAACTTCAACTTCCTTTGCTTAATTTAGTACTCCATCATCACGCAAAGGAAGGCACTAATGATCAGTTTTCTCCATCAGGATCGCGGTCATACATTTAAGTTGCAGGCAAGCAACTGGGCTGGATGGGAGAAACTGTGGGTCGACGATAAACTGGTATCACAGCGATTTAATATTTCCGGTCAGACTGAATATCAGGTCAGTACGGAAAGTGGTAATGATTATCGCCTTACGACTTTGGTGGAGCCGGACAGCCAATTGATAATTTGCCGCTTGTACCGCCACCATAACCGGGACTTTGAGCATGTATGCTCACTGAAACAGGGAAAAAACCACCAGCAAAGGCAGGCTCGCCGACTCTATCTGCTGTCAGCGGCTGCCATGGGTTCAGCACTTACACTACTGATCTGGTAACTCTGGAAGAATGGGCCCTTTGCCGGGCGAATGTTCAGATTGTCACTCCAAACCGGCATCACACAAGTTAAGGGACGCTTTGCCAATGCAGATATAGTATTCCTGCAAGTAACTGCCGCTGCCGGCGCTGGTTGTCGTCACTTTTACCTTTCCCGGTTGTTGCAGTACAGCGTCAGTCACAAAGCCTTCCCGGGCAAAACTCAGGCCCGTTTCAAAGTCGCCAACGTCCAGATTACGGTATAACAGCGCCGTCACGCTGCCGATAGATCTGGGCTCATCACTCCCTTCTGTAATCACCAGGTCGCGACCATCATCAAGCTTGATCACCTGACTGAATATCCCTGACCCATGGGTCGATATATTAGATTGCGAAAGAGCTGGACTGCTCGCTGACACGTTAATGGCTGACGGGTCAGATGTCAGATGACCACAACCACTCAACAGAATTGTCGTGAAAACCGTGATCAGGGGGAGTTTGAAGCTGTACATATCCAGCACCATAAGTAAGCCAGTGACACTATTTGCACTGTATCACTGGCAACAGAATAATGTGAGGTACAGTTTAGTCAGGAAGACGATTGATTTTATTGAGCAAGCGCATAAACACTGCCTGCTCGTCCTCAGAAAGCTCCTTCAGGAACTTGTCGTTCACCCGCTCAGCTTCCCGAATAACGTCCTGCTCCATGGCTTTGGCATTATCGGTGAGGAATATTTTGAATACCCGACGGTTGTCGGCAACCTGGTTGCGGGTAATAAGGCCCTGACTTTGCATTTGGTCCAGCAGACGGGTCATTGTGTAGCTGGCAACATCACAGCGTTTGGAGAGCTCAGTTTGAGTCAGCCCTTCCTCCTGCCACAGCGAGAAAAGGACAGGCCAGACTTTAATATCAAGGTCATAACGGTGCAAACGCTCGTTCAATTCATTTTGCAACGAGACGTTAAGGTGACTGACCAAATAACCCAGGCTTTCAGAACAATCCAAACTACTACTCCTCTTCCAGCGAATGCCTGCAAAACCAAGGAATCTTGCAGGGCACTATTTAATACTACCACCTATTTGCCATTACTCTAGTTGAGGTCCACTTTAATTTTGACCGTGGCAGCCGGGTTTTAGTTGCAGCCAGCTTGTCGTTAACTCTCCCCCAACACAAAGTCATTGATGAAGCGGTAATAACTGGCCCGGTTAAACCTTGCACTCAAACCATCAGGCAAACTGCAAATGATGTTCTCATCAAGACAGCTTATCGCCTGCTCCTCCACGATGAACTCAGTTCCCAGGGAGGTCATCACTTTGAACTGACTCCCCTGCTTGTCATAATCCACCAGGATCAGAGGATACAGCTCGACCTCAACCAGCACTCTTTCAACCGGAGTCACCAGTTGATAGACCCCATCCACACACTTAAGGATGGAGGAGAACAAACGCGCAAACTTAACCGGCAGCGGGGACTCCAGATACTGCCACCGGCCTTCGGCATCAATATGAAACATAGGTTTGTCTGCATCACACCACTCGGGTAAAGCACCACCGGAAACGCCGGCTCCCTGTCGGAATGAAGAGAGTGTTTCTGATGCCAGATCGCTTTTGCTCATTCTGCTTTCCTCAAGCTGACTATCAGCTGAATCAATCACAGGAAGGTCGAAGCAATTCAAGTAACGCCTCGACCGGATGTTTGGGGCGGAAACGGGATAAACGCTTCACCTGACTGCGACAGGAGTACCCTGATACCAGGATCTGCTCTCTGGGTAAGGCGTCTATTTGCTTCTCCCATGACATCTTATACAGCGTCTTTGAACGTTCGATATTCTCCAGCTCATGACCATAAGTACCTGCCATTCCACAGCATCCCAGATTTGCTGTTTTTAAAGAAGCGCCCAAATGACTGAATATTTTCTGCCATTCTGCCCCTGTCGATGGTTTGGCTGTGGACTCAGTGCAGTGGCTGAACCAGGTGAACTGCTTGCCTGATGCCGGTTGTGCATCGGTATCAGCCAATACGGTCAGCAACCATTCGTTAATAAGACTGACTTCAAACTGACCACGTTGCAGTTCCAGCACATGGCGATATTCATCTCTGTATACGAGTACCAGCGCAGGATCGATCCCAACCATAGGCATGCCCAGGCGGTGAACCTCATTCAGGAACCCGGCACTGGTTGCTGCCTGGCTGGCGAACTTTTCCAAAAAGCCTTTAATATGTGCAGGCTTACCATTTGGCTTGAATGGGAGGAGCACTGGCTTATAGCCCAATGCTTCAATCAAATTCACCAGTGCCAGAATTAAAGGTGCATCATAGAAGCTGTTAAATGGATCCTGCACCACCAGCACATATCGGCTGCGTTCCTCTTCGGCAATGGCTTTCAAGTCTTCCAGTTCATAGCCCAGACAGGCATGATTCTCCAACTGTTGCTTCAGCGTTGGCACAGACAAGAGCGGCGCATCCACATAACCCAGAGCCTTTTTCATCACCCACTGACTCAGCTTGTTGCCACTAAGGGCGTTAGTGGCTCTGGGCATTTTTGCCATCAATGGCAAAGAGTCTTCCAGACCGGCCACCAGATAATCTTTCACCGGCCGCAAATATCTTTGATAGTAAGCCTGATAGAACTGGGCCCTGAACTTGGGCACATCCACTTTGACCGGGCACTGACCGCTACATGCCTTACAGGCCAGACACCCTTTAAGAGACTCCATCACCTCATGGGAGTAGTCGTAATCCCGCTGGGCATGGTAGGAGTTACGTGCCCGCGCCAACCAGCTTTGAGGTTTTTGTGTGCTCAGGGAGTTGGCGTCTACGCCCTGTTGCTCCAGCAGTCTTAGCCACTCGCGCATCAGGCCTGCCCGTCCCTTGGGAGATTGAACCCGGTCGCCGGTCACTTTAAATGATGGACACATGGGCGAGTAGTGACTGTAGTTGAAGCACAAGCCGTTACCGTTACAGTTCATGACATCAGGGAAGGCCTCTCTGACACTCACCGGGATCTGGCGGTCGAAACTTCCGCGCTTGGCACTGTCGACGTCGTAGCACAGTTCATGGTCCCTGGGAGCAACCAACTTGCCCGGATTGAGTTTGTTGTTGGGATCGAACCAGGTCTTGATATCCCGCAACATGTCATAGAGTTCGTCACCAAATACAGACGGCGCATACTCACCACGAACCCCCTTGCCATGCTCGCCCCACATCAGACCACCATATTTACGGGTTAACCCAGCCACTTCGTCAGACAATGTGCGCAGCAGTTTTTCATCATCAGGGTCACACATATCCAGCGCCGGACGCACATGCAATACCCCCGCATCCACATGGCCAAACATGCCGTACTGTAGCTGCTTGTCATCCAGCAGCGCACGGAACTCCATAATAAAGTCGGCCAGATGCTCAGGGGGGACTGCCGTGTCCTCAGCAAAGGCGATCGGCTTACGGCTGCCCTTGGTCGCACCCAGCAGACCCACCGCCTTTTTACGCATGGCGTAGATACGGTTAATGCTGGCGGCATCATGGGTAAACTGAAAGCCCACCACGCCGCTGCTGCCTGATGTTTCACCGCTGGCAATTTCAGTTTCAAGTCTCTGTATCAGGGCAGACAGGCGACCGCGTACATCCGCTTCTTCACCGGCGAATTCCACCATGTTGAGCCCCATGATGGTTTTACCCTCAACCTCTTCAATCAAGGCTGACACCGAGTGCCAGATAATGTCTTCCCGGGCAAGGTTAAGCACTTTGGAGTCAATGGTTTCCACCACGGTGGCATTGGCCTTGACCAGCTCTGGAGCATGACGCAAGGCAGACTCAAAAGAGTCATACTTGATGTTCACCATGGCACGGCATTTTGGCAGCGGCGTGATATTGAGTTTCGCCTCGGTAATGACTGCTAAAGTCCCCTCTGAGCCCGCCAGAATACGGGACAAATCAAAACTGTCGAGTCCATCATTCCACACGTGCTTGAGGTCATAGCCGGTTAGAAAACGGTTGAGCGGAGGAAAAGTCTCAATAATCTGCTCTCGTTTGGCCCTGGTCGCCTCTGAGATTTGAGTAATGATACTTTGGCCCAGCGAGCTGCTGGCAAGCGCCATAGGGTGATGCAGCTCTTCGATTCCCACAGGCCGGGTGTCCAGCTGACTGCCATCCACCAGCACAGACTTAAGTTCAAGCACATGATCAGAGGTCTTGCCATACACCAAAGAGCCAGCACCCGATGCATCGGTATTAATCATGCCTCCCAGCGTCGCCCGGTTGGAAGTGGACAGATCCGGGCTGAAAAAGAAACCGTGGGGACGCAGCGCATCATTCAATTGATCTTTAACCACACCGGCTTCCACCCTGACCCAGCCCTCCTCGGCATTGACCTCTATCACCCGGTTCATATGGCGCGACATATCCAGGATCAAACCATGGGTAAGCGACTGACCATTGGTGCCGGTGCCGCCTCCCCGGGCGGAAAAGACAACCTTTTCAAATTCAGGTTTGGCCGCCAGCTTCAATGCCGTTTGCACGTCAGCCGTGGTTTTGGGGTAAAGCACAGCCTGAGGCAGAAACTGGTATACAGAGTTATCAGTCGCCTGCGCCAAACGGGCGTTGTAGCGAGCATCGATATCGCCGGAAAAAGAGGAGGATTCAAGAGCCTCGAGGAACGCCAGATAGACAGGTTCCAGGGTCTGTTCATGGGTAATACGGGGCAGCATAGGGTGGCAGCTCGACTTCTAATTCGTTGTAATAATGTTGAATATGATACCAGTAATACGCTGCCAGTGATCAGTAGGTAAGACAAGTTTCATATTGGCCACAAAATCGAAAAACTGAAGCCATAAAAAAACCGCCCTGAGGCGGTTTTTAATTTATCTACTGAGTAGATTAAGCGTGCTCTTCAGCCAGATACAACCAAGTATCAATCACGGTATCAGGGTTCAGCGATACAGTGTCGATGCCCTGCTCAACCAACCAGGCCGCGAAATCAGCATGGTCTGAAGGGCCCTGACCACAGATACCTACATAGGCACCTTTAGCCTTGGCTGCCTTGATAGCCATCGCCAGCAGCGCTTTCACCGCTTCGTTACGCTCATCAAACAGGTGGCTGATAATGCCAGAGTCACGGTCCAGACCCAGAGTCAGCTGAGTCAGGTCGTTGGAGCCGATGGAGAAGCCATCGAAGTGCTCCAGGAACTGATCTGCCAGCAGGGCGTTGGATGGCAGTTCGCACATCATGATAACGCGCAGACCGTCTTTACCACGCTCCAGACCTTGCTCTTTCAGCAGTTCAATCACCTGCTCAGCTTCAGACAGAGTGCGAACGAATGGGATCATGATTTCCACATTCTTCAGACCCATGTCGTTGCGAACACGCTTGATGGCTTCACATTCAAGTGCGAAACAATCGCGGAAAGACTCGGAGATGTAACGACTGGCACCACGGAAGCCCAGCATTGGGTTCTCTTCCTCTGGCTCGTAGCGGTCACCACCGACCAGGTTGGCGTACTCGTTTGACTTGAAGTCAGACATACGCACAATCACCTTCTTCGGATGGAAGGCTGCCGCGATAGAAGCAATACCTTCCACCAGACGGGCTACATAATACTCAACAGGAGAGTCGTAACCGGCGATCATCTCGATGATCTCTTCCTGCAGCGCTGGCGTCTGCTGGTCAAATTCCAGCAGGGCTTTAGGGTGAATACCGATCATACGGTTGATGATGAATTCAAGACGGGCCAGACCCACACCTTCGTTTGGCAGACGGGCGAAGTCGAAGGCACGGTCAGGGTTACCCACGTTCATCATCACCTTCATAGGCAGTTCAGGCATGGAGTCCACACGGCTGGAAACCACTTCGAAATCCAGCTTGCCGTCATAGATGTAACCAGTATCACCTTCAGCACAGGATACCGTGACTTCCTGACCATTCTGGATACGGTCAGTCACATCACCACAACCCACTACCGCAGGTACACCCAGTTCACGGGCGATAATCGCAGCGTGACAGGTACGGCCACCTCGGTTGGTCACAATGGCGCTGGCGCGCTTCATGATGGGTTCCCAGTCCGGGTCAGTCATGTCGGTAACCAGTACGTCGCCTGGCTGGATCTTGTCCATCTCGTCGATGGATTTCAGTACCTTGGCAACACCAGAACCAATCTTGTGACCGATTGCACGACCTTCAGATACCACTTCAGTCTTGGCACTCTTCAGGTGGTAGCGCTCAATCAGCTGAACATCTTCGCGTGAGCGTACAGTTTCAGGACGGGCCTGAACAATGTACAGACGGCCATCGTTGCCATCTTTGGCCCACTCGATGTCCATTGGACGACCATAGTGCTTTTCAATGACCATCGCCTGCTTGGCCAGTTCCATCACCTCTTCATCAGAGATGGAGAAAGTACGGCGCTGCTCGGCGGCTACATCTTCAATTTTCACCTGCTTACCGTGAGAGGCATCGTCTGAGTACACCATCTGGATCAGCTTGCTGCCGATGTTGCGGCGTACCACAGCCTTGTGGCCTGCAGTCAGGGTTGGCTTGTGAACATAAAATTCGTCAGGGTTTACTGCGCCCTGTACCACCATTTCACCCAGACCGAATGAAGAGGTCACAAATACCACGTCATCGTTACCGGATTCAGTGTCGATGGTAAACATCACACCTGAGGCAGCTTTGTCGGAACGAACCATGCGCTGCACGCCAGCGGACAGAGCCACACCACGGTGGTCATAACCCTGGTGCACACGATAGGAGATAGCACGGTCGTTAAACAGGGAGGCAAATACGTGTTTGATGGCAACGATAACAGAATCGTAGCCTTTCACGTTCAGGAAGGTTTCCTGTTGGCCGGCAAAAGAAGCATCCGGCATATCTTCGGCAGTCGCGGATGAACGAACAGCGAAGGAAGCGTCGAGGGTTTCAGAGGACAGCTTGTCGTAGGCTTCGTGAACGGCCTTTTCTAATTCTGGCTGGAAAGGGGTATCGATAACCCATTGTCTGATCTGTGCACCGGCCTTGGCGAGTGCGTTGACATCATCCACATCCAGGGTGTCAAGCGTCTCGTAAATCTTTTGGTTAAGTCCACTTTGTTCCAAAAACTCATTGAACGCATGGGACGTTGTCGCAAAGCCACCAGGTACTTGAACACCGGCATTGGAGAGATTGCTGATCATCTCACCCAGAGAAGCGTTTTTACCGCCAACAGTGTTGACGTCGCCCATGCCTAATTCCTGATACCAGAGTACATATTGCTGCACAGTTCTATCTCCGCAAGTTTTTATTTCAATGGCCCCTTCACACGAGGGCACGGGCATTCTACACTCCCGAAAAGTTAGCGTAAATGCATAATTTTATTTGTAATTTTATTACTACAAGAGGTCAGAATGGCTCGCAATGTGTTTTATATTTCCGACGGTACCGCCATCACAGCCGAGGTGTTTGGCCACGCAGTTCTCTCTCAATTTCCGATGGAATTTGAATCACTTACCATCCCTTTCGTGGAGACAATCGATAAGGCTAATGCTGTAAAAAAACAGATCAATGATTGTTTTATTACAACAGGAGAACGCCCTTTAGTGTTCCATTCCATTGTTCAACCGGAAATCAGGGACATTATCTACTCAAGTGAGGGCCTGGATTACGACTTCCTCAACACCTTTGTTTCGCCACTCGAACAACAACTGGGTATAAAAGCAACGCCTGCACTGCATAGAACTCATGGTATGGCCAACGCAGGTTATGAGTCCCGAATCAACGCCATCAACTTTACCCTGGATAATGACGACGGCCAGACCATGAAGAATATGGACAGTGCAGACATTATTCTTATTGGAGTATCCCGTTGTGGCAAAACCCCATCCAGCCTGTACCTCTCAATGCAGTTTGGTATAAAAGCAGCGAATTATCCATTTACCGAAGAGGATATGGATAACCTCAAACTACCCGAAGCGCTCAAGCGTAATAAACATAAGCTGTTTGGCTTAACGATCGACCCGGCCCGTCTGCATGAGATCCGCCAGACCCGCATGGAGAACAGTCGATACTCCTCCATGCGCCAGTGCCGTATCGAAGTGAAAGAAGTGGAGATGCTATATAAGAAGGAACGTATCCCCTATGTGGATACCTCCAACCACAGCGTGGAAGAGATTGCCGCAAAAATCATCGATATTGCCGGCCTGAAACGCCATATGTTCTAAATTTTCAGAACTCTCCCCAGGGCATAAAGGTAACTTTTTGCCCTTTTTTATGCTGATTGGCCCTGAATCCGCTGGCTAATCACTAAAAATTCCAAGTTAAAACAAAATCATTAGCCAGTTGGTGAATATTAGTGCACTTGCCCCTGTGCACACTGACTGGATTCGTTATAATCCTTCTCAAGTTGGCGAAAAAGCGCCTGATAACGAATGCTCCGGTACAGTGAATGACCATTAAAACCGACGAACTACGTACATCCTTACTCTGTAAAGTGATCTCTCCTGCCCAGTTGGCAGCGGAATATCCACTCACTCAGGAAGCTGCCGACTACCTGGTGCAACAACGCCGGGAAGTGGAAGCGATTCTGGAAGGCAAAGATCAGCGCTTGCTGGTGATTGTTGGCCCCTGCTCTATCCATGACACCAAAGCTGCGTTGGAATATGCCGAACGCCTATCTGCTATGCATCAGGAATTGAAGCAGGATCTGTGCATTCTGATGCGTGTGTACTTTGAAAAGCCACGCACTATTGTTGGTTGGAAAGGCCTGATCTCTGATCCGGATCTGGATGGTTCTTTCAGCCCCAATAAAGGACTGCGTCTGGCCCGTCAGTTGCTGCAGCAAATCACTGAGCTGAAACTGCCAATCGCCACCGAGTTCCTCGATATGGTAAACGGTCAGTACATTGCAGACCTGATCACCTGGGGCGCTATTGGTGCCCGCACCACAGAAAGTCAGGTTCACCGCGAAATGGCATCTGCCCTGTCCTGCCCGGTTGGCTTTAAGAATGGTACCGACGGCAATATCAATATTGCTGTTGATGCTGTGCGCGCATCCCGCGTCCCCCATATATTCTACTCACCCGACAAAGATGGCGCTATGGCGGTGTACCGTACTCACGGTAACCCTCATGGTCATATCATTCTGCGCGGTGGTAAAAAGCCGAACTACAGTGCGGAAGATATCGCCCGTACCCGTGAGCAGTTGCAAGAGGTTGGCCTGAACCCACGCATCGTCGTGGACTTCAGCCATGGCAACAGTCAAAAGCAGCACAAACGTCAGCTGGATGTGGCCGACGATGTGATGGCACAAATTGCCACAGGTGATACCACTATTGCCGGCATTATGGCTGAGAGTTTTATTGAAGAGGGCAACCAGAAAGTGGTTGAAGGTCAGGAACTGGAATACGGTAAGAGCATCACAGATGCCTGCCTGCACTGGGCTGACTCAGAAGCCCTGTTGCGTAAGCTGGCTCAAGCTTCCCGTGCCCGTATGGATAAGCTGAAATAGCCAAGACCTCAGCTGCCATTAAGGCAATAAAATGCCCCGCCAACTCTGTTGCGGGGCATTTTTTATGACGACATAAAGGTTAAATCACGGCATCGCTGCACAATTAAATACCTGCTTGCCACCTGAGAAATACTTCACCTTGTTTTCCAGACTAAAGCCCTCATCAGTCACTTGTCCAAGGGATTGCAGATAAGCTTTCAGCATTTCAGCGTCGGTTTGCTGCATATTGACTGAGTTGATTTTCGGATAGCCATCGCCACCGGCGGCACTGAAGCCTGAAATAGCAAATGTATATTGGCCGTCACGGGAGAAGCCTTTCCCGGCGATATCATGAATGTCCACTGTTCCTGCGTCACAATTAACATCCAGCCTGATATTACTCAACTGTGCGAAACCGCCGCCTGTCAGGCCCGTCAACTTACCCAGATAGCTCTCCAACTCGGCACCGGACATGCTGGCACGAGTAATAAAGTTGCCAAACGGCTGAACCGTCAGCACATCACGGTAGCTAATCTCTCCTTGCTGAAGCGAAGCCCGAATCCCCCCGGAATTCACCACGGCAAAGTCAGCATTGATAAGCTTGTGAGTGCGGAAAGCCTCTCCCAACAGGTGTCCAAGATTGGTTTGACGACTACGGACACTGGCACGCTCGCCATCAAAGAATGTCGTCGATTGAGCAATACGTTTATCCAGCAGCTCCTGACCGGTTTGCTGATAAGGAGACAGGGTTGCCAACACATCGGCATCCTCCGGGATCTCAGCCGTTGCCAGCACCGTATTTCCCGAGGCGTCTTTAACCTTAAGGTTTACCGGGATCAGGCGATAATTCAGCAGCTCCACCTTTCCCTGATAAAACCCAAAATCGGCGCGTCCAACATACTTACCCCATTCTTGGGCCTGCATAATCCAGGTGCCATTCTGGTTATCCGGCAAGCAATCATCCCCGGGTTTAAAATCGGCATAGCGATTGCCCTCAGGCTCCATACAAACAGGGTTTTGAGAGTGGCCACCAATGACACCATGCAAGTGTCCGACAGGCAGCGCTCTGGCCATCATCACATCTCCGGGCGCTTCGCTGCCGTGGTTACCGTCGGCGTAATGCCCCATATGCGTCAGAGCGAAGACCAGATCCACCTGTTCACCGGACGCCTTGAGCTCATTCAGTACCTTAGGCATTTCCGTGATGGGGTCGGCGAAATAAACTGACGCAACATTGTCCGGATGCACCAGATGCGCAGTGTCCTTGGTGGTCATGCCGACAACTGCGACTCTGACGCCATTCAAGTCAAATATCCGATACGGCTCGAAGTAACGTTCAGCGCTGATAAGCCCATGCTCATCACGACGGTAGATATTGGCCGCCAGCATGGGAAAGGTCGCCAACTCCTGCTGCATATTCAATACATCAAGGTCGTTGTCAAACTCATGGTTGCCCACCGCCATTGCGTCATAACCAATCAGGTTCATGCCAATAAAATCCGGGACGGCGTCCTGCATGTCTGACTCGGGCACCCCGGTATTGATATCGCCGCCCGACAGTAACAAGCTGGCACCACCACTGGCCTCAATCGCGGCACGCTGCTGCGCAACCAGCGTCTTGCGGGCAGCCATGCCGTACTCATCATCTTTATTTCGCCAGAAGCGACCATGATGGTCATTGGTATGCAAAAGAGAGAACTTCACACAGGCGTCACCGGCCTGGGCGCAATTTTGGGGAGATGGTGCTGACTGGCATCCGCCCAGCAGAGCTGCAATAAGCAGCCCCAGCCCGGTACCGGCAACACGAGGGGAAAATACTGACATAAATCCTTTTCAAACGACGTTAACGTCCCATCAAAGTGGGCTCTCCTTTATTTGAAGCAGATGATAACAGGATTCCTCTCAACGCCCCACAATTCAGCCTTGAATATGAGCAGAAAATCGACAAAAAGTGAACAAACAAAAACGCCTGCTTTCAAAAGCAGGCGTTTGATTATTGAGCATGAAAGATCAGCTCAGCAGAGCGTTCAAAACCGTGTCATTAACCAGTTACGGATGGCCACTATCTGCTCAGGATGCACACTGTGCCCCATAGGGTAGGTTAACCAGCTGGAGCGATAGCCTCCCTGAACCAGCGCATGGTTAGCCAACAGGCCAGCTGACTTGGGGACCACATCATCCTGCTCACCGTGCATCTGCAGGATTGGCGTTTCTTTATTGGCTTCATGCAAGCTATCCGGCAGCTTGTCGCCACCCGGCAAATAGCAGGATAGAGCCAGAACACCCGCCAACTTGTATTCCAGACGCAACGCAGTAAACAGCGTCATCACCCCACCCTGGCTGAAACCAGCCAGAATAATGCGTTCAGACGGAATGCCCTTGGCAATTTGGTCTTCAATCAGCGCCCGTACCCGCTTCTCTGACTCAAGCACACCGGCCAGATCAGCTCTTTCCAGCAGGTTCATACTCTTGATGTCATACCAGGACCGCATGATGTAACCGTTATTAATGGTTACCGCTTGCTCAGGGGCATTGGGGAAAACAAAGCGAATACCGTGGGCACCGCCAAGATTAAATGCCGGAACAATCGGGGCAAAACCATCACCTGAATCTCCCAGTCCATGCAGCCAAATTACCGCAGCATTCGCCTCTGCCGGCGGCTCAATCACTACCGCATCTATTGTCATTCAAAGCTCCTGAAATGTTATCTTGTCCCAATCATGGGAGTGGCAAGGATACGCAAATTCTCTGTTATCAGCAAAAGCGAATAACTTTGTCGATATTTTCGCATTTACCCCAAAAGCCCCAGATACCAATATAAAGTCAATCACGCATCCAAAGAGGCAGCAACAATGGGTTTATTGCAAAATGGTCAATGGGTTGACCAATGGTACGACACTAAAAGTAACCAGGGAAAATATGTGCGGGAAGATGCCAGGTTCAGAAACTGGCTGACGGCAGATGGCTCACCCGGTCCGGATGGTCAGCAGGGGTTCCCGGCTGAAAGCGGACGCTATCACCTCTATGTATCGCTGGCATGCCCCTGGGCCCACAGAACCCTGATTTATCGTAAGCTCAAAGGACTTGAATCTCACCTGGATATCACTGTGGTGGAGCCTCATATGCTGGCGAATGGCTGGGAATTTGCGGGCCCAAATCAAAGTGAAACAGCCAGACATATTGAGGGCGCAAACAAAGAACCGCTATACGGTTTTGACTTTTTGTATCAGGTGTATACCAAGGCAGCTGCTGACTATTCCGGTCGTGTCACCGTGCCGGTGCTCTGGGATAAGCAAACCCAAACCATAGTCAGTAATGAGTCTTCAGAGATCATCCGTATGTTCAATACTGCCTTTAATGGGATTACAGGTAACACTATGGATCTTTATCCTGCAGAGTTAACCGATGAGATTGATGCTCTCAATGATTGGATCTACCCCAATATCAACAACGGCGTTTACCGGGCGGGTTTTGCGACGACCCAGGAAGCTTATGAGCACGCATTTGATGATCTGTTCGATGCTCTGGATAAGCTGGATACCCTGTTGCAAACCCGGAGATATTTGACCGGCAATCAGATTACCGAAGCTGACTGGCGCTTGTTTACCACACTAATCCGTTTCGATTCGGTTTACGTGGGCCACTTTAAAACCAACAAAAAGCGCATTGAAGATTACCAGGCTGTTCCGGGCTACCTGAGAGATCTGTACCAACAACCCGGCATTGCCGAAACGGTCAACTTTGAACATATCAAGCAGCATTACTATTTCAGCCATAGCCAGGTCAATCCAACCCGGGTAGTCCCCAAAGGACCAGAGGTGGATTACAACTCACCCCATGGCCGTACTGACAATTAGGCTCTGCCGACCTTTGCTGGTTGAATTTCGCTCGCTTTCAAAGAGCGACAGCCCCTGGATAGTCACAGAATAATAGTCACAGAAGAATTTGCTCGCCAATAAAGTCCACTAGGTCGTCAGCCTGTTGCTGGTTATCCAGCTTCAGGCTCCACCTGACCGCACCAGCATCCGCACTTAACACCAGCACCTCCTTGCGCAACTTAAGATCTTCTACCATGGCACTTAACACAGTGCCGGACGGACTCATTCTGATCTGGATTTCAAAAGGCGTCAGAATCAACTTACTATGAGACAGTTCAATGATCATTTTGTGAATTTAATACTGGAAGGGGCAGCTATTGTATCAGGGAGACGAGCTTTGCAGTAAATTGGTCAGGCAGCAAATCAGTCTGTGGATAGAAGAACCTGTTACCCACCTGCAGGTCAACACCAGTGGCTGGTCCAATAATATTCTTAAGGTTAATCACCGCTGGGTATTAAGAATCCCTAAACCCCTCACCCACAAGCACACTCACCAGATCTTACGTCCCAGACTACCACTGGAAAAATACGTGCTGGACAGGCTGGCCGACACTGACGTGGGCGCATTGCTTCCCAAAGCAGAGCTTTACAAACTGCAACTTGGCGAAGCGCACCTCGAGGTAATGCTTTATCCCCGCCTGCCCGGTGAGCACCTTAAGGCTGGTAGCAAGGTCTCCACAAGCGCCGCAACGCAATTGGGGCATTTTCTTGCCCGGTTGCATAGCCTGAATAATCTGTCACCCAGGATCACAAGTTATCCCTATGGCGATGAAGATCTGCCTGGCGAATTGCTGTCAGCAGTCTCAGCGTTATTACCCAAAAGCACTGTCGATTCGGCAAGACGCTATTTTACTGAATGGTATCCACAGTGGGAGCAGCACCAACATTTTTTAGTCTGCTGTCACAATGACCTGGGAAAGGCAAATCTGTTGTTTGAGCCGGATCAGCAACGCGTGGCTGGCGTGTTGGACTTTTCTGATATCTGTCTTGCAGAGCCCGCCAGGGATTTTGCTGCACTGGCGCGGATAATGACTCCTGAGACATTTAAGCGTGCTGTTGCCGCTTACAGAAAAACCGGCTCTGACTCGCTTTGGCAGGCGCTGCAACCTGATTCATTACCCAGAAGAATGCAGTACTATCAGCGACGCAAAGCAATATTTGTTGTCTGGTATGCGGTGACATTCGGCCAGCCCTATGGATTTACCAGCCAGATATCCAATCATCTGGCCTGGCTAAGCGCCGAGTTCGGTGAATAGCGTCATCGGCACTTACGGCAAGCCCTCTGCTCAACTTCCCCGCCTTAATGGCAGTTCAAGCCACACCTCCATGACTCCCTGACGATTCTTTTTACCTGCATAAGATGAAAAGTCGGCCAGTGTCACCCGGGTAACGTATCCCCCAAGGGCCAGGCAGGCATTGAGTTCCTGAACCAGATCTTCAGCTATAGGCTTATCAGATTCATGAAAATAACGGATCTCCTTCTTATCAATCGCAGAGGTCGTCCTTTCCTCTCCGGGAACAATATAACCACCGGCTTTCAGACACCTGGATAAAGCAACAGCTTGCTCCCTGGCTCCACCTGCAAATTGGAAATAAACCGTCTCCCTGTTCTTTGCCTGCTCCAGTGACTGCTCAATTCGTTCAGAATGTTTAATCACAGCGCTGATATTATCTCTGATTTTTGTTTGCGCACTTTGGTCTACCGAAGGGGCGCTCGACAACAGGGCATTGAGAGCGTTCAATTGCGAAGCCAAAGCTGCAAGTTGCTCGCCAAGTGCATCTACTTTCTGCTCCAGGGGCTGAATGTCACGTTGGTAAGTTTCGCTCAGGTTATTGGACATATCGTGCACATACTCAATTCTATCCAGTGTGCTATCCAACTGGTCCGCCTTGGGTCTGAACCGCTCAAGCTGCTCACTGGTTTCAGTGATTAGCGACTTCGCCGTGTTGGCCCTTACCTGACTATCAATGAACAATTCATCAATCTTACGCCGCTGTTCTTCAAATTTGCCACGGGCCAACTCCTTTATATGACCTTCCACGGAGGAAAGAACACTGACGCCCAAAATCCCCAGCACAGCGATTACCGCCAAACCTGCAGTGGTATACACCCTGAATAATTGGGATTGGACTCTTTTGGTTATGTTCTCTGCAAGTCGTCTTTCTATAAGTTCCAGCTTTTCATCATCCATGTCAACGCTCCACAAGTAAGCCTTAACTGACGAAGCTAGCAGGTCTCGGTGAATAAGACCCTTACCCGAAATAGTTAACAGACACAAAAAGGCCCGGCGATTGCCGGGCCTAATAGAGCGAATATCAGATTAGTCGTGGTGATGACCACCAACGCCATGGGCATGACCATGGGCAATCTCTTCATCTGTCGCTTCACGCACACCAGCCACTTCCAGTTCAAATGTCAAAGTGCGGCCTGCCAGCGGGTGGTTGATATCAATATCTGCCATAAACTTACCCACTTTAACCACAGTCACCTGACGCTGGCCCTGATCTGTGTGCACTATGGCTGCCATACCTGGCTTCCACACTTTGGCTCCCATCAGGTGCTTAACAGGTACCCGTTGAATAGCATCTTCAATCACTTCGCCATAGGTGTCGGCTGGATCAGGGGTTACTGTCAGCTTGTCACCCACAGCTTTGCCTTCCAGCTCATTCTCAATACCCGGCATCATATTGTCATTGCCATGCAAATAAGCGATGGGGTCCTGACCAAGATTGCTTTCCAGCACGTCGCCGTTTTCATCTTTCAGGGTGTAGTGGAACTGCACCACCATATTGTCCTGTACTGTCATCTCTGTATCTCTTTTCTCAATCTGCTTACAACAGGCCCATCACCTGTAAAGTTTGCTGCTGAGGGAAACCATCAGCCACCAATCCTTTACTGAGCTGATAAGATCTCAGGCCTGCTATGGATTTGGGGCCGAGGATACCATCAGGCTTACCGACGTCATACCCCAAATCATTAAGTTTGGACTGCATCTGTTTAATCGTTTCCCGGGACAGAGCTTGCTGCTCTGGCGCAGGCACCTGTAGATGACCTGCACCTGCAATCCGATCGGCAAGGTGACCTACCGACAGCGCATAAAATACAGAGCGATTCCAACGCATCATCACATCAAAGTTCTGATAAGTGATGAATGCCGGTCCAGTGTGACCCGCCGGTACATGTAATGTCGCCTGCATATCCAGAGCGGGAAGCTTGCCGCCATTGGCCTGAGTCAGGCCCAGCTTTGCCCAATCTGCCAGTGTCTTGGTTTTGCCATCACTCAGATGGGCGTAGTCAAAATCTTTCGGCAGAGTGACTTCACGTCCCCAGCGCTCATTACGATGCCAGCCCAGTTGCTGTAGAAAGTAAGCGGCTGATGACAGTGCATCATCTGTGCTGTTCCACAGGTCCGCTTTACCGTCGCCGTCACCATCAACGGCATAGTTGGCGTAGGCTGTTGGCATAAACTGTGTGTGCCCCATGGCACCGGCCCATGAGCCCACCATTTTGTCGTCACTGAAGCCATATTTTTGTTTAAGCTTCAGTGCCTGCATCAGCTCCTGGGTAAAGTAGGCACTGCGTCTGTGATCACAGGCCAGCGTCGCCAGCGAATCCAGCACAGGCATTTTGCCTTTGTAACCGCCAAAGTTGGTTTCCATTCCCCAGAAAGCAACCAGATACTGGGGAGGAACACCATACTCTTTGGTGAGTTTATCAAGCAAAGGGCGATGCTCTTTTAACAACTTTCGCCCCTGCTGTACCCGCCAGTCAGTCACTCTTTTATTGAAGTAACCGGCGAAGGTCTGAGTAAATTCCGGTTGCTTGCGATCCAGCTGAATCACCCGATTGACAATCTTCAGATTGCCCAGAGTGTCAGTCACTATGGTTTCATCGATCCCTTCTGCTCTGGCCGTTTCCTGTAAACTGACCAGACAGCGCTTGAACCCGGCTTCATCAAGCGGGGTTTGTGTGCCAGCACTGGCGCCACCGGCTACCAGCATGATGGCGAAAAGCGAATGGTACTTCTTCAATTCCGCTGCTCCGTACTTGTCCGTCCCTTGTCGAACTCTATGTTCGAATTCAATGAGCTTCATCCTGACCCATAGTGACCGTGATAACAATCAAGATTTTGGAGGAGAAGCACTGATTTGCTTAATTTTGACCAGTTAAAGTCAAAATGGTGCCCTTTGTAACCTGGATTTCATTGACCCCCGCCATTAATGACACGTTATAATGCCGGGGCTAATAAACCAAAGGGGATAAGCATGTCTGAATTAACGCCAGCTCTGGCAGCATTTATTGAAAACGTCAAAGACAGCCAGTGTGTTTGGGGACTGCAGGACCAGACTGGTGAAGGTTGGGTAGTATGTGACTCTGTTGAGTTCGAAGAGACAGATGTTATGCCGCTTTGGTCTACTGAAGAAAAGGCCAAAACCCACTGTACAGACGAATGGGCTGACTACCAGCCTGCAGCGATCCCGCTGGTCGACTTTCTGGAGTACTGGGTTTCTGACTTCAACGATGATGGTGTACTTGTGGGTGTAGACTGGGACGGCGAAAACGACTGTCTGGAGATGGACCCAATCGAACTGGCCAAAGAACTGGCTCACGTCGAAGAAGAAAGTAAGTAATCCCGGATTACCTGAAACAGGGCAGCCATCGCTGCCCTTTTGTTTATGACGCCAATTGATATTCCTTTCGAGTTCAGACACACCTGCTGGTTTTGCGGTGAACCCGGCAACAGAGAATTCAGCCTCAAAGGCGGCTCCAACTCTGTTCATCCTTCATTAAGCGTACCTTGCTGCAGTGAATGTAAGCCGATCGCAGCCAAGGCACCGTCGACATCTATCTGGGAATGTCAAACCTATGTAAAAGACGCCCTGATCAAACGTTATGCATCACACCTCGCCATTGGTGACAACTGGACCCGGGAAGAGCTGGAAGAATCAGAGTTCTCCTGCAAAATCCTTTCGGGTTTCAGGGAAAGTGGCTGGATGATGTATGAAATCGCCAGAGACAGGGTAAACTTTCGCGGCTGGGCACTGAGTCTTGATGGAGTCGCTCTGGATGAGCACTGGGATACCAGTTTCAGTTTCAATGGTCTGACATTTGCCAGCCTTGGCCGGGCGGTAGATTATTACCGGCAGCTTTATGGTTTGGACAGAGACTTTATGACCTCTTTGCTTAACCTGCTGGGACAAAGCCGATTTGGCTACGCCCTCAAGTTGGCCAAGCTTTACCGGACGTCGCCATCAAGAGACAAACAGAGATTACTGCGGGAGTTGGCTGACGAAGAGGACTGAGTTACACCTCACCCTCCTCCACCATTTTAATCCGTTCCTGCACCAGAGTGACCAACATATCCGGCTGAAATTTGGAGATAAATCGGTTACAACCCACCTTTTCAGCCATGGCATTGTTAAAGCTGCCAGACAGCGAAGTGTTGAGCACGACATACAGGTGCTTAAGTAAGGGGTCCTGCCTGATTTCATAGGTCAGCTTATAACCATCCATCTCAGGCATCTCGGCATCGGTAATCAGCATCAGCAGATTGTCATGATCTACCCGGCCCTCATCGGCCCACTGCTTTAACAGCTTGTACGCATCCAAGCCATCATTCACTGTGGTGATTTTTACTCCCAACGGCTCGAGTGTGCCCTTCACCTGGCGTCTTGCAGTCCCTGAATCATCGGCAACCAACACATGGGTTCCCACCATACGCGCGGCTAAATCAGACTCCAGCAACTCCTGAGAGACCTCAGTGTCATAGTCCACTATCTCTGCCAGCACCTTTTCCACATCGATAATGGAAACAATAGTGGTTTTTTTATCCATCTCCAATCTGGTGATAGCGGTGAGATAATTGTTGGCACCGGAATTTTTGGGCGGAGGCAGAATATCGTTCCAGGTCAGGTTAACGATATGCTCCACTTTACCAACCAGAAATGCCTGAATCGTCCGGTTATATTCGGTAATGATTAGATTACACTCCTGATTCAGTTCCATAGGCCGAAAACCTATAGCCCCTTTCAGGTTGATGACAGGAATAGACTGACCGCGAATATTGGCTACCCCACAGATGTGAGGGTGAGCTCCGGGCATCTGATTCAGACGGGGAACCTTAACCACTTCCCTGACCTTGAAGACGTTGATCGCAAAGACCTGTGTCGCATTGACGCGGAACAACAGCAGTTCCAGGCGGTTTTCGCCCACCAGCTGCGTTCTTTGATCAACGGCTTCCAATACTTTAGACATACGCTATCCCGTGCACTTCAGTGAATGATATGTGTCTGTAATTCCTTGTCCTTTATCGAGTATAACGACTTTACAGTCCCCTGAGGGCATGGCTGAAAATATTCGTTTTCAACAGCTTAAAATATAACCAGCAATGGGTTTACTCTTTCATTCGGCGAACATTACACCCAAAGCATAGCAAAGCCTGTAAAACTTGAGCGCCAGATTTATCTCAACTTATCCGGGGTTTGCGCGCCAGTATCATGCCGCTGAGATTGAACAGGTTGTGAGCCTTAATGATCTCAAATCCACACTGCTGGAGTTGCGCCACCATTTCACCGTGATCAAATCGATTTGTCTGGGGATGCTCGAACAAGCGTTTGCTGATGGGATTGCAGATGGCACTGCGGTATAGCTCCTCAATCAAAAACACGCCACCAGGCCTTAACACCCGGAACACTTCCAGTACCGCCGCCTGCCAGTCAGGAATATGGTGGAAAACCGCAAAGTTACACACCAGGTCAAAACTATCATCCGCAAACTCAAGGCCAGTGGCATCGCCAATAGCCACTGTGACGCTATCATCCATCTCATACAGTTGGCCTGTCGCCGCCACATGCTCACTGTCGAGATCAACCGCCGTCACTCTGGCCGCACCAAACCGCGACTTGATAAGCTTTATCCCCTGGCCATAACCGCAACCGATCTCCAGCGCGTCCTGAATATCGCCGGGGCCTGATTCGAACATGGACAATAACAGTGGCGCTTCAATTTTTTGTTGCACCCAAAACCTGAGCGGATGACTGACAATCGTTTTTTCTAATTGATTCAATTTCATCTGACTTGCATCCTGTGACATATAAGGTGATCACTCATATGGGCCAATACGTAAAATGAGCAACATAAGTTTATAAGAGGTACTCATGCAAATTCCCTTGTTCCCACTTCCGATATGTTTACTGCCGGGAGGCATGACTCAACTGCGGATCTTTGAGCCCAGATATCAGCGTTTGGTGGCAGAATCGATGAGGTCAGGCAGTGGCTTTGGGATGTGCATGCTGTCTGATGACCAAAAAGATATCCTGCCTATCGGGACACTGGCCCGCATAGAAGACTTCGAAACATTGGATGATGGTTTGCTGGGTATCAAAGTGCGTGGGAAACACAGGTTTGTTATCAATTCAATGGAAACTGAGTCCGACGGCCTGAGACAGGGAAAAGTCACCCTGCTGCCGGACTGGCCATCTGCACAACTTGAACGCCATGATGCCCTGATTGGCGATACTCTGAGAACGCTGCTTGAGCAACATCCGCAACATCTGGATCAATACGGAGAGGAAGATTTTGCCGACTCAAGCTGGTTATGCCAGCGCTGGTTGGAAATCATCCCAGTCAGTGCCATGGACAAACAGGCCTGTATCCGCAGTCCTGATCACACCAAAGCACTGGATTTTCTAAGAACGCTATTTAATGAGTGATCGATTTCCCCTTGTATGCCGTATACAGATTTGAATGGAACAAATCCGGTCAGAATTATGCAAAAACAAACGGCAAAAAGTGTCGGAAGTCGCTACCATCAAAGCAGTTATCACCCATCAGGGACAAACATGGAAGCGAAAGAGCAGTCGATGCAGGCACAGGAGCAAAAACAGCTATTGTTGCGGGTTGCCCAGCACAGGGATAGACAAGCCTTTGGCGACTTGTTCAAGCTTTTCTCTCCCAAGATCAGGGCATTTGGCGTTCAACGTCTTGGGCAGCAAGGTCTGGCGATGGACTTGCTGCAAGAAACCATGACAACTGTCTGGACCAAAGCGCACCTGTTTAATGCCGAAAAAGGCGCGGTAAGCACCTGGATATTTACCATCATGAGAAACCAGTGTTTTGACATGTTGCGTAAAGTTCAGCACAACCGCGAAGACGCCTTTGGCGATGATATCTGGCCGTTATTTGAGGACGTGGAAGCTGGCGACGGACTGGCTGACCACAAGATGTCGGACAAGCTGCTGGAAAACATGGATAAACTCCCCCCTCTTCAACGCCAGATTGTACAGGGAGTTTACCTGCAAGAGCTCAGTCAACAGGAGCTTGCCGAACGTTTGGGTATTCCCATAGGAACTGTAAAATCAAGGTTACGGCTTGGGCTCGAAAAACTGAGAAGCTATCTGGAGAAGCATCATGATTAAGTATCACCCCAGCGACGCCCTGCTGCAGGCACATGTAGCCGGAGAGCTTCCTTTGTCCATGAGCATTGCAGTCTCAGCACACTGCGAAATGTGTCAGGTATGCCAGGATAAAGTCCACAAAATGAACGCGGCGTTTGCCCAGGAGACCCTTGAGGCCGAAGCCTGTACAGAAACCGACCTGTGCGAGTTTAATTTCGACGGTATGTTGGAAGAGATCATGTCGAAACCTACAGCCCCGCAAGAGGTAACGCCAGATGCTATGGTTGAGGTGAACGGGGAGCAATACAAGCTACCCAAAGCCTTCCGCCACCAACTTCAGGACAGTTGGAGCGGCATCGGCAAGGTGAATCGAATGCGTTTCGACACTGCCGAGAATAAAGCCCGGGCCAGCCTGCTGCACATAGGTGCCGGAGGTGAAATCCCTGCGCATACTCACAAGGGTCAAGAGATTACCTTACTGTTGTCCGGCGACTTTTGCGACGAGTATAACGAATATCATCCCGGAGATTTCATCGTGATGAGCAGCGAACATGAGCATTCTCCCAGAACCCACTCAGGTTGCCTGTGTTACACAGTGGTAGATGCGCCGCTCTACTTTACCAAAGGAATAAGCAAGCTGTTGAATCCCATTGGTGAACTTATTTATTGAAAATTGTGGCACGGGCGACACATTGTCGCCCGATTGTTATCTAAACAGAATTGACAATCCCAAAACCATTGCTAATATTACTGCGGGTCGGGCATTTATTAACCGTCTGATCTCTCGCCAGGATTGACCTCTCAGGGTTTTCCCAGACAAAACCAAGTTCTTCAAGGCTTCACATTTTCGTCATATGAATGTGGTTGACTTGCTGAAACTGGATTTTGGGTCAATGCTTGAACCAACACACCATCACTGTTCCGTGGCTGCCGGAACTGAGGATATGTTTATTGAACCTATTTATTCGCCCCTAAGGCGAAATAAAGAAGAATAAAGGAGTGTGACTATGTCATACAAAATTGATAACCACGAAATTAACGTCTGTTTTCCGGTAGATTCCATCTCCATCAATAAAAATTCTATTGCTTTTACAGACAAACAGGGAAAGAACAAGCAAACCTTCTCGAAGCGCACTGAAGCGCTGAAGTTTATGAAGTGGTTGCTTAATCCAAACCAACGCTAATCAAGAAAAACACTCTTATCACGGCTCTGCCTCACCCTAACATCAGAGCGAGTGTTACCTCTCAAGATGCAAGAAACTCAAAAACGGTCAGGATGACATCTGCAACAAAAAGCAGATGAGCCTGACCGAAGAGCATCACCCCACAAACAACCCCGGGAATTTCCGCCGATACCTTGGCAACATGGTCTCGTTCCCAAGTACGCCCCCCTGATGAATGTAGATCCAGGTAGCATCAGGCTCTGCAGCAAAAGCCTGTTGAAGTGCCATCAAACCGACAGGATCGTAAAGCAGTTCAAATTCAACACCGCAGGCACAGGCCTGCTGCCAAAGAGTAAAAAACTCAGGATACAGCTTACCGAAATGATACTTACGGCCCAGCTCAACAATATCCGGATGCAAACTGCTATCAGGCTCAAGCTCATTGAATTGCAGCCTGAGGTAGTCCTCTCCTCCCACAGCCGGGACAGTTAATACACGGATATCCAACTGCTGACTGAAAAAGAACCTGGAAAGAAACAGCGCAGTCGTGCCGGTACCGGATGGCAACACTACCCGGACCTTATCTTTTGACTGAGCCTGTTGCCACTCAGCCAGTTCCAGTGCCAATTGCTCAACCCCGGAAGCCGCCAGATGACATCGTCCCCCTTCAGGCACAAACAGAGCCCCTTGTTTATACGGCAGCACCTTTTGGGCAATATATTCAGCGACACTGAGTCCTTCCCTGTCGTCCAACTCACCCACCTCAATAATCCGAGCCCCCAGTTCCAATGCAGCCCGATAATTACCATTGGGATTGTTCTTAAGCCATTGGCTGATGTGGTCGACATAAAACTCAAGCTGGCAACCTTTAAGCTGTGCCAATGACGCCATGGTAAAGAGAGAGTTTGCCTGGGCAGAGCCATAACCTATTAACGTATCTACATCGGAAAAATCCATCTCCAACAACGCCGAAAACTTGCGGGCCTTGTTGCCTCCGAATGCGGGATGAAGAAGGTCGTCCCGTTTGATAAAAACGTCGAGTCCCAGTAACTGTTTTTGTTCAATGGGAGAGTTTGCCAGCAGCATATTGAAATCAGAAAATGGAAATAGAGGGCAATTCTATACCAGATGACTCATTTGGCTGATATCTTGGTGAAAAATATCAATAAACAGTGATTCTCTTCATCAAGCCCCGTAAGCAGGCACAACTTTCCATTAAATATCATTAAGTTAACTTGTGGCATAGAAACTGCTTATATCCGAAGTTACTATAGCGATAATTTTGTGGGAGCGCTGATTTATGCCTGTTATTCGTTTAATCCTGAACATATTGTGGTTGGTTACCGGAGGCCTGGTGATGGGGCTGGCATGGTGGCTGGCGGGAGTGCTTTGTTTTATCAGTATTATTGGTATTCCTTTTGGTCGAGCCTGCTTCGTGATCGGCGAACTGGCGTTCTGGCCATTTGGACAGGATATCGCCAATCGTGAACAGGTCACGGGTCATGACGACATTGGAACAGGAACTGCAGGAATGATAGGTAACATTATCTGGTTCCTGCTGTTTGGACTTTGGTTGGGTATCGGCCATCTGACGCTGGCGGTAGGATGCTTCCTGTCTATTATTGGTATTCCATTCGGCCTGCAGCATCTTAAACTCGCCATTCTCAGCTTGATGCCCATAGGTCAAACTGTCGTCGCGAGAACTTAAGCTTAATCGCGAGAATTTGAGCTTAGTTGTTCAACTCTCGCCAGTAGGCATCCAGCAGGGCCTGAGTATCCAACGTATTCAGGCCCTGATTCAGTATATCCAACCATAGGCGTCCCTCTTCACTGCGTTGAAACGCCACAAATAAACTGGGCTCTGCCAGCAAGCGCCGACCAAACTGAAGTTTACTGCTCACCCCGGGTAAGCTGTCGGACTTCAGCAGGTATTCAGCTACATTCATATCCATTACGGCGCCATCAACCCGGGCCGTCGCCACCATTCTGATATTCTGTAAATCCGATGTGGCCTCACGTTTGGGCTGTTTATCACTTTCAAGCCAAGGCGATACTTCAGGTATGCCCAACACCTGAGGCCCAACCCCCAGAGTAAAGTTCCGCAGATCATCCATTTCCAGCCAGCTTAATGGGTGCAGTTTCATCTCAACCAAGCCAATAGGGCTGGTTGCTACAGGCTTTGAAAATACAAAGTCGCTGTTTTGATATTCGTAAACAGGAAGATAACCCAAATATTTACTGCCTGATTTACCCACCAGCTTGCTGGCTCGCCCAGCCCCATAGAAGTCTACTTTGACTTCATGACCCATTGCAGACAGCGCCTTTTTGATGACATACACAGCCGCGCCCTGTTCCGGTAGCGTCGGCCCCGCATAGGGAGGCCAATACACAGCAGTCAAATGGAGTGTGTCAGCCTTCGGAGTAAATGGTGTCAGCAGCAGACATGCTAAGATCAGCACAGAAAGCTGCCAGTTTCTCGTTCGTCGCATCTTATCCTCCCGCGATGACAATCCTGGATTGTCCTGCTTACCCCAACCCGGATTCAGTCTTCTGAGTATAGTCAGCAACCGATTTCCGAATAACGTAACTGGGTGAATTCTGCTTGAAGCTGTTTTGAAAATATTATTGGAAGGGTGAAGCTATCGGCTTGCCACAATAGATAAACGAAACGCCCGTAATTAAAACCGATAAACCCTGCTCGCGATAAATGTAAATACCGCAAATAGAATCGTGACCGTTATCACGCATGAGGTGTCAACTATACCCGCATGAGTAAAACAATTCACTATTCCTACCAGTATTACGCTATTTGTACAGAGATAATGGTCACAGTTAACTAATCCAAAGCTACGATAGAACCAATCTAAACATTTACTTTTCAATATCTTACAAACACCATTAAACTCCCGTCATATCCTTACAAATAATATGGTTACCAAGGAAGCTACAGATGAAAACCGTCACTTTGACCTCTCTATGCATCAGTATTGCATTGAGCGCCCCGGCTTTTGCCGCTGAGCCGATTCAAGTTATTGAGCCAGCTAAAATCACACAACCTGAAAAGGTGGAGCTGGGCAAAATGCTGTACTTTGAACCACGTCTGTCGAAGTCAGGTTTTATCTCCTGTAACTCTTGTCACAACCTGTCAATTGGCGGTGTTGATGCCATTCCAACCTCTATCGGTGACCAATGGCAGGAAGGCCCGATCAATGCGCCGACTGTTCTGAACGCTGACT
Source organism: Shewanella submarina (assembly GCF_042646185.1). NCBI lineage: Bacteria > Pseudomonadati > Pseudomonadota > Gammaproteobacteria > Alteromonadales > Shewanellaceae > Shewanella > Shewanella submarina. The sequence continues at coordinate 156,258 of NZ_JBHRTD010000012.1, forward strand.
ATATGCTGGCGCAATTCTGGGATGGTCGTGCCAAGGACCTGAAAGAGCAAGCTGGCGGCCCTATTGCCAACCCTAAAGAGATGGGTTTCACCCATGAACTGGCTATAGACACTATCGCCTCTATGCCTGCTTATCGCGCAGTATTTAAAGAGGTCTATGGTGATGACAAAGTGGATATGGACCGAATCACTGACGCCATCGCGGCCTTTGAAAAGACTCTGGTGACGCCGAACAGTCCGTTCGATCTGTATCTGAAAGGTGATAAGCAGGCTATCACAGCCGATGCCAAAGCCGGTTACCAACTGTTTAAAGACCGTGGTTGTATCGCATGTCACTCCGGTCCGGCAGTGGGCGGTACCATGTATATGAAGATGGGTCTGATTAAGCCTTACCACACAGATAATCCGTCAGAAGGTCGTAAGGCTGTAACCGGCAAAGAAGCTGACAAATTCGTCTTTAAGGTGCCAACCCTGCGTAACATTGAGTTGACCTACCCCTACTTCCACGACGGCAGCGTATGGACTCTGGAAGAAGCGGTAAACACCATGATTGATATCCAGTTGGGTCAATCTCTGACTGAACAGGAAACCGCTCAGATGGTGAGTTTCCTGAAGTCACTGACCGGAGAGCAGCCACAGATCACTCTGCCTATTCTGCCGCCGTCCAACCACAAGACGCCTCGTCCACAGCCATTTGTGGCGGACTAAGTCAGAGAGTCAGGCCTTAGCCCAACTGAGCTCAGGACAAGCATCAACAAGCGCCGCAATTCGCGGCGCTTTTCTTTTGCTATCAATAGACTGCTTGTTACTATGCAGATGTTAAAGCAAGGAAATTAAAACAATGAACTATTGGCTGATGAAGTCTGAACCCGATGAGTTCAGCATTGATGATTTACAAAAAGTGGGACAGGAACCCTGGACAGGTATACGTAATTACCAGGCCCGCAATTTTATGCGTGACAGCATGCAGATTGGCGATCAGATTCTGTTTTATCACTCCAGCTGCAAAGTCCCTGCGGTTGTGGGCATCGCCAAAGTGGCATCCCAGCCCTATGCAGATTTCTCAGCATTTGACCCTGAGTCAAAGTACTTCGATCCCAAGTCATCACCGGAAAATCCACGCTGGCAGATGGTTGATATCAGCTTTATCAGCAAGCTGGCTAAGCCTGTAACCCTGAGCAGTATCAAAGCCTGCCCCGAATTGAATACCATGGCGCTGGTCAATCGCAGTCGGCTGAGCATTCAGCCAGTCACGGAGCAGGAGTGGCAGCAAGTGCTCGCTATGGGTACCTGATCACTGCATCATGATGTGCCTCTACCCAAGCGCATCATGATAAAACCCGGGCCGGCTGAACTCTTCCAGTATCAGTTGGGTGAAGAGCTGCCCTGCGCGCCCCAAAGGCCGCTCCCGGGTAGACACCAGCCTTGGAGTGAAGGTAAACCGATTTCCTCCGGCATAATCTACCCTGGCCAGCTTTCCGGCTTTGAGCTCCTCTTCTACCAGATAATCCGGCATCCAGCCAAAACCCAACCCTTTAAGCAGTGCGCTTTTTTTCATCACAAAGCCAGACAGATAAAACACCTTATCGCCACCGAACTGCATATCGTCCTGATAACCAAGATCCGGTGACGAGTCTTCAATAGTCAGCTCTACATGCTGCTGCAGCTCGTGCAATTGCACCTGTTTCATCCCGGCCAACCTGTGAGCTGGTGACACCACCAACACACTGGCTATTTCAGGCAGGTCTCTGGGGTCATACTGAGGTGCACCTCGAAAGTCTTTTACCAACATCAAGTTAGCTTTATCCCGTTCGAATCTGTGTTGCACGCCCCCCAAAAACTCAACCGACAACTGGATTTTTGTCGGCACCTTGTGCTCTGCCATACGTTTAAGAGCGACCAGGATCGGCTCCATGGGCAAAGCACCATCGATGACCATCTCAAGTCTTGGCTCCCAGCCATCGCTGTAACTTTGTGCCAAATGTTCAATATTGGCCATTTGCGCCAACAGCTTTTGTCCTTCCGCCAGGATAGCCCTGCCCTCAGGGGTCAGTTCAGCCCGGTATTTATCGCGACAAAAAAGTGTGACTCCCAGATGTTGCTCCAGCTTTTTAACCTGATAGCTGATGGCAGACTGAGCCTTATGTAACTTCTCAGCTGCAGCAGCAAAACTGCCGCACTCCACCAACACCTGCAGAACTTTAAAGCTCTCAATATCGATTTTCACTACTGCTCCCTGTCACGCTGCCGTGACACACCAAGTCACTGATATCACAATTAGCCGTATCTGCTGCGGGTTACGGCCGCCGACGCTGCCAGTCCTATGGCTCAACTCTTGTAACGCCAACATTACCATCTATTTTTTTGATTGAGTTGACCCATTTATTATTCTTTTCTTTGTTAATCCGTGCAACTAGATTGTTAACAAGATCACAGAATCAGCTTTGCCTGCCCATAAAGATAAGCAACGAACGCAATGCAAACTGAGTAAGGAAAAGGAAGACTGATATGCCGTTTTATGTAAAGCAGGGACAAGTGCCCTCCAAAAGACATATAGCGTTTGAGAAACCAGACGGAGAGCTTTATCGGGAAGAGCTGTTCTCCACCCATGGTTTTGCCAATATCTACTCCAACAAGTATCACCACAACATGCCCACCAAGGCGTTGGAAGTAGAAGCGCTGAACATTGGCCATGGTGACAGCTGGCAGGACAGCCTGATCCAGAACTATAAACTGGACTCCCGTAAAGCGGATAAACAGGGCAACTTCTATAGCGCCCGTAATAAGCTGTTCTTCAACAACGATGTCGCCATGTATACCGCGTCAGTCACTGAAGATACCGACACCTTTTACCGTAACGCCTATGCTGATGAAGTGATTTTTGTCCATGAGGGCGAAGGTAAGCTTTACAGTGAGTATGGTGTGCTGGAGGTAAAGCGTTGGGACTATCTGGTTATCCCTAGAGGCACCACTTACCAGCTTAAATTCGACAGCTATGACAATGTTCGCCTGTTTGTGATTGAAGCCTTCTCCATGGTGGAGGTGCCCAAACACTTCCGCAACGAATATGGTCAGCTATTGGAGTCAGCACCTTATTGTGAACGTGACATCCGGGTACCGGAACTGCAGGACGCCATTGTAGAGAAAGGCAGCTTCCCACTGATTAGCAAGTTTGGTGATAAATACCAGCAAATTCAGCTGCAATGGCACCCCTTTGACCTGGTTGGCTGGGATGGCTGTGTCTATCCATGGGCATTCAACATTCAGGAGTACGCTCCCAAGGTAGGCAAAATTCATCTGCCACCGTCTGATCATCTGGTGTTTACCGCTCACAACTTTGTGATTTGTAACTTTGTGCCGCGCCTGTATGACTTCCATCCCAAGGCGATTCCGGCCCCTTACTACCACAACAATATCGATAGCGACGAGGTGCTTTACTACGTCGACGGCGACTTTATGAGCCGCAAAGGTATCGAAGCCGGGTATCTGACCCTACACCAAAAAGGTGTACCCCATGGCCCGCAGCCAGGTAAGACTGAAGCCTCGATCGGCAAGACAGAAACCTATGAATATGCGGTGATGGTAGACACTTTTGCACCACTGAATCTGACAGACAATGTACGTGACTGCATGAGCCAGGACTATAACCGCTCCTGGCTGGAAGAGTAACGTCGATTTTTGAAAACCAATTTGAACAAACGGCCAATAGAGCCGGCAAACTATTGAAAGAGGACACAACCATGGCAAGCGAACAGAATCCACTGGGCCTGATGGGCATCGAGTTTACCGAATTTGCCACGACCGACACGGATTTCATGCACCAGGTGTTTATCGACTTTGGTTTCTCCATGTTAAAAAAAGCCAAAGATAAAGAGATCTACTACTACAAGCAGAATGACATCAACTTTTTGTTGAACCGCGAACGTGCCGGTTTCTCTGCAGAGTTCGCCAAGAGCCATGGTCCCGCTATCTGCTCAATGGGCTGGCGTGTAGAAGATGCTGAGTTCGCCTTTAAAACAGCAGTAGAGCGTGGTGCCAAACCTGCCAACGATTGCCACAAGGATATGCCTTATCCGGCCATTTACGGTATTGGAGACAGCCTGATCTACTTTATTGATACCTTTGGTCCGGACAACAACATCTACACCACTGATTTTGAAGATCTGGCCAAACCACAAATCGTGGCTGACAAAGGCTTTATGGAAGTCGATCACCTGACCAATAATGTCTACAAGGGCACTATGGAGCACTGGGCCAAGTTCTACAAAGAGATCTTTGGTTTTACCGAAGTACGTTACTTCGACATCAGTGGTGTGCAGACAGCGCTTCTCTCGTACGCTCTGCGCTCACCGGATGGCAGCTTCTGCATCCCGATTAACGAAGGTAAGGGTAACGACAACAACCAGATTGATGAGTACCTGCGCGAATATGACGGTCCAGGCGTGCAGCACCTGGCGTTCCGCAGCCGCGACATCGTCGGCTCTCTGGATGCGATGGAAGGTACCTCAATTGAAACTCTGGATATTATCCCTGAGTACTATGACACCATCTTTGACAAGGTTCCTCAGGTTACCGAAGACAGAGATCGCATCAAGCATCACCAGATCCTGGTAGATGGAGATGACTCAGGCTATCTGCTGCAGATTTTCACCAAGAACCTGTTCGGTCCTATCTTTATCGAAATCATCCAGCGTAAAAACAACCTGGGCTTCGGTGAAGGTAACTTCCAGGCACTGTTCGAGTCTATCGAACGTGACCAGATGAAGCGCGGTGTGCTGTAACTCTCACTGTCGTTATTCAGCTTGAAAAAACCGGCATTCCCTCAGGGAGTGCCGGTTTTCTTCATCACAGGAATCCACTAAAATCCGGCCACCCTAACATTGTATAAAATAGACATAACTTTCTATGCCTGATATCGCACTGCTCGCGGTGTTTATCCCGACTTTCTTCTTTGTAGCCATCACCCCTGGAATGTGCATGACCCTGGCCATGACATTGGGGATGAGCATTGGCGTTCGCCGTACCCTGTGGATGATGCTGGGTGAACTGGTCGGTGTCGCTGTGGTTGCCATTTCCGCTGTGATTGGCGTGGCGGCACTGATGCTAAAGTACCCTGTGATATTTGAATTCCTCAAATGGGTCGGTGGCGCTTACCTTATCTATATAGGCATCAACATGTGGCGCTCACGTGGCAAAATGGCCATTGTGGAAGGCGCACCGCCGGAAGTATCCAACATCGCATTAATTTCGCAGGGATTCATCACCGCCATTGCTAACCCCAAAGGTTGGGCCTTTATGGTGTCATTACTGCCCCCCTTTATTAATGTGGAGCAATCTGTAGCACCGCAGTTGGCAGCTCTGGTTTTGATTATTCTGATGACAGAGTTCAGCTCTATGCTGGCCTACGCTTCAGGTGGTAAAACGCTTCGAATATTCCTGTCCCGTGGCGACAATATTCGTTGGCTGAACCGTATTGCGGGCACTCTGATGGTAGGTGTTGGACTGTGGCTGGCTCTGGGTTAACCCCCTGCTCTCCTCTCCATAAATACAGAAGCCGGGATATCCCGGCTTTTTGTTTCGCGAAAAGCAAACTAACTCTCCGTCGCAAATATCCATTCCCGTCAGTGATCATGCTCAGCGTTTCTATTACTGATGGTGGTCAGCTTAATCTTGCTGTGCTGTTATCCATGTATTATCAGAGAGATAAAGTCCAATTAGCGACAGGGGGGTTAGACCATGCTTAGACAAATATTCGCCAGCCTGACCGTCAGTCTTGCAGGCCTGCTTCTCACTGCCTGTAGCTTAACCTCTGAGTCAGACTCAGGGCAGGTGCAGCTCACCACAAGTGAACGGCAATTACCCGGACCATGTGAGCATCTGGGCTTTATTGAGGTCAGTGAGAGTGGTTTAAGCATTGAGAGTGCACACGCCAACGCCGAATATGCTCTGAGCTCGAAGGCAGCCGAACGCAAAACCAGCCATGTCTCTCTCAATCAACAGGAACACACTGAAGGAATATTGCTCTATACCCAAAATCTGGGTGGCAATATCTACCGCTGCAATCCCTGAACATTGCCGCACTTCGACACCAGTCTGATCACGCAATTTATCGAACGCTGATCTCTTTGCTGCTAAATAAACGCCTACGGATATCTCATCAGTCAGCACCCCAGACTGCCATCAAACGCAGGCCATATCGCGTTGACAAGACACTCATCCTCCCTAACCTCAAACAGGCGATTGCTGAATAGCTCGAAGCCGGGTTGGCTGAAGTGAGCAGACAAGGGGTTCATAAAACCGTGCAGAAAAGGAACCTGCTGGAGGGTCAGGTTAGTTTTGCCTTCCAGCTTCAGCATCAACTCTTCGACACTGAAGTGAGATTCTAATGCAGGAAAAATACAGTGAGTAGGAACAACCGGATTAATCCGGGAATAGTGACGTATCTGCCCGCCATAAAAGAGCACTGCACCAGACACCTTGCCCATCACCTTATGCTCACTTAAGGCCCAGATAGCGGCTGCTCCCGCGCTGAAGCCGACAAGAGAGATCTTGTCATCACCACAACTCATCAGCTCTGCTTGCAAAAGCGCAATATAGCCCTCCATACCAACCTCAGAGCTGAACGCCCCATAGGCCTGGGCTTCATTCATAAATTGCCGATAGATACCAGCATAGGGGTCGATAATCTGCACCTGAGCGTGTTCCCCTGTTAACTTTTCAGCAAAGGCTTCCAGTTCCGGAGTGCGCCCAAAAATGTCAGTAACCAGTATCCGTTTCATGACTATCCCTGTTTCTGATAAGTGGGTAATAAAAAAGGACGCCGTGGCGTCCTTTCTCAATCAAATGCTGACTAGCCCTGGGAGACCATTACCATAGCCGGACGCAGCAGGCGGTCGTTCAGCATGTAACCTTTCTGCATCACCAGCATCACGGTATTGGCTGGGTGCTCAGCACTCGGCTGCATACCGATTGCCTGATGCTGCTCTGGGTTGAAAGCTTGACCCATAGGATCGACTGCGGTGATACCGAATTTTGCCACGGCTGTCATCAGTGACTTCAGAGTCAGCTCCACACCTTCGATAATGGCTTTGGCGGCGTCGTCTTCCACAGAGCCCAACAGTGCGCGCTCCATATTGTCGATGACCGGCAGCAGTTCGTTGGCAAACTTTTCCAAAGCGAACTTATGTGCTTTTTCTACGTCCAGCGCAGCACGACGACGGATATTTTCCATTTCGGCCACGGCGCGCAGTGCAGCGTCTTTCTCTTCTTTGGCTTTGTTTTCAGCTTCTGCCAGTGCCTGCTCAAGCTCTTCAATTCGGAAATTGGCCTGGGTCAACTCATCCACCAGTGCAGCGTCTTCCTGGGAAACCTGGGTCTCAACCACTTCTTCAACCTGGTCCTGCGGTGCTTGCTTGTGTTCGTTGCTCATTGTTACTCCAGCTAAAAATGCTTTGTTTCTGCATACTCTGGGGGATATTATGGGGACTAAATTTGACGTTTCAAGGCCTTTCCAAGGGAAATATGACAAGCGAGTTCCGCACAATTGGTCTTATCGGAAAACCCCATCATAAGGGGACCAATTTAACTCTCAAACGCCTGCATCACTGGTTATCGATGCAGGGGTACGAAATTCTGGTGGAAGAGCGTGTCGCCTCGGAACTGGGAAACCATGTAAAAGCCGCGGATATGCTGGAGATTGGCCAGCATTGTGACCTGGCAGTTGTGGTCGGTGGTGACGGCAATATGTTAGGCGCAGCCAGAGTTCTGGCCCGCTTCGATGTCGGTGTTATTGGCGTAAACCGCGGAAACCTTGGTTTTTTAACCGACTTACCACCGGATGCGTTTGAAGAAAAACTGGCCGCTGTACTGGATGGTGAATACGAAACCGAGCACAGATTCCTGCTTGAGGCCGAGGTGCACAGACACGGCAAGCTTAAAGCCAGTAACACAGCAGTTAACGAGGCTGTTCTGCACCCGGGTAAAGTGGCCCACATGATTGAGTATGAGGTCTATATCAACGACCAGTTCATGTACAGTCAGCGCGCTGATGGCATGATAGTCGCGACTCCTACCGGCTCAACCGCTTATTCGTTATCTGCCGGCGGCGCGATTCTGACCCCCAAGCTGCAGGCGATGATTCTGGTCCCCATGTTCCCACACACCCTGTCCTGCAGGCCGATAGTGGTAGATGCCGACAGTGTCATTAAGCTGAAAGTCGCTCCCCACAATGGTGAGAATCTGGAAGTGAGCTGTGACGGTCACGTTACCCTGGCGGTTCTTCCCGGCGATGAAATCATCATTCACCGCAGTCCGGAAAGGCTGAGGCTAATTCATCCCAAGGGTTACAACTACTTTCATGTACTTCGTAACAAATTGGGCTGGGGCAGCAAGCTGTTCTGAATACTCCCCATCCAAGAATTTGAAGCGCTCCTTATGGGGCGTTTTTTGTTTTTACTCAGTCTGTTAGTCAAAAGACTTAGTTTAAGCATGTGTACTTTAGCCAGGCCTCAATGCTAAAGTGCCTCCTTGGCGTGACATTGAAGGTGCCATCCTATGGCCTCTTTTCAATGGCAGTACACCCAAGACACTACCCGGCAATCGCTGTGGGTTTGTCCGTGTCTGTAACTGCATTGTCAGAGGTTCCCATGAGCATTATCCAAATTCTTGCCAGCCTGTCTCCCGTTATCAGTGTAATGGTTTTTCTGGTGTTGTTACGAATGCCTGCGTCCAGAGCCATGCCCATCTCCATGGTAATAACAGGTCTTGCGGCCGCTTTCGTGTGGCAAATGGATACCCAAATTCTGGCCGCTTCTATTGTGGAAGGCCTGCTCTCTGCCCTCACCCCTCTGACTATTATTTTCGGCGCAGTGTTTCTACTTAATACTCTGAAATACTCTGGCGCTATGGATACCATACGCGCAGGTTTTACCAATATCAGCGCAGATGCACGGGTGCAGGTAATCATTATCTGCTGGTTGTTTGGTGCCTTTATTGAAGGGAGTGCAGGCTTTGGCACCCCTGCCGCCATTGGAGCCCCCTTGCTGGTGCTGCTTGGGATCCCGCCAGTCGCCGCAGCCGTGGTTGCGCTGATTGCCGATTCAGCTTCAGTTTCCTTCGGTGCTATTGGCCTGCCTGTCCTCTTTGGTATGGAGCAGGGGCTACTGCAAGGTGGTGAGAGCATGGCCACAGCACAGATTGCACACCATGGTGGAGACTTTGCCGACTACGCCCAATTTATTGCCATGCATATGATTACTATAGATCTGGTCACAGGCACACTGATACCTCTCGTTATCGTCAGCGTACTGACCGGATTTTTTGGCCGTAACCGCTCCTTTAAAGAAGGTCTGGCAATCTGGCCATTTGCCATCTTTGCCGGCTTTGCCTTCACAGTCCCGGCATGGTGTATCAACTACCTGGCGGGTCCCGAGTTCCCCTCTGTTATCGGTGCTCTTATCGGTATGGCTATTGTGATCCCGGTTGCCCGTAAAGGCTGGCTGCTGCCATCACCCCCCTGGTTCGACTTCGACAACAAAACATCTGATACCGATGATCAGGAAGGCTCCGTAAGCACCAGTAATCATGCTGCCCAGTTCAGTCAACTTACGGCCTGGACACCTTATCTGGTGATGGCCGCACTCCTGGTGCTATCCCGCACCTTACCGCCGTTAAAAGACTGGCTGACCAGCTTTAACCTCAACTGGACCGGGCTGTTGGGGACTGAACTTAAAGCAGGCTTTGCCACCCTGTATGCCCCGGGTGCCTTCTTTATACTGGTGTGCTTACTCAGTTTTGGCCTGTTTAAGATGAAAGGTTCAGCCATAAAGACCTCTGTGGCTACATCCCTTAAATCTATGGTGCCTACGCTAATCTCATTGGGCGCATCTGTGCCCATGGTAAAAATCTTCCTGAATTCAGGGGAGAACCACGCAGATCTGGTCTCCATGCCCGTCGCCCTTGCGGATATGCTGGCCTCCAGTATGGGCAACATCTGGGACTGGATCGCCCCTGTGGTGGGCATATTCGGCGCCTTCCTGTCAGGCTCCGCCACTTTCTCCAATATGATGTTCTCTGGTCTGCAATACAGTGTGGCCGACAATATCGGCGCTAATCCGGCATTGGTGTTGGCTCTTCAGGGAATTGGCGCCAATGCCGGCAATATGATGTGCGTGATGAACGTGGTTGCTGCAGCTACTGTAGTGGGCATGGCTGGTAAAGAAGCAGACATTATCCGCAAGACCATGCCGGTGGCGTTGGCCTATGCCATGCTGGCGGGCACCATTGCCTGGGTTTGGGGTGGGTTTTAACAAGTCATATATTGACTGTTATTGAGCAAACATCAGGCATCCCTTATCGACCTTTGATGTTTCTGCTGGAAGGGATTCACGCCTACCAGAGCAATAATGACAAATACAGCTTCTCATTTTTGAGAAAGTGAACATTTGGTTTTACTGAAATACCCCTATATCTGGCGTGGGGATGAGCCTATATTGGGGAGAGTTTGTCCGTATCGTGAGCTGGGTCACTGCTGGCTCACTGAACCGCGGTTCTTCCTACCGATAGAGAAAACCAGATGAAGATAGCACTTTTCATCCCTTGCCTGGTAAACCAGTTGATGCCGGATGTGGCTGTAGCCACCTTGGAGTTGCTGGAGAAGCTGGGGCATGAGGTCATTTTTCCCAAAGGCCAAACCTGCTGCGGCCAGCCAATGACCAACTCAGGTTGTTACAACGAAGCCAGAAATACCACAATGAAACTGCTGAATAGTTTCAAAGGGGTGGAATGTGACGCCATTGTCTGCCCAGCGGCCAGTTGCCTGGTGGCTGCCAAAGAGAACTTTCACGAGTTCGACAACAGTCCTGAAGCTCAAGCCGTGATTGCCAAGCTGTATGAGTTGACCGAATTCCTGCACGACGTTGCACCTATTCCCGCTTTTTCAAAAGCCTTTCCCCATCGCATCAGCCTGCAGATGAGCTGTCACGGCGTGCGTATGCTGGGGCTGGCCAGTGGCAGCGAATTTATGGGCAAGCCATTTAACAAGGTAGAAGCCATTCTGGAAAAAATCCCGGGTATCGAAATTCGTTATCCAGAGCGCAAAGATGAGTGCTGTGGCTTTGGTGGGACCTTCGCTATGGATGAAGGTGCTGTGTCTGCCAAAATGGGCAAAGACAAAGCCTGGTTTCACGCCAATACCGGTGCCGAATATGTAGTGGGGTATGACCCATCCTGCATGATGCATCTGGATGGCATGATCCGCCGTCAGCAATTGCCGGTGCAAACCCGCCATGTTGCTCAAATCATTAACGCCGCGCTGTAAGGAGGAAGCCTGATGTCACATTCCAGTTCCGCCACCCATGCCCAGCAGGCAGAAATCTTTTGCCGTGATGAATCCCGGGTCGATTGGCACTCCAAAGCCCTGTGGCTGATGCGCGAAAAGCGTGACCGTGCCGCTGGCAGTATTCCAGAGTGGGAGCAATTACGCCAGTTAGGCAGTGAAATCAAACTGCATACCCTCACCAATCTGGCAGATCTGCTGCAGCAGTTTGAAGCCAATTGTCAGGCCAATGGTATTCAGGTTCACTGGGCTCGCGATGGTAAAGAGCATAACCAGATAGTGCATGAGATCCTGGCCCGTCATCAGGTGAAAAAGCTGGTGAAGTCCAAATCCATGCTCACCGAAGAGTGCCACATGAATCCTTATCTCGAGGAGCGTGGTATTGAGGTGATTGATACCGATCTGGGTGAACGCATTATCCAGCTGGCCGGCCAGCCCCCTTCCCATATCGTGGTGCCCGCCATTCATATGAAGAAGGAAGAAGTGGGAGATCTCTTCCATGAAAAAATTGGAACCGAGGCTGGCGCATCCGATCCCACCTACCTGACCCGTGCCGCCCGTCAGCATCTGCGCGAACAGTTCCTCAGTGCCGATGCAGCGATGACAGGCGTAAACATGGCTGTTGCCGACAAGGGCGCAGTGGTGGTGTGTACCAACGAAGGTAACGCTGACATGGGAGTGAACCTGCCTGCGGTGCAACTGCACTCCATGGGGATCGATAAAATCGTGCCCAACCTGGACTCAGCCGCTGTGCTTTTGCGAATGCTGGCCCGCAATGCCACAGGTCAGCCGGTAACCACCTATTCCAGCATGTACCGCGGCCCCAAAGCCGGTGGCGAAATGCATGTGATCATTGTGGATAACGGTCGCACCGCCATGTTGCAGGATAAGATTCTGGCAGAGTCGCTCAAATGTATCCGTTGTGGTGGCTGTTTGAATACCTGTCCGGTATACCGCCGCAGCGGTGGTCACAGCTACAGCTACACCATTCCGGGTCCTATCGGTATTGCCGTCGGTGGCAGTAAAGATGACACCAACAGTATCCCCTGGGCTTGCACCCTGTGCGCCTCTTGCTCAGGTGTTTGCCCGACCAAGGTACCGCTGGACAAGATTATTCACCACCACAGACGCCTTAAAGCGGAAGCGGGTCAGTTGCCCTACGGCAAAGCCAACTATATGCCGTTGGTGGGCAAGTTGATGGGCAGTCAAACCGCCTTTAACTGCTCGATGAGCATGGCTCGTGGCGCGCTGAAAATCCTGCCAGGCAGCCTGTTGAAGCCCTTTGCCGGTGCATGGGGCAAATACCGTGAACTGCCGGTGGCACCCAAGTCCAGTTTTGAACACTGGTACAAAAACAACAGGAGCGAATAATGCCGGGAAGAAATGAAATTCTCAGCGCTCTGGCAAAGTCAGCGCTGGACAAACAACCTATGCCGGCGATTGATATCGCGCCCAATATGCAGGATCTGACCGGTCAGTTCGAAACCAATCTGGCCATGGTTGCCGGTACCCTGCACAGAAATGCCACTCTGGAACTGGTGCAGGAAAAGGTTAACAGCCTGGTTGCCGAAGGTTTGCAGGTATTGTCTCTGGTGGAGGGCGTGACCGGTAATCGTACCCTTCCTGCAACACCCCATGAGCTGAAAGATATCGACTATGCGGTAATTTCAGGCGAGCTGGCGGTGGCCGAAAATGGCGCCATTTGGGTAACAGAGCAACATCAGCACAGAGTCACGCCTTTTATCTGTGAAAACCTGCTGTTGGTAGTAGCTGAAGAGGATCTGGTTGCCAATATGCATCAGGCGGTAACTAAGTTGACACTGGAATCCGGCTCCTGCGGTGCCTTTATCGCTGGCCCATCCAAGACTGCCGATATCGAGCAGTCACTGGTTGTGGGTGCCCACGGTGCATGCAGCCTGGGAGTGTATCTGGTTTAGCCGGATTACAATGCCAGTTCTTTTGTACAAAAAAAGCCGCTTTTCTGCGGCTTTTACAGCTTACTTTGAGTTACTTAGCCTTATAATCAAACTGTACCGTTGTAGAAGCTTCAACGGGCTGACCATTTTCAAACTTAGGTGCATAACGCCACTCTTTAATGTTGGCTAACGCAATTTTCTCAAAACTATTTCCATTTTTTGAGTCAATGACTTTTGGATCTCTTACAAACCCCATTTTATCGACAGTAAAACTCATTTTTACCCACCCACTTTTACCTCTTCTCAAAGCGGCCACTGGATAGTCAGGGAGCTTTTGATAGATGGGTTCCTGCTGCTGTGAATCGCTCCAAGGCGTCATACTCCCAATTGCCAGACAGTGCTGGGTCGCAGCTTCAGGTTCACCCTTGTTTTCATAGATCTTGACCAGAAATGCATGCGCCACCAACTCGACATTACTGGTATGCTCAAGCTTCTGGAATTGTTCCACAACACTTACTAACAGGTTTTCTGCGGCACTATATTTACCATCGGACATATAATATTTTGCAACCTGAAATGCCGCTAAATTCCTCTCTATCGAATCGACCGGTGCATGCTCTTCATACAACTCATAAGCATTTAAAATATGTCGCCTGGACTCACTTCTGTACTTGGGAACGCTTTGCAACACCGTACCGGCCTCTGTGTAGACTTTCGCTCTGAAAAGAGGACCTTGCTTCTCTGACAATTCAACAGCCCTGTCGACTGCCGCCTTTTTCTTACGGTCATTGCGGTCGGGATATCTGTAACTGTTTGCGAGTTGCATTAAAGGGTCAATAAGCTCCAACGCCTCCTTACCATATTCAGCCTCATAGATCCCCAGAGCCAGCGCCCTCAACTCAGAAGGCTTGAGGAATTCTTCCCCCGAAGCGTTACGAATTGAAAAGTTTTCTCTCAATTCAATTGCCTTGGCATAATTCATCGCCAGATTGGCGCTGTTGATATGAGATTCGCCAAATTTGGCTTTTCCCAACTCAAAAGCGAGTTTTGCTTGCTTCAATTGCTCAGCGGCATCACTGTTTTCTACCGCTGATTGATAGGCAGCATAAGCATCGGAAAAAGAGGTTTCCGCCTGCACAGTGCAGGGCAAAGTGGCGATTGCCACCGCCAGAATAATGGGCTTCAAAGTCATTGTTTGTCCTTAAACAGTTTCCTTTTGAAACGGAATCATAACAACTCAAATGACTTTGTCTATCACCCATCCTTCTGGCTTATAGCTCACATATGCTGTCTATCAATACGTTTGATGGCGAACCACATCCAGATAAACAGAAGTGTCGAAGTAATTGACAATGATAGCCAAACTCCTGTGGTCCCGAACTGCCAGGACATAAGCCAGAGCAGAACCGCTATCAACAGCAGTTTTGCCGCCGTTAAAATAGAAGCTTCGCGGCTGCAGTTGATAGCCTGACAGAAACTGGCGCCCACCAGCAATAAACCTTCCATTGGCAATCCCCAGAAGTAGAAGTACATACCTTCTATCGCAACGGGAGCCAATTCCGGATTGTCTCCGGCAAACATATACACCAGCCAATCTGGTTTTGAATAGATAAACACCAGACCTATTACCGCGATAATAGCGGTAGAGATAAAGCCAATGCGGCGAGCCTGTTTCACCCTGTCATATCGTTTGGCACCGGCATTGAAACTCAAAATGGGCTGGGCACCAAAGGCGATGCCTTCGAAAATAAGATAAAACAAAGCCTCTGTGTAACTGACAATACCGTAAGCGGCAACATGAATTGGGCCTCCAACCCAAAGGAACGCCATATTGTGCAGAGTCAGCACAATCGACAGATAGAGATTCATCAAAAAACTGGGCAACCCAACTCTGGCAATATTGAAGCAGTTGTCCAGGGTTAGCTTCATCTGCTCCAGATCAATCCGCAGCCGGGTGCGGTCGGAGAAGAAGTGATACATGCAAAGACCGGCTGTGGCCGCCTGGGACATCATGGTGGCGACAGCTGCACCTGCCAATCCATAGGGCCAAACAACGATGAATAACCAGTCGAGAAAGATATTGAGTACGCCACCAAAAATCAGCACCCCGGTAACAAACTCCGGGCGGCCATCATTTCTGAGCAAAGTAGTGAAAGTTAACGAAAGAATGGGAAATACACCTAGGGCGAAATACCAAAACAGATAACTGTTGGCACTCTCCAGCACGGCTCCTTCTGCCCCAAGCGAGTTCAGGATATGTGGCGAAAGTGTCGTCCCCAGAAGGGCGAAAAGCACGCCTGATAGCAGTGCCAGCGTAAAAGCATTACCGACAAAACGCCTGGCTTTGTCTCTGTCCCCCTGCCCCAGATTAATGGAAACCAGTGCTGCTGCGCCCATACCAATGAGGGAACCGACGGCGTACAAAATCGCCCCAACAGGGTAAGCCAACATCATGCCAGCCAGTCCCTGCTCTCCCAGATAGTGCCCGACGAACATGCCATCAACGGTCACATAAATGCCGGTGACCAACATGGACAGCACTGTGGGCAAGGCATAACGCCAGAAGAGTTTCGGAACCGGATCTGAGAGCAAACGCTGCTCGGTTTCCGACACTGAGTGAGTTTGCTCTGTCATTGGATTTACAAAGGAGTGATAAAAATTGCGCGGATTCTACCTAAGTTCCGCGCAAAAATCATGACATCAGAAGATGTTAGCCAGCAAAGAGTGTAAACCGACTCACGTTCAGAAAAGCTCAACACTCCGAAGCACGACATTGCAGCAGTTGCTGTTGCCACAAACTTTGTTCAATGGGTTGGTCGCTGATGATTTCGATTCTGGAGTCCATGGCATCATCAAGCTCATTGATACTCAAGTCGCCTTCCACCAGATTAAATGCAGCGATACCGTCCAGAGTGATCATTACCGCCTTGAGCCGGGTCAAATTGGCGTCCCTGATCAGGTGAACCAGTTTGTCGAAATCAAAACAGTAATCCGGGGTAAACACCCAACCATGACTGACAAACCCATCCCCCTGATTGGACTTCTCACATATCCCCTGTTCGTTGAACTCCAAGGGCTCAGGCTCATCAGCAGCCTGAGTCTGTCCCCAGCCATTGTGCTGATTAGCGGGCGGAAACAGTAAAGAAGTAGAAGCTGACAGCATGCCAGTTTGAGCCTGTTTTGCCGCTTTTATGGACGCAGGTTTCTTTGCCGTAATATTCAGCGCCTCAGTAATCCGGTCGTCCAACTCATACTGATTATCCAAGGGCAGACACATTTGAGGATTCACCCCCTGTCCAGCCAGAAAGTCGGTTAACTGTGCCATTTGTTGTGGCGAAGACTCATAGGTATCCGCTTTGCTGGCCAGCACCACATCAGCGACACTCAGCTGCTGACGGAATATTTCATGCTCAGAATAGCGGCTGTCTGCCAGCTTGCGGGCATCCACCAGACAGAAAGTGGATTTAATAGACAAGGCATTGCTCAGGAAGTCGCTGCCCAGCATTTTGAGGATTTCGGCTGGATGTCCAAGCCCTGTAGGCTCAATCAGCAGCCGATCCGGATTTACCCGACTCAACAATTGGGTAACCGCAACTTGTGTTGGTACCCCGGCAGCACAGCACATACAGCCACCCGGCACCTCTTTAATGGTCACCTTCCCTGGGCTATCTTCATCAGAGAGAAGCGCGGCATCCAGTCCAATTTCACCAAATTCATTCACCAGCACGGCCCACTTCTCACCTTCAGGACGGCTGGCCAACAGGCGTTTGATAAAGCTGGTTTTTCCGCTGCCAAGAAAACCGGTAATTACATTCACCGGAACGGATTGAATCAACATGTCGTTTCCTTACTCTCGCCTCTGATGATATCTGTCTTCCCGCGAGCTATCGTTTCCAGCCGGATTGCTGTCCGGACTTGCGGTTTGAGCTGGATTTAGCCCCACTTTTCTGGCTGCCTCTTTGACTGGCTCCACGACCAGAGGCTCTGTGCTTGTCACCGTTATGGCGTTTTTTGTGACCACTGCCAGTGTGGGCGGAATGCTTGCTGTCCATCATCTCATAACGGGCTGGCAGAGGCGCCCCCGGCTCGTAGCCCTCAGCATGAGTAATATTCAGCTTCTCTCCCATATGAGACTCAATCGCTTTAAACGCCAGGCGCTCAGAGGGTGACAGCAAGGTTAGCGCCTCACCTGAGTGTCCTGCACGGCCGGTACGGCCAATCCGGTGCAAATAGTCTTCCGGGTTCATTGGCAAATCGAAGTTCACCACCAATGGCAGTGCAGCAATATCCAGTCCCCGGGCGGCGACATCTGTGGCCACCAATGCGCGAATTGCACCGGATTTAAAGTCTTCCAGCGCCTGAGAACGTCTGGCCTGAGTTCTGTCGCCATGGAGCACAGCACAAGCGATGCCATCCAGCTGCAGCTCACGCAACACCTGATCTGCCAGCTGTTTGCTGCCGGTAAATACCAGCACCTGTTTCAGGTTCTGCTTGCCTATCATCTCTGCCAGATATTCTGACTTACGGCGTGGATCCAACAACACACCACGCTGAGTAATTTGCTGGTTGGCTTTATTGGCTTCCAGGTTAACCTGGACAGGCTCAGCCAACATGGTTTTGGCCAATACGCCGATCTCAGGTGTGAGAGTTGCTGAGAACATGGCACTTTGATGCTCCAGCGGCAGATTACGCTTTACCCTTTGAATATCTTTGACAAAGCCCATATCCAGCATGCGGTCGGCTTCATCGATAACCAGATATTCAACCTGAGACAGAGACACATATTCCTGATACATCAAGTCAAACAGACGCCCCGGCGTGGCAATTAATATATCCACGCCCTGGGCCAATAACTTGCGTTGGGGGGAGATATTCACGCCGCCAAACACCATAGCCACATTCAAAGGCTTATCGCCGATAAATAGCTTAAAAGCCTCGCCAACCTGAATGGCCAACTCGCGGGTTGGGGTCAATACCAATACAGTGGGTGCATTGGCTTGCTTGCTGTCGCGCCCAGAGGGGTCAGACTGGAGCAACTTTTCCACCAGAGGCAATGCAAAGGCACCGGTTTTACCTGTACCAGTCTGAGCACAGGCCAGCAGATCCCGCCCCTTCAGCAACAGAGGAATGGCCTCCCGCTGCACAGGTGTTGGCTCACTGTAACCAGAGTGAGAAATGAGTTCAGGACTTAGCCCCAAAGTGGAAAAAGACATGGTGAATACCGCCGAAAAAAGAGGGACGAGAGTGTAGCAGAGAAGCGCGGACGAACCCAGTCAAACCCGCTGAGTTTACACACAGAGACAATGCAGCAATATGCGACTGGCTTGACTGGTATCATCTGGGTTTTCACAATGCCTTCTGCTGGCATATCAAGCTACGACAATCTGAGCAAATTAACAGTGCCAGCCAATCAAGAACACATACCTGAAGGCCATAGATTAAGGAAAACCATGACCAATAGCCTGCCGCTACTCTACAGCTTTCGTCGTTGCCCCTATGCCATGCGTGCCAGACTGGCCCTGCTGACCTGTGGTATTCAGGTAGAGCTAAGAGAGATACTGCTGAAAAACAAGCCTGAACACATGCTGGAGCTGTCTCCCAAAGGTACAGTACCCGTAATGCTGTTGGCTGATGGTAAAGTATTGGAAGAAAGTCAGGATATCCTTTTCTACGCCCTTAACCATATGGCGCTGGAACATCTGCCCGCCTCCGACGACAAACTTTGGCTGGAAAGTCATAGAAGCTCCACTCAAAGTTGGCTGTGCGCCTGTGATCAGGAGTTCAAACCCTGGCTGGATAAATACAAGTATGCAGACAGGTTTCCGGAGCAAGCTGAGACATGGTATCGGGAGCAAGCCTGCAGGTTTCTCACTAAACTGGAGAGCGGGTTGACCACACAAGCCTACCTTGATGGTGATAAACCCAGCCTGTCTGATTGGGGCGTAATGCCCTTTGTCCGCCAATTTGCCGGTGTTGATAAAAACTGGTGGCAAACACGCCCTCTGCCTCACCTGGCCGATTGGCTGCAACGACTCATTGATACCCATACATTCAGACAGTGCATGCAAAAATATCCGGAATATATAGAGACAGGCGAAACCTTTGAGTTTCCTCCCTGTACCAGCAAGTAAGACAGACCAAGGATATATAAGAAAACGGCGTGCCTGTTGCAGACACACCGTTTTGCGTTAAGCCAATTCAGTACAATGTCATTGGCCTGGTATCAAATATTACTCCAGCACCAACTGATACACCGAAGTGGTACCACTGACCTCATTGCTAATAATCAGCAAAGGTTTGCCATTCGGGCTGTCGACCGCGTCGACAAACTTCATTCCCTCCGGGCCAAGATCGCCAGCCAGTCCGGGCTGGCCGGTAATGGTGTCGCCATCAATCTCAAAATCCACACTGAAATCACGATTCACCACATAATCCACGTACCTGACAGCAAACGGGTTTGATATGTCGTAAATCATAAAACCTGAGGTACGCTCCAACCCGATAAAGGCGAAGGTTTTACCTCCGATGGTGCCGACGGCCAGCGCCTCAGGTTCAGGGCCTTTATCATCACTGCGACTGTCGCCCTTATTCTGCTCGTTGTGGTTATTGAAGTCACTGCCCAGCAAAGCTGCTGTAATCCGTTCAAAGTCGCTGCCGCTGTCATAGACAAGATTGCCGTTGGCATCACGAATAGAGAAAGACCGCCCACCATAAGAAACGATAGTGTCGTAATCTCCGTCACCATCCGTGTCGCCCATTGAGGTCGTCACCTTCAAACGGCCCAACTGGGTCTTATCCTGAGCAGCTGCAAGCTGGGGGTGGTTAGGGTCCAGAGTCAGATCATCGGCTCTCACCTCTTCCGAGAAGCCAGCATAGTCACGGGCATCTCCTTCATTGGCGGTAATGTAAAAATCAGCGCCTTTGTAGCTGAATGACACCAAAGTATCAGGTTGATACATACCGACCACCTGCTCCCAGCTTTGAAAGCTAATGGCGTCATCCTTATCACTGGCATCAAGGGCATTGTCCGGCAGGCTGAAATCCTTAAACCCCAATGGCTGGAGTGCGACCACTGAGCTATCGGTCAGATCCAGTTTGGCCACAGCGTTATTTTCCTGCAGGCTGACCCATGCGGTTTTACTGTCGCGGCTGACGGCGATGTACTCAGGCTCCAGATCCTGAGCCACGCTGCTGCCGGGACCATTAATCTTTATAAGCTCGGAGACTTCATCCGCGCGGCTGCCATCGAGATTAAAGTAGGTAAAACCAATATTTAATGCGGTATCTACAGGTATCCCATCGGTAATGGCAATCACAGACACACTGCCCTCGGGGTCAAGGGTATAGGCGTTATTGGGTTCACCTTCATTGGCCACCAGCAACTTACTGCCATCCGGCGTAAAAGCAAGATTGTCCGGCAAAGCGCCAACTTCAACCGCCTTTAAATACGTGGCCTCCCCTGCATCGCTCAGGGTGTAAAAGGCGGCATAGCCATTGGACTGCTTGCTGTTGGTGCCATCGCCGCGCTCAATCGCTGCCGCCAACAGATTGCCTGAAATAGCGACACTGTTAACCCCACCCAGATTCGGCAAATCAATGTCGGCAGCCACATCCAATGAATCGAGTTTATTGATGTTATCAAGGTCAATGCCGTTGTCGTCAGCGACTGCAGCATTGGCCAGCACCTCAGCATTCAGTATATCGAGCTGACCACTGGCAGCATTAACTACAAAAATACGTCTGGAAGCGGGGTGATAAGCGACAATCTCCGCAGCGCTGGTGCCATACTCACCGGACTGATAACGACCAATCAGCTGAGCATTCAGCTCAGGTGACGCGCCGTTACAGATGACCTGAGTCGCATCCGCATTCACTTCATCATCTTCAAGAGTATCGTTGCGGTTGGCATCCAGCCCGGTTTCGATTAACTGCCCGCCCAGAGCACACTGCTGATGCCCTGCAGGCAAAGCAGTTGTGCTAATAAGCGCATTCAAACCATCATTGCCACTCTGCCCATCGGTGCCATCACGACCGTCATCCCCATCACAGCCCATCAACAAGGCGGTCAGCACACCGATCACTATCACTTTATTGTTCATTGTTATCTCCCTGTATTCATTTAGCTCCAGCAAACTAAGGAATAGAGAAGACAAAAAGGTGACAGACAGATGACCAAACAGTGACAGCGTGACAACTTATGACGGCAAAGCTACCATAGCGCCACTCCCCTAACCTCCCAGGGATATAAATTGAACTCAAGCGCTGTTCCAGCTTCGCCCCACGCCAGTTTGAAAATTCTGCTGCCCATGCTGGCAGCCGTTATCGCCATTAGTCCTCTGGCAATTGATATGTACCTGCCCGCCATGTCCAACATCGCAGCGGCATTTCAGACTGAGCTGCCTTTAGTACAGCAGTCTATGAGTGTCTATCTGGCGGGTTATGCGGCGGGTATGCTGCTGTTTGGTCCATTAGCCGACAAGCTGGGCCGCAGAGTGATGATGCGCGTGGGACTGACAGGTTTTATGCTGGCCAGCGCAGCATTGGCTATGGCTCCGGATATCGGCAGCTTTTTGGTTGCCCGCGCTGTTCAGGCATTCTTTGGCTCGGCAGCCACTGTGGTGGTGCCAGGTTATGTGCGTCAGCTTTATGGGCAGGAGACCGCCAAAGGGATGTCCTACGTGTCCCTGATTATGATGCTCGCGCCGTTAATTGCGCCAACGTTGGGCAGCGGCATTATGCACCTGTGGCACTGGCAGGGTATTTTTGTACTGCTGACGGTTTATGCAGCCATTCTGATATCCATGAGCTGGCTGATACGTATGCCAGCGGAACCTCAGCGGGATCCCAACCAGGCACCGGTCAGCTTCTTTGGCCGCTATAAAAGAGTATTTGGCAGAGAGCATATTGGACCCAAAATCGGCGCAAGTATGCTGACATCCTTTGCGTTTTTCACTTATCTCACCGGCGCTCCCATGCTCTACATGGAAGTATTTGGGCTGAGTAGCAGCACCTTTGCAATTATTTTCGGCTGCAATGTTGGCGCACTTATGCTGGCAAACCTTATCAACACCCGATTGGTGTCACGGCTGGGTTCCAAATGCATTTTAAAACTCGCTTCAATGCTGGCCTGCAGCCTGGCGATATTACTGCTGCTCAGTGCCTGGCAATCCTGGCATATCTGGCTGCAGATGATACTGGTCGCCAGTCTGATTGGCGCAGGCGCTGTTGCCTCGGTCAATGCCGATGCCTTGATTCTGATGCAGTTCAGTGAAGAAACCGGTACAGCGACAGCGGTAATGAGCACCCTTAAGTTTGGCGGTGGTGCGCTGGCAGGCCCCATTCTGGCGGCGTTTCACAGTACCAATGCAATGCCATTCGCTGCAATGATGATGACAACCCAATTACTGGTACTAAGCTGCTACTTCCTCGGGTACAGCAAGCATAATCCTGCGAAATAAATAACCCCCTGCAATACAAAAAAGCCTGACCAGGTCAGGCTTTGTTCTGTTACCCAAAGAGCTTGAGCTTTAAAGCATCAGGCTTCAAATTCCAGTTCAATATCAGTGCACTTCTTCGGGCAGTATATGCCGTACTTCTGCTCTCCTGATTTGTTCTCTTCAGCAGCCTGCTGCTTACCGGGCACTCTCAATTGCAGTGACTGACCACATTCAGGGCAGCTCACCCTTTGCCCCTTACCCATACGTTTAATCAGATTCTTCTGCTCATTAAACGACCTGGCACTGTCTTTATTGATTTGAGTGAAGTCCATCATAGGCTCTTTATACCAGTCATATTCTCATACAGTTCGCTGGCAGCAGCTTCAAGTCAAACAGCTCGCGCTCCTGCCCCCAAGATAGAAAACCTATTTCGGGAATCAATTTATTCTGCTTCGTCACAGACGTTAAGGCTGGCTATTCTAGGTCATCAATAACGCTCAAGCCAGTAAAACAAGCCTTTGCCCGACAGGGTACTCAGCGGTTTTATCTGATCAGCTTGATGAGAGATTTGTCATTAGCGACCTCGAAACCAAGGAGCACAATATGCCAGTACAACAAGCACAGTCGAAGTGGGAAGGCACTCTTAAACAAGGTAAAGGTGTGATGCAATATGGTGACGTCACAGGCCCCTTTACGTTCGCCTCACGTTTTGAACATGGCCCGGGTACCAACCCTGAACAGCTTTTAGGCGCTGCCCACTCAGGTTGTTTTTCTATGTTTCTGTCAGCATTGCTGTCTGAACAAGGGTTTGTCCCCTCGATAACCACCACGGCAAAAGTTCACCTTGGTGAAGATGATGGTCCCAAAATCACCAAAATTGAACTCCTTTCCTCAGTGTCTGCCGATGGTCTGACAGATGATGTTCTGCAAGTTCATGGTGCGACAGCCAAACAAAGGTGTCCTGTTTCCAGGCTATTTGCCGGTACAGAGATCACCCTGTCACTGACCCTGGCGTGAATATGATCAGCATGGAATAACCCGGACACAGCAATATTAAGTGAGGATGCAAATGGAAACGGATATAAGGGGCCTGGCCCTTACAGGCCTGGATGTTGATGGCGTGTCAAAATATGACGCTATGATTCAGGCGCTTTTCGACTACAGGCCAAACATAGCCTCTTATCTGCAACCCATTATCGATAGCTATCCTGAATGCGTTATGCCCGGCGTGATTCTGGGCTACAGCATGGCTTCTGAAGGCAGATTTTCCACTCTGCCCAGGGTCGCCATCATCGCCGCGGATCTCTGTGAACGTTATGGCACAGTCACCAGGCGGGAGCAGATGCACATAGATGCGGTTTCATCTCTGGCAAAAGGTAATCTCAAGCAGGCGATTGAAATCTGGGACAGTCTGCTGGCGCTGTGGCCTCTTGATCTGGTGGCGTTCAGGCAGATGAGCCTGAATCTGTTCTGGTTAGGGCAAAGGCGCAGGCTCGCAGATCTCTGCGCCAGATTAATGCCGGCCTGGGGCAAAGACACGCCACAGTATGGTTTTTTTATCGGACCATTGGGTTTTGCCCTGGAGGAAATCGGGCAGTACGCCAGAGCCGAAGAGTATGCCCGTGAAGCCGTTGAATTGAATCCGTCAGATATGTGGGCAGTGCATGCCGTTGCCCATGTGCTGGAAATGCAGGGGCGCAACCGGGAAGGAATTACATGGCTCCAGCCCAAAAGTAAGCAGTTTCATCAGCACAACGCTTTTGTGGGGCACCTATGGTGGCACCTTGCACTGTTTCACCTGGAGTCTGGCGATATTGATCAGGTACAGTCCCTGTTCGATGATCAAATCTACCCACAACATTCAGACTTCTATCTGGATATCCAGAACGCCGCATCACTGCTGACTCGCCTCGATTTCCTCGGCGTCAATACAGAAACCCGATGGGCCCAAATGGCTGATGCCGTGATTAAGGCCCATGGCGACTATCTCTATGGGTTTACCGAGCTTCACTCCGCTATCGTCCTCGCCCGCAATGGTGAGTTTGGCCGACTTGGGCAGCTTAACGATGACCTGGAACAGCGACTCAGCCCATCAGCCAGCGAACCCTGGCTCACAGCTCAATTGACCAGAGCGATTACTGAATTCCACTCGGGGCAATCATCCAATGCGGCAAAGCGGATGGCACCGCTACGATATGATCAATTGGCACTGGGGGGCAGCCATGCCCAGCAGGATCTGTTACTGCAATACCGGATAATGGCGTACCGGCAAGCATCGGATTTAGCAGGCATGAAATCCGCATTAAAAGAGCGGCTGTCCAAACGTATGCCGCTGGATGATATGACTGAGTTCAGGAGCAGATTGAGCGAGATAGATAAGCTCACACTGAACAGTGATATCAGGCAGTATCTGCAAAAAGTATCAGCATAAAAGCGCTTATTACAGGATCACAGTTCTGTTGCCATAAACAAATACCCTATCTTCCAATACCAGATTAAGGGCTTTGGAGAGCACGGTTTTCTCAACATCCCGCCCGGCCCGGGCCATATCTGCAGCACTGAAGTTATGGTCCACCGGGATCACTTGCTGATGGATAATCGGACCTTCATCCAAATCATCTGTCACAAAATGGGCGGTGGCACCGATAATCTTCACACCACGCTCAAACGCCTGCCGGTAAGGGTTAGCACCTATAAACGCCGGTAAAAAGCTATGGTGAATATTGATGATGCGGCTGGCATAGCGGCTCACAAATGTCGGCGTTAAAATCCGCATAAACTTGGCCAGCACCAGATAATCAGGTTCGAAACCGTCCACCACCTCGGCGATCGCCAGTTCGTGTTCATCACGACTCATATTTTCGTGGGATACCGTCACATAGGGAATACCAAACTTTTCGGTCAGCTCGCCGAGATCCGGATAGTTACCCACCACAGCGGCAATCTCCACGTTCAGGCTGCCATCAAAGGTTTTAATCAGCAGATCGCCCAAACAGTGGGCCTCTTTCGTCACCAGCACCACAATGCGCTTACGCTCTGCCCCAACCAATTGTCTGTGGCTCCCGTTGGGCAGAACCCGGTCAAGATCCAGCATCAGGGTATGGTCGTTAAAAATACCTTCCAGTTCAGTCCGCATATAAAACTGACCACTGGCATGGTCCACATACTCGCGGTTGTTGATGATATTCAACTGATGCTTGTAACAGATATTGGTGATCTGAGCGATCAGGCCGGTGGAGTCCGGGCAATCGGTCAGCAGAATTTTGCGCTCCATGGGTCATCCTTAAGATTTTATTTGCTTCTTTGTATCTCAGAAGGTCATCTGTGGTCAAAAATCCTGCGGGCAGAAAATCGACGCAATTTACTGAAACTGTGGCTTTCTGAATATTTTTCATACTCAGGTATTTCCTGCCAATTGCGGCTTGTAAATTAATCCCCCCAAAGGTACGGTTAATTTTCGCCCACAACGCGCAAAACGTAAGCACTCGGTGCGGCGAATAGAGCCTGGACGCAAAATACCTTTTGCCAACAGGTTCACACGGATAACGGGAGTTTGTTTACCGACAGGTTCCTTTGGCTATGGCGACTACCGTCGTTGTAACACATTGCTGGTTTACCAACACGGTGATGACAAGGAGATACAGATGGAGATGCTTTCCGGCGCCAGTATGATTGTGCGCTCTCTTATCGATGAAGGTGTAAAACACATCTTCGGCTACCCGGGCGGGTCGGTTCTCGACATATATGATGCCCTGCATGAAACTTCTGGTGTTGAACATATTCTTGTACGCCATGAGCAGGCCGCAGTGCATATGGCTGATGGCTATGCACGCGCAACCGGCGAGGTTGGCGTGGTGCTGGTTACCTCAGGCCCAGGCGCAACCAATGCCATAACCGGTATCGCCACTGCTTATATGGACTCGATTCCTCTGGTGGTGCTGTCTGGCCAGGTGCCCTCCAACCTGATTGGCAACGACGCCTTTCAGGAATGCGACATGATAGGTATCTCCCGTCCAGTGGTGAAACACAGCTTTCTGGTGACAGATCCAAAAGATATTCCCGAGATTATCAAAAAGGCATTTTATATCGCCGCCTCCGGTCGTCCCGGCCCGGTAGTCGTGGATCTGCCCAAGGACTGTCTCAGTCCTCAGCAGAAGTATGAGTATCAATACCCTGAGTCCATCAGCATGCGCTCCTACAACCCGACGGTTAACGGCCATAAAGGCCAGATCCGCCGCGGCCTTAAAGCCCTGGTCAACGCCAAGCAGCCTGTGCTCTACATAGGTGGCGGTGCCATTATGGCCAACTGTGGCGAACAAATTAAACAGTTGTCGGAAAAACTTAATATCCCGGTTGTGTCCACCCTGATGGGGCTTGGAGCTTTCCCCGGCACCCACAAAAACGCCGTCGGCATGCTGGGTATGCATGGCAGTTATGAAGCCAATATGACCATGCACAACAGCGACCTTATTTTTGGTATTGGCGTGCGCTTTGACGACAGAACCACCAACAATCTGGAAAAGTACTGTCCCAATGCCACAGTGCTTCACATTGATATTGACCCTTCATCCATTTCCAAAACCGTGGCGGTGGATATTCCCATCGTAGGCAGCGCTGACAATGTGCTGGATGAGATGCTGGCTCTGCTCAATGATCAGGGATTAGGCGACAGAAGCCCCAATGCGCTGGAAGAGTGGTGGCAAGACATTGACAGCTGGCGTGAACGCAAGAGCCTGGCCTATGACACCAGCGGCGAACGCATTAAGCCACAGCAGGTGATTGAGACGCTGTACAAGCTGACCCATGGTGATGCTTACGTCACCTCGGATGTTGGCCAGCACCAGATGTTTGCTGCCCTTTACTACCCCTTTGACAAGCCCCGCCGCTGGATTAACTCTGGTGGTCTGGGCACCATGGGCTTCGGTCTGCCTGCCGCCATGGGCGTGAAGATGGCCCTGCCCGATGAAACCGTGGTGTGCGTGACAGGTGATGGGTCTATTCAGATGAATATTCAGGAGTTGTCCACGGCCCTGCAATACGACACGCCGGTTAAAATTATCAACCTCAACAACCGTTTCCTGGGGATGGTAAAACAGTGGCAGGACATTATCTATGCCGGTCGTCACTCCCATTCCTACATGGACTCAGTACCCAACTTTGCCAAGATCGCTGAAGCCTATGGCCATGTTGGTATCACCATCAGTTCACCGGATGAGCTGGAACCACAGCTGAAAAAGGCACTGGAGATGAAAGACAAACTGGTGTTTGTCGATATCAGTGTCGATGAGACAGAGCACGTTTACCCCATGCAGATCCGCGGTGGTGGTATGAACGAAATGTGGTTGAGCAAAACGGAGAAAAGCTGATGCGTCGGATTATTAGTTTATTGTTGGAAAACCAGCCAGGCGCACTTTCCCGGGTTGTGGGCCTGTTTTCCCAGCGGGGATATAACATTGAAAGCCTGTGTGTGGCTCCCACTGATGATGCCACCCTGTCACGGCTGAATATTACTGTAGAAGCGGACAACTCAGTGCTTGAGCAAATAGAGAAGCAGCTGCACAAGTTGATTGATGTGCTCAAGGTATCGAACATTACCGATGGCGAACATATCGAGCGGGAGTTGGCACTGGTCAAGGTCAAAGCCCGTGGTGAAATGAGGGAAGAGATCAAGCGGATGTCTGATATCTTCCGCGGCCAGATAGTGGATGTCACTGCAAACCTTTACACCATTCAGATAGCTGGCACCACAGAAAAGCTGGATGCCTTTGTCCGTAATCTGGGTGAAAGTACCAAGGTGGTGGAAGTGTCCCGCTCCGGAGTGGTGGGTCTGTCCCGTGGTGAGAAAGCCATGAAGGCAAGCTGAGACCTGAGCAAAAAACGACAAAGGGAGCCGAATGGCTCCCTTTTTAGATTCTTAGTTGATGACCGCCTTATTCGGCAGCTTCAGACTCCAGCATGCGGCCGCTGGCAATCTCAATTTTGCGGGCTTTCATCGCCTCAGGAATTTCACGTACCAGCTCAATGTTCAGCAGGCCATTTTCCAGATTGGCACCGGTTACAATCACATGGTCCGCCAGTTGGAAAGTGCGCTCAAAACCACGCTCAGCAATACCCTGATGCAGGTACTTGCGTTCAGTATCAGATTCTTTACGAACGCCTTTAATCAGCAGCTTTTCGCCTTCGCTGATGATATCCAACTCTTCCATTGAAAAACCGGCTACGGCCATAGTGATTCGGTAGCGGTTCTCGCCCAGCAGCTCGATATTGTATGGAGGGTAGCTGGAGTTACCATTGTTGGCTGCTGCATGCTCGGCGATACGTGCTAAACGATCAAAACCAATGGCGCTACGGAAAAGTGGAGAAAAATCATAATTACGCATAGTCATATCCTTTTATAAAGCAATATGTTGGAAACCTTTTTCGGTTTCAGAACCCGGGCCGAACCATTTCGCACCCGCTAAATTGACTGCCCCGAAGGCACAGTCGGTTGAGCCTCTCGCTCAATATAATAGATGAGGTCGCAGAATCAGCTTTCAAGAGAAAAGCCAAAATATTTTTATCGTGACCAGGTAACTGATTGAATAAATAGCATAAAAAAAGCAGCCCTGAGGCTGCTTCAAGTTTTATTGCTGTTTAGTTAGCAGCACAGGAGTTTACCTCAGCCCCATTCAGGGTGTAGGTCAGCTTGCCGGGGACAGGCTCAAAGTCAGCGGCATGAATATTCGGGTGCTTCACAAAGTATTCGCGCAGCACATCTGCGTCAGTGCGCTGGGTATCCATCACCTGAATTTTCGGATAGTCATCACCACCGGCAGCAGAGAAACTGATCACCGCAAAGCTGTAGCTGGCTTCCGGGTCGAATCCCTTGCCGGCAATGTCACTGATCTCCACCGACTGGGCATCACAGTCAACCGCCATGCTGATATTATTCAGCTGAGCATAACCGCCACCTGTCTTGGTTGCGACCACACTCAGGTACTCCTGTACTTCAGCACCTGTCATCGTCGCCTTGGTCACAAAGTTGCCAAATGGCTGTACTGTCAGTACATCACGGTAGGTTACGTCACCGGCCTGAATCGAAGCGCGTAAGCCGCCGGAGTTCATCACAGCAAAGTCAGCATTAACCAAATCAAAACTGCGATAGGCAGTGCCCAGCAGATGGCCAAGATTGGTTTGCTGAGTGCGTACCACATTGCGCTCACCATTCAGCAGGCCATCAGTGTGAGAAATCACCTCATCCAGCAACTCCTGGCCTTTGTTCTGATACTGGCTCAGGACTTCCTTCACCATAGGATCAGGCGCAATTGCCTCGCCCACAAGAACCTTATCACCGGCTTCATTTTTAACTTTGAGGTTAACCGGGATCAGTTCATAGCTGGCGAGATGCAGCTTACCGTTAAAGTATTCAAAGTCAGCACGACCCACATACTTGCCCCACTCATAGGCCTGCATGATCCAGGTGCCATTTTGCTGATCCGGAGTACAGTCATCTCCCGGGTTGAACTCAGCATAATCATTGGTGCCCGGCTCCATACAAACAGGGTTTTGCGAGTGTCCACCAAAGATAGCCTGGAGTTCACCCTGCTTCAGACCACGTGCCAGCTTAACGTCTCCCGGAGCTTCACTGCCGTGGTTACCGTCAGCGTAGTGCCCCATATGCGTCGTCGCGAATACCAGATCAACCTGCTCTTTAGCTTCAATCTCAGCCAGGGCTTTGGTGATCTCCTGCTGAGGATCGGCGAAGTGGATGCTCTGGATATTGTCCGGATTAACCAGATGAGCTGTATCCTTGGTGGTCAGACCGATAACAGCAATCTTTAGGCCATTAACCTCAAAAACACGGTAGGCATCAAACAGACGCTTGTCTGTCACCTTGCCATCACTGTCTTTCAGGTAAATGTTGGCGGCCAGCATAGGGAAGTCAGCCAAACCTGCCTGCATCTCGAGTACATCAAGAGCGTTATCAAACTCATGGTTACCCACTGCCATGGCGTCGTACCCAATCAGGTTCATACCGATAAAGTCAGGCACAGCATCCTGCATATCTGACTCAGGTACGCCGGTATTGATGTCACCGCCGGATAGCAGCAGAGTATCGCCACCCTGGGCAGCCACTTCATCACGAATGGAGTCGATCAGGGTTTTACGGGCAGCCATACCATATTCGCCGTCCTTGTTTTCCCAGAAGCGACCATGGTTGTCATTGGTGTGGAGAATGGTAAAACGGGTGCAGGCTTCGCCAGCTTCAGCACAAGTTGCCGGAGTGATTACGGTTTCAGATTCGCTGCAACCGGCTAATGCTGCCAGAACAGCAGACGCGATCAGGCCTTTGGCCAATTTGTTGGTCATATCCAACTCCATTTTATTATGGTACCAACGCCATTAATGGTCTGAACGATTCAGAACACTTCAAAAAGTGAGTTGAAGTACAGGGCGTCGCTGAACGGATAATGCCGATTAACAGTGACATACGCTCTGCGCGGGCCTCAAAGCTCCCGCTGAACCAAATCAACCACTAAATGAACTTGGTACAGGTAGGTATTTATTCCATCATCTTTTATTGCGACTGAAAGTCGCGGGTCGGAGTGTATCAATCAGTGGGATGATCACCTGCTTAATTAGTCCGCAGTTAACCAGTAGATCTTGATATATGGAGCTCAGTCACAGGATTGGGCCTGTCATCCTTGTGACCGGATGGCAAAACAGGAGTGAAATGTCCGACAGAAAAAGCGGCCAGGCAAACGTTAAAACGCGGATGAAGTCTTACGCAGTACAGTGCATGGAGCAAGTGTCGGTCTTCGCCCCTTCGTCTCCCGGGAGAGCATCAATATGGGAGCATTCAAGGAGCAATATTTACTGAAGCGCCAAGCACCAGGGGTTGAATAACCCGTTCACCACTATCAAGCAACAACTGCAGATGAATGGTCTCTCTGGCATGCTGCTGTTGATAATTCACCACGGGTCCAAAGTCATCCGGAGTGTTATCCAGATCAAAGTCCCATGACCAGGCATCAACCTGAATACCTTTTACAAAATAGGTCAGTTGATGAGCGTCCAGAGTCACGATACCACCAGGTACCTGTTCGCCCTGAACGCTGATACTTGCCAGCACCTTGTGTTGATGTGTCTCCTTAATCTCACGGTTAAGTTCATCCACAAACACCGTCAGCCCTTCAACCAATGCCTCCATCATCCAGACATGGCCCCCTGTCGCCAGCGCCACCAGAGAATATTCTGACCTGATGGCAACCGCTTTGGTGGGGTTTCGTTTTGTCGTCGCCAGAGATTCAGATTCTCCACTGACATCCAGCACCATCAAAGACTGTGGGCTGTAAGCATCCTTCACACTGTGTTTGTCGAACATGTCATCAGCAACAAAGTAAGCCAGCCTCGTAGACGTTTGAGAAGGGTTTCGGTAGGAAATTGAGGTATCCCGTCGCTCGACTACTGTGTGGATCACCACTCTTTGCTGTAACGCCCTGGCAGCCACATCCCGCCAATTCAGGAGCTGCTGCTCTGTCCTGAGCTCATCGGTTATCAGCAGTATATGAGCATTGGCCACTCCCCTGTCCAGCAACTCACTAATAGCGGCCAAACCATCTTCTTCATTGCCGCCGACGGGCAGTTGTGAGGCAGGCTCACTGAATGCAGTACCGAGAACGATTGATTGCTCCGACTCAGATGGGAAAGGCACCAATATGCTCCTGGATGGATAAATTCGTTGGGTATCTGCGGGAAATGAACGGTAAAACTGCTCCAGCAGAGCATCAAAAGGAGCGGCGATGCTGTCATAATTGGAGTTCATGGATGAAGAGGTATCCAGAATAATGTAGAGATTACCCGACTCTTCAGCCGCCGAAGGGGGAGAAGCCAAAGCCTGACTCCCGGAACTACCGGAAAATATCAAGGCCAGAATTACCGCAATCGCTCTGAACATATTCAGACTGCTCTCATTATCGATGCAAATACCCTGATCCAAGTTTCCCCACTTTGACTGGTGGAGCAATTACACTTTCAGGTGATATTCGTTCAATGGTCCGCTCACATTTTTTCCACTCCTGCACGAGCAAAATATTATGCGCAGGAGATAGTACTTTAGTCGAACCCCAATAATGCGCCCGAATTATCAAATCCAGAATTTAAGGTTATGAAACAGTAAATTTCATCAATTTCGGCTTCATCACAATTTTGCTAACTATCGCATTCCCCGAGATTTTTATTCATTTCCAATAGGAATGGCGGTCACTTTTCTGTTACATTGTCGACATCTTCACGTGCAACCATAATCACTATTAAGCCATGAAGCTGGAAAACCTGAATATAATCATCGCCGATGATCATCCCCTGTTCCGGAACGCACTTCGGCAGGCTCTGACCACCACATTTGGTGATACCCGTTGGTATGAGGCCGACTGTGCCGATGCCCTGCAGCAACTTCTGGATGCTGCAACAGACTATGATCTTGTGCTGTTGGATCTGCAAATGCCGGGCTCTCACGGTTACTCCACTCTTATCCATTTACGTGCCCACTACCCTGAGCTGCCTGTCGTTGTGGTCTCTGCCCATGAGGATGCCGCCACCATAAGTCGCGCCCTGCATTATGGCAGTGCCGGTTTTATCCCTAAATCAGCTTCGATGGAAACTCTGGCAGAAGCCCTTCACGCTGTGCTCTATGGTGATATCTGGCACCCGGAAGGGATTGAACTGCTTGAGATCGATGATAACAACCACGAGCAAATGGCCAACAAGCTGGCGGAGTTAACACCGCAACAATATAAAGTGCTGCAGATGTTCGCCGAGGGATTGCTCAACAAACAGATCGCCTATGATCTCGGCGTATCTGAGGCCACGATTAAGGCCCATGCCACTGCAATTTTCCGTAAACTTGGGGTACGCAACCGCACACAGGCAGTCATCGCCCTGCAGCAGTTGGAAATGGAAAAAACTGATATCAGCTGAGTTGAACCCTTTTCAGAAAAAACCGGCCACATCAGGCCGGTTTTTCATTGGATGATACCCAGCTCAATGCCAGATGATGTATGGCTCAACCCAATAGCTGCCCCAGCCAACCCGGCGACCTTTTTTGTTGTACCAATTGCTATCGCCCTCGGCCCATGCGGTCTCCTCACCAATAAAGAAGTTATAGGCTGGCACTGCGACCACGGTAATCTGCTGAGCAACTGCGCCGGCTTCATTTCGGCACAAGAGCACCAGGCCTTCAAAGCTGTCAGCTTGATAATCGCCGCCGTTGGCAATGGCCAACGCTACAATGGCAAGCGCATTGGCTTCATTCCAGCTGATGCCTCCGGCACCGCCTACAGGATTGGTGTCATCAGTCAGTTTCCATATCGCCCCCTGAATATCCTGCCAGGAGTACTGAGGGTACAGACTCCATTCCTGGTTCAATATCCAGGATACATAGCCAAGGTTTTGCTCCTGATCCACTATGCCCAGGTCAGGGTCATTGAGCGATCTCAGCTCACAATTGGTATAAGTAGTACCTGAGCGAATGGTGCGCCCCAAATCCATACACCAGGCGTTATAGGGGCCATCACCGTCAATGGTGGCATCAAAATAGGAATTATCCCCCGGGAAGTTAACCTCATAGGAGACTGTGCCGCCGATTGGAAAGCTGGATTGCTTACTTTCAGCGTGATACGCCACGTAATGATCAACAGCATTGACATCAATGGTGTAGGTATCACTCAGTGCGCAACCCAGCTCATGGGAATAAGGAAACTGTCCGGGTGCCGATGATGCGGGTTCAGTTTCACCAACATAAAGGTGAGATCTCGCCAAACACCAACCCACTTCTGTCACTGTCGCATTGACCACCAACTGTGTTCCCTGATAGTAGGTTTCAACCTCCCCGATTTGGTGGTGTTGACCTGCAAACAGTGGGCGTGTCGATGCCTCAGCCCATCCCACCAGCACACTGGTCAGCAATATCATTAATCCGATAATCGACTTCATTTTTTACCCCGTATTCTTGTCCGAAAGCAAAATGAACCTACGAGGAAGCAATTCCAATGCCGTTGCTAACTATCTGATTTTATTAAGCTGGCCAGTTTCTTTGTCTCACTTTTAAAACTCAATATCAGCCAATTGCTACACCAACTGATCTAACCTTCTGATTCCGTGCTTATTAAGCCAGTCTCAACATTGAGACAAACAAGATAATGAGCACTCCCACTAACCCGCCAAATGTCCTACAGACAAGAGCTGGTCAGCTTGTTAGCCTGCATCCAAGGCTTGGGTTCCGGCTGTTAAAAAAGACTGGCTTATACTGGAAAGAACCTGAGCGCGACCTGAATCAAATCATGCTTTGGCACTGGCGAATTCGACAAGACAAGGAACATACAATGAAGTCTTTTCTCCCCCTGATACTTTTCCTATTGATGTTGACCAGCTTTGCTGGCTGCGCCGAAACGCCTGCCAGGGAAACTCCTGCAGCGCCGGTTTGGAGTGAAGACACAGATATCGAAAGCTTCTGGCAGGGTTATGCTGACAGCAAAGGTGGGCTCACCTGGGGAATGTCGACTGAATATCCTGAGTACGACAAGGTCAGCGAAGGAGATACCCTGTTGATTCTGTTACCTCAGGGGCCTTGTTTAATGGAGTTTTTTCACAGTCGCTGGCGTCGGGCCAATGATGTCAGAAGATGGCATCCCTCAGTCAATGAGTTCGGTGGCTGCCCATATGTTTTTGATTGACAGGCAACCACATTTAAATGAGCCCTGCGTCATCGAAGCGACAAAAAAATTGCAAAGCAACAAACCTCAAAATACAGGAACCACTATGGACGTTCAGTCACTTGGACCATTAACCATTACCGGGCTTAAAACCCGCACTACGAACGCCAATGAAACCAATCCCCAGACAGCTGCCATTAAACCACTTTGGGAACGATTTTTTATGCAGGCCGGACAACAAATGGCGCCGAGTGACACATTTTACGGCATATACACTCACTATGAGTCTGACGTAAATGGTGAGTACGACCTGATAGTAGGCAGCCCATCCCTTTCCTCTTCATTTGCTGAAGATTCGGTTACCCATGAGATACCTCAGGGCAGATATCTGGTGTTCTCTGCCTGCGGCGAAATGCCCCAGACAGTAATCACACTGTGGCAGCAGATCTGGCAGTACTTCAGCGCAGCGGACTGCCCTCACACCCGGGCCTATACATCTGACTTCGAGTCTTATGTTATGAATGAAAGTCGGGTAGATATCGCCATCGCGCTGAAAGATTAACCCATCACATGCCAGGCCGCCCTATCTCCTTCATCAGTCAGGTTCGGGCTCATCCCTATCGGTTGTGCTGGCTGTTGGCGGGCATTCTCGCACTGACGGTATCGATGCTGATGTTATACGCAGCCTGGCAACATAATCCTCAGCAGGAGTTTCATAGCCCTGACCATATTAACTGGCGCTACTTATCTGTCCTGTTCGGTGCCTGGTATCTAGTGTGCTTAATAATCCTTGGGATGCTGTTTTCTGCCCTGACGCTTTTGCTGAGGCGGTTATTATGAATGAAAGCAAGTGATTGGCTATCCGGCAATACTTTAGCGCCGCGGACGGCCCTCACACCCGAGCCCATACCTCTGACTTCGGGTCTTATGTTATGAATGAAAGTCGGGTAGATATCGCCATCGCGCTGAAATCGTGAACCTGGGCGAAGCAGGGTTAAATCTGAGGCTTTCACTTCAGCCAGATTGTCATGTGAATTATCCTTCGCAGCCGGAACAGAAGATAAACGGACAACCATGAAGTTGTCGATTCGGTGAAAAGATATTCAATCTCGCAAGCCGAAACCAATGTCTTTCAGTCTTTATATCCAAGCCTGCTGACATATAAATATAAGGATGGGAAAAATGCACAAAAGCAGACTCTCTACTCTAGTCATTGATTGTCAGGTTGAAGATATAGAGCAAGCTAACCTGTTTTGGGAAGCCGCATTGGGGATGGCTTGTAACCGCTCTGAAGAGGAGTGGGCTGATCGATATTCAAGCCTTCAAACCAATGAAAGTCAGCCCCATATACTCATTCAAAAAGTCTCCCATGAGAGCCGTGTCCATCTGGATATTGAAACAGATAATATCGATGCTGAAGTAAAACGGTTGACTGAGTTGGGGGCTCAGGTGGTTAAACGCCTGGAGCGATGGGTCGTGATGCAGGCCCCCACAGGACACAGATTTTGCGTGGTGAACCCTCAACGGACTGATTTTGACACAGCTTCCGATGTGAACCAGTGGCCAGATAACGACTGAAGCTACCTTCAGCACTTAAAGGGAAGATGTGCTCTGGCCTTATCCAGATAGCGTTGAGTCATCTCCCCCTCCTGCTGACAAAAGCCCTCTACGGCATCCCTGAATTCAGCGCGGGCAATCCAGTGGGATGAGTGCACGGCTACCGGCTCAAAGCCACGGGTCAGCTTGTGCTCGCCCTGAGCACCGGCATTAAACACTTGCAGGCCATTGGCAATACAGTATTCGATTCCCTGGTAATAGCAGAGCTCAAAGTGCAGGCCCGGAATATCCTCCAGCGCGCCCCAATAACGACCATAGAGATGAGTACTGTCTTTAAAGTAAAGCGCCGATGCCACCACCTCTCCATCACGACTGGCCTGCAAGATAAGCGTGTTGTCTGGGCACGCGTCACTTAGCCCTGCGAAAAACTCCCGGGACAAATAGCCCTGATGCCCGGAGCGCTTTAAATAGGTAACCCGATAACAGTCCCACATCAATTGCCAGTCCCGGGCACTCATCTGTTCGGGGCAAAGCCAACGGCACTCAATACCGGCCTGAGTGACGGACAACCGTTCTTTGCGCAGTGTTTTTCGGCGAGATGAGCGAAATCGCGACAGGAAATGTTCAAAGCTGGAGTAGCGATCTCCTTCATTGTCACGGTTAAACCAGTGAAACTGTGGGGTGATACGGCAGGATATCGAGTCACCGGACAAGGGTTCGGAATGGCAAAGGAGGTGCCAGGATGAACATTGATGTTCAAGGCTCCACTGACTGAGAAAGTGAAATATCTCCCCTTGAATTTGTTCCTTTATCTCCTCACTTACGTCTGCCGAGATAGCTTTCCTCGGACCGGAAACCGGTGTAAAAGGTACGGCTGAGACCAACTTGGGGTAGTAATCCAGACCGTAACGCTCATAGGCTTCGGCCCAGCTCCAGTCGAAGATATATTCACCATAGGAGTGGTATTTCAGGTACAAAGGCATTGCGGCCAGCACCCGTCCCTCTTGCTCCACCAGCAGATGCCTGGGGAGCCAACCGAATTGCCCGCCGACGCTGCCGCTGTCTTCCAGTAATTTTAAAAAGGCATGGCTCACAAATGGGTTGTCCGCTGAGCCTGAATTAAAAAGCGCATCCCAGATTTCAGCATCTACTTCACCCATTGATTCTACCAGCCTGATACTGAAAGACATTTTCCCTTTCCCTGTGTTCCTGATGACCATCACTGTCTGCCCCACTCTATCGAGCTATTGCATTTACGAAGGGACAGCGGCACATTGTTCAAAAATATTACAAAATTAAAGCAAGCATAAGGAATCTGTGTGCCTACTCTCAATCACTTCTTGCCCAAACACCTGGGCCGTAAATCTCTGTTGAGCCTGCTCAGCCTGTCTATTCCCTTTGCTGCCAGCGCCAATACCGGCTCGGTATCAGTCTTACCTCTGAGCCTGGGCAATCAAGCCATCTTCAGCTATCAGGCAACGGCTCAACCCGAGTGGGCCCAAAATGGCATGGTCGCCAGCCAGGAAGCGGTCGCCACTCAGGTTGGGGTAGACATACTGAAGCAGGGAGGCAATGCAGTGGATGCGGCAGTAGCCGTTGGTTTTGCCTTGGCAGTCACCCTGCCCAGAGCCGGCAACATTGGTGGTGGTGGCTTTATGCTGTATCACTCACCGGACAAAGCGGTTAGCACGGCCATTGATTACAGGGAGATGGCACCAGCAAAAGCCCATAAAGACATTTTTCTGAATGACAATGGTGACGTTAACCCCAGGCTGTCCAAGTTTCACGGGCTGGCCGTTGGAGTACCGGGCACAGTTGCAGGGTTTGAGCTGGCGCTGGATAAGTATGGCACCATGAGTCTGGCTGAAGTGATCGCACCGGCTATCAAGCTGGCAGAAGATGGCATCATCGTCACCCCGGATCTCGCCAGTTCCCTTGCCGGTTTAAGTAAACGTATGCAGCAGTGGCCAAGTACTGCCCGTATTTTCTACAAAGCTGATGGCAGTAACTATCAGCCGGGCGATCTGCTTAAGCAGCCTGAATTGGCAGAGTCACTAAAACGTATCGCCAAACAGGGCAGTAAAGGTTTCTATGAAGGAGAAACCGCACAGAAACTGGTGACCGCAGTCAATCAGGCCGGTGGCATCATGTCTCTGGATGATATGAAGAACTACAGGGCAGTAGAGCGCACACCAGTGTCCGGCACTTACAGAGGTCGCACCGTGCTGTCCATGCCACCGCCATCATCCGGCGGCGTCCATATCGTGCAGATGCTGAACATTCTGGAAAATTTCCCGCTGGCAGAATCCGGACATAACAGTGCCGAAACCCTGCACCTGATGGCGGAAACCATGAAGCTGGCCTATGCCGATCGCAGTGAGTATCTGGGCGACCCGGACTTCTACCCTGTGCCAGTGACAAAACTCACAGATAAATCCTACGCCGCGCGCCTGGCCGCCTCCATTAACCCGGATAAAGCAAGACCCAGCGCGGATATTAAGCCCGGCGCTCTGCTGGATAAAGAAAGCCCGCAAACCACCCACTACTCAGTGGTGGACAAATGGGGCAATGCTGTTTCCAACACCTATACATTGAACTTCAGCTATGGCTCGGGCCTGGTTGCTGAAGGAACCGGTATTCTGCTGAACAACGAGATGGATGACTTTTCAGCCAAACCTGGCGTGCCCAACGGCTTTGGCCTGGTTGGTGGTGAAGCCAATGCTGTCGAGGGTGGCAAACGTCCGCTGAGTTCAATGAGTCCAACCATAGTGCTGGAAGGTAACCAGCCCTGGTTGGTTACCGGCAGTCCGGGGGGCTCCCGCATTATCAATACCACGCTGCAGATGATTCTGGGCACTGTGGATTTTGACCTGAATGTTGCGGAAGCTACCAATGCGCCCAGAGTGCATCACCAGTGGCTGCCGGGTCAGCTGAGGGTTGAGCGCAGCCTGAGTCCGGACACCATCAGGTTACTGAAAGAGAAAGGCCATAACGTTGAGGTGAAAAACGCCATCGGCTCCACCCAGAGCATAATGAAAACCGAATCAGGGCTTTACGGCGAGTCAGATCCAAGACGTTCCGGCTCAGCAACTCTGGGTTACTAACCGGGATTTTCCCCAACTGAAATCAACAGGGTCGGCGTGTCCGGCCCTTTTGTTTTGTTACATTTCCCTGGTTGCCATTTAGTGATCTCATTGGCGTTGCAGTGCCATTTTGTGATAAATAACACAACCTAAGCATGACTTCAGCGGAGCCAATGCAACATAGCTGGCGTCAATGCAACAGAAAACAATATGGAAGCAAGCAAGGGAAAACGACTATGAAGGGATTAACCCTCAAACCACTGGTGTCTGCAATGGCACTGGCTCTTACCCTCAGCGCCTGTGGCGGTGATGAAAAACCTCAAACTCAGGCAGCTGCCGAAACCAAAAAGCCAGCGGCTGAGCAGCAAGCAGAGAATGTTCAGGTAGCTGCAGCTAACCCATTCTTTGAAGAGTACAACACCACCCACGGCATTCCTGATTTTGCCGTTATCAAAACTGAGCACTATCTGCCAGCATTTAAAGAGGGGATTGCCCTTCAAAGGCAGGAAGTACAGGCGATCGCCGATAACCCAGAAGCCCCAACTTTTGCCAATACCATCGAAGCGCTTGAGCGCAGCGGTCAACTGGTAAGCAAAGTGGCCAGCGTGTTTTATAACCTGACCAGCGCAGACACCAACGAAGAACTGCAGGCTATTTCCAAGGAAGTGGGCCCAATGCTCTCTTCCGCCCGTGACGATGTCATGCTGAATGACAAACTCTTCCAGCGTGTTAAAGCCGTTTACGATCAGCAGGACAAGCTGGATTTGAACACTGCCCAGGCCAAACTGCTGGAAGACACCTACAAGTCTTTCACCCGTGGCGGCGCAAACCTGAACGAAGAGCAAAAAGCCAAACTGCGTGACCTGAACGAAAAGCTCGGCAAGCTGAGCCTGGAATTCGGTGACAACCTGTTGGCTGAAACCAATGCATTTGAACTGGTTATCGACAACAAAGAAAATCTGGCCGGTCTGCCCCAGGACGTGATTGATCAGGCTGCAGCGACTGCTGCCAAGCGTGGCCATGAAGGCAAGTGGGTCTTTACCACTCACCGCCCTTCTATCACACCTTTCCTGACCTATGCAGAAAACCGTGACCTGCGTGAACAGCTGTTCAATGGCTATATTGAGCGCGGTAACAATGGTAATGCCAACGACAACAAAGAGATCCTGGCCAAGATGGCGGCCCTGCGCGCCGAAAAAGCTGCGCTGATGGGTTACCCAACCCACGCTCACTTCGTGCTGGAAGAGCGCACCGCCAAGACGCCTGAAAATGTCTATGAGCTGCTGAACAAGGTTTGGCCCGCAGCATTGGATCAGGCCCGCGCCGAAGTGGCTGAAATGCAGAAGCTGATTGATGCCGAAGGCAAAGACTTTAAACTGCAGGCATGGGACTGGTGGTATTACGCCGACAAGATCCGTGTCGCCAAGTACTCCTTTAACGAGCAGGACACCCGTCCTTACTTCTCACTGGAAAACACCATTGAAGGCGTGTTCTACACAGCCAACAAGCTGTTTGGTATCACTGCCAAGGAGCGCACTGATCTGCCCAAGTACCACGAAGATGTCCGCACCTGGGAAATCTACGACAAAGACGGCAGCCTGATGGCAATCTTCTTCGGTGATTACTTTGTTCGCGACAGCAAGCGTGGTGGCGCCTGGATGAACGACTATCGTTCCCAGGAAAAAGTCGACGGTGAGAATGTTATCCCTGTCGTGGTTAACGTACTTAACTACACCCGTGCCCCTGAAGGTGAGCCAACACTGCTGACCTTTGACGAAGCCAGCACCCTGTTCCACGAATTCGGTCACGCCCTGCACGGCATGATGTCTGATGTGACTTACCGTTCTCAGTCCGGTACTTCTGTCCCCCGCGACTATGTGGAGTTCCCATCTCAGGTGATGGAGAACTGGATGACTGAGCCGGAAGTACTGGCCCAGTTTGCCAAGCATCATGAAACAGGTGAAGTGATCCCACAGGAGCTGGTTAAGAAGATTCAGGCTGCCAGCAAGTTCAATCAGGGCTTTGCCACTGTAGAATACCTGGCTGCAACCAAGCTGGATCTGGACTGGCACACTCTGACAGACACCAAGCCACAGGATGCTGCCAAATTTGAAGCTGAATCCCTGGCCAACATGGGTCTGATTGAGGAGATCGCACCACGCTATCGCAGCACCTATTTCGCGCACATCTTCTCAGGCGGATACTCAGCCGGTTACTACAGCTATATCTGGTCTGATATTCTCGGTGCCGACGCCTATGAAGCCTTTAAAGAAAAAGGCATCTTTGACAAGGCCACTGCTGATGCCTTCAGAAGCACGGTACTGTCTCAGGGTGGTAGTCAGGACCCGATGCAGCTCTACAAAGAGTTCCGTGGCAAAGAAGCAGGCATTGAGCCTCTGCTGCGTGCCAAAGGTCTGCTGAAAGACTAATCCCTGCTCCACAAAAAAGCCGGCATGTTTGCCGGCTTTTTTATTTTCAATAACAGTGCGTTAAAACGTATTCATTTGGCAGCCTGTTGCTGCTTTATGTAACTCTTCATGGAAGGCACTACAGTGGCTGGGTCCAATCGCATCTGATACCAGTTAATCCGCCAGTCCAGATGTGGTCCTGTTGAACGACCGGTACTGCCCACCTCAGCCACAACCTCACCCTGTTTCACCTCAGTTCCTACGGGCACCAATAGCTTACTCAGGTGCAGGAAAGTGGAGCTGACACCAAAACCGTGATCAATGATCACAGTGCCGCCGGAATAAAACATATCCGGAACCGACAGCGTGATCACACCGTCTGCCGGCGCGACCACCTTGGTGCCCCTGGGCGCGGCGATATCTATACCGTAATGGGGACGGCCCGACACATCGTTATATACCCGCTGGCTGCCATAAACTCCGCTGATGCGGCCTGTCACCGGCCAGATAAAGTCCTGACTGAAGTCCAGACGCTGTGAATCCGTGTCTCTGGCAGCCCTGACCTGAGCAGAGTCCTGTTTGGCGCGGGCAACATCTTCAGGCTTGGGCTGCATAATCTTTTTGGCAATGCCTTCAATACGCTGAATGCGATAGTCCTGCTTACCTATCGCCAGCTTCACTGTTTCCCTGCTGCCATCGGCATGGGTCAACTGCAGGATCTGCTCACCTGTCGCATCCCTGTCAAAACCAAAGGCCAGCTTTCCCTCTTTACTGACATTCAAAGGTTTTCCATCCAGAGATACCTGAGTGCCTGCCGCAACCTGAGCCCGGATTAAAGCCCCTTGTTTCAGCTCACCCTGAAGCTTAATCCCTGCCGTGTCCGCAACACTGACCTGAGACACACCAGCCAGCAGACAAAGGCCCAGTATCGACCATCTTTTATCCATTCTACTTTCCTGCAGCTATTCACGTGCAGCCCTTGCTGCACATCCCCAAAAGAAAAGGCCCTCACCCAATGGTGAAGGCCTGAATTCAATTTAATCGGCGACGGCCACTTTGGCTGAGGCGATTGCCCCTTTGCCAACACCTT
Organism: Shewanella submarina; assembly: GCF_042646185.1. Taxonomy (NCBI): domain Bacteria; kingdom Pseudomonadati; phylum Pseudomonadota; class Gammaproteobacteria; order Alteromonadales; family Shewanellaceae; genus Shewanella; species Shewanella submarina. The sequence continues at coordinate 199,775 of NZ_JBHRTD010000012.1, forward strand.
CATAGGCTATGACCTTGAACTCGACGCCAGGTTCCGCTTTGGCCAGCTCACCGGAAATATATCCAGCCAACAACTCGACCGTAGTGTCATGGGGGATCATCTCAGTAACGGCCCTGGGAATGGCCAGCTGAAAGCGTCCCTGAGGCGCGGTGTAATCAAATCCCCAATGGCTGTCAGCGCTGATATTCAGGCCCGCAGACAGGTTCAGGCTCTCCAGTTCGGCCTGATCTTCTGCGGTGCCCAGGTAAATATCCTGCCAGCGCTTTGCCCATGTGGCTTCAAGCTCAGGGGCTGGCGCCGAATCGCGGAAAATCTTAATTGGACTGCGGTGACCATGGGCGATTCGCTGGCAATTACCATCATGCTTTTTCAGCCCATGGCTGTAATGGTAATAAGGGGTTTCCAGCTGCTCATTGCGCAATGTCAGGCTGATATGCTCCACATTGCCCGGCAACACATGGGTCAGGGCATCAATCAAAAAACGATTAACGCTGTCAAAATCTATGGTTTGGGTATCGATAAGCGCAAACGCCTGCTCAGGGCAGTACATGTGCATAGAGCCAACGCGGGAATCAAAATCCAGCCGGACCATCTCATCCTGGGACTCCAGGCTTACGGCGTCATTAAGTACTGGCACCAGCAAACGATGATCACAAACCTCATCTATGGTGTGCTTAATGGAACGTTTCACCTTGGCGAAATCCAGCACCATGTTCTGATCGTCAAGTCCGCCATCCAGCAGTACATCAACAATCCAGCTCTCACCAACCATGCCGCGGATCGGGCACAAATAGGAAAAATCTATGACGGTTAAATCATTGACAAAGAGTTGCATTTTTACTCCAGTGCAGAGAAACAGTCTGCATCATTAAATGTCTGTCCCCGGCCCCGGCTGACATCCGGCGGGGTAGTTGTCGGCTATTCTAATTCATTGTTCCCATTGGGGCGACCTGAGACGGGAAAAAGCTTGATAGTTAGGGTCTGTTGACCTTTGAAGATGGTTTTTACAGCACTTTGTCGTTGTTTTATACAAAGCAATGCGATTGCGGTGTAGTTGTTCTACATAAATGAGCGTTAATGCAGTAGAAAGCGACGACAAACGCTGCCCGAAGGGCTCGGCTATACGCGCTTTACTCTTTGTTGCAAGGTATTTGCTTAGGCCCGCTAGGCGGCACACCTTGCGTCGCGATTAAAACACGTCTATCTCGAGCAAAATTCAACCATGAAAGGTCAATAGACCCTAGTCAGTTTATGACATTGGCCGTCTCTTTGACCTTATTGTCACAGTAAAGCCATGACCACTGATGTTACTTAAGTTATTCTGTTCGGGCTTATTTAATTCCCAAGGATAAATTGCGTGACCAAACCTTTTAAAGCTGAGCCGAGACACTGGATCCTCATCTTTGCTCTGTTTGTTGCGGCCTATGCCTGTTACCTGCTGATTGCCCCCTATCTGGGTTCTATTGTGCTGGGCTTTATTGTGTCCCTGCTGTTTTTGCCGATTCACAATCTGATTCAAAAGCGTATGCCAAACAGCCCGAATATGGCCTCAGTGCTCTCCTGCACCCTACTGACCTTTATTGTGCTTATTCCTCTGTTTGTAGTGTTTATTGCTATTGCCAATCAGGGACTCACTTTCTTCAACAGCGCCTACCAATGGCTGGTCAGCGGCGAAGCCAAAGAGTTGCTGCATCACCCCTGGGTGCACAGCCTGATCGCCTTTGTCGATAAGTGGCTGCCCTTCGACAGTATCAACCCACAGGAGCTGATCCAGAAAGCGGCGACGGCCGCCACCAATATCAGTACCGAACTGGTCGCCCTCAGCACCCAGTTCCTGGGGGATATTACCGGGGTCATGGTGGACTTCTCTCTGATGCTGTTCGTGCTGTTTTTCTTCCTGCGGGATAACGACAAGCTGATTGATGCCCTGCGTCATGTGGTGCCACTGTCCCGCAGTCAGGAAGATCAGATATTTCATGAAATCGAGCAAGTGGCCAAATCAGCGGTATTGGGCTCCTTCCTGACCGCAGTCGCTCAAGGCATCGCAGGTGGTATTGCCATGGCGCTGGCTGGATTCCCAGGCCTGTTCTGGGGCTCTATGATGGCCTTCGCCTCCTTCATTCCATTCGTGGGCACAGCGCTGATCTGGTTGCCTGCGGCGCTTTACCTCGCATTGACCGGAGATTGGGGCTGGGCTGCCTTCCTGGCTATCTGGGGGGTTGTAGTGGTGGGTTCCATTGATAACTTCCTCAGACCTTTGCTGATGCAGGGCGACTCTGGCATGAATACCCTGATGCTGTTCTTCTCTTTGCTGGGAGGTCTGCAGCTGTTCGGTCTTATCGGTTTGATTTACGGCCCGATTATCTTTGCCGTCACTCTGGTGCTGTTCCGTCTTTATGAGGCTGAATTCAAGGACTTCCTTGAACAACAGGACAGTCAGTAACAGCCACAAGCTAAAAAGCCCTGCAATGCAGGGCTTTTATATCTGGGTCACATTACACTGACATACCGTAAATAACCAACTCCTCCTCAAACAGAGGGTCTTTCACGACATCTTTGCGAATAAACTTCATCCCCAACTTTTCCATAATCCGGGTAGACGCCTGGTTTTCTTCCTCAGCAATAGCGCACAGTGTTGTGACTTCAACCTGTCTGGAAAGCGCATCAGCGACAGCCCGGGCGGCCTCGGTTGCTATTCCTTTCCCCCAGCTTGAGCGCTTGAAGCGCCAACCCAGTTCAAGATTATGATGCTCAGGATTGTCACTGAAAAACGCCCAGGGACGCACCAGTATCCAACCATAGTATTCGCCGGAGGCAGTGTCGGTGACCTTCCAGATCCCCCAGCCTTTTTCAGGATTGCGGTACTTCGCCATCCTCGGCATCAATACCTCTTCAATCATCTGCATGCTGGAGGTCTTCCCCCCTGTGATATAGCGCATCACTTCAGGGTCCTGATCCAGGTCATACATATCCTGCTTATGCTCTTGGTTATGCTCCGGATCAAACAGTTCAAAACTCAATCTGTCTGATGGAGGTACAACCAAGCCTTGCTGTTCAGACATCTCCCTATCGGCCATATAACCTCCCTTTATGATTCGCTTTGTTACTTATCGTTCGTATTTTCCCTGATTAAGGAGTTCTAATTTAGCCCACAAAAAAGCCGCTGACTACAGCGGCTTTTCGTTACTGGCTGACCGAGTTACTCGCCTTTCAGGCGACGGTCCAGTTGATCTTTCAGGTTGGCAGGAACGCCTTTAATCAACAGAGTGTCAGACACAGGGTCGTAGATCACACGCTCACCCAGGTGACCACCGTCAAAGCTCACTGTCACCCCACCACCAGTGCCTGAAAACTTCTTCAGTTGGCGCAGTGTGGACTTGTCTGCAGGGAACTCTTCATCCAGCTCATAATCACCGCCGGTGGCAAAGTCATAGAAAGAGTCCATCCCTGAATCGGCCAGCTCATCAGCCAGGTCTTTCAGTTGGATATCATTGCCCGAGTCAAATTTTTCAGAGCAGAACTCAAACACCTTGTCACGACACTGCTGGCGTTCCTCTTTGGTCAGCTCGCTGCCGGCAACAAAGTCTTCTACGGCATTCATCAGACTTTTGTTCTGAACCTTGGGGTTTACACCCTCAACACACCCCATAAAGTCCAGGAAGAAATCGGCCACTTTACGACCAGCACGACCACGGATAAAGGAGATATATTTACGGGACTCTTTGTCCTGTTGCCACTCGGTCAAATCGATACGGGCAGCCAGCTGCATATTGGACAGATCCAACGAGTTCACCTGGGTCAGTTCCATATCATCCAGTACTGTCATAGATGACTTGGCGTTCAGCAGTGCCACAAACAGATAGTCAGAGGCCAGTGCTGTGTAGCTGGCCAGCAGCAGAAAACCACCCTGACTGAAGTCATATTTACCCAGCTCTTCCTGCAGCAATTTACCCGCTTCGGCCGAAAACTCAACAAAGCCCATTTCATTGCTGCGGTAGCGGTTCAGCGCCTCTGAAAATGCCGGATTGGCTTCACCGTCATCGCCATGAACCCCAAAGAAACCAAAGCCCTTGCCGCCTTTACTTGTGTATGTGCTGTGCAGCTCTTCCAGCATGGCCTCAACTGCGGCCCCATTCAGCAGAGGCTGCGGACGCAGACGACAGTTCAGCTGACCGTCGCTGTTTTGTGCGATTTCATGAATAATCGCCTGGTCTATTTGAATACTCATAAGCCCTGATAGTGATACTGTAGGAAATCCGCTATTATATGCCGCTAATCCTTTCCTTTGTGAATCATTTTTTATATGGCTATCCAATCAAAATACACTAACACCCAAGTTGAATCCCTGATCGCTGAGTTATTGATGGTACTGGAAAAACACCAGGCACCGACTGACCTGAGCCTGATGGTACTGGGCAACTGTGTGTCTCACCTGCTGGAAACCAAAGTAGGCGACAAATCCCGTGCTGACGTTGCAGCCCAATTTGCCCGCGCACTGGAGCAATCTGTTAAAAAATAACGCCTCTCTGTATAACAGGGAAGAATAAAAGTAAGATACACAGGAACTTCGGGAAACAACGCGACAATATGGTAGAGCGACAAAAGCAGATGAGCCGGGACAAGATCTCCCGCTTGGTGAACTGGGGCCACTGGTTTGCTTTCTTCAATGGTATTTTGGCCATGTTGATAGGCAGCCGTTATCTGGACAGCATAGGTTATCCCGACTCCGTCATAGGCTGGGGTTATCTGGCTATCAGCACCATAGGTCACTTCAGTTTTCTTGCCTTTATGGTGTATCTGGTTTTTCTGTTTCCTATCAGTACCCTGCTGCCCTACTCCAAAATTTTGCGGGGCTATGCGGCACTGGTGGCAACCGCCAGCCTGTGTATCTTGCTTTATGACACCATAGTCTTTGACGACTATGGTATGCACCTCAGCCCCTTTGCCTTCGACCTGGCCTGGGCTGACTTGAGTGCGCTGCTGCACGGCACCTCTTATATAGCCACTCCAATTGCCATACTGGCGATTGAGCTCACCGCAGCCAATTTCATTTGGAAACGAATCGACAAAATCCAGAAAAAGCACTGGGGCCCGAAAGTCGTTGCCTTTGTGGGACTCTGTTTTGTTTCCAGCCACCTTATCCATATCTGGGCCGATGCCAAAGATATCACCCAAATCACCCGATTCGACGACACTTATCCTTTGTCCTATCCGGCCACAGCGAAAACCTTTATCGCCCGACATGGCCTGGAAACCCAAAAGCCAAAGGCTGAGATCAGCAATGTGACCACACTGCATTACCCCAAGTCACCATTGCAATGCAGTGCAGATGAGCACCCTAATGTGCTGATAATCGCCATCGACAGTCTGAGATATGACATGGTGACCAAAGAGACCATGCCATTCCTGACCCAGTATGCTGCGCAAAATCAGCAGTTCAGCCATCACCTGAGTGGGGGTAACCACTATGCATCCGGAATGTTCTCTTTGCTTTATGGCTTACAGGGCAGCTATCAAGACGCAGTAGACTTTAACGTCACCTCGCCACTGCTGACACAGACATTCAAACAATCCGGCTATGAAATGGGACTGTTTATCAGTCAGTCCGATCTGGACGAAGTGCAACCAGCAGCCATGATGCAGGACTTTACCCCGACCACAGCCAACGACAAAGACAGCAACGCCGGGGCAGATATTCAGTTAACCGGCGCATTTGAGCAGTGGCAACAAACGCAAACTGCGCCTTGGTTTGCCCTGTTGGATCTTAAATCCCCTGAAAACTATGACACCCCAATTGGCTTTCTGGGTGTTGAAACCATTAAGGCGCCGGAAGGCATGAAACCGGCAGAGCGAGTGCTGTTCAACCAGTACCGTCAGTCCCTTAACTTTATCGATAAGTTGCTGGCAGAGACCCTGGCTAACTTGCCTGAAGATACTCTGGTGGTCATTACCGGTATCAAGGGTAAGGTATTTACCAGTAACAGCTCTGAAGCGCGTCAGGACCTCTCCCCTGCCAATGTCCGTGTGCCTATGATTATTCACTGGCCTGAGGGCAAACAGGGCAATATTCAGTACCGAACCACTCATGCGGGATTGGTACCAACCCTGATGACTCAGGTACTTGGCTGTACCAATCCACCCACAGACTACAGTGCCGGTCGTCACCTGCTGCATCCGGACGACCAGAAATGGAACTATGTGGGTGACAACAAGGTGTTTGCCATCTATCAGCCTGACGAAATTACCGTGATCAATCGTCATGGCCAGTACTATATCTATGATGTGGACTATCAGCAGAAGTTAAAGAAAAAGCTGAGCGCGCCTGAGTTAATCCAGGTGATGCGTGAAAGCCGACGCCTTTATAAAGAGTAAGGCTGCAAGCCTGTAGATGAGCCAAAGTTAACTTGCACGATTAGAAACTAATCAAACAGTTAACTTTATCTATCAGAGCACTTGCCATGCCCACCTCAGCTTGTTAAAGTTCGCCACATCGGAACGGCAATTGATGTTGTCGACCGGTTTGTCTCGGTATGTAGCGCAGCCTGGTAGCGCACTGTCATGGGGTGTCAGGGGTCGGAGGTTCGAATCCTCTCATACCGACCAAATTCAGCGGAAAGGCCTAATCGTAAGATTAGGCCTTTTTGTCATTTGTAGATTTGAAAGCCCAAGAGCGGATGGGGTATCAGGGGCCATCGGCCGAGTGTCGGACCATCGCATCCCTCACACCGACCCAATTCAACGGAAAAGCTCAGCAGAAATGCTGAGCTTTTTTGTTATGGTTGCCTTTAAAATCAAAAGCGAATGGGGTGTCAGCGGCCATCGGCCGGAATCCCGGACGATCGAATCCCACATACCGACCAAATTCTAGAACGGAAAAGCCCGTAGTCTTAAAGACTTACGGGCTTTTTTGTTTCTACCCATTTTTATCCACAGGGTCAAAAGGGGGTCAAAAGGGGGTCAAACCCTGTCGCAAAACACCCCGACCTATCACCCTAATTCTGCCCTTCTTCTATTAGAAAATCTCATAACCATTTCTTCCAATAGATCGCGGTAAAACTTCCCGTATCCTAAGAGGTTAGCCCGAGATCAGTCCATCCCCCTCGAAAACCGTCAGGAGAGCTCCATGCATATCATCATTATGCTTGTTCTGATCATCGTTGGTTACATGGCCGGTACCAAAATCAGCTGGCTACTAGGGTTGCCAATCATGGCCCTGGGCGCTTTAGCAGCAACGCTTATGGGCTCTACCCGATGGCGACATGAACAGGAGGACATTTGGATATTGCTGGGGTTGCTGTCGATGGTTGGTGTCGTGGTCGCGGCGATCTTTGGGCTGTGATGGTGATGAAAGTATCCCTTGCCTCAAAGTTGCTTTCGCTGTGCATGGCACGGTTTCTTTGAGTGGAAATATTTAATAACCCATAAACTCAGTGTCTTAGGGCGCTTTGAAATGTAGATAACAGGCGACAGGCAGGCAGATAATGTGCTGGCACGCTTTTGCTCAAAGTTTAATCTGGACTTATGTTGCCAAATTGCTAAATAATCATTCAAAACAGTGGCACGGTTTTCACTGGTCTGATGTGACAAACGAGCATGCACACTATACAAATGTTATATGCTTTAGGGAAGTCTGCGAATGAGAATAGTGGAGAGGATTTGGAAGTGGCTTCTAATTCTAGGAGCACCTTTTTTCTTTTGCTCGGTTTTTGAAATACTAATTCTAACAGCGATTAACGGACCTCAAATGCTGTTCTTTTCCCTTATGCACGGAGCGTATGGGCCGCTTACCTATATAATTTTGCCATCGGCACTTTTTTATGCATTGTCACTTATCGCGTCTATCCTCGCGATTATAATGCTAGCAATTCCAAAATTTCGTCCAACTGTTACTCTCGGCAAGCACTTATACGCGGGATCGGTGTATATTATTAATGGCGTGCTTTTGGCCACATACAATGATTGGGCATACTTCATATTGCCAAAAAGCACATAACAAGCGGCAGCAGTCGGATTCGGCAAAAGCTGTCACTAAATTTGCATTCGCAAATTTACCGCCAGTTTTACCTCGCCGCTGTGCCGGGCGTTAGCTTCAACGGAGGATAAATGGACTATTCACGTTACTCTATACAGGAATTACAAGAAAGCTTAAACAGCATTGATGAAGATGCGTATCCTGACAGGTATCAAAAACTACTGGCAGAATTTGAAGCTAGAAAAGAAGAAGTTGAACAGCACCGGGAGGATGAAGAAGAGAAGTTCTATGTCACTGTAAATAGTCGACTAAATATTCTTGCTTGGCTCCAGATTATCACGTGTCTCGGGTTTATATATGCTGGAGTGACTAACCTATTTGACCAATTTACATTCTTTAACCTTGCGATATTTTTGGGAACATCCGTACTAAATGGGCTGGCTGGTTATTTACTGCTCAAACGAATTAAGCTAGGCTTTCACTTATCTTTTTTCAATCAGATAGCTCAGTTGTTTGCGTTTAATTTGGGTTTCATATATTACTCATATTCAGGTTTAGGGTATTTGATGGTTGTTATACAGGATGGTATTGCACTAAAAGCTTCAACTCTCAGCCCTTCATTCCAATTTTTATGGGGGAGTAATCTAGGTCTTGGTGTCGGCCTAGATTTAGTGGCACTTTTCTTTATTTACTTGTTGAACACCTGTCGTAATGACGATCAAATATGGAAAAGCTAACAAACAAAGTCATCGGAAAACCACTCGCTGGGCGTCGCCCAGAACGCTTGCGTTTTCCGTTGCTTTGAAGCGTTAGGCTCTGAATGAGGCGTTAGACTCTTGGGAGAACAATGAGAAAAATAGCAACCTTGGCACTTTTATTACTAATCACCATGAATGGTAATGCTCGAGAAACTAAAGACATGTATGCATTTGATCGCAAGGCTTTAGAAATTGAAGATAATTGGAGCGCAAAAGAAATTGGCTATAAAGACTCTGAATTAATCACATTATTCAGAAAAAATATCGGTGCATCAGAGATTTCTGGACATCCCAAACTCAATAATTTGATATATCTTACCGTTTCTTATATCCCGGATAACGAACAAGGATTCCCTTCAAAAGAAGATTACAAAAAAATAAGTAATTTTGAAGATATCGCTGTTCTAAATATAGAGCTTGAGTCCGATTCGATTCATGTGGCCAGCGTTCTAAAAAATGGGATATATGACTTTCTATTCTACGTTAGTAATCCAGATAGATTCGTTGAATCTGTAAACAATAATAACTCCAAAATTAAGTCATTTAGGATTGATCTAGAGCTGGCTAACGATCCCAAATGGGAAACCTATCATGACTTCCCCTAATAGAGAAAATAAGCCTAACAAGCAGCAACGGACTGTCAATCCGTGACTCTCCGACCATGCCCCAGCTCTCCCCCAAACCTTGCAACCAAACCTTGCAACCAAACCTTGCAACCAAACTAGACTGGACAACATCGCCCACCCCGAGCAATACTTAGTGAAAAATTAAGCGCGCATATCGTCGGTACCAGGTGAACAAGGCTCATGCACACTATACAAATGTTATAGCAATAGGCCATGAAGATAAACTTAGAATCAGTGGAAACTGAAAAGGACCTCCATAAAATCTTAGCGAGCAGCTTTGAATTTCCCGATTTTTATGGAAATAATTGGGATGCATTTTGGGATGCAATAACGGGTCTGGTAGAAATCCCAAAGGAAGTTGAATTTGTTGGATCACTACATCTTCAGGCTACGATCCCTGATGCATATGAGCACCTAAAGAAATGCCTAACGGAGCTTAATCAAGAATATCCGGAATTAGGGTGTAGCGTACAGTGGCGCTAAAAAGCGATAACAAGCGCAGGCTGTCGGAACGCCTTTCCGCTACTTCGTCGCTACAAGTCGTCCGCAGCTGCGGGCGTTGCATCACCACGAGTCCAAAGTAACTATCGTCCCTGCCCCAACCACTCCCCGATACAAACTCCCCGCTCTCCCCCCACCTTGCAACCAAACCAGCCTGGACAACATCGCCCACCCCGAGCGATACTTGGTGAAAAATCAAGCGCGCATATCGTCGGTACTAAGTGAACAACGAGCATGCGCACGATACAAATCGTTAAGTGTTTCGGATAAATCGTGAGTATTGAGAGTGTAAAAAGCCTTGCCACTGAAATGGTAAGTGATATTAGAAACAATCAAATGAACAGGTATGCAGACTCGCTGTCGGCAGCCGTTGTAATGCTCGATGATCCAGCAACAAAAATTAAAGCATTAGAAAAAATAGAGAGTATGTGCCATGTCAAAGCATATGGAGACCTCTTTTTAGAAACACTGCCTGGTTTTGAGTGGCCAACAAAGGTTAGCAAGCTACGTTCGCTATGCCAAAAACAGCTTTCAGGTGGCTAAATGCAGTCAATACTTAACAAGGTTCAGCAACGGACATCCGGCCGCTGTGCGCGGCGTTTATATGCACAAGGAATCTGATGAAACAATTTTCGGTTGTGAAAATTAAGTCTCTTCATCGAGAATTTAAGCATAGCGAAAATAGCTTTGGCTCTAGGGTTCCACGCGTAGGTGACGTTGCAACAATAATCGATGTTTATGATGGTGCCTTTGACTTAGAGTGCAGCGACCAAAATGGTTTAACTCTTTGGTTAGAGTTGTTTGAAGCCAAGGATGCTGATTTAGAGTTAGTATGCACATAACAAACAATGATAGGCCGCACGCAGCCGCCTATCCATGCCCTGCCACACCCAATACCCCCCCCACTCTCCCACACACCTTACAATCATACCCGCCTGGACAACATCGTCCATCCCGAGCGATACTTGGCGAAAAATTAAGCGCTAATATCATCGATACTAGGCGACCAATGAGTATGCGCACGATACAAATGTTAGCTGCCACTAGGAGAAAAGTTTGGGTTTCAATATCAATGGAAAAGAGCCGAATATTGTTGGTAAATTATGTAAATCGTTGTATTTAATTCAGCAACAAGAAGGTGATACTGTTACTGACCCAGCTAACATGGCTTACTTTAACTTTGATGGCAAATGGTTCAAGTTGTGTTTCGATGGTGAAACCATTTTCTGGAGAGAAAACGAATCACCTAGTGAACCAATAAATCAGGATCTGGCTTGCTGTCTTGTTTTGCTAAATCTTAGCGAACTCCAAGGCGTAGTAGGCCAAAGATTAGAGAGAATTGAATATAGTTGTGATCATGAGTCCGTTTCAGCAAAACTAACATTCAACAGCGGCAAGTTTTTGAGATTAACACATAACGGATTCGATGATTATACCAGCATCAGCAGCTAACGAGGCGCAGTAACGGACTGTCAATCCCTAACACTCTTGCACCACCCCAAGTAGACCAGGCTTTAGAGTTTAGGTACCTTGTAAGACCGCAATATATAAATGTCAGGGCTTTATGAAGATTATCCAAGATTCCCGGCTTGATGAATTCAAGCGAATTGAGCATCTTCTATATGGTATTAATTATGAAGTTTGGTTCAATCTCTATGGCCCCACCGACCCAGATATATCACTAGAGCTAGCTTTAAAATGTCTAATCTCAAAGAACTGTGAGATATCGGATGTAATACCTTCATCTCCGCAGCAAGCCATATCTGACATTATGAAAATGGTACTGCATGAAGGTGATATCGGGTCAGGTCCCTTGGCTCTTAAATCTAAAAAGTCCGAGATTATCGGCTTAATAGGGGCCGTATTCACTCGCATAAGTCTTGAGCAAGCTGATATGGTCTCAGAGTTTGGTTTTAAAGAAGGATTTCCCTCACACTCCGTTTTTTGGGATTTCGCATACGATATACATTCAAATGGCCAGCGCTGGATATTTGTAGGCTCTAGCAGTGATTAGCCCATACAAGCCCCTAAACCAAGAACACAAAACAGCATGCTTGTGCTCCTTTGTCGCTTAGTTTTCGGCAACTGTATTTTTCTCATTAATAGTGTTTCACTGCGCTATGGTGTTTTAGGTTGTATCCGGAGGTAGTTATTAACTCAAATTCAAAACGTGTGAACGCCAGATTGGCCAATTATCCTTTGGGCTTACTGACATTGTCAGTCGTGACTCTTGGTACAGGATTGTGGGAGATAGGCCTGATAGCCTCCCTGTTTTTTATTCTGTCATTTTATCTGGATCCTGTGTTTAGGTTCTATAGAGTCAAAGTGGAAGGATTCCATAGATTCATGCTGACTGCCTTTGGGGCTGGACTGGGGATCGCAGTCCTGGCACTGCTAAACCCTGAGCATTACGGTAAGTTGCTGGCGGTTTGGGGCATTCCAACTTTTGTCATCAGCTTCAAAAATATCCCAAAATTTAAAAAGCTTGAGTACAAGTGAGGCGAGCCGAACTATTGAATAAAGGAAACACCACAACGCCCCCCTATCAAACTAAATTCTGTACCACAGTCGTGCTGACAACCTTTAGCACGACAGCTAATACTCCACCAAACTCAATCTCAGATAGCCAGCTTGGTACAGCCGGTTCTTTTCACTCGTAATCTCATCCAGCAGTTGGCGCTTTCTGGCGCCACTGATGCTATGCCCTGCAACCCGTTTGGCCTTCTTATTCAACGCAGAGAGCTGCCGCTGAATACGTCCAGGCGCAAGTCTCATGTTGAGCTTGTGACCATGGCTTTCTAACAACTCACGCGCTCGAGAGTTGTCCCCTTCCTCCGTCGCCCTTTTATTAAATTCCATAAGCTTGAGAACTCACCTCCAGCGCATCATGAAACTCCTGCTGAAACTTGATGCCCAACTTAGGTGCTGAGCCTCCGTAAACGGTTCTGAGGACTGGGTATCAGTTCTGTGATGCGTAAGCTAGTGTTGGACACACGTCTGACTACCAATCACATCCCTCACACCGACAAAATTCTTCAAGGTACAAGTCGCTGGATACTAGACATACCAGCTCTACTGGTTCTGCAAGTTTCCCTCCACAGGATTAGAAAAGGGGTCAAACTCTGACGCTTAACATCCCTTCCAGCTTTTCATAAAAAGCCTAATAACCTTTTCTTCCAATAGATTACGGTAAAACTATCGGTATCCTAATAGGTTAGCTCTAGATCAGTCCTTTCATATCCCAAACTGGCAGGAAAAATCCATGCACATTGTCATCATGCTTGTTCTGATCATTGTCGGCTACATGGCCGGCAGTAAAATCAGCTGGTTACAGGGGTTGCCTATTATGGCGCTGGGCGCTTTAGCTGCCACACTCATGGGTTCAACCAGATGGAAACACCAACAAGAGGATGTTTGGATACTTCTGGGCTTACTTTCAACCGTAGCGGTCATAGTGGATTTGGGTTGTGATGATGAAAGTCGCCAGAAGACTATTGCTAAGCTTCGGGTCTTGGTGCGCGCAGCAACTCAATACTAAACTCGATTTGATAACAGCTCGGTAGTGCCAGTCATCGACATTGGGAGGGGCAATGAGGGACCAACTTCTAAAATTAAATTCACTGACGGGTTGGGACTGCCACTTCTCTTCATTTGATGGGTACAGGTTGGTATTGAGCTCTGGTAGCAGTAACGAGTATGCCACTCCTCTCGTTGCATTTTTAGGCGTCTCATATATGCATTGCCCTTTCGAGTTTAGCCACCCAGTATTTAGACTTGGCACCGAAAAAGAAAGTTTACAGGTTGAACAGCTATCGACAATCGAGGAAGGTGAGAGACTTTTTGTTATAGAAGCAGAGACTCAGGCTACCCTTGATAAGCAGCTGTTTTTCATTGTCGCAGAGGGGCTTGACCTTATTGGCATGGCTTAAAAAGTCACAGCAACTTCACACGTTGGTTTATTCCTGAAGTCGTACGATGAGCTTATCAAAGAAGAAGCGCCGACCCGACACCGTAAATGGAGATGCCCCCAAACTTCAGGTTCCTGCGTCTAAATTAGGTGAGGCTCTTTAAGCCCCAGCTCTGGGTGCAGGAATATCAGGCCTGACGGGAATCCCTGATGCGAGCACATCAGAAGCGCGGAGCTTTATCTTTCAAACTGATTGCCATTACACATAAAAAAGCGCCGGAAGCGTCCGGCGCTTGAGACATGTTGAAATTTAGATGATACCGCCGTCTCCCTGGAGATATTGATTACATCTCACGGTGATGTATCTGAAATCACTCCAGCCAACGCTGTTCTTAGCCCGGGCTTTGAGGTTCACATAGCTTGGGCTGTAATCGAAGTTACGGTAGAAGTGTTGGCTCGAACCTGAGTAGATCAGTGAGCTTCCCATATAAACTTCATATTGGGTTGGAGAGTTGCTTGCGTACACTGAACCGGAAAGCCACATTCCCTCTTGCGGAATTCTCTTCAGCTCCAATTCACTTTTCTCAGCACCAAGCGGTATTTCACCATCTGCGTAACACTCTGCCACTGCGGTGAAATTGGTCACCACAGGAACGGCAGTAGAACCAGTCACATTCACACTGCGATTGGTGGCTGCGCCATTGCGGTGCCTAACAGAAATCTGATAAGTACCTGAAGAAGAATAATTATGGCTCAGTGTTCTGGTACCGCTCAGGTTATGGATGCTGGAAGAACTGCCGTCACCCCAATAAACAGTGAAATCCTGATACCCCTGATCTGCTGATTGAATACAGGAGCGCAGACTAACCGGTAAAGTCACGGTTTGGTTGCTTACCGAAGGACGGATAATGGGTGAAAATGCGGTGCTGTATGGATTCACCAGGTCAGCAAAATAGACATCGGTGCGGTAAATCTCCCAGTATCTTTCATTGAAGTACTTAACCTGCGCAACAACCCCTGCCCGGAAGTCGATATCCAGTACACCTGCCGCTACCGTTTCATTACCGCTTAAGCCATCACCGTTACCACACATATTGCCGTAGTAACCTGACAGCTTGATCGGCAGTGAAGGTTTGATACCAACCTTGGCCCAGATAAGTCCCCAATAAATCCGGCCCTTAATGGCAACTTCCGCCCAAGGCTCAATAGTGGCTGATGCCAGCAATTGATATTGGATATTGTCCATCCTCAAGGTGCCGTTATCATTGAATGAACTGGAAACTTTGGCACAGTTATTTTTGTCACAGGCATATTCATAATGACCAGTGATATCGAGCATTTTTTCCAGCCCTACATCACCACTGGCACTGAGGGTCAGATCACCGGTACCCGCACGGATTGGCAGTTTAACGTCATATTGAACCGGTATAACACCGATCATAAACCAGCCGTTGGCAATATTGGGCTCAGCGATATTCCAGGTGTATCCGGTAAAGGTGTGAGTTGCTTCACCATGGATTTCTATGTCACCCGTCACACTATAATCAGCCCGGGCGTTGAGCTTTTTCATACGTACTTTGTAAGGGACACAAAAGGCGCTCTTATATTTGTAATCAAGCGTAGCTTTACCGGAACCGGCAGTGGTTGCATTAATTTCCACTTCAACAAAAGCGTTGTCATTACCAAAACGCTTGGACTTATTGAAGGTTTCATTAAATGATTTCTGCCAGTTTTTACTTCTATGGGTCCAGCCAAAACAGCCTTTGGTCTCGTAGTCAGCCTTACTGAGATCAACGCCTTCGATCTTCAGCGAGCTATATTGCTCTTGCTGAATCCCCTTCCAGCCACGCTTTTCTATCAATGCTTCCATTTGACTATAGGTGCTGGCGTTTGCAGCATCCCGGTCAACAACAATAACATCGAACTCATCATCAGCTACTGCGGCCTCCGGCTCAGGAAAACAAGGCTCCTCAGCTTTGCCACATGGAGTGGGTGAGCTTCCCTCAAACTCAGATACGATATCATCTCGCTCGCTAAGCGGCAGCCCAGCATAAAGGTATGCATTATTGGCACCTTGAGCAGAATAGAGGAAATAGAAATCTGACTGCTGTGGAATGCCTCGTCCATCGGTATAACTTAGCTGTTTTAACTCATAATCCTCCCCTGCCATTAATACCAAGGTTTGGACATCGCTTCCCTTCGCCGGGCCATATAAATCCGCAGCGGTCGTATTTGCCAGGCTCATAGGTGAGGCCACCACAAGCCCCGCCAAGCTGACTCGTTTAAAAACGTTTATCAAATTCATTGTATTATCCTTATACGAGTTCATCCTCTGCTGGATTTAGCGCCGGGAAATTAAACCTTATTGTTTATTCACTGTATTCAATTGCATTCAGCATCAACAATTGAAGTTAATGAGAAACTCCGTCGTTTCTCAACCAATAAAAAAACTCAATAACATAACGCCTATATCCCAGACCTTGAACCAAAGATAGAGATATATAAATTCTCTGAACTTATGAAAACAAAGTCACGCTCACAATTACAAACACGGTCAAACATAAAAACCTGCAGTTATGAACTTCCGCAATTAGAACGCTCATAAAAATCTTGAGAACTACATTGATTTTCTGAGTATTCATAACGAACTCAGTATTTGAAAGTTAATTAATTGGGTTATAACGCGGTTACTATTTATTTCTGATACTTAGTTCAGGAAACAGGACCATCTGCAGATACCCGCACCACACAGGTCGAGTTGAACGTTATCTGCACCTGCTACGCCACCCGAAAGCTAAGTTGGTGGAGCCTTTATCTTTTCAACTTTGCATTGAGTATTCACAATGAAATCCTCATTAGTTCATTTACAGAATTTGGAGTTAAGCTTTATCGTTTCAGCCTTAAGGTTGCCCTGCCAGCTGAGTCTATTTAGCGGATATTAGATTTTTAATAACAGGTTATTTTCGGGATAGACAGGGGCATTTGGAGGGAAAATCCAGCGGTAGCTTTAACATGCAAGACATTGTATTGGATGAGCTATTTGACAAACTTCCCCCCAAAACACCCCAGACTTTGAAAGCATTTTTGGCAAGTATTTGAGGAACAGAGCGTTATGGTTTCTACAGTAGGTCCCATACAGGTAACAACCTGTCTGTTGTTGGGAAACACCCATCAATTTAGAACAGAATCAACGAGGGATTTTAAATCCCTTACAACATTCAACATTTTTAATAAGTTAGACAATATCCGCCTAATACAACCAGTTTTCTGCCAGGCTATCTCTCCAAGCGGCTCCGACTTGCTGTTGAGATTGACCTAAGAGACGGGCTTTCCTACTCAACCCCAAAAGCGCTCCGGCAGCCTGAAAATATCACTTCTTCTCACTCATAAAGGTTGCTAGTCTCCCCCTTATTCCCTTCTGACAAGCCCTAAAAAATGAACAAGATAAAACAGAATATCGCGCAAGTTGCCCTGGTCGTCCGTGACTATGACGAGGCAATTAGCTTTTATGTGTCTTCCCTTGGTTTTACCTTGATTGAAGATACAGACCTTGGTGATGGTAAACGCTGGGTGATTGTCTCTCCTACTGGGTCAACCGGCACCGCATTACTGCTGGCCAAAGCGGATGGCGAGGAGCAACTGGCTGCTGTCGGGAATCAGGCTGGAGGACGGGTATTTTTGTTCCTGCAAACTGACAACTTCTGGCGGGACTATCACAGTATGGCGGATAAAGGCGTCAGTTTCTGCGAAACACCCAGGGAGGAAGTCTATGGCACGGTGGTCGTATTTGAAGATCTCTACGGCAACCAGTGGGATTTAGTCGAGCGTAAGAACGCCTGAGATAGCTTGAGAAAAGTTGCTGGCGCGAGATTTAGTCCTTGAGATACACAAGCCTCAGGAGTTAACATTTATTAAACAAATCGCAACCAATGTTAGAACAGCAGCTTCGTCCGGTTTTCGGACGTTCCTATAAAAAGGTCGTTGATTGCAAAATATAAAGTTCAATTCCATTTTGTTACAGCTGTCATTGCTGTTTGGGCTTATAGGATACCTGATTAATCTGTATCCCATACCGCTGTTTGCCAATGTCGAGCTGATTGTGGGCAATGTCTGTTTGGTCATAGTAGCCGCTATTGCCGGTCCTTATTATGCCCTGCTGACGGCGTTGATGTGCGCCACAGGCCTTTACGTCAGTTGGGGGTCCTGGTATCCGTTTCTGATCTTTATGATAGAAGCTCTCTGGCTGGGGCTTGCTGTTCGCCGCGGCTATTATCTGTTCTACTCTGCTATCGCATTTTGGTTCTTAATCAGCCCTGCGCTGTTTATTCTCTACGCCTCGTTATTTACCGAACTCAACGAAGAACACATACTGTTTATCGTCATCAAGCAGGCAATCAATGGTATGCTCTATGCCAGTGTTGCCTGTCTGCTGGTCATGCTGATTCGGCCGCTGTCAAAACTGTCGCTGAAGCAAAATACGCGTAAGCGCAGCTTCAAACAGCAACTTAATTACCTGTTTGCACTGCTTATTACTTCAGCCATGCTGATCTCATCCCTACTGTACAACCATACTTACCTGAGCGACCAGCAAGTGATGGTGCAAAACAACTTGCAGGACTCAATGGGGTCGATGAGCAAGGCTGCTGAGCGCTACCTCAAGACCCACCAGCAAGCTATACGCAATGCTGCTCGTTGGCTGAGTCTGGCCAATACAGATAAAGATCACTGGCAATCGATGTTGACCCGGTTGAATCAAACTTATCCCAACTTCCTGACCATGCTGATCGCCGACCACAAAGGAAATATCCTCCACGCGAGCCCGGCATCTATGCTGGCCGACAAGCCAGTGCATAAATTGAATGTGAGCGATCGGGATTACTTCCGGGAAGCCCTGTACAACCAGAACGACTATATTTCTGATGTGTTCCTTGGCCGTGGCTTCGGTAATGATGTGATAGTGGCCATGAGCTCCCCGATTTACCTGAATGAGAATTATCAAAGACCTCAGGCAATTATTGAAGGCTCGCTGGATCTCAGTGGGTTTGCCCAGATAGAACATGGGGCGATGCAAAGAGAATCCATGAGCATTGTGCTGACCGATGCCAAAGGAAATATCATCTACGCCTCTGACAATCTCGGACTCCCCCCCCTTTCCACCTTCCTGTTCAGCCGCAGCGGCAGCTACTACAGCATGTCCATGCCGATGATGAACCTGAAAAATACCGCCAGTGAAGTGCCCGAGTATCTATACAGCCAGCAAGAGCTCAGCAACCAGTGGCAACTTTATCTGCTCAAGCCATTTGCCCCTATGGTCACCATGGCACAGCGTCAGTACCTTACCTCTGTGGCAATGCTGGCGCTGTCATTGCTGGTCACTCTCGGCCTTTCCTCACTGCTTGCAAAGACCCAAACCAGGCCGCTGGAGCTGATTGCCCAGCAGTTCAAGTATTCAGATAAAGACAGGGCAAGACCCGAGTGGAATGAAGAACAGATATCCACAGAGGTGGAGCAGCTTTATGACCAGCTCAAGTTGTCACAGCAAGAGCTGATCCGGCAACAATTGCAGCTTGAAGAGCAAGTAGCCCTGCGCACCTTTGAACTTGAAAAAGCCAATGGTGAACTGCAGAAACTGGCGGAAAGAGACTCTCTGACCAGCCTGTATAATCGCAGATACGCTGAGAATCAGTTCAAACAGGCTCAAACGCTTTGTCAAAGGGGCGAACAGGCAATGGCCGTGGTACTGCTTGATCTTGATCACTTTAAGATGGTGAATGACGAGTTTGGCCATCTTGGCGGAGATGCCAGCCTCAAGACTGTAGCAGGCCTGCTATCCAATCATTTCGTCCGGGAGACAGACATTGTTTCCCGTTATGGCGGCGAAGAGTTTTTGCTTATTCTGCCTATGTGCAATCCGCTGAAAGTCGAAGCGCACCTGAAGGATTTTACCGCCAAGCTGAGAAACACCCAGATCACCAACCCGGAAGATGGCAGGCTGTTTTCGCTGTCAGTGAGCGTAGGTGCAGTTATCGCCAATGCAGGTTATTCCAGCAGGATAGATACCTGGATAAAACGGGCTGATGACAACCTTTACCGTGCCAAGAGTGCCGGGCGGGATAAGGTGATTGCCACCATTATTGAGGATATCTGAAGCCAGCCCGGATCTGAGAGGTCAGAGGTACAGGCTGTGGAACTTCAGTTGTTGACCGATAAAGCTGGCCACAAAACCAGTAGAGGCTGTGTATTCCCGTAATCCCACCAACTCCAGAGGGTAGCCCCGCGCTTTAGCGGCTTCCAGAACCTGTTTTTGTCCTGCCGCCAGCGCCGGAGTCAATGCGGTTTCTGCCTGATGTAAAAGCACCGGAAGCTGCGCTATCCCCAGAGTCAGCAACTCAGCAATATCGTACTGACGCCTGGCATCCTGACTCTCCCCCATCAACAGCTCCAGCATAGCGGCCACATGGGAATCAGCCTGAGGCGCAAACTCAGGATTAAAGCCAGATATGCTGGCATATTTCTGCGGCTGGCTCAGGGCCAGTACCATAGCACCATGAGCCCCCAGCCCGAGACCACTGATTGCTTTGCGATCACTTACCGGAAAGTGGGATTCAATTAAGGCCGGCAGTTCAGACTGCAGATAGTCGAACATTCTGAAATGACGTTGCCATGGCATACAGGTGGCATTGAGATATAAAGAGGGGACAGTGTCACAGCCAAGGCGGGATGCCAGATCCGGTACATATTCCCCTCTGGGCAGCACATCCGGACAGATTAACGCAAGCCCCAGTGATGCCGCATGGGATTGAGCCACGTATGCATCAAACAAACTGGTATCTGTCTGTCCTGAGTCCCCAAGCCAATACACAGCAGGAACAGACTCAAGATCAGCCTGTGGAGGCAAATACAGGCTGAAGGACATGTCACAATTCAATACTGAGGAGCGGTGGGAAAAACGCTTAACCCAGCCTCCGAAACACTTCTCGGCAGACAGCTTGGCAGTAATCATTATCCCTCCATCCTTGAACGACGACTCTATTGGCAAGTATAGCCAGACTGGTGTCCGGTTTTCAGCCCGCTTTCAATAAACTGGACATCAAAGCCCTCAGCGCTGCCGGTTTCACCATTTTCGCCATATAGTGATAGCCACGTTGCTGAACATCTTCTATCAGGGTTTTACGGGTATTGGCGGTAATTAAAATACCCGGGATATGTTCCCCGTACAGACTGCGTATCCCGTCCATGGCATCTACACCATTCTGGCCATCATCCAATTGATAATCTGCCAGCACTATGTCCGGAGCCATTCCCTTGAGGCCCAGCTTAATACGGGCGTCAGCCAAATCTTTTGCACAGACGACTTCGCAGTGCCATCGACTGAGCAGACTTTCCAATCCTGCCAGAATTGCTTCTTCATTGTCGATACAAAGCACCTTGACGCCGGACAGAGGCTGCAAGTTACCGGGACGGCTGCGCTGGGCAATATAGGCCTGCTTTTCGCCCAGAGGCACCCGTACTGAAAATACCGACCCTTTGCCCAATACCGAGCTGACACCAATAGGATGATGCAGCACACGACTTATTCTGTCGGCAATAGCAAGCCCCAGTCCCAGGCCTCCCGCCTCTTTTGAGCTGGGGGTATCAAGGCGACGAAACTCTTTGAAAATCTCCTGAGTTTGCTTTTCATCGATACCACATCCGGTATCCAATACCTGGATCTCCAACTCTTTACCCCGGCGACGACAGCCCAGCAGCACGTTACCACCTTTGGCGTAACGATAGGCATTGGTCAGGAAGTTCTGCAGCACTCTGCGCAGCAATGAAGGATCGGTGTACAGGGTGGAACCACACTGCTGATAACGGAAACTGATTTTGTGGTCCTCGGCCATGGCATCAAACTCGACCGCCAGACTGTCCAGCACTTCAGATACCGCCACCTGCCTGAGATTAACATCCACCATGCCGGAATCCAGCTTGGATATATCCAGTAAGTCCGTCAGCAGTTCACCGGCCGTTTTCAGCGAGCTGTTGATATGGGAAAGCGTGGTTTGAGACTCATTGTCCAGCGCCGGATATTGGGACAGCGAGGCGGTAAACAGGCGCGCAGCGTTCAATGGTTGCATTAAGTCATGCCCCACGGCCGCCAGAAAGCGACTCTTGGAGGCGTTGGCAATCTCCTCTTGCGCCTTGGCCTCCAGCAGTTCGCTGTTTAACTTGGCCAGCTCGAAGGTACGCTCTTTGACCCGGGTTTCCAGCATTTCATTGGCTTCCCGCAGCGCCTGCTCCTGCTGCCGATACTGGGTAATATCGGTAAAGGTCATCACAAAGCCGCCTCCGGGCATGGGATTGCCCTGAATCTTGATCACCTTGCCATCGTGGCGATAACGCTCGGACACATGTGGGGTTCCCCGGCGCATATGTTCCAGACGGCGGCTGACCTTCTCTTCCACCTCGCCGTCGCCGCAATAACCCCGTTTGGCATTAAAGCGAATCACATCAGCAATAGGCATACCCGGCTGCAGGAAGTTATCTGGGTACTGGTAAAGCTCGATATAGCGATTATTCCAGGCAACCAGATTCAGGTCCTGATCCACCACGCTCATGCCCTCATAGGCATGTTCAATGGCTGCTCTCAACATATCCTGGCTGAGAATAATCTTGGACGAGGCCTCATCCACCAAAGAGAACACTTCATCCAGAGCCAGATCCCTGCCCCGCAGCACTGAGTCCATCACGAGTGCAGCACTGGACGCCCCCAATACACCTGCCAACAAGTGCTCGGTATGGGCAACCAGTTCCGGTGTCGCCGCCCGGTTACGGTTATCCGCGCCCACCGCTTCAGGCATAAAGCGACTGAAACTTTCGTAAGCGCGTCCGGGAGACACGAAGCGACTGGCCAGAATCAGCAAATCCTGCTGACTCACACCGCCGGTTTTACGGTTGCTGTTATCCTTAAGGTCGCCCGGGCTGACAAAGCTGCTGGCCTGAATACGCTCTGCCACGCCCGCCCTGAACCAAAGTGAACCCAACACATAACAAAGGCTGTTCACCAACAACGCCAGCAGGGCATCATTCACGTCGGGATTGATAAACTCCAGCACCATCACGCCATCAGGAAGCAGTCGTCCGCTGGCCATCACATCCTGCGCCAGAATGTAGCACCAGAGCCCAAAACCGACTACAAGCCCCAGGTATACCCCGCCCCGGTTGCCATGCTTCCAGTAAAGGCCCCCCACCAGCGCGGGAGCCAACTGGGCAAAAGCCCCAAAAGACAACATGCCCAGATGGGCCAGTGAGTCGCTGTCAGCGAAGATCAGATAACTTAAATAACCCAACCCGAGAATAATGACGATGGAGAGGCGTCGGGCATTGAGCAGGAAATTGGAAAACTGATTGAAGTTCTTACGGCGTATTTTGCCTGAGCGCAGCAATACAGGTACCAGCCACTCATTACTCACCATAATACTGATGGTCACCACGGCGACTATGACCATACCAGTGGCCGCCGACAAGGTTCCCAGCAAGGCAATGACCGCCACCACAGGCATATCCAACATCAGCGGCATGTTAATGACATAGGTATCTGCCGGTACTGTGTCACCCAGCATGAGTCTGCCCGCCTGCCCCAGGGGTACAACAAACAGCGTAAACAGTGCCAGATAGATGGGCAGCATCCAGCGCCCTTTGCGCAATGTCTTCTCATCGGCGCACTCCACCACCATGACGTGGAACTGCCTTGGCATACACAAAAAGGCGGCAATACCTACAATCAACTCAGGCAGCAGTGACGCCCACCTGAGCTCAGCGCCCTGGATTAAATCCGCCTGCTGCGCCTTTGACCAGATATCACCAAAGCCATCATATACGCCGAAGCTGATCACCAGCCCCACCAGCAAAAATGCCCCTATCTTCACCAAAGATTCGAAAGCAATGGCCACCATCATGCCGGGATTATGTTCAGTGGCGTCCAGCTTACGGGTACCAAACAAAATGGCGAACACCGCCAGAATACAGCTGATAAGAAGGGGAAGCGTAGTATCGCCGAGGGAGCTTTCAGGAGTTTCAAACAGTCCAAGGGCCATTACCATGGCTTTTAGCTGCAGTGCGATATAGGGCATGATGCCAAACAGCGCGATCAGGGTAACCAGCGCAGCCAGAAGCTGGGACTTGCCGTAACGGGCGGCAATAAAGTCAGCCACAGAGGTGATGTTCTGACTCTTGGACACCACCACCATTTTGCGCAGCATGCCAAAGCCCAGAGTAAATATCAGTATCGGGCCAACAAATATCGGCAGATAGGACCAGAGATCGGTAGAGGATTGACCGACTGTTCCCAGAAAACTCCATGATGAGCAGTAAACCGCCAGACTCAGGCCATAAATGATCACCTGCAGGCCCGGCTTGATACGGCTGACATAACGTTCAGCTCCCCAGGCAAGCAGAAACAGCAAAAACACATAGCCGATGGCAATCACAGCCACCAAAAGGGTCAGATTCATGAAGGTTCCGATTTTTTGATTTTATTGTGCGTTATTTCGGCAATATGATCCAGCCTAGATAACTCGTGCAACCCATTAATCCATAAAGCAATTTATGACATATACCAAGGTCTAATGGAGGCAAGTGGCTTTTCCCACGCATACTCATGCAACGCATTGTAATTATTTTCAAAGAAAGGGAAGCCACCCATGAGCACGCAGTCTCTCTATAAAGTATCGGATTCCATCGCTGCCGATGCCCATATCAATAATGAAAAGTACAAGCGCATGTATCAGGAGTCCATCGTTAATCCCGAGGGTTTCTGGCGTGAACATGCACAGCGCATCGACTGGATGACGCCTTTCACCAAGGTTAAAGACACCTCTTTTGATGACCACAATCTGTATATCAAGTGGTTCTACGACGGCACACTCAATGCCTCAGCCAACTGTCTCGACCGCCACCTGGAAACCCGTGGCGACAAGCCCGCCATTATCTGGGAAGGTGATGATGCCAGCGAGCAGCGTACCCTCACCTACGCTGAGCTGCACAAAGAAGTGTGTCAGTTTGCCAATGCCCTGAAGAGCCAGGGCGTGCGCCGCGGTGATGTCGTCACCCTGTATATGCCTATGGTGCCTGAAGCCGCCGTCGCCATGCTGGCCTGTGCCCGTATCGGTGCCGTCCATTCAGTGGTGTTTGGTGGTTTCTCCCCCGACTCTATTGCATCGCGCATTATCGATGGTAAATCCAAGGTGGTAATCACTGCCGATGAAGGTGTTCGCGGCGGACGTATCATTCCACTTAAGGACAACATAGATCAGGCCCTGAATAACCCCAATGTGACCACTGTAGAGCGGGTTATCGTACTCAAGCGCACCGGTGGTGATATCAAGTGGGAAGATAACCGTGATGTTTGGTGGCACGATGTTGCTGCCACTGCGTCCGAGCACTGCGTGGCCGAAGAGATGAACGCGGAAGACCCACTCTTCCTGCTGTATACCTCAGGTTCTACCGGCAACCCTAAAGGTGTGTTGCACACAACCGGCGGTTACATGGTGTACGCCTCCATGACCCATGAGTATGTGTTCGACTACAAAGAAGATGAAATTTACTGGTGTACTGCCGATGTAGGTTGGATTACCGGTCACTCCTATATGGTTTATGGCCCACTGGCCAATGGTGCCACCATTCTGGTACATGAAGGTGTTCCAAACTATCCAAGCCCTGCCCGTCTGGGCGAGATGATCGACCGCCATAAAGTCAACATCCTTTATACCGCTCCGACTCTTATCCGCGCCCTGATGGCGGAAGGTAAAGAGCAGTTTGAAGGTTTTGATGGCAGCTCCCTGCGTGTGATGGGTTCTGTGGGTGAACCAATCAATCCTGAAGCATGGCGTTGGTACCATGAGGTGATCGGTCATGAAAACTGCCCGATTGTCGATACCTGGTGGCAAACCGAAACCGGTGGCATTCTGATTACCCCACTGCCGGGCGCGACAGATACCAAACCCGGCTCTGCCACCCGCCCATTCTTTGGTGTTCAGCCGGCTCTGGTGGACAACATGGGCAATATTCTGGAAGGTGCCACCGAAGGTAATCTGGTGATGCTGGACTCCTGGCCCGGACAGATGCGCAGCGTATACGGCGACCATGAACGCTTTGTGCTGACCTACTTTAAAACCTTCCGTGGCATGTACTTTACCGGTGACGGTGCCCGCCGTGACGAGGATGGCTACTATTGGATTACCGGGCGTGTGGATGACGTCATCAATGTGTCTGGCCACAGACTCGGCACAGCAGAAGTAGAGAGTGCGCTGGTTGCCCATGATCTGGTTGCTGAAGCCGCAGTGGTGGGTTACCCCCATGACATCAAGGGTCAGGGGATTTATGCTTACGTCACTCTGACCAAAGATGCCCAGCAGTCTGAAGAACTTCGTCAGGAACTGCGTCAATGGGTTCGTAAAGAGATTGGCGCACTGGCAACGCCGGATCTTATCCAGTTCGCCGGTGGCCTGCCAAAGACACGCTCCGGCAAGATTATGCGCCGCTTCCTGCGTAAGATTGCTGCCAACGAGATCACCAATCTGGGTGATGCCTCTACCCTGGCAGATCCTGCGGTTATCGATGTGCTGATTGAAAGCCGTCTGAACCGTAGCTAACCACAACCTGCTTCCCAGCCGGGGGGATAACACAGATAAGTGTTATCCCCTTTTTTCTGACTGAACCCCCAAATAAAGTTGCGAATGACTGACGACTCTCAACCTCTGGACTGAATCTGGCCAAATCCAACCAATGGACCATTGGACCGGGCCATTAACCCGGTAGAGTGGAATGTGGAAGCCGGGTTATACCTGCCACGTTGACCGGCCTCTTAAGAGTTAGAACTACAAGTCTCTTATGTTTCAATGTTTTGGCCTTAGGACAGGGATGCAGTCCTCCCGGGTTCAACCCCACCCTGTCCGGGGCCGTTTTCTTTTAGTACACTCCCCGCAATAGATTTCCCCGTCATCCAAACCACAGTGACCAAAATACAGCTTAGAGATTATCAACAGCAGGCAGTCGATGCCGCGGTCAGCCACTTTCGCCAATCCAGCGAATCTGCCGTACTTGTGCTGCCTACAGGAGCAGGAAAGAGCCTGGTTATTGCTGAACTTGCCCGGGTTGCAAGGGGTCGGGTATTGGTGCTGACTCATGTCAAAGAGCTGGTTGCCCAAAATGCGGAAAAGGTTGGACTACTCACTGAACAAGCAGGTATTTACTCTGCCGGGCTTGGGCAGAAAGCCACTGATGACAAAACCCTGGTGGCCAGTATCCAATCGGCGGCCAGAGCACCGGAAAAATTCGACAAGCCTTTCTCACTGGTGGTCATCGATGAGTGCCACAGGGTCAGTAATGAGACCGCGAGTCAGTATCAGCAACTGCTGTCACACTTGAAGAGCATCAACCCCGGAATCAAAGTGCTGGGGCTGACAGCGACGCCCTACCGGCTGGGGACAGGTTGGATATTCAGAACTCACTATCATGGCAAGGTGGGTAACACTGAAAAGCCTGTATTTGATAAATGTATTTTTGAGCTGCCGTTGAGGCCGCTTATCCGCAGAGGTTACCTGACTGAGCCAAGACTTTATGATGGTTTGGCGGCACAGTATGACTTTGACCTTCTCAGCCGCGACGCGTCCGGCCACATCACTGAAGCTCAGATTGACTCCCTGCTGTCCCAATCCGGCCGGGCCACCAAATCGATTGTCAAACAGATACGTCACCTCGCAGAAAACCGTCAGGGCGTCATTATCTTTGCGGCCACAGTCAGACACGCCAAAGAGATTATGGATCTGCTGGATGAAGAATCATGTGCCCTTATCACAGCCGATACGCCGGGAGATGAGCGGGACAGCTTAATTGCCGGGTTCAAGGCTCAGCAGATTAAATTTCTGGTGAACGTGGCGGTACTGACCACGGGCTTTGACGCTCCCCATGTGGATTTCATTGCCATATTAAGGCCCACAGAGTCTGTCAGCCTGTATCAGCAAATGGTGGGACGCGGCCTGCGTCTGGCTGAAGGTAAGACCGAATGCCTGGTGATTGACTATGCAGCCAACGGCTTTGACCTCTACTACCCTGAAGTGGGCCACCCCAAGCCCAGCTCAAAGTCAGTACCAGTACAGGTGCACTGTCCTGTCTGTGACTTTGCCAATATTTTCTGGGGCCTCACCGATGAAGATGGCGACATTATTGAGCACTTTGGCCGCCGCTGTCAGGGCCTTGATGACCATAACCAACAGTGCAGCTTTCGCTTTCGTGCCCGTCTGTGTCCAGATTGTGGCGCTGAAAATGATATTGCCGCCAGAGTCTGCCAAAGTTGCAGTTCGACTCTGGTCGACCCTGACACCCGGCTAAAGCAGGTGCTCAAGCAGCAACACCATCACCTGTTCCGCTGTCAGGATATGCTGCTGACGGTGGATAAGGGCATGCTGAAAGTCAGCTATCTGGATATTGAAGGCAACGACTATGTTCAGCGTTTCCGTATGGACACCCAGGCGCAAATTCGGGCTTTGTATGCCCTGTTTATCCATACCCACAGCAAAACGCCCGGATTAAAGTTGCCAAAAATCAACAAAGCTGAGGATATATTGGCCATCGCAGACCACTTCCGGCACCCGGATCTCATCTTGCTTAAGAAGGGAAAAAAGGGCTGGGATATGGTGCAGCAATTCTTCGACTATCAAGGCCGGTATCAGACTGATAATCGTGAGTATGTTTCTTAGAAAGTGTGTGGTATAACATCGGCCATGCCAACGTAAAGGAGCAATTATGCACGTAGTAATTTTTGGCCGTCCTGGCTGTCCATATTGTGTTCGCGCCGTACAACTATCAGAACAACTGGCGGAAAAGCGCGACGATTTCAAATTCAAGTATGTGGACATTCATGCTGAAGGCATCAGCAAGGCAGATCTGGAAAAAACCGTCGGCAAGCCGGTTGAAACTGTTCCTCAGATCTTCGTAGACAAAGCCCACGTAGGCGGCTGCACTGAGTTTGAACAGTACGTTCGTGATAACGAGCTGCTGGGTTAATTCCAATTCAACATCAGACTTATCAAGACCGATTTGGGATTAGAAATGAAAAGGCTGCCATTGGCAGCCTTTTCTTATTGCGATACAAACGCTCAGTCATAAATGGTCGGTATTGCCTGACGCTTATGCTGGGTCGCCAGATAGATACTCACCAGGCGCTTTTCAACTTCAGGCGCCACATCTTTACCTTCCAGGAAATCATCAATCTGGTCATAGGTCAGCCCCAAAGCCACTTCATCTTCCAGTTGAGGCTTATCATCTTCGAGATCTGCTGTCGGCGCTTTATGCACCAGAACTTCCGGCGCGCCCAGATGTGAAGCCAGCTGTCTGACCTGACGCTTATTAAGACCAAACAGGGGGGCCAAATCACAGGCTCCATCGCCCCACTTGGTGTAAAAACCGGTAATGTTCTCAGCACTGTGGTCTGTTCCCACCACCAGGCCACCAACCAGTCCACCAATCTCATACTGGGCAACCATACGCATGCGGGCCTTAACATTGCCTTTGACGAAGTCCACATTGGCGTTGGCCGCCAGATCAACTCCGGCATCTGCCAGCGCATTCAGAGTTTCAAAGTGAATGCCATCCACTCCGGCATGAACGTTCACGGTCACCTGACGGCTGGGTTGGATAAAGCGACAGGCCAGCTGGGCTTCATCTTCATCTTTCTGCACGTCATAGGGCAGACGTACCGCAATAAACTGGTACTCTGTGGTTTGCTGCTCACTGTTGAGCTCATCCACGGCCAATTGGCACAGTTTACCCGTTACCGAAGAGTCAACACCGCCGCTGATCCCCAGCACCAGTGACTTACAGTTTGCCTGCTGTAATTTACTCTTGATAAAACTCACCCGACGTTGCACCTCCAACTGAGGGTCTATCGTCGGCTGTACCTTCATTTCACTGAGAATATGTCCTTTCACGGGCAAAGCTCCAAAGTGGTTTCCGCTAATATTCGCTGAGGCTATTATGGGATAAAAGCCGATGAAACATAAGTCTTTATCGAGTATTACCGGCATGCTGTTACGTTTTGCTCAATTCAAAGGCGATTAATTTGTTAATGTGATAATTCAGCACGGTGCAACCATTTACTGGTCGCAGAATAATGAATCACAGTAACATTTGACCCAGATTCAGGTTATAAGGAAAACAGCTTGGCGATACAGGAGACCATGGAATACAGACATCTGCCGCAACTGCCGGATGTTGAACTTAGCCTGGGCAAGTTTAAACACTTCAGCTTTGCGCCTCATGTGCACCTGGATTTCCACATAGGAGTGGTAACCCGGGGTGCCCAGCGCTTTGCGCACAAGGGCGAACAGTTGCTGCTGAGCCCGGGATCACTGGCCACCATGAATCCGGATATGGTGCACACAGGTCAAAGTGCCGATGCATCGGACTATGTCACCCGGGTCTTGTCTGTGCCAGTAACCCTGGTTGAAGAGCTGGCCAATAATCATGGACACAGTGAGTGGTTCTTCGGCTCGGGCCTGTTACAGGATGAGCAGCTATTCAAGGATTTCGTTCAGTTGCACCAGCAACTGAGTCTGCCCGGAACAGCCACGCTGGACGGTGAATCGGGACTGCTGGGATTTGTCGACACCCTGATGCAACAGCACGGCGAGCGTTGCAGTCAGCCAAAAGAGTACAGGCTCTCTTCTGACGCGCAGGGCAGGATACATGAGCTGTTTCATCATGCCCCCGGCGACGATTACAGCCTGCAAACCCTGGCGGATCTTGTTGGACTGGGTAAATACCAATTGCTGCGACAGTTTAAACAGGCCACAGGCATGCCGCCATTCGCCTATCTGCAGCGTATCCGACTTGAGTATGCCAAGAAGGCACTGCACAACGGACAAAGGTTGTCCGATCTGGCCTGCTCACTGGGCTTTTTTGACGAGGCCCACCTTAATAAAGCCTTTAAGCAGGCTTATACTCTGTCGCCCTCTGCCTATCGGCAGACGCTGGCCAGCTAACTCCCATCTTCCAACAATAAAAAGAGACTATGGAAACTCAGTTATTTATTACACTTGCGGGTATCCACCTGCTCGCCCTGATGAGCCCTGGACCAGACTTCGCGCTAATGCTGACCAAAGCCACAGGGCCAAGGGCTACCGCAGTGGCAGCTGCCGCCGGGATCAGTGCTGCAATCCTGGTGCATACCCTGCTCAGCCTCAGTGGTATCAGTTTGTTGATCCAAAGCAGTCCAGCTCTGTTTACTTTGGTCAAAGTCGCAGGCTCCCTTTATCTGGGCTGGATGGGGATCAGTATGCTCAGGGCCGGGATGGCACCGTCAGCAGCCGCCACAGACGACCCGGCTCCCGCCCCCGAGATATCGGGTCGCAGCGGCTTTATGCAGGGCTTTTATACCAATATGCTCAACCCCAAGGCACTGGTGTTCTTCCTGACCCTGTTCTCCTCACTGGTCAGCGTCGATGCCGGTTGGGATGATAAATTGATTATCTGCATTATCATGTTCGGCCTGTCGTTTGCCTGGTTTGGACTGCTGGCGTTTGGGCTTACCAGTGGCGGCCTGCATACCTGGCTTAAACGCAAAGCCTGCTGGCTCAACAACCTGTCGGGTATCCTCTTTGTGGTTGTCGCCATCAGCATACTCGCCAATCTTCTTTATTACTGATTTACAGAAATGTGAACTTGCAAACTAAATACTGCTTTAAGCTTTGTTAATCTGCCGCCATATAACAAAGGAGACAGATTTATGTGGTGGCGAGTCATTTTGACGGTTTTGGCATTCTGGCTAATTGGAGCCCACTTCCTGCGATATGGTGACACCCTGCTGTGCGCAGCTGCAGCCGCGCTGCCATTGCTGATGTTGTTCAAGCACTCAATGGCACTGAGGTTTTTACAACTGGCTCTGGTCATTTCGGCTATTGGGGTATGGGGGATCAGTGGCTTCGATTATGTGCAGATGCGTTTGGCGGTCGATGCCCCCTGGATGCGACTGGCAGCCATTATGACAGGTGTCGCCCTTTACACTCTGGCAGCCGCTTACTGGGTTGAAGGCATAGGCCGTCGTCGTAAGCTGTTTGCATAAACCGATATCAGAAAAATGCCCCGAGTAATTCCGGGGCATTTTTTATGGTGACAAGCTAGAACGGTGAAGCCGTCAGTTACACCAAAGCATGCTTCTCCAGTCGATACAGGAACGCCTTATAACTCATACCCAGCCATTTGGCAGCCTGGGTTCGGTTGGAATCACACCTTTGCATTGCCTGCTGTAAGCATTGCTTTTCAAATTCGTCCCAATTCACCCCTACATCCGGTAACTGCAATTGACCCGATACTGCCAGCGTCGATTGCGCCGACAATTTAAGTTCGTGAAGCAGTTCCTGCTCATCTCCCAGCAATACAAAACGTTCGATGCGATTTGACAGCTCCCTGACATTGCCTGGCCAGTGAAAATCCAACAGCTGTTTCATTACTGGCTTGTCCAGAACCGGAACCTCAAGGGAATAGGCTCTGGAGTGTAGCTTAAGGAAATACTCAATCAGCCTGCCGATATCCTCCCGACGCTCTCTTAAGGCCGGCATTCTCAAGGGAACAACATTCAGTCTGTAGTAAAGATCCTCTCTGAATCTGCCTTCCGCCACTTCAAGCTGCAGGTCCTTGTGAGTCGCCGCAATCACCCTGACATCAACAGACATTTCACCATGCTGACCCAGTCGGCTAATCACGCCTTCCTGCAAAAACCTGAGCAACTTGGTCTGCTGCAGCTGAGGTAATTCAGCGACCTCATCCAAAAACAGCGTACCGCCATTGGCGGCTTCGAGTTTGCCGATTTTTAAACTGGTGGCGCCGGTAAAGGCCCCTTTCTCAGCACCAAAAAGTTCAGCCTCAGCCAAAGACTCGGGAATTGCACCACAGTTAATGGCAATAAACGGCTGCTCATGTCTGTCTGACAACTGATGCAGGGCTCTGGCTGCCAGCTCTTTACCTGTACCGCTCTCGCCGCCAATCAGCACGGTCACATCAGTGGCGCTGACCCGCTTAATCCTTTCATAGACCTTCTGCATGCAGGGCGCCTTACCCACCAGCCCCACCAACTCCCTTTGTTCACTCAAAGCACTGGACAAAGCTTTGTTCTGCCGCCTCAGCTCCTGAGTTTTAGCCACCTTGTCTATCGCCAACAGCAGCGCCTGTCTTTGGTAAGGCTTGGCCAGATAGTCATCAGCACCAGCCCTGATCGCCTCAACAGCGTGACTGATGGTGCCGTAGGCCGTTGCAATAATAAACCCAATATCTCCCTGCTCCCGCCGCACATAATTGAGCAGATCCATGCCTGACAACTGTCCCAGCTTCCAATCTGAAAAAATCAGATCCGGCTTCGATTGTTTGATTGCCAAAATCGCCTCTTCCACACTGCCACAGTCCGACACCTGGTAGCCTTCACCGGAAAGCATGGCGCAGATCAACTCCCGCTGCTCCTGTTCGTCCTCCACCACCAAAATGTGGGGCATCCGTTCCTGTTGCGGGGATTTCACCGACGTTTTACTCACTGACTTTCCTCCCTGAATTTGATAATTGCCACTGTGCCGCCTTCCGGGTTATCTGCAAACTCTATCTTTCCGCCATAGTGGGTTTCCAGCAAACGCAGGGCAATATATAGCCCCATACCTGTGCCTTCAGCCTTGGTGGTAAAGTGCGGTTCTCCCAGGTGTTGTTTCTGTTCGGCTGTCAGGCCTTTGCCCCAGTCCGTTACCCTAAGTTCCAACCCGGTTGTTGTCCGCTTGCCCTCCACCTTTATCCGGGTGTTATCCTCAGGGCTCGCCTCACAGGCGTTGACTATCACGGCGTGGAGAATACTGCGAAGTTCTGACTCGGCACCTGTCAGAGTCAACCCGGCCTCCAGTTCAAGTTCTGATGAGACTTTTCGCCCGGTCACCGACAGCTCCAACAAGATATCCTGCACTATCGCCTGTACAGGTAAGGCATCGGTGCGAGACAACCCATTGGCAGAGAGCGTCAACAGGGATTGGATCTGCTTATCCATCATCTCGATTTTTTTGCGCATCTTCTCCATCAGCCTGGCTTTGTCCTGCTGGGTGTCACATTGCTCAACCGAGTCAGACAGCATTCCCAGGGTCTGCAATGGATTCCGCAGGCTGTGAGCGATCCCCCGGGTGATTTGCCCAAGCTCAGCAAGATGCTGCTGCCCTGCCATCAGTTGCTCTTTCTGGCTCAACTCAGCCAGCTTGCGACTCATACTGTTGAACCCTGCCAACATACGTTTGAGCTCTCTGACACCTTGCTCACGGATCTGAACCCCCAAATTGCCATCCCCCAACTGTTTATGGCCATCAGCCAACTCCGTCAGCGGCCGACTGACCCAGGTGATCACCCATGAGGCAAGCAAGATAGCGCCAACACCCGTGACTGAAATCAGCACCAACATCCACTCAACATAACGACTGAGCAGATCATCAGTATGGCGGCTGGTCAAATCGACCTGATGCACCACCCCGGGTGAAGCAATAAACTCCACCCGGCCTTTGCTCATATTGACCTCCTCCAGGCGCGCCAGCACTTCATCGGCTTTTTCGCGGTAACGCTCGGCTGTAGCCCTTTGTACTTCTTCTGCCCAAAGCTGTTGTAACTCCTCCAGCTCCCGCTCTTTCTCCCTGAGCGTGTCCACCTGAGAGGACCTTGCCTGCAGCAGCGCTTCCTCTATCTCCTTTTGAGCCTTGGCTATCGCCGCTTTTTGCTCAGCCAACGCCTTGGTACTGGCATCTGCTGAATCAAGATTAATTGAATACTGATCACCTCCCGCGCCCTGAACTATGGTGAACACTTCACTGAGCTCACCATATTGCTCCCCCAGCTTTTCCAGCTCCATCACCAAAGCACGGTTCTCCTCCCGTGCTATCCAATCCAGTTCGGGAGCCGGTGGCGGACCAAACTCAACTGTGGAGTCAAACACCACACTCACCAGTTCCCGCGATAACGCTCTGGAGTCAGCCTGTACCTCTTGCTCCAGCTGCCCCTTAAAAAACCAGGCCAGGAACAGCTGGCTGATACTCAACAGAACAATCACTGCACTGAGCAGTAAAAACAGGTATCTCCTGATCGACATTGATTTCCCTCGATTCCACACTTGGACTCCTGCATTGACCAATTCAATTTTCAGGCCACAAATCAATTACCGCCATCAAACCAAATAACAAGGAGTTAGCCCTAACTGCAGGCAACATTTCATTAACCTTCAACGCTAAGCGGCAGATCTGTCAAGGGAATTTCCGCATATGGGGAATCCCGACTGCTGATTTCAGTAAGACATTGTGGAACACCACCAGGCACAACCAACCAAACCTTTATATTTCAACAGCTTAAATTATTGGCACGCTTCTGGCTCTACCCTGATTGACCTACAACTCGATGATAAGGAAACCACAATGAAAAATTTAGCTATGGCCATGGGCCTGACTGTCGCCACCGCATTAAGCATGGGATCTGCTGCAGCCGTTGATGTTCGCACCCTGCATATTCAATCGCTGGCTGATGAGCAAAGCGGTGGGACTACCAGGGTGAAGGTTAGTCATGAAGGAATTGAGGTGGACGAGAAGTTTACCGAAGAGGAGCTGAAAGACAGGGACCTGCTTGAAAATCGTCTGGCGGCACTGCCTGAAGATAAGCGCAATAAAATCATTGATATGCTCCAAAGAGCCAGCGACGGCAATTTAATGTTTAACTTCGATTTTGACCCCGAACTCCACAAAGAGATGATTTTCCTCACTGATGAATTTCACCGTGAACATGCCGACAAGCTGCGCGACATGGATGTGCTGACTGAAGAGATGGAAGCCAGAACAGAAGAGATGGAGCTCAGGGCCAAAGAGCTGGAAGAAAAAGCCCGTGAAATGGCAGGTAAAATTGAGCAACACGTGGAATTTGTTACTGCCGGGGTCGACGATGGCTTCATTATAGAAATGAATCAGGATGATGATGGCAAAGTAATGATTATCAAAGAGATTGAAACGCCTTCCATGTCCAATCACATTGTCAGAATGCTTGAAAGCAGCAAACTGACCGATGAGGAAAAACAGGCGATACAGGACGCTCTGGACAAAGCGGACGAAAAGTGACGGCCAGGTAAAGTTCTTCCTGTCAGCAGTGTAAAGGCTTGTCGGTTCGGGTAAGGAACGCCCTGCCGACAGCATCCACCACAATATTCAGGGCCGCCACAGCCAGTAAGAGTATCAGGGCATTGCCATACCTGAGTTCTGAAAACGCGCTGTCGACATAAAAGCCCAGTGTTGCCACACCAATAATGCCAAGGATGGCGCTCTCTCTGAGTATCACTTCAAACCTATAAAACAATAGTGCCATGGCATTGGGATAAATCGCTGGCAGCACTCTGAAATACCAGTCATCCATTGCCCTGATCTGAGTCACCTCAGCAGGCAAGGTATCGGCCTGACGGGATGAAAGAAATACCAACAGGGCTGCATTGTGCAGAGCCAGCGCCAAAATTCCGGGCAGCATTGACGGCCCAAACAGAAGCACAAAAATAAATGCCAACAGATATTCAGGCGTCGATCTCAGCGCCAGAGACATTCCGCGACCAACAAACCAAAGTCGCCAAAAACGGCGACATGCCAAAGGCATTGCCAGTAGAGAAAGCAAATGTGTCAGCACCAAAGCCGCCAACGCGAGCAGCAAAGTTGCCATTAACCCGGGCCAAATCTGCTCGTTAAACAGGGGCAACAGCCAGGCTTGCAGCGCAATCAACACCCCTTCTCCCCCGCTGGCGTTAACTACCGCCGAAGGCAGCAGATCTGAGATAAAACCGGCGAGCAATGTCAGACTGTCCAGTTGCGGGGCCTGGGGCAACCAGATCAACGCCAGTAACAGCATCAGCGGAATAAGCATGCGGCGGCACCAGTATTTCAAGGTCCCAATCAGCAGAATAAACAACAGCAATAAGGCGCCACCAAGATGATAGTGCCCCTGGGAATAAGCAGACTCAAGATAGAAACCCAGAGTAGGCAGACCAATAAATCCCAGCACGGCACTGCTTCTGAGAGCACACTCAAATCGGTACCGGATATAACTTTCCATTTGCGGCCACACATTGGCCATCTGGCCATAAACGTAGCGGCTGAGCCTGTCACCTGGGATAGACTGCTCCAGTGATGAGGGTGTCAGCCTTAACATGTCATGAAAAACCCGGGCAAAGGTCACGGCAAAAGGCAGGGTTATTGCCAAAATCCCGGTTAATGGAGATAAGCCAAAAACCTGCATCAACAACAGCGCCCAGAAGAGCTCATGTATGGCCCGAACAAAAGCACACACAGCCGCAACCAAGGGGTGATGGTAAATCAGCGCCAGAGGTAAACCGATAAGCAGAGAAAGGGCTACACCCAGCAGCGCAAAAGCCACTGTCTGCCAAATCGCAGTCAGCAGATACTCCATTTTGCCAAGCTCGGGTGTCAACAACCCCGCAGCCATCAACTTCAGTTCGTGCCAGGGATCGATGACAAGCACGGCAATATCCGCCAGCCACCAGGCAAGCATGCCAATCAGATAGAGCCACATTGCCTGCTTTTGCCAAAAGCCGGGGCGCCATCCGGCGGGTTTGACTGTCTCAGCCATCAAAGCACTCTAACTTGTTTTCCTGCTTATACAGCCTCGCCAACACAGATTCATTCACCTCAGCAGCCGGCAGATCAAACAGAACCCTTCCCTGAGCTATCCCCACTACCCGGTCAAACGCCTCACGGGCCAGGTTGGCGTCATGCATCACCACGACTTGCGTTGAAAATGATGCTTTGAGCGTCGCCAATAGGCGACGACTCATCTCACCGTCCAGAGCTGAGAAAGGTTCATCGGCCAGCAGAACAGGCGCCTTTTGATAAAGGGCTCTGCCGATGGCGACACGCTGACGCTGGCCGCCGGAAAGTTGGGTTACCGGTTTATGGAGCGGAAGGTCCAGCTCCAATTCCTGACACAGCAGACTGATTGCGGAACCTTGTTTGGGGAATGGCCAAACCAGATTAAGCAGGTTGTAAAGCCATAAATGGCGGTCCAGCGCGCCCATATAGATGTTATGAAACACACTCAGGTTATCTACCAGCGCTTTGGATTGAACACACAGTGCGGTGCTGCTTTTGGGCAGGCTTTGATAGATGTGGTGCAGCAGAGTGGTTTTACCACCACCGGAAGGCCCAAGGATAGCCAGCTTCTCTCCCTGTCTGAGCTTAAGGTTAACGCCTGTCACTACAGGCGTATCACCATAACTCAGCTTAAGATCAACCAGCTCAAGCATTAATCCAGCAGGCCTATGCTCTGGGCCAGCTCTTCGATGGGCAGGTAGTCCTGATTGACTGCAGGGACAAATGATTTACGCGGGAAACTGGCCAGCAGCTCAGGGTCATTCATATCCAACAGGGTTTGAGTCAGCCTGGTTTTAAAACCCTCACCATAAACATCATTAACGCCCGCCCTGACTGTCCACTGATAATCCGGGTAGGAAGGGGTTTCCCACACAATCTCCACCTTGTTGGTATCGACTTTGCCTTTGGCTACTGCGGTTTCCCATACCTTATAGTTCACCGCCCCGACCTGATAAACACCAGACTGCACCAAAGCGATAGTGCGACTGTGATCACCGGAAAAACCTATACGACTGAATATCTCTTTCGGCCTTTTACCCAGATTACGCTCGATATAAAACTGCGGCATCAGGCGACCTGAAGTTGAGTCTTTGGAGCCAAAGGTGAAAGTTAGCCCACTCATACCGGGGAAACCCGTGGTTGGCGTGAGTCCTGCACTTTTGTGGGCGATAAAGTAGCTTTTAAAGAACTGATCTTCGAAACCCTGAGCAATCGCGTCGGAACCCGGCACCAAACGTCTGGCCTGCACGCCCGACAATCCCCCGAACCAGGCGAGTTGCACCTGATTATTACGAAACGCGGTGACAGCTGCAGAGTAGGATTTCACCGGGAGATACTTAACCTCTACCCCGAGTTCTTTTTCCAGATAACGTGCCACCTTTTCAAAACGCAGTTTCAGCTGTGTTTCGTCCTCATCCGGAATGGCAGTAAAGGTAAACACCTCTCCCCGGGCGATTGAAGCAAAAGCAATCAAAGCTATAAAAAGACAGTGTTTAAACAGTTTCATCACATGTTAGCCGTATAATTTTTTACGCAACTTTAACCACCACGCCATCAAACTCAAGCAATTTTTTCTCAACTTGGCTGTTTATTCTCGATTCAGCCCGGGTTCAGCCCTTGTACATTAAGCTAACAACTTGTTTTTACAGCGTCTTGTTCAAGATGTAAGATGACGGCTAACTAGAAGGCGTGGAGTATGACAATGAGAATCCTGGTAGTAGAAGACGATCCTATTTTGTCTCATCATCTGAAGGTGCAGCTCAGTGAATTGGGCAATCAGGTTCAGGTTGCGCCAACAGCCACAGAAGGCCTGTATCAGGCATCCGATTACCCCATAGATGTCGCCATTGTCGATCTTGGCCTGCCTGATGGCGACGGCGTGCAGCTAATTCAACAGATGCGGGCTCAGGGAGTTAAAGCGCCTGTGCTGGTATTGACCGCCAGGGTTAACTGGCAGGATAAGGTGACCGCCCTTAACGCCGGTGCCGACGATTATCTGGTTAAGCCTTTTCAGAAAGAGGAGCTGGTCGCCAGACTCGATGCCCTGGTACGCAGAAGCTCCGGCTTTGTCCGCCCTGTCATCATCAGTGGCGCGATAAAGTTGGATCTGGCAGCCAAACAGGTGTTCTGGCAAGAAGATGAACTGGAAGTCACCGCCTTTGAGTATCAGATCCTGGAATACCTGATGCGCCATCATGGCGAAGTAGTGGCCAAGCAGCGTCTGCTGGATGTCCTGTATGGCGACAAAGAAGGTGATCCCAACACCATTGAGGTGATGATAAGCCGCCTGCGTAAGAAGCTGACCCGGGATGATATTGAATGCCCTATCGTCACCATACGCGGACAGGGCTACCGATTTACTCAAACTGTTGAGTAAACTCCTGCCATTTAAGCGACAGCCACTATGCCATTGAAAATGAAAAAGCGCCTGATGGCGCGCATGTTCTTCACCTCTTTAACCATCATAGCTTTGGTTGGCCTTGGCCTGGCTGTCCTTATCAATGTGCTCCATGAGCAGAATGCCTATAACGAAGAGACAGCCGAGCTTATCGCCGAGATCCCCTCAGTGGCAGCAGAACTCAGGGAGAGTAAACAACTCCCCCCCAATGTGGATTGGCTGGAGCGAAACCGGTTACCCAAACGCTATGTGATGGCGGCCTGTGGGCCTGACTTCTCCCAACTTTGGACGTCAGCCAAAGCCACAGAATTAAAGCTTTTTGATGCCTGCGAGAAGTTTGACGAAATACGGAGTGACTCTCCCCCCTACTTTATCGAACCGGCCGGTGGCAAGGGCTACTACGCCTATCTATTGGCTGTTGAGCTGGGTGGTAAGAAATACAGTCTGCTGGTGATGAAAGATGCCGCCAAGATCCAGCAGGAGAACCGGGAGTTCAGTGAACGCACCTATTGGCGACTGGCGCTGGTTATGGGGGCTGCTTTTATCCTGCTGGCCAGCGCTGGCTATTGGGGGCTTAGACCTCTGGTCACCATGCGCAATGAACTGCTGGCCATTAATCAGGGCAAATCCAGCGAACTGTCAGCGGACTACCCTACCGAACTGGAGGGAGTCAGTGCAGCCCTGAACCAGCTGCTCAGGCAGGCAAGCGATCAGCAGCAACGGGTTGAACATTCCATGAATGATCTGGCCCACAGCCTTAAAACACGGTTGGCAGCTGTGCATGCGATTACCGACGATAAAAGCCTATCCCGTGAAGAAGCTAATGACAGGATTATGGCGCAAATTGGCCAGATGGATCAGTTGGTGAAGTATCAGTTGAAGCGAGCCACCATGGGCCGCAAAGGTCTCAAGCAGGAGGCGGTTCTGCTCACGCCTATGCTGTCTCAAATCACAATGATGCTGGACAAGGTCTACCGTGAGAAGCAGGTAAAGCTGACCAGCTGTGTGAGCGAGGATGTGATGTTTCCCGGTGGTCAGGAGGATTTGATGGAGCTGCTGGGCAACCTGATGGAAAACGCCTATCGTCTTTGTATCAGTGAAGTCAGAGTCAGCGCAGTCAGCCGTGATGGTCAGTTTGAACTCGTGGTCGAAGATGATGGCCCCGGCATTGAAGAGAGCCTGAGAGATAAGGTACTGCAGCGAGGTGTCAGGGCTGACAGTCGCTCACCGGGCCAGGGCATTGGGTTGGCGGTGTGTGATGAGATTGTCTCCAGCTACCAGGGCACCCTGACCATTGAAAATTCAGTACTGGAAGGCGCCCTGTTCAGAGTCAGACTACCGGTATAACCCACTATTTTCCTGGCTGACCATATAACTGCTCAGCCCGGTTAAACATAATCCAGGAGGTGGCAATATACTTGTCACCGCTCAGGGGCTTGTTACCTCTGTGGGAGTGGGTAAATGCCGCAGGGGCAATCACCATGGTGCCTTTGGTAGGACGTACTTTACGGCCCTGATAAAAAAACTCTGTCTCGCCGCCCTCTTCCACATCGTTGAGATAGAACATATAGAGCACCACTCTGTGCAGAGCTTCGTTATGGCCTGCCTGGGGAAACTGCTCTGAGTGCCAGTGAGGGTAACCGCCCTTTGCCTGCTCATACTTCTGAATATTAATGGTGCCACTGCGATACAGGTAGCGGATTAGCGCCTCAGTTCTGGGTCGTCCCAACTGCTCAAAGTTCTCCGGCGTAAGGGTTACCGGCTTTCCCGCTTCATCCGCGACCTGAACCGCCACAGCTCCCATCATGGCCAGCGGATATTTATTGAAATAGTCTACTGATGTGGCAAGGGTGTATTGCAGCAGCTCATTTCGAACACCATCCAGCTCACGGTGCGCATCCAACATCAGATCCATACTGAGCTTCTTTTCCGGATCGACGCCGTGACCCGTATGTCCCGGCGTCACCCCCTGATGCTTGTCAAAGGTCTCAATCAAGCGATCACAAAATTCATCCGGCAGCGCGTTGGGGTAAACTTCAATAAAATCCATGGTGTTACCTGTTTGTTATAGTCCCTGTCTGGCTCCACTATAATGAGACAACCCCACAGCTGCAATCTCAGGTCAGTACCCAAAGCCAAAAACTGACGCTCACAACGGCCAGCGTGCTTGACAGTACCACAGCACCGGCGATCTCTTTCTCATGCTGTTTGACCTGGACCGCTATCAAATAAGCATTCACTCCCAATGGACTGGCGGCCAACAGCACGGTGACAGCCCGCTCAAGCGAACTCAGCTCAAGGCTACTGCCAAGCCAGTAGACCATAGCGGGCAACAGCATCAACTTAACCATCGACAAAGATACAACCGACGTCATGGCACCGGACAATCGATATTGATTCAGATTGGCGCCGAGCACAAACAGGGCACAGGGAATAGCAGGCTTGGCAAGCATCTCGAGGGCTGCGTCCAGCGTCACAGGTAAGCTCAGTCCCAACACATTCCCAAGTAAGCCCAACCCTATGCTGGACACCACAGGGTTAAACACCAGGCTTTTAATCAGCTCCAGCGGCTTACCAAAGCCACTTATCACAAAAGTCAGCCCAAACAGCACAGCGCTGTGAAACGGAATAATCAGGAACACATTGGCCATCTGCGCCTCGCCGTACGCGGCGATAATCACAGGCAAACCTACGAGCAGTGTGTTGGAATAACTGCCCCCCAACCCCAGCACTGCACTTTGTTTAACGCCCCTTGTGCCAATCAGCGCAGCAACCGCAAGAGTCACCAGAAACACGCTGACCACAGGCAGATAAAACGCCATCAACACAGCGGGATTGAGGCTGGACTCAAGCGGCACCTTGAGCATGGCTGAAAATAACAGCGCAGGAATACAGATGTAAAAGGCCAGTACACTGACGCCTTTGACCATCTCAGCAGAAAACCAGCGACTGCGGGACGCGCCATATCCGCAGGCAGCCACCAGCAGTAAGGGAAGAATTATCTCGACTATCGACATAGGTCTAAAAATCCCACAAAAAAGGCGCTCATCACAGAGCGCCTTTCTCTATTCCGGTTGGATTACCAACCAGTCTTCTCTCGCAGTGCGCGACCAATGTCAGCCAAAGAGCGAACAGTGGTTACACCGGCAGCTTCCAGCGCCGCAAACTTCTCGTCTGCAGTACCTTTACCACCGGCAATGATGGCACCGGCGTGGCCCATACGCTTACCGGCTGGCGCAGTAACACCCGCGATATAAGATACCACTGGCTTGGTTACGTTAGCCTTGATGTACTCGGCTGCTTCTTCTTCAGCAGTACCACCGATTTCACCAATCATTACGATAGCTTCAGTCAGTGGGTCGTTCTGGAACATTTCCAGTACATCGATAAAGTTGGTACCTGGAATTGGGTCACCACCAATACCGACACAGGTAGACTGACCGAAACCTTCGTCAGTGGTCTGCTTAACCGCTTCATAGGTCAGAGTACCAGAGCGGGAGA
Organism: Shewanella submarina; assembly: GCF_042646185.1. Taxonomy (NCBI): domain Bacteria; kingdom Pseudomonadati; phylum Pseudomonadota; class Gammaproteobacteria; order Alteromonadales; family Shewanellaceae; genus Shewanella; species Shewanella submarina. The sequence goes on from NZ_JBHRTD010000012.1 coordinate 243,113, forward strand.
CAATGCCCACTTTACCTGGCTTGTGAATGTGACCTGGCATAATGCCAATCTTACATTCACCTGGAGTGATAACACCCGGACAGTTAGGGCCAATCATGCGAACGCCGGTTTCTTCCAGCTTAACCTTCACGTCCAGCATATCCAGCGTTGGAATACCTTCGGTGATACATACGATCAGCTCAATACCACCGTCGATAGCTTCGAAGATGGCATCTTTACAGAAAGGTGCAGGCACATAGATAACAGTGGCAGTTGCACCAGTCGCTGCAACAGCTTCTTTTACTGTGTTGAATACAGGCAGGTCCAGATGAGTCTGGCCACCTTTACCCGGAGAAACGCCACCAACCATTTGAGTACCGTAGGCGATCGCCTGCTCAGAATGGAAAGTACCCTGTCCGCCGGTGAATCCCTGACAAATGACTTTGGTATCTTTGTTAATTAATACAGACATTATTTGCCCTCCGCAGCTTTTACAACTTGCTCGGCCGCGTCAGTCAGACTGGTTGCCGCAATGATATCAAGACCTGAACCCGCCAATACTTCACGACCCAGCTCAGCGTTGGTACCTTCCAGACGAACAACCACTGGAACGTTAACACCAACTTCTTTCACTGCACCGATAATGCCTTCAGCAATCATGTCACAACGCACGATACCACCGAAGATGTTAACCAAAACCGCCTTCACATTGTCATCAGACAGAATGATCTTAAACGCTTCAGCAACACGCTCTTTAGTTGCACCACCACCTACGTCAAGGAAGTTGGCTGGCTTGCCACCATGCAAGTTAACAATGTCCATGGTACCCATGGCCAGACCCGCACCGTTCACCATACAACCAACGTTACCGTCCAGCGCAACATAGTTCAGTTCGAACTTGGCTGCATGGGCTTCGCGTGGGTCATCCTGAGAAGGGTCGTGCATTTCTTTGATTTTAGGCTGACGGAACAGAGCGTTACCATCAACACCAATTTTGCCGTCCAGACAGTGCAGGTTACCTTCGTCGGTAATCACCAGAGGGTTAATCTCCAGCAGTGCAAAGTCATAGGCGTTAAACATGTTCGCCAGACCCATGAAGATCTTGGTGAACTGCTTCATTTGAACTGGATTCAGGCCCAGTTTGAAGCCAAGGTCGCGAGCCTGGTATGGCTGAGGGCCTACCAGTGGATCGATAATGGCTTTGTGGATCAGCTCAGGTGTCTCTTCAGCCACCTTTTCAATCTCTACACCGCCTTCGGTGGAAGCCATAAATACAACGCGGCGAGTACCACGGTCAACGACCGCACCCAGGTACAGCTCATTGGCAATGTCCGTGCAGCTTTCTACCAGGATCTTGGCAACAGGCTGACCATTCTCATCTGTCTGATAAGTCACCAGGTTCTTGCCCAACCAATGCTCGGCAAATGCTCTGATCTCTTCCTTGTCGCCAGTCACTTTCACACCACCAGCCTTACCACGGCCACCGGCATGAACCTGACACTTAACAACCCACATATTTCCGCCAATCCGGCCCGCTGCTTCTACCGCTTCTTGAGGGGTATCACAGGCGAAACCTTCTGACACAGGTAATCCATATTCGGCAAACAGGGCTTTTGCCTGATACTCATGCAAATTCATGATGATCTATCCATATACTACTTTGTCAGTTCCAACTGGCCCTGGGGACCAATCACGAGGGTTGGCCCGCCGCTTACGGCAGGCCTTGTCGGCTTGCTTAGAGGTCAAGCAGCAGACGGGTTGGGTCTTCCAGGAATTCCTTAATGGTTACCAGGAAGCCCACAGACTCACGACCATCGATAATGCGGTGGTCGTAGGAAAGTGCCAGGTACATCATAGGCAGAATTTCTACCTGGCCATTTACTGCCATAGGACGGTCCTTGATGGCGTGCATGCCAAGGATCGCACTCTGGGGCAAATTCAAAATTGGGGTGGACATCAGCGAGCCAAATACGCCGCCGTTGGTCACTGTGAAGTTACCGCCAGTCATATCATCAACAGTCAGCTTACCGTCACGGCCTTTAATCGCCAGTTCACGGACTGCTTTCTCGATTTCAGCCAGGGTCATGGTATCGGTATCACGCAGAACCGGAGTCACCAGGCCACGTGGAGTCGATACAGCGATGCTCACATCGAAGTAGTTGTGATAAACCAGATCGTCGCCGTCGATTGACGCGTTAACTTCAGGGAAGCGCTTCAGTGCTTCGGTCACAGCCTTCACGTAGAAAGACATAAAGCCCAGACGGATACCGTGCTTCTTCTCGAACTCTTCCTGATACTGCTTACGGATGTTCATAATCGGCTTCATGTTCACCTCATTAAAGGTGGTGAGCATGGCAGTCGAGTTCTTGGCTTCCAGCAGGCGGTTAGCGATGGTCTTACGCAGACGCGTCATAGGCACACGCTTCTGACTGCGCTCACCCAGAGGTGCAACCGCTGGAGCTGCTGCAGGTGCAGCACCTTTGTTCTTCACAAAGCTTTCTACATCTTCTTTGGTGATGCGACCGCCTACACCTGTACCCTTGATCTGGCTGGCGTCAACCCCGTGCTCGGCAATCAGACGACGTACAGATGGGCTCAGAGCATCATTGCTTTCATCGCTTGCAGCTTCTTCAGCAGCTGGCGCCGGTGCGGCAGCCTGAGCTTCGGCTTTGGTCACTTCCTGACCGGCAACGGCACCTGGCGCAAAGGCAGCAATCACTTGCTCCGCCAGTACTGTGTCACCTTCCTGGGCCAGGAATTCTGTGATTTGGCCATCTTCAGGGGCAACCACTTCCAGAACCACTTTGTCAGTTTCAATATCAACCAGGTTTTGATCACGGGAAACCTGCTCGCCGGGCTGTACATGCCAGGTTGCGATGGTGGCATCGGCAACAGATTCTGGCAGGACGGGTACCTTAATTTCGATACTCATGGATCAATATCCTTTTTATAAATGTCTATTACTTTAGATTCAGTGCGTCATTGACGAGCTGCTGCTGTTGCATATTGTGCAGCTCAGGGTAACCACAGGCCGGGGCGGCAGAGGCTTCACGCCCTGCATAGGTCAAAGTTGCGCCCTTGGGAATGGCTGTCCAGAAATGGTGCTGACTACAGTACCAGGCGCCCTGATTCTGAGGCTCCTCCTGACACCAGACGAACTCCTTCACGTGCTGGTATTTCTCCAGCTCGGCGTCCATTTCTGCATGTGGGAATGGATATAACTGCTCCACCCTGACAATGGCGATATTATTCAGACCTTCCTTGCGGCGACGTTCCAGCAGTTCGAAATAAACCTTACCGCTACAGAACACCACACGATCCACTTTGCTCGGATCTTGCTCATCAATCTCGCCAATCACATTCTGGAAGGTACCGTTTGCCAGTTCTTCCATGCTTGATACCGCCAGCGGGTGACGCAGCAGAGATTTTGGTGACATCACAATCAGTGGACGACGCATAGGACGCACCACCTGACGACGCAGCATGTGGTATACCTGCGCCGGAGTCGACGGCACACACACCTGCATATTGTGGTCGGCACACAGCTGCAGGAAGCGCTCGAGACGGGCACTGGAGTGCTCTGGTCCCTGACCTTCATAACCGTGTGGCAGCAGCATGGTCAGGCCACACAAACGGCCCCACTTCTGCTCGCCTGATGAAACAAACTGATCGATAACAACCTGAGCACAGTTTACAAAGTCACCGAACTGAGCTTCCCAGATAGTCAGACCACCTGGCTCTGCAGTGGCATAACCGTACTCAAACGCCAGCACGGAAGCTTCAGACAACACAGAGTCAGTAATGTCGATTGGCCCCTGCTCATCCGCCACATTACGCAGAGGCAAATAGGTAGTGCCATCATTCTGGTTATGCAGCACAGCGTGACGATGGAAGAAGGTACCACGGCCGGAATCCTGACCTGTGATACGAACCCGCTTTTTATCTTCCAGAATAGTGGCGTAAGCCAGTGTCTCGGCAAAACCCCAGTCCAACAGCTTTTCGCCGCTTGCCATGGCAGAACGGTCTTTGTACAACTTGGCGACGCGGGACTGCAACTTGTGGCTTTCAGGCACGTCGGTCAGACGGCTGGCCAGACTCTGCAGGCGCTCCATCGGTAACGTAGGCTCATAAGCGACATCCCAGTCATGACCGATAAAGGGAGACCAGTCCACTGAGTGCAGCGTCATTGGACGCCACTCTTTAACCACGCACTCGCCCTGGTCCAGAGCTTCACGATAGTCATTAATCATGCCGGTAACGTCATCTGCGCCCAGGGAGCCTTCAGCGATCAACTGATCCGCATACAGCTTGCGCGGGGTTGGGTGCTTTTTGATCTTGGCATACATCAACGGCTGGGTTGCGCTTGGCTCATCAGCTTCGTTGTGACCATGACGACGGTAACAAACCAGATCAATCACTACGTCACGACGGAAAGTATTGCGATAGTCCACAGCCAGACGTGAAACAAAGGCAACCGCTTCAGGGTCGTCTGCATTCACGTGGAAAATAGGCGCCTGTACCATCTTGGCAATATCGGTACAGTATTCAGTAGAGCGAACATCCTGATGCAATGAAGTGGTAAAGCCCACCTGATTGTTCACCACGATGCGGATGCTGCCACCAATTTTAAAGCCACGGGTCTGAGACATGTTGAATGTCTCCTGCACAATACCCTGACCGGTAATGGCGCTGTCACCATGGATAGTAATTGGCATCACCTGCAGGCCAGAATCACACTTGCGGCGATCCTGACGGGCACGCACAGAGCCCATCACTACTGGGTTTACAATCTCCAGGTGAGATGGGTTAAAGGCCAGTGCCAGGTGCAGGTTACCGCCGGGTGTTTCGAAGTCGGATGAGAAGCCCTGATGATACTTCACATCACCTGAGCCCAATTCCGCTTTGTGCTTACCGGCAAATTCATCAAACAGTTCGCCCGGACGCTTACCCAGTACGTTAACCAGGAGGTTCAGACGGCCACGGTGAGCCATACCGATAACAATTTCTTTAGTGCCGGCTTCACCAGCCTGATACAGGATTTCCCGCATCATAGGCACAAGTGCATCACCACCTTCCAGCGAGAAACGCTTGGCACCGGGGAACTTGGCACCCAGGTACTTTTCCATACCTTCAGCGGCGTTCAGACCTTCAAGAATGCGGGTCTTCTCTTCTTTGGAAAGTTGGGCTTTGCCCATGGTCGGTTCGAGACGTTGCTGGATCCAACGCTTCTCTTCCGTATCAGTGATGTGCATGTACTCGGCGCCGATGGAGCCGCAGTAGGTAGCCTTCAGAGCGTTAATCAGCTCGGAAAGCTTCATGGTCTCGCCGCCGTGAGCGAATGAACCCGTGTTAAATTCACGGTCCATATCGTCGGCGTCAAGGCCGTGGAATGCTGGATTCAGTTCTTTGACAGGTTCACGCTTCCACAGGCCCAAGGGGTCAAGGTTAGCGTTCTGGTGACCACGGAAACGGTGTGCGTTGATCATCTGCAGCACCTTAACCTGTTTGGCATCCAATTCTGGATCCGATACCCGGCTTGCGCCGCCTCGGCGAGTATCCAGTGCCAAACTACGGAAGTAGTCGCGAACTTTGGAATGTGCGGCTTCCGGGGCATCTACAGCTGACCCGTTAACCACTGGGAGATTATCGAATACCGCCCGCCAGTCGTCAGTGACCGATGAGGGATCGTCCTGATAGGCCTCATACATCTCTTCGACATAGGTCGAATTAGCACCACTCAGGTGAGATGAATCGAGCCAGGCTTTCATAGTGCCTTGGTGCATTGCTATTCCTTTCAAACTTGATACACGTGCTTAGCTTTTTGGCCCAGCGTAATACTATATTCTGCCGCCCCGGATTCCCGTCCAATGGCGCGTGTCATCCCTGACACAAAAGAGTCACTTTCCCATAATGAGGAAAGTGACTCTCAATGAGCTACCTGATTATAGGTTGTTGCTCAGTATCTTGCATCTATACCGCCCGGTTTAACAGCATTGATCTGATATGACCAATCGCTTTGGTAGGATTCAGTCCCTTTGGACATACATCCACACAGTTCATGATGCTGTGGCAACGGAATACACTGTAGGCGTCGTCCAGATCAGCAAGACGCTCATCAGTCGCAGTATCACGGCTGTCGATCAGGAAGCGATACGCGTGCAGCAAACCACTTGGGCCCACGAACTTGTCCGGGTTCCACCAGAAGGATGGACAGGCGGTAGAACAGCAGGCACACATGATGCATTCATACAGACCATCAAGATGCGCACGCTCTTCAGGGCTTTGCAGGTGCTCACGGGCAGGCTTCTTCTCATCGTTAATCAGGTACGGCTTGATACGCTCGTACTGCTGGTAGAACTGAGACAGGTCCACTACCAGGTCACGCACTACCGGCATACCGGGCAGTGGGCGAATCACCACCTTCTTACCTTTGAAGGTAGAGATAGGCGTGATACAAGCCAGACCGTTCTTACCGTTCATGTTCATGCCATCAGAGCCACAAACCCCTTCACGACAAGAGCGACGGAAAACCAGGCTGGTATCCTGCTCTTTCAGCAGTAGCAGAGCATCCAGCACCATCATGTCGACGCCTTCGTCCACTTCCAGGGTGTAGTCCTGCATACGTGGCTTGGTATCCACATCCGGGTTGTAACGATAGATAGAAAATTCAAGTTTCATCGTTTCATCCCCTCCTTAGTAGGTGCGCTTCTTGGGTGGGAAGGCTTCGCGGGTCTTGGGTGACATATTCACTGCGCGGCGATCCATCTCTTCGCTGACTGGGTCAAACAAAGAGTGGCACAGCCAGTTGTCATCATCACGCTCAGGGAAGTCTTCACGGGAGTGAGCACCACGACTTTCAGTACGGAAGTTAGCCGCATAAGCAGTAGCAATCGCCGTTGCCATCAGGTTGTCCAGCTCCAGACACTCAATACGCTGAGTGTTGAATTCACGGGAGTTGTCAGACAGCTTGGCGTTGTTCAGACGCTCACGGATCTTCTGCAGCTCCTGCAGACCTTCCTTCATGGCACCGCCGCTGCGGAATACAGAGAAGTTCAACTGCATGCACATCTGCAGGTCTTTACGGATAACCGCCGGGTCTTCACCGTCTTTGTTGCTTTCCCAACGCTTAAGGCGCTCAAGAGATTTTTCAACTTCTTCAGTGGAAGCCGCTTTCGGGTCTGGCGTCTCATCAAGTGCCTTACCCAGGTGCTGACCGGCCGCACGACCGAATACCACCAAATCCAGCAGAGAGTTACCGCCAAGACGGTTGGCGCCGTGTACAGACACACAGGCAATCTCGCCCACTGCAAACAGGCCAACGACATCAGATTCACTGCCGTCATTATTCTTGCGAACAACCTGACCGCTGACTTTGGCAGGCAGACCACCCATCATATAGTGACAGGTTGGGATAACCGGAATTGGGCCATCGGCCGGGTCAATGTGAGCAAAGGTACGGGACAGCTCACATACGCCTGGCAGACGTGCTTCCAGGGTTTCTTTACCCAGATGGTCCAGCTTCAGCTTGATGTGTGGACCCATAGGACCATCACAGCCGCGACCTTCACGAATTTCAGTCATCATTGAGCGAGCAACCACGTCACGACCCGCCAAATCTTTGGCATTCGGTGCATAACGCTCCATAAAGCGCTCGCCATCTTTATTCAGCAGATAACCACCCTCACCACGGCAACCTTCAGTTACCAGTACACCGGCGCCTGCAATACCTGTTGGGTGGAACTGCCACATTTCCATGTCCTGCAGCTGCACACCGGCACGGGCCGCCATACCAACACCGTCACCGGTATTGATGTGAGCATTGGTGGTCGAAGCGTAGATACGACCTGCACCGCCTGTGGCCAGTACAGTCGCTTTCGCTTTGAAGTAAACAATTTCACCGGTTTCGATATCGATAGCAGTACAGCCTACCATGGCACCGTCTTCGTTCTTTACCAGATCCAGGGCGTACCACTCAGAGAACACCTGGGTTTTGTTTTTAACGTTTTGCTGGTACAGACAGTGCAGCAGTGCGTGGCCGGTACGGTCAGCGGCAGCAGCGGTACGGGCCGCCTGCTCACCACCAAAGTTCTTGGACTGACCACCGAATGGACGCTGATAGATAGTGCCATTATCAAAACGGGAGAATGGCAGGCCCATGTTTTCCAGCTCGATGATGGCCTCAGGGCCGGTCTGGCACATGTACTCAATGGCGTCCTGGTCACCGATAAAGTCGGAACCTTTTACCGTGTCATACATGTGGTATTCCCAGTTGTCTTCGTGGGCATTGCCCAGTGCAACTGTGATACCACCCTGTGCAGACACAGTGTGAGAACGGGTTGGGAATACTTTAGACAGGAGCGCACAGCTCTTGCCTTCCTTGGAGATTTGCAGTGCAGCGCGCATACCCGCACCACCTGCGCCGATTACCACGGCATCAAATTCGCGAACTGGAATACTCACTTAAACACCCCACACGATAATCAAGCCTGCAGCCAGGTAAGAAAGGGCTGCTACAACAAAGGCGAATTGCAATACGCCGCGCAGTGCAATGTTCTTTACGTAATCGGTGAGCACTTGCCAGATACCGATCCAGGCGTGGATCAGCAAGGCAACCAAAGCTACCAGGGTGTAAATCTTCATCGGCAGCGAGGCAAACAGACCACTCCAGACTTCATAAGTCAGCGGAGAGCTCAGTGCAATAAAAGCAACCAGAAAGATGGCGTAGGAAGCCAGCACCACGGCACTGGCACGTATCAGAATAAAATCATGGACGCCGCTGCGACCAAAGCTTGCTGCATTCGTTACCATACCCAGATCCCCACGATAACTGAGAACACAATCGCCAGAACCATAGCGGCTTTGGCACTTGCTGCACCCGATTCCAGTTCTTCCCAACGACCAGTGTCCATCACGATATGACGGAGGCCCGCCAGAATGTGATAGCCCAGTGCGGTGAGAATACCCCAGACGATGAACTTCACCAGTAGAGTATCAAACAGCGCCTGCACCTCGGCGAATCCCTGAGGGGATGACAAGGATGTGTTAAGCAACCAGATAAGGATGCCTACAGCAAACAACATGATGACACCGGAGATACGGTGAAGAATGGATGCGATTGCAGTCGCAGGGAAACGAATAGTCTGCAGATCTAAATGGACAGGTCTTTGCTTTTTCACGTTCTGCTCACTCAGCTCCATTGAGCACTATTTTTGTTATTTGAATCGTTAGTAAAACTACTTTCCATGACGAACGTCACGAACACTGGCTTTAGATACGATGTTTTTAAACAAACGGTTTACCAATCGGAATATCATCGCCTTCGCTTGTAAAAAAAATGATATTCAGATAAGTGCGTTTGCAACCCTAGATGGGCGCTCAAAGTATACAAGTGCTAAATGTCAAATACAAACATCACATTATCGAAATATTGTTTTTTTTGAGGCATTAACCCGATAAGTCTAGACTGGGTATAGTAATCCTCAAGCTTTCAGACCAAGGTCTAATCAATTTAAACGCTTATTTAAATTGAAATGTGATCTGTGTTGCCTGTAAAGTATGGCTGGTTTGATATGCCGCACTCACATAAGAATGAAGTAAGGAGAACGGGGTATGGCTGATTTGAAAGCCAAATTGGAATTGCCTGAAAATGGCTCAATTGAACTACCGGTAAAACAAGGGACCGCTGGACACGATGTCATTGATATCAGCAAGTTAGGAAGCTCAGGTTACTTCACTTTTGACCCAGGCTTTTTGGCGACAGCATCCTGTGAATCAGCAATTACCTACATTGACGGCGACAAAGGTGTACTGTTACACCGAGGTTACCCGATTGACCAACTGGCTGAAGAGTCCAACTATCTGGACCTTTGTTATTTGCTGTTTTACGGCGAACTGCCTAATAAAGAGCAATATGCCCAGTTTGTCGAAACGGTAAAGACCCACACCATGGTCCACGAGCAGTTGGCATTTTTCTTCCGTGGCTTCCGTCGTGACGCTCACCCAATGGCCATGCTTTGTGGCGTAACGGGAGCACTGTCTGCTTTCTACCAGGATTCGCTGGATGTAAATGATCCCAAGCACCGCCGTATTGCTGCTTTCCGTCTGGTATCCAAGATGCCGACCATTGCGGCCATGTGCTACAAGTACTCTCAGGGTCAACCCTTTATCTATCCGCGTAACGAGCTCAGCTATGCAGGTAACTTCCTGCAGATGATGTTTGCTGTGCCGTGCGAAGACTACAAGGTTAACCCAATCGTTGAACGTGCTATGGACCGCATCTTTGTATTGCACGCGGACCATGAGCAGAACGCATCAACGTCTACTGTTCGTCTGGCCGGCTCTTCCGGCGCCAACCCATTTGCCTGTATCGCAGCAGGTATTGCGTCCCTGTGGGGACCTGCACATGGTGGTGCTAATGAAGCCTGTCTGAACATGCTGGAAGAGATTGGTACTGTTGATCGCATTCCTGAGTTTATCGAACGCGCCAAAGACAAGGATGATCCTTTCCGTCTGATGGGCTTCGGTCACAGGGTTTACAAGAACTTCGACCCACGCGCCAAAGTGATGCGTGAAACCTGTCATGAAGTTCTGGAAGAGCTGAAAATTGATGATCCTCTGCTGGATGTTGCTATGGAGCTTGAGCGTATCGCGCTGAACGATGAGTACTTCATCTCCAAGAAGCTGTATCCAAACGTAGATTTCTACTCTGGCATCATCATGAAGGCCATTGGTATCCCAACCAGTATGTTTACCGTAATCTTTGCCCTGGCACGTACCTCGGGCTGGATTGCACACTGGAAAGAGATGCTGGATCAGCCTGGTCACAAGATCAGTCGTCCACGTCAGCTCTACACAGGTAAAGACTCCCGTAACTTTGTTGAACTGAAAGACAGAGATTAATCCGGGGTTAAACCTTAACGAAAAGCGCCTTCGGGCGCTTTTTTATTGTCTTTTCTCAGGCTAACCATCACCAATACAAACAGTTACATTTATTACATTTAAGAAACATGGCAATTTGGTAACTTCGGATAAATTTAATTCTAATAGCCGGATACCAGCATGCTCAGCATAAAAAACCTCAATAAAACCTATGATAACGGTGTAAAAGCGCTAAACGACGTCAATCTTGAGATCCCCACCGGGCTGTTTGGCCTGCTCGGCCCCAACGGCGCAGGTAAGTCCAGCTTGATGCGCACCATCGCCACGCTTCAATCCGCTGATAGCGGCAGCATCACCTTCGACGGCATTGATGTATTTGCCGATCCCATGGCCATTCGTAAAACTCTCGGTTACCTGCCACAGGATTTCAACGTCTACCCGCGGGTTACCGCTATCGACTTACTTGACCATCTGGCAGTACTCAAGGGCATAAACAACACCAAAGAGCGTAAAGAGATTGTCGAGGGGTTGCTGGCACACACCAACCTCTATCAACACAGATTAAAGTCTGTCAGCGGCTACTCAGGTGGTATGCGCCAAAGGTTCGGTATTGCCCAGGCACTGTTGGGGGACCCCAAGCTGCTTATTGTTGATGAGCCCACTGCGGGTCTGGACCCGGAAGAACGCAACCGTTTTCACAATCTGCTGGTCAGCCTGGGGGAAGAGCGAGTGGTAATCCTGTCAACTCATATTGTGGATGACGTTGCCGAACTGTGCCCAAATATGGCGGTATTGGCATCCGGCAGCATCTTGCTCCAGGGCAACCCACAACAACTGGTGAGCCAGCTTGAAGGCAAAATCTGGCAACGTACCGTGTCCCAGCAGGATGCGGCAGAACTTGAGAATCAGTTGCCGGTTATCTCAAAACGCCTGTTTGCCGGTCGCACTGTGTTGAATGTGATGGCCGATACCTGCCCGGATCAATTTGAAGCTACCGATGCCGGACTTGAGGATCTTTACTTCTCGACGCTACACAATCATCGTCAACAAGTGGCATAAGGAGCGGCATCATGTTCTTACATACCCTGTCGTTTGAGTGGCGTTACTATCTGCGTCAGCCCTCATTCTATGTCGTTGGCCTGCTGCTGTTTCTGGTGTGCTTCTTTGCGACAGCATCAGATACAGTGCAAATAGGCAGCGGCGGCGAAGTACTGAAAAACAGTCCCTTCGCCATCGGCCAAACCTTGTTGATTACCGGCATCATCGCCATGTTTGCTGTAGTGAATTTTGTCGGCAGCTCCGCCGTGCGTAATCAGCAATCCATGATGGAGGAGCTTCTTTATGTAAAGCCTCTGTCTCCACTGCAATACCAACTTGGACGCTTTTTCGGTAGCTTTCTGGTGGTACTGACTTTGTTCTCTCTGGCCCCCCTGGGGCACCTGCTGGGCTCATTAATGCCCTGGGTTGACTCCAGTCGCTTCGGGGAAATCTCGTTGTGGTTCTATATCAAGCCACTGCTCCTATTGGTTACCCCTACCCTGTTTTTCCTGTCGGTGCTGTTTTATGCCATGGCACAGAAGTTCCGTTCCATGATGGCGCTTTACCTCACAGCAGTCGCCTTGTTTGTGCTCTATGGCTTTGCCGGACAGCTTGCCAGTCAACCTCAATACCGTGAGATTGCCGCGCTGCTGGACCCATTTGGTCTGCGAACCTTTGCTCAGGTCGCTCGCTACTGGACCATAGAGGAGAAAAACACCATCAGCATGGGGCTGGAAGGGCTTATGCTGCAAAACCGACTGCTTTGGCTGGGATTGTCTTTGACTGTATTGGCGTTGAGCGGCGTTCACCGCCAACCGGCGATGACACGTAAGACTGAAGCTAAAAAGAGCCGGGCCTACAAAAATCCAACGATGCCGCCACTGCAGGAGCTGGCAAGACAGCCGGTAATCAGCGGCAGCAAACAGTTCTGGACCCGGGTGGGTTTTGAGATCAAACAGGTGTTTTTCAGCGCGCCTTTCTACATTCTTGGCGCACTCACAGTGATCAACCTGATTGGCCCCATGCTTACCGGAGATTTGGATTGGTATGGCACCAGTAACTGGCCACTGACCCAGGATATGGTAAGCCTGATTGTCGGCTCCACCGGTCTGCTGATGGTCATCGTGCTGGTTTACTATTGTGGTGAAATTGTCTGGCGCGAGCGAAATACCGGGATTGGCGACATCATTGATGCCATGCCTGTGTCCAACAACATCTTTCTCAGCTCAAAATTTGTTGCCCTGAGTCTGGTGATGTTACTCCTGTACCTGTTTGCCATGGCCACCACAATCAGTTTCCAGTTAATCAAAGGGCAGATGGAGCTGGAGTTAACCCAGTACGCTATCAGTCTCGGCTTTTTAATCCTGCTTCCTCTAATGATGTCTGTGGTGCTGGCTTTCTTTCTGCAGGTACTGGCGCCCAACAAATATGCCGGGATGGGGCTGTTCGTTGGCTACTACATCATCAGCCTGGTACTGGCCACCTGGGGTTATGGTCACAGTCTCAATAATTTCGCCGCATCACCCTATATGCCGTATTCAGATATGAACGGCTATGGCTGGCAGCTTGAAACCCATGGACTCTATATGATCTATTGGGGAGCCTTTACTGTCCTCATGTTTGTAATCGCCTATGGCCTGTATCGTCGCGGCCCGGAAGTTGGCCTCAAAGCCAGGCTAAAACTTCTGGGTTACCAGTTGGGGAATGGTGGCAAATTGCTGGCAATTAGTGCCTCTCTGGTATTTGTTTGCATGGGGGGTTATCTCTTCTACCAAACCACCATACTGAACCATTACCTGACAGATGAAGCCCGATTGGAACGGCAGGCCAATTACGAGAAACGATATCGTCAGTATCAGGATATGCCCGAACTGTCTCCCAGGAGTGTCACCGGGTACTTCGATATTTTCCCCGAAGATCGACAGATACGAGCCAGAGTCGAAATGCGTTGGCAGAATAATACCGACGAAAACATTTCCCGTGTACTGGTCGCCTTACCTGATCATACAGACCCTGAAAGCATCAGCTTTGATATAGCCGGAGCCAGATTCGGCGAGTTGGACCCGGATCTTCCTGTGGGCTGGCTCAGCTTCGATTCACCAGTAGCACCGGGTGCAGAAGTCTCAGGGGAAATCTCTCTGGTCCGGGACTCCAATGGCATAGCGGAAACAGACTTCGACTGGGAAGTTGTCGACAATGGCACTTTTATCAATAACTTCTCGCTGTTGCCCATATTTGGCTATCAACCAAACTCTGAACTGCTTGACCGTCATGAGCGTGAAAAGCGTGGGCTCGAGCCTAAAGACAGAGCCAACAAACTGGAGGATACCCAGTTCCATAATGAGAACTTCTTCGGTGCTCAGGGTACATTTATCGACTTTGAAGCCACAGTCAGTACCGCTGCAGATCAAACAGCCATAGTGCCAGGCTACCTTATCAACGAGTGGCAACAGGATGGTCGCAACTATTTTCACTACAAAATGGACAGCCCTATGGTGAACTTCTTCTCCATAGTATCGGGCCGGTTCGCAGTGAAGAAAGAGGAGTACAAAGGCATAAACATTGAAGTTTACTACCATGCTGCACATCCCTGGAACGTAGACCGAATGATGGAGTCTGTGCGCGATTCAATCGATTACTTCAGTGAAGCCTTCGGCCCCTATCAGCACCGCCAAATGCGTATCATGGAGTTCCCGGGATACCGCAGCTTTGCCCAAAGCTTCGCCAATACAGTCCCCTACTCCGAGCGTATCGGCTTTATTACCGATCTGCGTGACCCGGACAAAATTGACCCTGTCTACTATGTCACTGCACATGAAGTTGCTCACCAGTGGTGGGGACATCAGGTAGGTGCGGCAAATGTTCAGGGCAGTGCTGTCATTTCTGAATCCCTGTCGCAATACTCGGCCCTGATGGTCATGGAGCGTCAATACGGTGAGCATATGCTGCGCCGCTTCCTGAGGTATGAGCTGGACCGCTATCTCAGTGGTCGTGCGTCAGAGCGAATTGCTGAAATGCCTCTGCTTCGCAGCGAAAACCAGCAATACATTCACTATCAAAAAGGCTCTGTGATCATGATGGCAATTAAGGATGCCATCGGCGAAGCCCAGCTCAATGCCAACCTGGGTGCATTTGCCGAGCGCTTCCGCTATCGCAGTGATCCCTTCCCGACCACAATGGATTTGGTGGACTACCTCAAGCGGGGACTGAATGCCGAGCAACAGGCCTTTATCGATAGTTCATTCAAGGAGATAACCCTTTATGACCTGCGTCTGGAAGATGCAACCCTGACCACTCTGGAGAATGGTAAGGTGCGGGTAGATCTGATCATCCACGCAGGCAAGCTGAAGGCTGATGACGAGGGTAAAGAAAAACAAGCCGAGCTCAGCGAGCGGGTTGACATAGGCCTGTTTGCAGCCGACCCGGATACCCTGTCCAATGCGGAAGATGTGCTTCTGCTCGAAAAGCACCTACTGCAAAGTGGCGAGAATAAACTGTCATTCGAGCTGGATGCGGCCCCGACCTACGTCGGTGTTGATCCGTTTGTGAAGCTGGTCGACAGAGACAGTAAAGATAATATTTTCAAACTCTGACCCTGAAAATACAGGCGCTGATTAGCGGCGCCTGTATTCCTTCCCTGCCGGAAAATCTGTCTTACACAACAACCAACTACCACTTCTATCCCATCCCGGCCCAAGGCATTTTTTACGGGCACATGAATTGTTGCAATTACGCCGTGCGCTCAACTTGCGTTTTTAGCCATGTGGGTATTTAGTCATATTCATCACTTAATCAACATTTAAGCTACATATTTTGCACAGGCAACACAGATAGCACAAACACAACAACAGTAAGCAACTGTATTAAAACGATTTTCACATTTGGCACACTACCTGCTAGATGTTCCTCAATCGGAACATACAGGTAATCAAGATGGAATTACGAACTATGCGCAAATCACTACTGCCCCTCACCGTTTCATTGGCACTGCTGGGAGGGTTGACAGGATGTCAGCAGGAAGAAGCCAAAAAAGAAGAAAAGGAATATGCCATTCCGGTTGAAACAGCTTCTGTCGCCCGCGGTGATATCACCTCTTTTTACAGTACTACAGCTACGCTTGAAGCCCCTGAAGAGGCCAAAGTGGTGACCCGTATTGCAGGCATGATTGAATACCTGCCGGTCGAGGAAGGGATGAAAGTGAAAAAAGGGGATCTGCTGGCTGTGATCGATGCAGACCGCCAGCAGTATTCACTGGACGCCAAAATTGCAGAAGTGTCCATTATTGAGCAGGAATTGGACCGCCTGAAAAAGATCAGTAACAAGAACTTTGTCAGCGCCGAGCAGATAGCTAAGTTGGAGTACAACCTGCAGGCAGCCAAGGCTCAGCGAGATCTGGCTGCACTTCAGGTTGAAGAAAGCCGGGTACTCTCCCCTATCGACGGCACCATTGCTGTTCGCTATGTCAAACAGGGCAATATGGCCAAAGAGTTTGACCCGCTTTTCCACATTGTGAATCAGGAAGAGTTGCACGGCATTGTGCACCTGCCGGAAAAGCAGCTACAAAGCTTAAAACAGGGGCAAACTGCTGATATCTACACCAGCCGCGATCCTAATCGTGCCTATGCTGCCAGTGTCCTGAGGATAAGCCCTGTGGTGGATGCCTCCAGCGGCACCTTTAAAGTGACCCTGAGTGTTCCCAATAGTTCGCGAGAGCTGAAAGCCGGTATGTTTACCCGGGTTGAGCTCAAATATGATACCCATGAAGACGTGATTACCGTGCCCTATCAGGCGGTGATTAATCAGGACAACCGCCAGGCCCTGTATGTAGTAAGTGAAGGCAATGCCGAGCGCCGAGAAGTTGAGCTGGGCTACCGCAATGGCGACACAGTTGAGATCCGCAGTGGACTGGAAGCGGGAGAGCAACTGGTTATCCGTGGTCAACAAAACCTGAAAGACCAATCTTTGGTAGAGATCATTAATCCGCAGGGCATGGCCGCTGTCGCCACTCCTGTTGTTGCCAACAGCGCCGGCAACCAGTAAAGGAGAGGCGGATATGTCAATGATTGAAACGGCTGTAAAAAGACCGGTCGCCGTGTGGATGATGATGTTGGCCATTATGCTGTTCGGCATGGTCAGCTTCTCCCGCCTGGCTATTAAACTGCTGCCAGACCTCAGCTACCCCACCCTCACGATTCGCACCATGTACGACGGTGCCGCACCTGTGGAGGTGGAGCAACTGGTGTCCAAGCCCGTTGAAGAGGCGGTAGGCATAGTTAAGGGACTTCGTAAAATCAGCTCAGTATCGCGCTCCGGGATGTCCGATGTCGTGCTCGAGTTTGAATGGGGCACCAATATGGATATGGCCAGTCTCGATGTGCGGGAAAAGCTGGACACCATCATCCTGCCTCTGGATATCGATAAGCCACTGCTGCTGAGATTCAACCCAAACCTTGACCCCATCATGCGTCTTGCCCTGTCTCGGGAGGAAGCGTCAGGTTCTGACCTGAAACAGATGAGAACCTACGCAGATGAGGAACTAAAGCGCCGTTTGGAAGCTCTCACCGGCGTGGCAGCGGTTCGTTTGTCAGGTGGTCTGGAGCAAGAAGTGCATATCTTGCTGGATCAGCAAAAGCTGAGTCAGCTCAATATCAGCGCCGATGACATTAAACAGCGTATCGCCCGGGAAAACGTCAATATCTCTGCCGGTAAAGTGGTACAGGGTAAGAAAGAGTACCTGGTACGCACCGTCAACCAGTTCAAGACTCTGGATGAGCTGGGTCAGGTGATCGTATATCGGGACAACCAGCGTCAGGTACGACTGTTTGAAGTGGCGTCCATCGTAGATGGTTTCAAGGAACGCACGGATATCACCCGCATCGGAGACCGTGAGTCCATTGAGTTAGCTATCTACAAAGAGGGCGACGCCAATACCGTTGCGGTAGCCAAAAAGCTCAAACAGGCGATCAATCAGCTTAACGAGCGTAATAATGGCGATCAGCTTGAAGTGATTTACGATCAGTCTGAATTTATTGAAAGTGCCGTCAGTGAAGTCACCTCCGCCGCGATTCTCGGCAGTCTGCTGGCAATGCTGGTGATCTACCTGTTCCTGCGAGACATTATCCCAACCCTGATTATCTCTGTGTCTATCCCCTTTTCTGTGATAGCCACCTTTAACATGATGCATTTCTCGGACATCAGTCTGAATATCATGTCCCTGGGGGGCATCGCCCTGGCGGTAGGCCTCCTGGTGGATAATGCCATTGTGGTGCTGGAGAACATCGACAGATGCCGTAAACAGGGGCTCAGTAAGGTTGAAGCCGCCATTCAGGGAAGTAAAGAGGTATCCGGTGCCATTTTCGCCTCGACACTGACCACCCTGGCTGTGTTTGTCCCACTGATTTTTGTCGATGGCATTGCAGGGGCCCTGTTTGCCGATCAGGCGTTAACCGTCACCTTCGCCTTGCTCTCCTCTTTGCTGGTGGCACTGACTGCCATCCCTATGCTGGCCTCCAGAAAAGGCTTTCAGTCTCTGCCGGCACCGACGGCCAGGGCTCCCAAACCCAAGCCGACCACTCTGGGTGGAAAGTTCAAGCGATATGGCGCCACGGTATTCAGCTTCCCCTTTGTATTACTGCTGAACTATATCCCAAGCGCCCTGCTCACTATTGTCGTCACTCTGGGTAAGCTGCTTGCCTGGCTTGCGGGCCTGGTGATGCGTCCCCTCAGCAGCGCATTTAACTGGGTTTATGCGTTACTGGAAAAGCTCTACCACGGCCTGCTTGAACTGGCACTGGCTCACAAGATGGGCGCACTGATATTGGCAATTGCCGTCAGTGCAGGCAGCGCCAGCCTGCTGCCGCGGCTGGGGATGGAACTGATCCCACCGATGAATCAGGGTGAGTTCTACACTGAAATCCTGATGCAACCCGGTACAGAGGTGTCTGAGACAGACAGAGTACTGCAGGCACTGGCTCGCTCTATCAGCGACCGTGAAGATGTGAAGCATGTGTATTCACAAGCAGGCAGTGGTGGCCTGATGACCTCAGATACCAACCGTGGTGGCGAGAACTGGGGCCGTTTGCAAGTCGTGCTGGCGGATGCCAACGCCTACGATGCGGTCACCACAGAGCTGAGACGCGCTATCAATCGAGTACCTGAACTGGAAGCCAATATCAAACACCCAGAGCTGTTCAGCTTTAAAACTCCTCTGGAGATTGAACTGTCGGGCTATGACCTTGAAGTACTGAAACGTACCGGCGAGCAGTTGGTTAATGCCCTGGACCGCTCAGACCGCTTTACCGACGTTAACACCAGTCTTAAAGATGGTCAGCCTGAGTTGACTATACGTTTTGATAACGCGCGTATCGCAGCGCTGGGACTGGATGCTCCGGCTATTGCCAACCGAATTGCCCAGCGGGTAGGCGGTACTGTTGCCAGTAAATACACAGTTCGTGACCGCAAGATCGACATCCTTATTCGCAGCGAAGAGGATGAACGGGATCAGGTGACTGATATCGAACAGATGATTATCAACCCAGGTAGCAACCAACCTCTGCCGCTACTGGCAATTGCCGATGTGGAACTGGCAACAGGTCCATCTGCCATTAACCGTATCAGTCAGCAGCGTGTGGCCTTGGTTACCGCTAATCTGGGCTGGGGAGATCTGAGTGATGCCGTCGCCGAAGCCAGGCAGATACTCGCTCAGGAACAACTGCCAAGTTCAGTGCAGGCACGCTTTGGCGGTCAGAACGAAGAGATGGAAGCCTCCTTCCTGTCCCTGAAAATCGCACTGGCACTGGCTGTCTGTCTGGTGTATCTGGTGATGGCCAGTCAGTTTGAGTCCCTGCTGCACCCGCTGTTTATTCTGATAGCTGTGCCTATGGCGATGAGTGGCAGTGTGCTGGGCTTGTTCCTGACACAGACCCACCTGAGTGTGGTGGTATTTATCGGCCTGATCATGCTGGCGGGTATTGTGGTCAACAACGCGATTGTGTTGGTGGACAGGATTAATCAACTCAGAGCCGCCGGTGAAGATAAAATCAGTGCAATTCGAGACGCGGCCCATTCCCGTCTGCGCCCCATCATTATGACGACAATGACCACAACTCTGGGCCTGTTGCCCATGGCCATTGGTGTGGGAGATGGCAGCGAAGTACGTGCCCCTATGGCAATTACCGTGATTGCGGGTCTGTCGTTGGCCACTCTGTTAACCCTGGTGGTAATCCCTGTGCTTTACGGTCTGTTTGACCGCAAACAGTTTGAGCCGGAAGATCCGGGCTCAAATCACCAGACACAGGAGGTGACCCAATGAGTCTGACTAAACTGGCTATTAAACGGCCTGTCACCACCAGCATGTTCTTTCTGGCCATAGTGCTGTTTGGCATGGTTTCCAGCCGACTGCTGCCGCTGGAGCTGTTTCCCGGGATTGATATCCCCCGGGTGTTTATCGAGGTGCCCTACCCGGGCTCCACCCCTGCTGAAGTAGAGCGCGAAGTCACTGAAGTATTGGAAGAAGCCCTGGCGACCATGAGTGGAATCGATGAAATGCGCTCCAACTCAAGCCAGAACGGCGCCAATGTACAGTTGCGTATGAAGTGGGGGGAAAACGTTGCCACCAAGGCGCTGGAAGCCAGGGAGAAGATAGACTCGGTTCGGCACCTGCTGCCGGATGATCTTGAACGTATCTTTATCCGTCAGTTCTCCACCTCTGACATGCCGATTTTGACCCTGCGACTGTCCAGTGAGCGGGAACTGTCCGGTGCATTTGATCTGCTGGATAAACAGCTGAAAAAGCCGCTTGAGCGGGTTGCCGGTGTATCTCAGGTTACCCTTTACGGCGTTGACCAAAAGCAGATTGAGATACGTGTCGACGCCAACAAACTGGCTGCCAGTGGCATCACGGCACAGGAGCTGAACCAGTTGATGCGCAGGGCCAATTTTATTGTCAGCGGCGGTACCATGAGGACCGGTGGTACGGTTTATCAGGTTTCTCCCAAGGGAGAATATCGTTCAATCGATGAAGTCGCTGCTCAGGTACTGCGACCGGGATTGAACCTGGAAGATATTGCAAGCGTGACCTTTTCCCTGCCGGAGCCGGTCGAGGGCAGACATCTGGATCGTAAGTATGCTGTCGGGCTGGATGTCTTCAAGGAGTCCGGTGCCAATCTGGTCGAGGTTTCCGAAAGAGTCATGAAGGTGGTTGAGGAGATTAAACAGGACCCTCAGTTTACCGGTATTCGCCTCTATGTGATGGATAACTCGGCAGATGGCGTGAAATCCTCCCTGCAGGACTTGCTGGCAGCGGGGCTTATCGGCGCTCTGATGTCATTCGCCGTGCTCTACCTGTTCCTGAGGGATATTCGTATGACCCTGGTGGTGGTTAGCTCAGTGCCTATCGCTATCAGCATGACACTGGCAGCCATGTACCTTCTCGGGTACAGCCTGAATGTACTGTCCATGATGGGACTGCTGCTCGCCGTAGGTATGCTGATTGATAATGCCGTGGTAGTGACAGAAAGCGTGTTGCAGGAAAAGCAAAAGCCCCATGCCCATGACACTGAAAGCGAGAAAGATGCGGTAATCAAAGGCGTGGATAAGGTGTCACTGGCCGTGCTGGCCGGAACCCTGACCACAGCCATAGTGTTCCTGCCCAATATTTTTGGGGTTAAGGTTCAGCTGACCATCTTCCTTGAACATGTGGCTATAGCTATCTGTATTTCGTTGCTGGCGTCACTTCTGGTGGCTAAAACTCTGATCCCTTTGATGCTGAGCAGGCTTAATATTCAGCCCAAGGCCAGCGCCGAATATCCAAAACTCATCGCCTTTTATCGTAAAACTCTGGGATGGATCCTTTACCATCCCTGGAAAAGTGCAATTGGCGCCGTGGTCATTCTTGCTTCCACAGCCTTCCCGCTGAGTAATGTCAAAGAAGACCAAAATGAGGGTCAGTCGGACAATCGCCTGTTTATCAATTATCAAATTGAAGGACGTCATACTGTTGCCACAACAGAAGCGATGATCGACAGAATGGAGGAGTATCTGTATGCCAACAAAGACGCCTTTTACATAGACTCTGTTTACAGCTATTACAGCCCTGATGATGGTCAATCAACTCTGATCCTGCAAAAGGACCTCCCAGTCAGCATGACTGAGCTGAAAGAGAAAATACGTGAGGGCTTTCCGAAGTTTGCCTATGCCAAGCCGCAGTTTGGCTGGGGGAATGATGACAATGGCGTTCGTATCACCCTGATTGGGCGCTCCACCTCAGAGCTGATCCGTATCAGTGAGCAAGTATTGCCACTGCTGGAAACCATCGAAGGGCTTGAAGACGTGCGCTCTGAGTATAACGGTGGACAGCAGGAGGTGATTGTCAGACTGGATCCCCAACTGGCTTCCCGCCTTGGGATAGATACTCAAACTCTGGCAAGCACCATTTCACTGGCTTTGCGGGGAAATGCTCTGCGCTCTTTCCGTCATGATCCCAATGGTGAACTGAGAATCGAGCTGGGCTATGACAAGCTGTGGCGTGAATCCCTTGAGCAGCTTAAAGCCTTACCGGTTATCAGGTTCGATGACAGGGTGTACAGTCTGGAAAGCCTGGCAGATATCTCCATTCAGCCAAGATTCGACACCATACGCCACTATGACAGACAAACCTCATTGCAGATTGGTGCCAACCTCAATGAGCTGACCACAGAAGAAGCCCGGGAACAGATCACCGCGGTGATGGATGCAGTCTCCTTTCCTCCCGGATATCGCTACTCTCTGACCGGTGGCTTCCAGCGCCAGGATCAGGAGCAGCAGATTATGATCACCAATATGATTCTGGCCATTGCCATGATCTACATTGTGATGGCGGCCCTGTTTGAATCCCTGCTGTTGCCAAGTGCCATTATCACTTCAATTCTGTTCGCAATCACGGGCGTATTCTGGGCGCTGCTGTTCACTGGCACCCCAATGGAAGTGATGGCGATGATCGGCATACTGGTACTGATGGGGGTTGTAGTGAACAACGGGATTGTCCTTGTGGATCAGATCAACCAGATGACCCCCGAGCTCGACCAGCTGTCAGACACTATTCTGGAAGTCTGTCTGACCCGCCTGCGTCCGGTACTGATGACAGTGGGCACAACAGTATTGGGGCTTATCCCACTGGCCATGGGTGAAACTCAGATAGGAGGCGGCGGTCCACAGTACGCGCCAATGGCAATTGCCATTATTGGTGGCCTCACCTTCTCGACTGTGACCAGTCTGTATCTGGTCCCACTCTGCTATCAGGGGCTTTTCCATATGCGCCACGCCAGTGCAGTGAGGCTTGGTCAGGCAGAGCGCTTCTCAAGACGTGCCCTGCCCTGGATAAGCTGATAAAGACGAAAAAGGCGCCATCCGGCGCCTTTTTTATTCAGTCCTTGCTATCAGGCAAAGCCCAACACATGACCGCCAATCACCATCACACTGGAGCCTGCCACCAACATCAGCATAAAGCGCCAGATAAACTTCACCCAGTCGCCCCAGTCAACGCGGCACACACCCAGAGTCGCCATCAAAGAGGCAGAGGTTGGTACCAGAATATTGGTAAAACCATCACCCAGCTGGAATGCCAGTACAGCCACCTGACGGCTGACACCCACGATATCGGCCAGTGGCGCCATCAATGGCATAGTCAGTGCGGCCTGGCCGGTGCCTGAGGTCACAAAGAAGTTAAATACTGACTGGAACAGATACATAAACCAGGCTGAAACCACATCCGGCAACTGACCAATCCCCTGACCGGCAGCGTTCAATATGGTGTTCAGCACACTTGGTTCTGTCGCCTTGCCACCACCGAGCAGCAGCAAAATACCGGATGCACAGCCAACCAGCACGGCAGGTTCAATCATGGTTGCTGCGCCCTGCTTAAAGCTGCGGGCGATGGTATTCATGTTCATTCCATTTAAGCGGAATACCACACCGATAATACCGACGATAATACCCATGGTGAAAAACTGGCTGGCAATTTCAGGGATAAACCAGGCATGGGCCACCACTCCCCAAACCACCCAGAAAATGGTTCCGGCAATGGCCGCCAGTACCAACCAGTCACCCAGATTAAAGCGGCTTTCCAGGCTGGAATTGGATTGTTGCTCTCTGAAATGCGCATCGGAGTGATAGCTGTATGACAGCTCGGGAGTTTTCTGGATCCTGGATGCATAACGCATAGTGAAAAGAATACCCATCAGGGTGAATCCCATCCACATAGGCAGACGCACTTCGGTACCTGACAGCACAGGTACACCGGCAATCCCCTGCGCGATAGCCACGCCAAAAGGGTTCATCCAGCTACTGGCAAAACCAACCTGGGTTGCGACATAGGTCACCATCACTGTGGTCATGCCGTCATAGCCCATACGTATCATCAAAGGGCAGATAATAATGGCAAAAGCGATGGCTTCTTCGCCCATCCCAAAGACGGCGCCCCCAAGAGAGAACAGGGTAAACAAGGCGGGAATAAACAGCTTCTCGTTGCCGCGGGTTTTGTCAATCAAACGCAAAATGCCGTTGTCTATGGTACCTGTGGCCATCACCACACCGAAGGAACCACCAATCACCAACATAAACATAATTACGCCGATGGCGCTGCCCCACTTGGAGCCCGAGGTCAGGCCTTCAAACGCAAAGTTAAGAAAGCCAACGCCGCCACCGCCCTCGAACAAGCCTACAGGCTGCGTCAGCGGTTCCCCGGCGTCATCGAGGGCAAATTGGAAGGAGTCCGGGTTAACCACATCCCGGCTTTTCTCGACACCATCGACCACATAGGTGATCTCCTGAGTCTGAAATGACCCAATGGGAACAAAATAGGTCAGCAGTGCAGCGGCAAAAGCCACAAAAAAGATAATCACCAGAGTATCTGGCATTTGCCATCCGCGGGATGGCGCCTGACTCGGGGCAGCAGTTTGTTGATGCAAGGACATTTATATTGCCGATTATTATTTTAAAAAACGGCAATATAAACCAAAGCTGCGGCCCCGCCCAGAGTGAAAGGTACAATTCTTTGACTTTCTGCGCATAAACAATCAAAGAATGTGCATAGTCTACAGTGAAGCTGGGCGACGGGTTCGTCTGCGCTCTATCCAGACAACCGATATCATGGCCATGGCAGACAATAAAAGCGCAGGCACGATCGGATGAACCTTCGCTGGCAATGGCGCCAACTGCAACATCGCCAGATACCCCACCAAACCTGTGACCATGGCGGCAAAGGCAGCATTACCCGATACATTTTTCATAAAGAGTCCGGCAATGACCGGCCACAGGAATACCGCCTGCAAGGCGCCGAATGCCGCCAGATTCAACCACACAATCATATCCGGTGGTTTCAGCGCCCACCAGGCAGCCAGAGCAGTAATCACCACCATAGCCCCACGGGTCAACAGCAGCTGGCGCTCCGCGGATAAAGCCTTGGCTCCGGATTGTTCACGCTCTCTCACCAGGGCATCACGTATCATGGTCACTGCAGATTGCAGCAGCATGGAATCCACCGAGGACATAACAGCGGCAATGGGCGCCGCCAGTAGGATACCTGCCACCCAGGGAGAAAACAGATTACTGATAAGAGTCGGCATAATGGTGTCAGGTACCTGAAGCTCAGGATATAACGCCCTGCCAAAGAAGCCGCACAAATGAGGTACAAGGGTCATAAAGGCGCTGATTAACGTCCCCCATAAAATTCCCCTCCCCAGCGCACTTTTGTCTTTCACCGCCAGCAGACGAACCAGAGTGTGAGGCAGGCCCATGGTGCCGAAGCAGATAAGCACCCAGAACGAAAGCATCATGGGCCAACCCAATTGCTGCTCTCCTCCCATGGGAGAAAACAACGCAGGTTTTTCTGTGGCCAGCAAGGTCAACTTGTCGCCAAAACCAGGCGCTGACACAGTAGCGAACAGCAGCAGCAACACGCCGGCCAGCATGACTACGCCCTGCACTGCATCCGTTGTCGCGACAGCCCGAAAACCACCTGTCAGCGTGTAGGCCAGTACTGTCAGCACAAAAATCGCCAATCCGATTTCATAACTGATGCCACTGACACCGGCAAACAGGCGGGCCCCGCCTATAAACTGAACTGTGATCATGGCGATAAAACCCAGTACCAGTGACCCTATGGCAAGCCGGCTCAACCAGGGGTGATTAAACCTGGCATCCAGCCATTCCAGCAAAGTACTGTGCTGGCTTTTCATCGCCACAAACTTAGGCCCAAGCACCCCCATGGTCAACATGGCGACCGGCACCTGTATCAGGGCTAGCCAAACCCAGCCCAGACCTATGTTGTAAGCCGCACCCGGACCACCGATAAAAGAGCTGGCGCTGGTATAAGTGGCGACCAGAGTCAGCGCCAACATGGGCCCATTCAGAAAACGCCCGCCGATAAAAAACTGTTTGGCTTTGTCCTGATGTAACCCTGCTGAAAAACGGCGACTGAGTACCCTGCTGATAAGCAAACTGAGCACCAGATAAAGCAAAATAGGGATAAGTGTGGTCATAGCTTGTTGCCCGCTCTCAAGCCAATCAATGCCAACAGCAGGATTGCTGGCGCCATCAAACAGGAAAACCAGAACCAGACAGGCAAGCCATGCCAAAGAGGAAGGTCGCTGAGCAGCAAAGGCCCGGCGCACCAAAGCAGAAAGTAGCCCAGGGTCAGTAAAAGAGTAAGTCTGGGAAGCGAAAACATATTATCCCCGAATATTCATCCTGCATTGCACCGGAAACTGACTCAAAGATCAGACAATGACCTCTGATACAGCAGGATTTCCTTAAAGGACGCGGATTCTAGATCACATCTGGGTTGTGAGCAACGTCATCACGTCCCCTGAAAACGACAAACGCTCCCATGGGAGCGTTTGTGACTCAGCGTACGGCTTATCAGGCTTGTTCCTGATACTCCTCAGCACGGTTTTCCAGCAGGACCGGAATGCCATCCTCGATTGGATAGGCCAGCTTATCCACTTTACAGATCAGCTTCTGAGCTTCTTTTTGGTACTCCAGTTTGCCCTTGCACACAGGGCAAGCCACGATTTCCAGTAGTTTTTTATCGAACGCCATGGGTGGTTCCTTGTTTTCCCGCTTTTGCTGCCGCGACTTTTTGCAGCAGCTGTGTATCAAATTCTGGCGCTAGCTTGGCATCAACAGCCAGATACCACCAGTTTTGTTTTGCAAAACCGCGACACTTGATCGCATCTTTTTCTGTCATCAGTATCGGCAGCTCCTGTGACAGGGTATCAATATCCCCGGCGGTGAACGCCTGATGGTCGTTAAATGCTCTGGTCTTTGCCAGCTCAAACCCCTGTTGCCTCAACGTGGTAAAGAAGCGTTCCGGATTGCCTATCCCCGCCATGGCGGCAACTTTATCGCCGGCGACAGGAGCGTGGGAATTGTCACCCGCAGCCAACTCAATCAAGCCTGAGGGTTCCAAGGTCATGGCAAACTCACCGGTTTGCGCAGTGCCGCCATTGCACAGGCGAAAATCCACACTGTCCAGACGCCATGGTCCCTCACGCAGCGGACCTGCCGGGATCAGCATACCGTTGCCAAATCGTCTTTCACCATCGATAAGGGTGATTTCGATATCCCGCCCCAGAGCATAGTGCTGCAGACCATCATCGCAGATAACCAAGTCCACATCGCCCTGCTCCAGTAAGGTTTCCAAAGCGGCTACCCGATTAGGTCCCACTACCATAGGCACCTGGGTACGAGCAAAGATCATCGCAGGTTCATCACCGACATCTTTACTTGAGTGTTCAGGTGTGACGCGCAAAGGGGATTCAATCTCAGCGCCATAGCCCCGGCTGATCACCCCGGGCTTATATCCGGAGCGACGCAGAAGCTCAATCAGGTACAGGACTGTCGGCGTTTTACCGCTGCCACCAGCAGTAATATTGCCCACCACAATCACGGGAACCGGGCTGCGGTAGACGGGCTTAATGCCAAGGCGAAACAGGCTGCGGCGAACCGAAGATATCAGGGCAAACAGCCAGGACAAAGGCCAGAAAACCCATTTCAGCCAATGTCCTTGGTACCAGATTTTATGAACGAACTGCTGCATTTAGCTTCCAAATTGCATCTGATACAGCTTGGCGTACATACCACCGTGTTCCAGCAGGGATGCATGGTTACCGGCTTCAACTATCTTGCCCTGCTCCACCACCAGAATCTTGTCGGCGCTTTCAATAGTCGACAGTCTGTGCGCAATAACCACAGAGGTACGGTTATGACGCAGATTATCCAGCCCCTGTTGAATTGCCTTTTCAGACTCAGTATCCAGAGCAGAGGTTGCCTCATCGAGGATCAGTACAGGTGCATCTCGCAATATCGCACGTGCGATAGCGATACGCTGACGCTGCCCGCCGGACAGCAGTACACCGTTCTCACCCACCATGGTGTCCAGCCCTTCCGGCAACTGCTCAATAAACTCCATGGCGTGAGCAAGTTTGGCGGCATTAACTATCTGCTCACGGGTTACATCGCCTGGATAGGCATAGGCAATATTGTTAGCAATGGTATCGTTAAACAGGGTCACCTGCTGAGACACCAGCGCCACCTGCGAACGCAGATTCTTAAGGTCGTAATCGTAGATGCTTGCGCCATCCAGTTTGATACTGCCCTGTTCCAAACCTATATAGAAACGGGTGATCAGACTGGCAATGGTTGACTTTCCTGAGCCGGAACGTCCCACCAGCGCCAGGGTTTCACCGGGCTTAACCTCGAAATCTATATGCTCGAGGGCAAGCCTGTCCTGCTCTGGGTAGCGGAAGGAGACATCCTGGAACTGCAACAGACCTTTGACACGGTCAGCCTTATGGGTACCAAAATCTGGCTCAGGCTCAGTATCCAGCAGCTCAAAAACTGCGGTACAGGCAGCAAT
The DNA here is from genome assembly GCF_042646185.1 of Shewanella submarina. Lineage (NCBI taxonomy): Bacteria > Pseudomonadati > Pseudomonadota > Gammaproteobacteria > Alteromonadales > Shewanellaceae > Shewanella > Shewanella submarina. The sequence goes on from NZ_JBHRTD010000012.1 coordinate 271,902, forward strand.
ACCACGCTGGAACTCGGCATTGACCCGGGTCAGGTTTTTGATGGGTTGCAACATGGCCAGCATGGCACCCAGGATGGTAGCGAAAGTACCGGCAGTCAGCTCAGTTTTCATGCTGTCCAGGCTGGCAGCATAAAGCACAAAGGCCAGCGCGAAGGAACCGATAATCATAATGGTTGGCTGGCTTATTGCCTGAGCCACAGCCAGCTTCATATTCTGCTGGCGGTTACGATTATTGATCTGGGCAAAGCGGTTAGATTCAGTTTCCTGGCCACCAAAGGCCAGCACGTTTTTGTGTCCTTTCACCATCTGCTCTGTGGTGGCGGTTACCCCGCCCATGGCAGACTGAATTTCCCGGGAAACCTTGCGGAAGCGGCGGCTCACCACTGTCATCACCAGCCCCATCATAGGACCGATCACCAAAATGCACAGGGACAGTTTCCAGGAATACCAGAACATCAGAGCCAACATGCCGATTACGGTAACACTGTCGCGCACAATAGAGATCAAGGCACTGCCCGATGCACGGGCGATCTGTTCGGTATCAAAGGTCACCCGGGAGATCAGGTTACCCGAGTTTTCACGGTCGATGTAGCTGACCGGTAAGCTCAGGTAATGCTCAAACACCTGCTGACGCATCTTCATGATCAGCTGAGCACTCATATAAGAGATGCTGTAGGTCGAGACAAAGTTAGCCAGTCCACGAAGAGTGAACAGACCTATCACAACGAAAGGAGCCAGAGTCAACACATCACTACTGGCCTGGAAACCACCGTTTGAGACCACATCCATGGCACCGCCCATACCGGGCATACTGGATGCGGAGCTTGCCTGACCGGCAAAACCTTCGTCGATAAATGGTTTGATAAAGGCAATAAAGGTCGCGTCGACAAGGCCATAGGTGATAAGTCCGGCAACCGCCATGGCAAACATACCTTTCATAGGAGTGATGTACCCCATCAGGCGTTTAAATACGGTCCAGACTTCATTTTTCTCAGCAGTGCTCATGAGGAAATCATACTGTTGACAACAAAGGCGCCATTCTACCCCCCTTTTTTTGCCACTCCAAACTCAAACCGTCTGTTGTACCAAAAAGGCGCCATATCTGCTCGATAACTGAACACCTGCCAGGTTTTTTCAGCGGGCTCAATCACAAAGCTGATCTGCCCCAAATCACCGGAAGTCAGCGTTCGCACACCCGCCTGCTGGTATCGGGCGACAATATCCGGCTTGGGAAACCCATACTGATTGCGATAACCCGCGGCGAACAGCGTAATATCCGGACTGACAGACTCAATAAACTCCCGGGATGAAGAGGTTCTGCTGCCATGGTGAGGTGCTACCAAAATATTGCTGCTTAACGCGACGCCAGCGCCCAACAAACTGGTCTCAGCTTTAGCCTCAATATCCCCGGGCAGTAACACACTGAATTGGCCGTCACTGATTCTGAGTACGCAGGAACCATCATTATCATCCGACGGTGTAGACGGCCCCAGAATATCAATATCCAGATGCTGCCAACTCAAGTGTTGAGGGCGGCAATTGATGGCGGCATTGGGCCAGCTGTCGCTGATAACGCTGGCGTCAGGAAATCTATGCAATATCTTGTCTGCACCGCCGGCATGGTCGTTATCACCATGACTCACTACCAGGTAATCAAGATGGGTCAATCCGCGGTCGTCGATAAAGGGCAATATGGTGCGGGCCGCATAGGTAAAGTCACCGTAGGCAGCCCCGGTGTCGTACAAGATAAACCTGTCATTTCGGGATACCAGCACAGACAAGCCCTGCCCCACATCAAGCAGGTGTACCTGCCAGCTCGAGCTTGATTGCATCTGTGGAGTCAGTTGGATGAGCAGCCATTGGGCTGCTGCAACAACCACCGGCAGTGCAGGGATAAATGCCAACATTCGCCACCCGGGCGCCCGCCACCATATGACAGCAGCGCATACTATGACGGGTAATGCCCACTGCCATTGTCCCGGGACATTCAGCAGCACAGCAGGCCAGCTATTACTTTGTTCCAGTAACCAGGTGAAAGGGGTAAGTCCCCACTGCGCGGGAAACAGTGGCCAAACCGCATCAACACCAATTAACGCCAGCAGATAGGCCACAATCCCCCCAAGCAAAGCAGCTGGAATTACCAGCAAACTGAACCAGGGCACCATCAGCAGATTGACTACCATACTGTAAGGACTGAGAGAGCCAAAAATCAGTGCCTGTACGATACCAAGCCCCAACGAAAGCAGCAGTTGCAACCTGATAAACCCCAGTACCAGCTGTTTTATCCCGGACTTCCTCTCCAGCGGCGACTCGCCTTTCGCTCCCAGAGCCAACAAAATGATAGCCAGCGCACTGAAGGATAACCAAAACCCTGCACCCAATGGCGACACAGGGTCGACCAATAACACCAGAGCCATAGCATAGAGCAACCTTTCCCAGGCCGAGGCGTAGCGGGTACTCACCATCAACAGCAGCACCATGAGTAACATCACCAGCGCCCGGGTTGTGGGCAAAGCAAAACCGGCAAGCGCGGCATATACGGCAGCGCCGCAGGCCGCCAAAGAGATAGCAACGACTTGATTTCGCCGGGACTCTGAGGGCAGCAAACGATTTAACGTCAGGCTGGCCAACAGATAAATCCAGCCGCTGACCACACTCAGGTGCAAACCGGAAATCGCAATCAGGTGACTTGTGCCCGTCTGCCTTAACTCTTGCCATCTCTCATCTGATATCAGGCTTCTGTCCCCCAGAAGCAGGGCCAGCAAAATATCCCCCGATGCCATGGACGAGATATCGGACTTGAGATGCGCCAACACAGACTCAGGGGCATCGCTTATCAGAGTGGCTTCAGTAACCCGACCTTTGGCTATAATGTGGCGGCTGATAAAGTACTTCTGTTGATTGAATCCTCCCTGATTCATCACAGAGGTAATCGCCTTGGGTTTGACCTCCAGCAGCCATACCTGACCGGGTTTCACGTTTGGAGGTTTGGGCCAGCTCAGGCGCATCCCTGGTCGTAATGGCCAATAGCTTTCAGGTCCAATCAGGCGGATATTCGCCCCTATCCAGTCGCCCTCACCCGATACAAGTGATATGATCTCGCCCCGCACCTGCACCCGGCCTGACTGCTGATATTGATTTTGGTCAGCCAGTGTCTGTATTGGCAGGTCAAACAGCAAAGTGATATACCCGCTAAAATAGATGACAGCGAAGAGCGAACCTGAAATCAGGGGCTGTCGTTTACATGTCAACAAAACAAGGCAGAATAGTCCGGGCAACCAGACAAGCCCGGGGAGATCAGGCCACAGGACAGTGGAAATAAGGGTGAGACAAAACCCGAACAGGAAATAGTTCATACGAGATACAGTAAAGACAGTAAATTCAGCCTATGCCAAAAAAACTGCTCGAACGATTTATCCCCAAACCGGAAACACTGAAGCAACACAAGCATTTAAAAATGTTTGGTAGCCTTCTGCACAACACTAATCTGTGGGTGCTCAACCGCAAGTCTGTACCGGGCGCGTTTGCAGTTGGTCTGTTCAGTGCCTGGATGCCCATTCCGTTCCAAATGGTGCTGGCTGCGGCGCTGGCGATTTTCTTCAGGGTTAATGTCCCTGTCTCTGTGGCGCTGGTATGGATTACCAACCCTATCACCATGCCAGTAATGTTCTATCTGGCTTATCTTGTTGGCGCCAGCCTCCTGGGGATAGATGCCAGCACTTTTCACTTTGAAGCCTCATGGGCCTGGCTTAAAGCCTCTTTGACCACTATTGGCCCAAGCTTCCTGCTGGGATGCGCCGTCATGGCTATTACCTGGGCTGCTGTCGGTTATTTTATCCTGCGCAGCCTGTGGAAATACGCCACCATGCTCAAATGGCAAAACAGGCGTAACAAGGCAGCCGCAAACAAATAATGACCATCAAAAAGCCGGGATTAACCCGGCTTTTTGATGTTTGAATTTATGTTGTGATTACCGACCGGACAAGGCCCTTGCCGGCATTATCTTACTGGCTTTAAACGCCGGATAAAGTGTTGCAATCAGGCTCATCAACAATGCCATTCCCAACACCAGGGCCACATCTGACAGCTCAAGCTGTGATGGCAGGAAATCAATAAAATAGATGTCTCCCGCCAGCAACTGCACAGAAAACAGGGATTCAATCCCCTTGGCAATGCTGCTCAGGTTCATGGCGACCAAAGTACCTATTGTCCCACCCAGCAAGCACCCCAGAATTCCGTTAAGCGCCCCCTGAACCACAAAAATAGTCATCACTGCGCCCCGGCGTACACCCATTGTCATCAGGATGGCAATTTCTGATGCTTTGTCTCTGACAGCCATCACCAGAGTAGACACGATATTGAAACAGGCCACCGCAATGACCAGAGCCAGCACCAGATACATCACCACGCGCACCAGCTGAATATCCTGATACAGGTGCCCCTGCGTCCGGGTCCAGTCATTCATATACAGGTATTGATCCTGCTTAAAGCCCAGCTCGCGGATCAGCGAAGGGGCCATAAACACGTCGTCGACCTTAATGCGCAACCCGGTCACAGTATCTCCCATATTCAGCAGACCTGCTGCATACGCCATGGGGATATAAGCATTGGCAAGCTCAAGCTCACCACCGAGTTTAAAGGTCCCTGTGATCACAAATCTGTGGCTTTTGGCGCCCCCCAACCGAGTACTCTGACCATTGCTGACACTGGGCACATAAAGGGACAACTTGTCGCCTATCTTTAACCCCAACTTACGCATCAGCCCTTCACCAAGCACAATATGATTTTTATCACTCTCAAGAGATTGCCAGGCCTGGGGAGACATATAATCGCGGATAACGGAGACTTCAGGCTCAAATCTGGTATCAATGCCGGTCACCGCCAATCCCTGAAAACCACCGGGCTTCTGCACCAAGCCTTCGATTCGGATAAATGGGGCGGCGCCAGAGATCCCCGGAATCACCAGCGCAGACTGGAGCATGCCAGGCCAGTTATGAACAGGTTCAGCCGCGCCAATCAATTCACCATGGGGAACCACGCCGAGAAAACGATTTTGCAACTCACGCTCAAAACCATTCATGGCGGAAAGCACGATAATCAGAACCGCTACGCCCAGAGCAATACCCGCCGTGGAGGCAAAAGAGATAAAACTGATAAAACCGTTGGCCTGCCGGGCACGGTAAAAACGCCAACCAATCCAAAAGCCCATTAAGGATTTCATGCACTCGCCTCATCAGGCACGATCAGGCCATCATGCATTCGAACCCGGCGGTCCATTCTGGCAGCCAGTTGGTTGTCATGGGTCACTACCACAAAGGCGATCCCCAGTTGTGATGCCAGATCCCGAATGAGCTGATAAACAGCTTCACCACTGACGGCGTCCAGGTTACCGGTTGGCTCATCGGCCAGCACCACCCGGGGTTGATTGATCAAGGCCCTGGCAATCGCAACACGCTGACGTTCACCACCTGAAAGTTCAGATGGCGCATGTTTACCCCTGTGTCCAAGCCCAACTTTTTCAAGCAACTCCTGAGCCTTTTCCATCGCCAGCCTGCGCTTGGTACCGGCTATCAGCGCTGGCATCGCCACATTCTCCAAAGCCGAGAATTCAGGCAACAAATGATGAAACTGATAAATAAATCCAAGCTCAAGGTTACGAACCTGAGCCTGTCTTGCTGCATCCAGGCTGAACAGCTCCTCTTCACCCAGATAAACCTCACCACCACAGGGTGTATCCAGGGTGCCGAGAATATGCAGCAAAGTACTTTTGCCTGAGCCCGAACTGCCGACAATGGCCAGCTGTTCCCCCTGGCGCACCTCAAGGGTGACACCTTTAAGCACGGGAGTTTCTGCCGCACCATCACGATAGGTTTTGGTTATATTGCTGCAGCGCAGCACAACTTCCTGCATTTTCTCTTCTCTATTCATATCTCAGGGCTCCGGCCGGCTGTACTCTGGCGGCTCGCAACGCCGGATAAAGTGTCGCCAGCAGGCTGACTACCAGGGTGCCCACGGCAATCCAAACCAATTGAGGGACGCTCAACTGAGCGGGCAACATGGTGCCGGCACCAAGAATCGCTATCCCCAGAGAGCTGAGCACAGTATTGATATTCAGGGTCACCAGTACCCCGGCTCCGAGACCGAGTATCAGGCCAATCATGGCGTTCAGGCTTCCCTGAAACATAAAGATCGCCATCACCTGACCATGGGTCATGCCCTGGGTCTTAAGCACGGCGACATCAGAGGTCTTGTCCACCACCATCATCACCAGTGCGGAAACGATATTAAAGGCGGCCACGGCAATGATCAGACTCAGCATCAGGGACATCATATTCTTTTCCATCTTCACCGCACTGAACAGGTGGCCATAGTCCTGTCGCCAGTCACTGACCTGCACTTTAATGCCCAACTTGTCCGCTACCGCGCTGACTTCTGCTGCCAGCGCGGGCGCATTGAAAGGATCGGCCAGATACAGCCTTAACTTATCGACACCATCCGCAGACTTGCGCATGAGTCGTCGTGCATCCTGATATTGAACATAAGCCACGGAAGCATCCACCTGAGAGCCCATCTCAAACAGGCCACTGACAGTGAATTTTCTTTGACTGGGCACCGGCCCCAAAGGCGAATAAACCACGCCCTCGCCACTGAGAATACGCACCTTATCTCCCGGGACCACTCCCAGAGTTTGAGCCAGTTGGCTGCCGAGGATGACGTGATACTCCCCGGCCTCAAGGCTGGAGAATGAACCGGCATAGGTATGACGGGCAACGTCTGAGACAGTGCGTATCTGTTCCGGATAGACCCCATACAGTTGCACGGCCGCGATATTGGATGGTGACTGCAACATGGCCTGGGTCGATGCGCTGTCAACCACAGCCTTGACCCCCTGTATCTCTGACAAGGCTTTGCGCAATGATTCAGGTTGGCTGAAGCCTTCAGCAGCAGAGACAGTCAACTGAGGCACAGCCCCGAGGATACGTTGCTTCAGCTGTCCCTCCAGACCGTTCATGACGCTGGATACGATAATCAGGGCGGCTACACCCAGAAAGATGCCACTGACGGCAAAAAAGGTAATAAAAGAGGCAAAGGCATTGGCCTTGCGGGCGCGCCAGTAGCGATAACCGATAAAAAATGGTGTGGAGAAGTTCATTGGCCCCTGGCGGCTAAACTTGCTAAATCAAAGGAATGGGCACGATAATAGGTGGAATACCGGCATAAATAAAGAGGCAAGCCTTGATATCCTCAGACAATTCATACTTTAACGTGCCTCACGAATTCACGGCCTACCTGGAACCCTGGCAGCAGGAGTCGCTGCCGGACGAAACCGCTCTGAAAGAGATGCAGTCAGTGGGTTTGAAACTGATCACTGAAGTTAAAGAGTTGGAAAACGCCTGCCTTCTGCAATTGCGGAATCTGGATAATGAAGCCAAAGCTGTGGTGGATTTTCTTAAACTACAGTCCCGTAAAGTGGATCTGGTTCTGCAATACGTACTGGAGAAAGAGACTCAGCATGGACAGAAGCATCCGGGTCTGAGCTTCGGTGGCAGCGGGTTTACCATCTCATCGGCAACACCTTTGACTGTCGGCCAGCAGTTTAAAACCACACTCTATATCCGCGAAGAGCTGATCAACATTCTGTGTATCGCGACAGTCACAGCAACCAGCAGTGAAGATGGCATCCACCGAGGCCAGCTTGAGTACAGTGCCATTCTGGAGTCAGATATCGAGCAATTGGTACAGGCAAGCCTGAGAGTGCAGCAGAAACAACTCAGAGCCAGAAAACAGGCTCAGGCGGGCAGCTAAACTGACGAGCTGTGCCACTCTTGGGCCAGCAAACCATAAACGGCATGGTCCACCACCCTGCCGTCAATATTTTCAGCCCTGCGGATAACCCCCTCCAGAGTAAAACCCAATCTCTGTGCCACCTTCCGGCTGGCAAGATTCTCCACTGCTGCCGCAATTTCCACCTTCTCTAACTTGAGCTCGTCAAAAGCAATATGCAACAACTCAGATACGGCGCGGGTGACCAGCCCCTGGCCCTGGCATTGTTCGCTAAGCCAGTAACCTATATCCGTCTTGCTCAACTGTCTGTCAATTTTGTTTAAACTGACATTCCCCACCAACTCCCCCTGGTATAGAATGCCGCAGGTCAGTGACTGGCCAGCTGAATACCCCTGCAGCGCATTGGTAATAAAGCTCATAAAGAACTCACGGTTATGAGCGTTATGGGGCCATGCCAGCCAGCGTCCCAGGTATTCTCTTTCAGCGTCCACTATTTCCAGATAGCGAGCAGCAAATCCCGGCTCTACCAGCGCCAGCATCAAAGACTCGTCCACTTCTCTTACGAACATAATTTTCCCTTCTCATCCCTAACAAACCAATAAACGGCGGGCAAACTCTGCCCGAAGGCCGCTAAAAACTGGCACAGGTCACGCCAAAACTCTACAATGTCGGCAACTTGCCGTGATAACAACAGTAAAGCATTTCAATGACTGAGTTTTCCGTCCTTACGCCACCCGGCCAACTAAAAAACGCAAGAATTCAAGCTCTAAGCGCCCCGACCAGTGTGGCCAAAGCCATGACGCTGGCCAGTATCAGCCGTCAACACCCGGGCACGACCCTGATTGTCACCCACGATACCCCAAGTGCACTGGCGCTGGAGGCAGAGCTCAGTTATCTGCTCAAAGGAACTGAACTGCCGGTACGACTGTTTCCGGACAGAGAAACCCTGCCCTACGACAATTTTTCCCCGCATCAGGACCTGATCTCCGCCAGACTGGAAACCCTGTCAAGATTGGGGGGCGAAAGCCACTCTGTGCTAATCGTGCCGATTTCAACCCTGATGGTCCGTCTGCCCCCCCAGTCTTTTATGGCTGGCAATGTGCTGGTACTGAAAAAAGGTGATAAGTACGACCTGCAAACCATGCGGCAAACCCTGACGGATACAGGTTACCATCTGGTTGACCAGGTCTACGAGCACGGCGAATTTGCCATTCGCGGCTCGATTCTGGATATCTTCCCCAGCGGCAGCAACAAACCCGTACGAATTGAGTTATTCGATGACGAAATTGAGTCATTGCGTTTCTTTGACCCTGAGACTCAGCGCTCCAGCATTGAGATGCCACAACTGAGGATGCTGCCTGCAAGGGAGTTCCCAACCGATAATCAGGCTATCGAAGGTTTCCGTCAGCGATATCGCCGCCGCTTTGAAACCATCTCCAAAGAGCCGGAATCTATTTATCAGCAGGTGAGCCGTAAGTTGATGCCAGCGGGCATAGAAAACTATCTGCCACTGTTTTTCGACACCACTGCCACCCTGTTTGATTACCTTCCGCCGGATACTCAAATTGTCACCTGTGGCGATATTGAAGCGGCCGCCAGAAACCATCTGACAGAAGTGGAACAAAGATACGAAGACAGACGTATCGATCCTTTGCGTCCGCTGCTTGAGCCGAAAGAGCTTTACCTGCTGACTGAGCAACTGTTTGGCGCATTCAAACCTTTGCCCCGGTTTGTGGTCACCCTTGATGCCAGTGATGAAAAGTATAAGTACAAGTTTGCCAAGGCAGCAGCCCTGCCGGATATCACGGCCAACCATAAGCTAAGACAGCCGTTAATCTCGCTCGCTCAGTACCATACAGACCACCCCAAAGTTCGCCTGCTCTTTTGTGCGGAATCTGAGGGGCGTCGTGAAGCACTGCTTGAACTGCTGGCCAGGATTGATATTCGCCCCAGGGTGCTTGAGCACCTCAATGACTTTATCGACAGTGATGACCCCCTTGGTCTGATAGTCTCTCCCTTGTCTCAGGGGTGCCTGCTGTCCGACAGCAAAGTTGCCATTATTTGTGAGACTGAACTCTTTGGTCAGCGCATTGCTCAGCAACGCCGCCGGGACAAAGAACGTCAGATCAGCAGCGACCTGTTGATTAAGAATCTGGCAGAGCTGAAAGTGGGTCAACCCATTGTCCATCTGGAACACGGTGTGGCCCTGTATCAGGGGCTGGAAACTCTGGATACCGGAGGCCTGGTCGCTGAGTACCTCAAGCTGGAGTATGCCGGCGGAGACAAACTTTATGTGCCTGTCTCCTCTTTGCATCTGATCAGCCGCTACAGCGCAGGGACAGAGGAGTCGTTGCACCTCAATAAACTGGGCAATGAAACCTGGGCCAAAGCCAAGCGTAAAGCCATTGAGAAGATACGTGACGTTGCCGCTGAGTTGCTGGATGTCTATGCCCGTCGGCAGGCCCGCCCCGGTGATGCCTGTCAATTGGATGAAGAGGAGTATGCACTCTTCTCCCAGGGCTTCCCATTTGAAGAAACCGTGGATCAGGAAACCGCCATTCACGCCGTACTGGCAGATATGCGCTCCTCTATCGCCATGGATCGTTTGGTCTGTGGTGATGTGGGCTTTGGTAAGACAGAAGTCGCTATGCGTGCCGCTTTCGTTGCGGTCAACGATGGCAAACAGGTTGTGGTATTGGTTCCCACCACACTGTTGGCCCAGCAGCATTATGAAAACTTCAAGGACAGATTCGCCGATTGGCCGGTTAGCATTGAAGTCATGAGCCGATTCCGCACCGCCAAAGAGCAAAATCAGGTGCTGGACAACCTGGCAGCAGGCAAAGTGGATATTGTGATCGGGACTCACAAATTACTGCAATCCGGCGCTCAGTTTGAAAACCTTGGATTACTTGTCATCGATGAGGAGCACAGATTCGGCGTTCGTCAGAAAGAGAAAATCAAAGCGCTCAGAGCCAACGTAGATATCCTGACGCTGACCGCAACTCCTATCCCGCGGACACTGAATATGGCTATGTCAGGTATGCGGGATCTGTCCATTATCGCCACGCCTCCGGCCAAGCGACTGGCAGTGAAGACCTTTGTGCGAGAGTATGACAAAGCCACTGTTCGCGAAGCCATCATGCGTGAAATCCTTCGTGGTGGTCAGGTCTATTTCCTCCACAATGCGGTAGAAACCATAGAGAAGTGTGCGGCAGACATTCGCGAACTGGTTCCGGAAGCCCGTGTCGTTACCGCCCATGGGCAGATGCGTGAGCGGGAACTGGAACAGGTCATGTCGGACTTTTATCACCAGAGATTCAATGTGCTGGTTTGCACCACCATTATTGAAACCGGTATCGATGTTCCCAGTGCCAACACCATCATTATCGACAGGGCCGATCACTTTGGACTGGCTCAGCTACACCAGTTACGTGGTCGGGTTGGGCGTTCGCATCACCAGGCCTATGCTTATCTGATGACGCCTCATCCCAAGCGCATGACCAGTGACGCCCGCAAACGTCTTGAGGCTCTGGAAGCACTGGAAGACCTTGGTGCAGGGTTTATGCTGGCCACTCAGGATTTGGAGATCCGGGGAGCCGGTGAACTGCTGGGGGATGAGCAAAGTGGTCATATCTCAAAAATCGGCTTCAGCCTGTATATGGAGATGCTGGAGGGAGCGGTTAAAGCTCTGAAAGAAGGTAAAGAGCCATCACTGCAGCAGATGTTGAAACAACAGTGTGAAATCGACCTTCGAATCCCTGCCCTGCTGCCGGAAGACTATGTGGGCGACGTAAATATGCGTCTGTCGCTGTATAAGCGCATCGCCAGCTGCGAGACAGATTCAGCCCTGGATGAACTCAGGGTCGAGCTTATTGACCGTTTTGGGATGCTGCCCGATGCCGCCAAAAACCTGCTGACGCTGACTTTGTTCAAGCACAAAGCCACTGAGCTGGGTATCAGCAAAATTGAGATGCATGCCAAAGGCGGCAGCATGGAATTCGCTGACAATCACTGCATAGATCCGGGATTTATCATTGGTTTATTGCAAAGTCAGCCACAAATCTATCGTATGGATGGGCCTAATAAGTTAAAGTTCCTAATCCCGGCTGAAACGCCGAAAGACAGGCTGGAATTGGTCAAAACCATACTGGACCAGCTGTCACAAAATCGTCTTGGAGAGTAAACGTGTTTCGTTTAATTGGGGTTTCCCTGCTGCTTGCCACTCTGGGTTTAAGCCAGAATGTCTCAGCCAGTGAAGAGAACTGGTTTGAAGTTGAAGTCTATGTGTTCAGTCGCCAGGCTGCGGACAGTGAACAATGGCCTGAACAGGCTGTGCCCGCTGACACCCGCAAAGCGATAGACCTGATCACTCCAGTGGTATCTACCGATGTGTCAGGGTTGAATTCAGCGCTGAACGGCTGTACCGCCGCCGACTGGGCCACCAGACCCGATTGGTGTAATCAGCAGATGTTGCAAACCAGCCGAACCCACCCGGAACAAGTTCCTGTGACCATAGGTGCGGCACAAGAGACCTATGCCAACACAGATGAATCAGCGGTGCTGCTGGCAGACAGTCAAAGCCAGTTTCAGGAGCTGATCAGCAAAGTTTCCCGGGAGCCTGGCGTGACAGGTCTGTTGCATATGACCTGGCAGGAAAATATGAAACCCCGCCGTCAGGCCAAGCCTATCCGTCTATATGCCGGCAAAGATTTTGGCAAAAATTACCGCGCCGACGGGTCTGTCATCGAAGCTGATAATGATCTGGTACAACACTTCACCTATCTTAACGATTTTCTCACCCAGGATAGTGAAGACCCTGTGTGGCAATTGGATGGCACTCTCAACATCTATCTGAATCACTGGCTCTACATTGAAACCGATTTGGTACTGCGTGAAGAGGGAGACAAAACCCTGGCGAAACCGGAGCCGGAACTGACAGAGCAAAGCGTCGTTGCTGATGACACAGCTGAAGAAGCCAAACAGGTTCCCTATCTGTACGCGATTCACATGAAGCAGAATCGGCGGGTAAGAAGTAATGAAATGCACTATTTTGATCACCCGAAACTGGGGCTGCTGATTCAGATCCGAAAAATGGAACAGCCATCGGAGAGGGAAGTTAATCAGGAAAGTGAAGCCAGCGTCACTGGGCAGTAACCCATCAACATTCAGGGCGGTCGTGACCGCCCTTTTTTACGCCTGTTTGCCAGCCAAAAGAGAGGAACCTAAAGTGCAATGATTGAAAAATCCAGATAGATATCATTGTCCTGATCTTCATCAACCAGAACCTGCTCGACTTCTGCCGCCGGCGCTCCCTGATGGCACCAGTCAATCAGCTGAGCCACCGCACCATCGCCCCCCTGCACCAGAATCTCGACGCTGCCATCATCCCGGTTACCCACGTACCCGGTCAACCTCAGCTCATTGGCTTTTTCCAGGGTATAGCGACGAAAACACACGCCCTGCACCTTGCCGATAACCTTTATCCGAACCCTTTTCATTGCAGACTCCTGCAACACAGTGTTAACGGAAACATATACCAAGGTTGGGAAACAGGCAAAAAAAACAGCTAGCGAAACTGCTGCTAGCTGTTATCGGGCGACATACGCAAACTACATCAAAACCGGCAACATCCGCATCAGGATGTAACACGGCTCTGACGGTCGTCACTCTACAGAGATTATAAAAATCCGCAACCATTTTTTAGTGCATTTACACGTTTTATTAACCCTTTATCAGCACAATATTCCACACAAAGATCTTGCGGCAGTAAGTTGAAATACATAAGGCTTTGATAATTTGAGGAAGTGTTGTCGCCTGCAGCAAACAATCCGGCTATTTAACGAACAGAAAAATTTAAAATTAATATCATGACTTGTTCTGCCAATATGCGCTCAGCCCGGCTCAAGCGGCGATTTTTTAAGCAGTTAATATGCTTTCTGGAGTGGCTTAAAAATGACTGAAAATAATGGGTGGGGCTGTCTCACAATATAAACAATCACCCTGACAGATTGTTAATTGACCATCTTATAGCAGGGGAAAAGGAACCGTTTCCCTTGCCATCAACAGGTTTTATCCGGTTAAGCAAATGTAAAAATGCCACTGGCGATAAGCGAGTGGCATTGTCTGTTTCTTCGGGCCGTTTTCGGTCAGTATCAGGTCAAATCCCGGAAGGCTTTTATCGCCATAAGATGGGGTCCCAAAGAGGGAAACTTATGCAGCTGCTCCTCATCCCAGATAACCTCGTAAAACTCCCCAAGAGCATCTGAGATCGGTTTTTGATCGAAGACTTCATCCTTGCGTGACAGTATCACCAGGCTCTTGCCACGATTTTTATCTCTGAACTGGCTGACACACTTACTGGCAATATCTGCGTACTCTTCAGGTCTGTCTATCTTGCCCAGCATATTTTGCTCAGGCCAGAGATTGGGGTTGATCAATACACTGCGAAGCCCTGACAAAAATCCGATACGCTCACACCAATAGGCCCCTAAACCAACCCCAATCATAATGGGATTTGGGTCGTCACTCAGCTTCAGTTGCTTGTCCACCTCATTAAGCAGGTGCTGCATATCATGTCTTGGGTGCTGAGTACTGTAACTGACCAGCCTGACGTCATCATCAATAAAAGTAAGCTGGCGAATTTTGTCATGATTCCCGGGACTGGTAGCATCATATCCATGCAGATAAAGGATCATTATTCCTCCTGTTACTGACGAGAAAAATCATTAATCAATTTGGCAAGCTCCCTTCCCCGCTGCCAGCGGGCTTCATTATCAAGAGCTTTGATTGCATCCATCGCATTGGCTTTCAAACGATTGGCGGGCCTTATTGAGGCCTGCTCCGGCCAGGGAAAATCCTCCAATACTTCGGATACGCCATCAGGGTTATTGCACAGCAGAATCATGTCACAACCTGCATCCAGCGCCGCTTTTGCTCTCTGGCGGAATCCTCCGGCAAAGGAAGCCCCATGCATACCCAAATCATCGGAGAAGATCACCCCATCAAACTTAAGTTCTGTCCTCAGGATTTCCTGCAGCCAAAAACGGGAGAAACCGGCAGGGTTGGGATCGACCTTACTATAGACCACATGGGCGGGCATCATGCCATCCAGCATTTGTTCACCACACAGGGTCACGAATGGCGGCATATCTTTGGCGCGGATATCGGCAAGCGGTCTGTCATCAACCGGCATGGCAACGTGGGAGTCAGCCTGCACGCTGCCATGACCCGGGAAGTGTTTACCCACACTGGCCATCCCCGCAGAGCGCATCCCTTTGATCCAGGCTCTGGCAAGCTGTGTGACTTCTTCAGGCTTTGAGCTGAAACTACGCTTGCCTATCACTTCACTGATACCGTTTAGATCCAGCACGGGCGCGAAGCTTAAGTCGATATCACAGGCCATTAATTCAACCGCCATAACAAACGCCAGGTCTCCGGCCCACTGACAGGCCAGCTCCATATCGCCCCGGGCGGCGGCAAGAATATCACCCATGGCAGGAATTTCAGTAAAACCCTCTTTGAAACGTTGAACCCGACCACCTTCATGATCCACAGCGATCAGTAACTCTTTGTTCGCCGCACGGATCTGCGCGACCAGTTCACACAACTGTTGCCGGCTTTCAAAATTGCGGCTAAAGAGTATCACGCCGCCAACCGCCTCATGCTGCAGTTGAGGCACTTCGGTTTCACCGACGCTCAGGCCGGCAACATCCATCATCAGGTAACTCATCCATTCCCCTGTTACAGGCCAATATCAACAAACCTTGGGATTAAAATAAGCGATAGTGAAAAAATGCTTTTCCCGGATAAGCTTATCTGACTTGGCTCATCAAAAAATCTAATGCTAAAAAACGGTAAAACTTGTGGGATACTGACAACTCACGGTTCACATTGAATAACACAATGCCTGTCCCACGGTGCATTTCAGCCCAAGAGTAACCCGAAGCGCCGGGCAGCGCGAGTGATACAGTTCAGTTAGGTCAGCTTTAGTCCAAACATTCATCTGACATACAGCGACCTTTCACCGAAGCAACAAAACAAGGCGAGTCTCATGATTAGTGTTTTTGATATGTTCAAGATCGGCATAGGCCCTTCCAGCTCCCACACCGTAGGCCCCATGAAAGCGGCCAAGGTCTTTGTCGATATTCTCCAGGAGAAAGGATTACTTGCCCAAACCGATGAGTTGCGCTCAGAACTCTTTGGCTCTCTGGGTCAAACAGGCAAAGGACACGGCACAGGTAAAGCTGTGATCCTGGGCTTAATGGGTGAAGACCCTGAAACCGTTGATACAGATAGTGTTGATGCCACATTATTACGGGTCGAAAAAGAGCAGCAGATGGTAGTGACCGGTGGTCATATCGTGAAATTTACCCGGGAAAACGGCATTACCTATCACAGACGCAAGTCTCTGCCCGCTCACGCCAACGCCATGACACTCTACGCCTACAAGGACGGCGAATTATTGTATGAGCGTACCTACTACTCAGTTGGCGGCGGTTTTGTACTGGATGAAGATGAGATTCAAGCCAAAGATGCCTCTCCCGCTACTCCCATCACAGCCGCCCCCTATGACTTTGACTCCGCGGCGCAACTGCTCAACCTGTGCAATGAAAATGGCCTGAGCATTTCATCTTTGATGATGGCCAACGAGCGAGCAGTTGCCTCTGATGAGGAGATTAACGCCGGGCTTTGGCGTATTTGGGAAACCATGAAATCCTGCATTGAGCGGGGTTACCTCAGAGAGGGGTTGTTGCCTGGAGGCCTGAAGCTCAGACGCCGCGCCCCGGGACTTTACCGCAGGTTGAAAGCCGAAGGTAAAAATAACGTAGACCCACTCAATGCGATGGATTGGGTCGACCTGTTTGCCCTGTCGGTCAATGAGCAGAACGCCGCCGGTGACCGGGTTGTCACTGCACCGACCAATGGTGCCGCCGGTATTATTCCCGCCGTACTTTGCTACTACCACACCTTTGTACAGCCGGTTGATGAAGATATCTGTGCCCGTTTTTTGCTGACAGCGGCCGCTATCGGCATTCTGTACAAGAAGAACGCGTCAATTTCGGGTGCAGAAGTAGGCTGTCAGGGTGAAGTCGGTGTGGCCTGCTCTATGGCTGCCGCAGGTCTTACTGAGATTATGGGTGGCACAGTTGTACAGGTGGAGAATGCGGCAGAGATCGGGATGGAGCACAACCTTGGCCTGACCTGTGATCCGGTTGGCGGCCTGGTGCAGGTTCCCTGTATCGAACGTAACGCCATGGGTGCAGTTAAAGCCATTAATGCTTCACGTATGGCCCTCAGAGGTGATGGTCACCACAAAGTATCACTCGACAAGGTGATCAAGACCATGATGGATACAGGCAAAGATATGCGCTCCAAGTACAAGGAAACCGCCAAGGGTGGCCTGGCAGTGAATATCGTGGAATGCTGATTCCACGATAAGCAGAAATAAAAAATCCCGCGACCGTGGGATTTTTTTATTTAACCTAGGTGCATCAACGCACCGGCAGATCAAAGTCTGCAAACAGTTTTTCAATCGCCTGTGGATCACGCAGCGCTACGGCTTTTTCCACCACATCGCGGGTCAAGTGTGGGGCGAAACGTTCCATAAAGTCATACATATAACTGCGCAGGAAACTGCCTTTGCGGAAACCGATTTTAGTGGTGCTGTAATTGAACAGATGGCTGGCATCAATCACTGTCAGGTCACTGTCCAGCTGCTTGTCGATAGCCATAGTAGCAATAACACCAACCCCAAGCCCCAAACGCACATAGGTTTTAAGTACTTCCGCACTGGTTGCACTGAACACCACTCTGGGCTCGAGTCCTGCCCGATTAAAGGCTCGCTCAATCTCTGATGCTTTATCAAAACCGAACACATAGGTCACCAGAGGGAAGCGAGCGAGATCTTCTATGGTTAAGTGACTGACATTGGCCAGCGGGTGATCTTTGGGAACCACTATGCTGCGATTCCAGTGATAACAGGGCAACATGATCAGGTCGCTGTATAGATGCATAGCCTCAGTCGCAATAGCAAAATCAGCATCCCCCCTCGCAGCTAACTCACTGATCTGGGATGGTGTCCCCTGATGCATATGCAAATTGACCTTGGGGTAGCGCTCAATAAATTGACGGATGATAGGTGGCAATGCGTATCTGGCCTGGGTATCCGTGGTCGCAATATTCAGCTCACCCTGATCCGGGCGGGTGTACTCTTCCGCCACGCGCTTGATGCTGTCTACCTTGCCAAGGATATCATTGGCAATGGCAATGACCTGCTCTCCAGCAGGAGTCACATGAGTTAAATGTTTGCCGCTGCGACCAAAAATCTGAATTCCCAACTCATCTTCCAGCATGCGTACCTGTTTGCTGATCCCCGGCTGTGAGGTGTAAAGGTTCTCCGCGGTAGCCGAGACATTGAGGTTGTGGTTCACGACCTCGGCAATATACCTGAGTTGTTGCAGCTTCATAGTCTTTCCTTTGAGCTCCGGCCTGTATAAACATCCTGCCTTACAGGTGAAATTGGGATAGGCATCTATAATTACTGGTTATAGTACACGTGAAATATTAAATCAAACTGGAATAAAGAAACAAGAGCTGCACACAAATGGGACAAGTTGGCAGGCTTAGACTAAGATAACTATGCTAGATTATTGATTTATTGTAGCATTGGCACAATTACGCAAACTCTGGATAACCTATGATTTTTTACTTGGTTCTCGCACTCATAGGTGCGCTACTCCTGCTGGTCATTGGGATAAACATTATTCAGCAGCAAAAAGACCGCATGGAGACAGATCGTCGTAACGAATTGATCCGTCAAAGGGCGATTCTCGAAGAGACGGAAACCATACTGTCCAACTCTGCTATGCTGCCCTGCTCCAATCAGATTATTCTGGTGCTATACCGGCGTATGAATGATGCCCTTATCGCTGCTGTGGCCTGTGCCAATGATAAGCAGAAGGGTGAATATGAACGTCGCCAGAAAGATCTGGCAGCCCAAATCGAAAACCTTGCCAAAAATGCAGCCGCAGCACCACCGCTGGAGAATTTCCGCCTGCCGGACAACGACAAACAGATACTGCTGCTGGTTCAGTCGCTGAAGAAATTGAAGGCAATATTACGGGCAGAAAATAATAAAGGCCGGGTTGACCCCAATGTGTTTTCTCAGGAAGAGAAGCGTATTGATAACCTGCAACTGCGGATCAATGTGGATTCCATGCTGAACCGTGCCCGCAGTGCCGTTGGTATTAAGCAGTATGGCAGCGCCAAGCAGATGGTGACCAAGGCACTGACCACCCTGAATGCCCTGAAAGCCCAGTCTCCCAATGACCCATTTATCAGCAAGAAAGCCGACGAAGCTAAAATGTTGTTGGATGAGGTGATGGGCGCTCAGAAGCGTGACGATCCGGCCCCACAGGCCAAAGAGAAGTCAGAAGACGATCTCGATGTGCTGTTTCAGCAGAAAAAGAAGTGGTAACCAGCCACGTGAACTCACAAAGGAGCCTCAGGGCTCCTTTTTTGTTTCGCCATCATTGCGTTGGGAGAAGCAGTTCTCCCACGCAAAACCGTCTATCACTGTTTTTATAACAAGCGTCGTGAATTCGCTTCAGGCCAAAGCTAACCACCAGCCCTATATTGCGGTATCAACCAAAAACAAAGAACCCGGCCTGAGCCGGGTTCTTTTAGTACTTTATAAAATCTGGCTTACTTGGCCTTGGCTTTCGCCTTGGCAGGTGCCTTTTTCTTGGCAGGGATCTCTTCAACCCACTTGCCATCGACGAATTTCGCCACCCATCCAGTTGCTTTGCCGTTAACTTCACTGGCCACATACTGCTCTTTGGTCTTGCGACTGAATTTCACTATCGTTGGATTGCCCTCATGGTCTTTAACCGGAGCATCCGCCAGATACTGATATTTTGGCCACAACTGGTCGCGGTAAGTCACCAGCTCTTCAATCAATGGCGCACGGGTTTCCCGTGATTTAGGGAAAGTGCTGGCCGCCAGGAAGATACCGGCTGCTCCATCTCTGAGCACAAAGTAAGCGTCAGACTTGCTGCACTTCAGCTCCGGAAGATGGATAGGGTCCTCTTTCGGCGGTGCCACTTCACCATTTTTCAGGAGCTTACGGGTGTTCTTACATTCGCTGTTGGTACAGCCAAAGTACTTACCGAAGCGACCGTTCTTGAGCTCCATATCTGAGCCACAGCGATCACACTCAATAAGGGGACCTTCATAGCCCTTGATCTTGAACTGACCCGATTCCACTTCATAGCCGGAACAACTTGGGTTGTTACCACAGACATGCAGCTTACGGGACTCGTCAATCAGATAAGAGTCCATGGCAGTACCACAAATACCACAACGATGTTTGGCACGCAGCGCTTCGGTTTCAGCATCTTCGCTGAGCTGACTCACAGCCTCTTCGCCAGGTGTCAGGTTCATTGTGGTCTTACAGCGCTCTTTTGGTGGCAGAGCATAGCCGCTACACCCCAGGAATACCCCTGTGGTACCGGTACGAATACCCATAGGACGACCACAGGTAGGACAGCTGATATCTGTCAGTACCATCTGGTTAGGCTTCATTCCGCCTTCATCAGGCTCCTGCTCTGCCTTTTCCAACTGGCCGACAAAATCCTGATAGAAACCATCCAGCACCTGCTTCCACTGTTTGCCGCCCTTGGCGACATCGTCCAGCGTCTGCTCCATACCCGCGGTGAAATCGTAACTCATCAGCTCTTTGAAGGATTGCTCCAAACGCTCGCTGACAATCTCACCCATCTTCTCGGCATAGAAGCGACGGTTCTCTACCTTGACGTAACCTCTATCCTGAATGGTAGAGATAATGGTTGCATAGGTGGATGGACGACCAATACCACGCTTCTCCAGCTCTTTAACCAGCGAGGCTTCACTGAAACGCGCAGGCGGTTTGGTAAAGTGCTGCTTGGGATCCAGTCCCTGCAGAGACAAACCTTCGCCGACTTCAACCACCGGCAAGGTGTTGTCTTCTTCGTTTTTCTTTTTCAGTGCTGGCTGAACCCGGGTCCAACCGTCAAAACGCAGCGTACGGCCGTTGGCACGCAAGGTGTAATCACCGGCAGCCACAGTCAGACGAGTCGCGTCATAACGGGCTGGCGTCATCTGACAGGCCACAAACTGACGCCAGATAAGCTCATACAGGCGCTGAGCGTCACGCTCCATGTCGTTCATAAAGGCAGCTTCCAACTTCACATTGGAAGGACGAATCGCTTCGTGTGCCTCCTGAGCGCCCTCTTTGCTGCCATAACGAATTGGCGAATCAGGCAGATAAGCGTCACCAAAATCTTTACCAATCAATTCACGAACGCTGTCGACAGCTTCTTTACTCAGATTGGTGGAGTCGGTACGCATATAAGTGATGTGACCGGCTTCGTAGAGACGCTGGGCCAACATCATGGTCTTTTTCACCCCAAAGCCCAAACGGGTACTGGCCGCTTGCTGCAGAGTTGACGTAATAAATGGTGCAGATGGCTTGCTGGAAGTCGCTTTGTCTTCACGCTCAACAATCTTGTATTGAGCGTTATTGAGCACAGCAACCGCGGCTTCAGCTTCAGCCTTGTTCCTGGGCTCAAAGGCTTTGCCCAGATACTTAACCACTTCCATTCGCAGGTTAGCCTGGCCTTGGGTCAGCAAGTCGGCATGAACATCCCAGAACTCTTCGGGAACAAAAGCTTTAATTTCCCCTTCGCGCTCAACCACCAAACGCACAGCCACAGACTGAACGCGACCGGCAGACAAACCTCGGGCGACTTTCTTCCACAGCAGTGGCGACACCATAAAGCCAACAACCCGGTCGAGGAATCGACGGGCTTGCTGAGCATTAACCATGTTAGTGTTCAGCTCAGAAGGATGGCTGAACGCCTCCTGAATTGCTGTTTTGGTAATTTCGTTGAACACAACTCGCTTATACCGTGAAGGTTCGCCGCCGATCACCTCTTGCAGGTGCCAGGCAATAGCTTCCCCTTCACGGTCCAAATCCGTTGCCAGATAGATCTGGTCAGCGGAGTTAGCCAGAGTTTGCAGTTCTTTAACCACCTTTTCCTTGCCTGGCAGAACCTGATAGTTGGCTTGCCAGCCATGTTCCGGGTCGACCCCCATGCGGGCCACCAGGGATTGTTTCTCTTTCTGTTTCTTGTAGATGGCCTTCTCTTCGGCAGACATCTTGCGAACTTCAGCTGGAGATTTGGACGCGGTCTTTCCTTCAGAGGAGGAAGAAGTTGGCAGGTCACGTATGTGGCCCACACTGGATTTAACAATGAAGTCTTTACCAAGATACTTATTAATCGTCTTGGCTTTGGCCGGCGATTCGACGATAACTAGCGATTTACCCATAGTGTGATTTGCGCCAAAAAGTCTCAGGAAGGTGGAAAATGGCTCCATATATAGAGGGTTGTCAGACGAGTTTCAAGTCTGAGGCCTCTTTAAATGCGCCAGCGACTCACTTTTTAATCAAGCATGAAAAAAATGTAAAAAATAATATTGCGTAATTAAAAACTATTCTTTCATGTTTTACCACAGATACCCCCATACTTATGCAAATCACTGTGTAGATGCAAGTTCTCTGTCCATCCACTGACTTGTTAAGCCTCTTGGCTCCAGTATACTGAGGCCAATATTTCGCCCCGTGAATAGCGTCATAACAGGAATTTTAGCGCTGTTGCAGCCAGGGGCAGTCCCCTTAAAACAATAAAACTTAACCCTACAAGGAAAGACAATGAAGCAATTTGAAGCAAACTTCGACGGGCTTGTTGGACCTACCCACAATTATGCAGGACTGTCTTTCGGCAACGTCGCTTCTTTAAATAATGCAGCACAAAAATCAAACCCTAAAGCTGCCGCCAAACAAGGATTAAAAAAAGCCAAGGCTCTGGCTGATTTGGGTATGGTGCAGGGAATGTTGGCACCTCAGGAACGCCCGGATATCTATACACTAAGACGTATTGGATTCAGTGGCAGTGACGCGCAGGTGCTGGAACAGGCCTATAAGCAAGCTCCTGCCCTGCTCAATGCCTGTTGCAGTGCATCGAGCATGTGGACCGCCAACGCCGCTACAATCTCTCCCAGCGCCGACACAGCTGATGGCAAATTACACTTCACACCAGCCAATCTGGTGGACAAACTGCATCGCAGCATTGAGCCGGAAACCACCGGAAATATTCTTAAAGCGATATTCAACAATGAGCAGTACTTCAGTCATCACCAGCATTTGCCTGAGCACGCCAGCTTCGGCGACGAAGGCGCAGCTAATCATACCCGCCTGTGTCAGGCCTATGGTGATAAAGGACTGGAACTGTTCGTTTACGGACAACATGCAACAAACCCGGATGCCATAAAACCAAAACGCTTCCCCGCCAGACAAACCCTGGAAGCCTCACAGGCAGTTGCCCGCCTGCATGGCCTGGATGAGAGCACCACAGTATTTATGCAGCAAAACCCCGATGTCATTGACCAGGGGGTGTTCCATAACGATGTGATCTCAGTGGGTAACCAGAATGTACTCTTTTATCATGAGCAGGCATTCCTCAATACCGAAAGCGCGTTCGATGAAATTCGCCGCAAACTGGACGGTGATATTCACTTTGTAAAAGTACCTACTGCCCAGGTCGGTATTCTGGACGCAGTGAAAAGCTACCTGTTCAACACTCAGATCATTACACTTCCCAGTGGAGAGATGGCCATTGTTGCGCCTACCGACTGTCAGGAGAATCCTGCAGTACATGCTTATCTACAGGAACTGGTGACACTGGGTACTCCGATTAAAGAAGTTAAGTACTTTGATGTTAAGCAGAGTATGCAAAATGGCGGTGGCCCTGCCTGTCTGCGCCTGCGGGTTGCAATGAATGAGCAGGAACTGGCCGCCGTTAATCCGGGAGCATTGCTCACAGACGAGCTATTCACCTCTCTGAACACCTGGGTCGATAAGCATTATCGTGACGAGCTGTCCAATGCAGATCTTGCAGATCCTCAACTGCTGATTGAATCCCGCACCGCGCTGGATGAACTAACTCAGATTATGAAGCTGGGCAGCGTGTATCGCTTCCAGAAATAAGCGACTGCGAATATAAAAAAGGCGCCAGATGGCGCCTTTTTTGTAACTCATGACTAGATAATGTTAATAGGAATCGTCGCCACTATCGTCTTTAAGCCAAGCGGCGTTTCCACTTCTATGATTAGGGAGCCAGCGTTAGGCTGATCCTCACCTTTCACAATAGCCGAGAATGAGCTTCCTCCATTGTGATTGCTTGAAGGCCACTCAAATGTACTGGAACTGGCAACAGAACCGGCAGTAGCGGTGAAAGTCACTGTACTGCCAGCAGGCATCTGTTGATTATGTAAATCTGAAATAATCACTGAAACTCGACCAGTACTCTTGCCAACTATGGTCATGGTTCCGTCACCGTTATCATTGCCATCACTATCGACCACTTCAGTAATGTTGCCATAAGCCGAACTTCCTGACATCACAATGACTAAACTGCCACGCACATACAATGACTTTTCTTCATTAACTCCATCTGCACAACCATCATGAGCAGGAGCACTGCACAATACACCGTTGTATACAGCATCAGGAACATCAAACAGCCCGTCGGAATCAAAGTCGATCAGTTCTTCATTGTCACCACTGGCTAGACACCTTGAATTATCGTTTGCAGGGTCACCGTCCGTGGTCGCACAACTATAAGTATTACCGTACCCCTGTTGTGGATTAAACAAGCCATCCTCATTGAAATCTTCATAAGCATCAGCAAGATCGTAAGGTTCACCACTGATGTTTTTGCCATTCAGAAACTGGTCATATTCCTCTGCATCAAAACGGCCATTACCATTAGAATCGGGAAACGACTCTTCACCAATAGCGTAAGCAGACACGGTTGCACGTCCGCCAAAAGGTTGTCCCATGAAGGGAATCACCTGAGGCTCGTGACCGTGATAAGTATGGCCATCACCAAAAAAGTGTCCTTCAGGACGAGGCTGCTGGCTTTCCCAGCGCACACTACAGGCGCCATTCAAGGTAGTACATGAATCCTCAATATCGCCGCCTTCAGTAATAAAGTTCACCGCTGTACCATCACGCACCGGGTTATTGAAGGCATCTGCCAGTCTGGCAGTAACGAGCACCTCAACCCCGTCAGTTGTCCAACCTTCAGCGTTCAATATCTCTGCTGACAAGGAAAAACTGTCCTGATCTGCAATACCGGTTGAAACCACCAATTGACTGGACTGACTGGAGATAACTGGATCGCTACCATTAACCACTGCGGTCACCCGGACAGAAGTTGAGACAGTACCGCTGTTAACCACTGTCTGAACAACCCCCAATTCATTAGTCGTTGCAGAAGTTGGATTCAATACTATCCCACCAACATTGGTATTCAGACTGAAATCCACCAGTTTATTGCTGACTGGGTTACCATTGGTATCAAGCACTTTAAACTTAACAATTGAAGATTCATCAGAGCCGGTGCCAAGAATCCCGATTAATTCAGGCTCCGCTGATTGAAACACAATGCTGCCTACGTCAGCCGAAAGCACTGTGATGGCACCTGTTGCAGAAAGGTTTTGCCCCCCGGCATTGGCTGTTACATTAATTGGGTCTTCCCCCTGGCATCCTTTAGCCAGGTAAGTACTGGTTGCGACACCATTGACAGCGACAACCGGAGAGCTAATTTCAGCTTTTGGGGTGCTTGCACTACTGCATGTGGAGGCAAAATTTACTTCGACGGGTTGATTGAAAGGATTACCTTCCTCATCCTGAATCAGCACTGTCACAGTCGCAGTTCCACCAGCAGACAAAGTTCCGATACTTACCGCTGCCTTACCTGACTCAAATGGCTCACCACTGCCCATCAGCACATTAGTGGCACCGATAACGACAATGGCCTCACCTTTTTCGCCGGAAGACAACTCTGCCGAGACTGTTCCTGCTCCCAGGCTATTTCCTGCGTAAATATCGACTGTCGCTACGCCGTCACGGGTAACCGCTGTATCAATTGGCAACTCACCTTTAGTAGTAGAAAAGGTCACGATAACGGGCTTGCTGATACCGGTGACCTGAGCTGTCAGCTTACCGGGAGTAATTGAATTGATTGATTCAATGAGGTTGCCGTTTGAATCTGTGAGATTCAACACCACCTGAGCACCGCCAGTGGCATCACCTCCATCACCGGCCATATTAAAACCTATGGTGTCGCTCTCACCTGTACTGATAGAACCGCTGACAGAACCAGCCCCCTCTACTGAAGCCGTTCTGAGAAGAATTGTGGCAACACCACTACTATCGGTAAGCGCAGTCCCCACGGCTGGGTCAAATGTCCCCATTTGGGCATCATTAAGGTTGAAAGTCACCAGCTCGCCAGCTTTCACAGCCCCGGTGGAATCTGCAACGGTCGCAGTCAGGGTTGCCGGCGCAGCTGCCGTTATATCGGTGTTGGAAATTGCCAGTGAAACTTCAATTGTTGGATCGGGTGGCGTGGTGCCGCCTCCGCCACCATCCTCTGAAATACTTCCCCCGCCACTACATGCGACCAAAACCAGGCTGGCCAAACCAGCCAGAAAGACGTTAAACGCTGACTTCATGTCAGACTCCCTGTCGTTCAAAAATAATATCCAAGCCACAGCTTTTTTACTTATAGGCTAACTCTACACAATTTTCACCCAACAGATCCATGTATATAACAACTTACGTTTCATTAATTCATAGGTTTTCACCACAAACAGACATTTCCTGTTGCGGCGTTTCCTGCTAGTCTCTATCCGCTTACATAAATATAAGAAACGCATAATAAATATACAGGAAGTGCTATGAGTGCGACTGAAAACAGCAAATTTGGATTAACCAGTAAGATATTAATCGGTATGGGTGCCGGTATTTTACTCGGCCTGATTTTGCGCAACCTATTTCCTGGCAGTGAATTTGTTCAGGACTATATTACCGAGGGCGTACTGCATATTGTTGGTACCATCTTTATTGCCAGTTTAAAAATGCTGGTCGTGCCTTTGGTGTTTGTTTCTCTGGTATGTGGAACCTGCTCACTGAGCGAACCATCAAAACTTGGACGCCTCGGTGGTAAAACGTTAGCGTTCTACCTGTTCACTACAGCGATAGCGCTGACTGTTGCCATTCTTACCGCCGTCGCCATTCACCCCGGCAGTGCGTCGCTGGCTTCCCAGAGCATGGAGTATGTCGCCAAAGAAGCTCCAAGCCTGGCCAATGTATTGATCAACATAGTGCCTTCCAACCCGGTCAAAGCCATGACCGAAGGTAACATGCTGCAGATCATCCTGTTTGCCGTGATTTTCGGCTTTGCCATTGCCCATATCGGCGAACGTGGCAAGCGTGTGGCTGCGCTGTTTGAAGACCTGAATGAAGTGATTATGCGAGTGGTCACTCTGGTGATGCAGCTGGCTCCATACGGCGTCTTTGCCCTCATGGGTAAACTGGCGCTGTCTTTGGGCACTGAAACCTTTGGCAGTGTCGTTAAGTACTTCTTTGTGGTTCTGGGCGTATTGCTGCTGCATGGATTTGTTGTGTATCCGGTGCTGCTTAAGCTGTTCTCCGGCTTAAGCCCCTTCACCTTTATCCGCAAGATGCGCGATGTTCAGCTGTTCGCCTTCTCCACTGCCAGCTCTAACGCCACCCTGCCTGTAACCATCGAAACGGCAGAACACAGATTGGGTGCAGACAATAAAGTGGCCTCTTTCACCCTGCCCCTTGGCGCCACCATCAATATGGATGGCACCGCGATTATGCAAGGCGTGGCAACCGTATTCATCGCTCAGGTGTATGGCATTGACCTGTCCATCACTGATTATGTGACTGTCGTCGTCACAGCAACCCTTGCATCCATAGGGACTGCAGGTGTGCCGGGTGTAGGTCTGATTATGCTGGCCATGGTATTGAATCAGGTGGGTCTGCCGGTTGAAGGTATTGCACTTATCATAGGCGTCGACCGTTTGCTGGACATGGTTCGTACCGCGGTCAACGTCACCGGCGATACCGTGGCAACCCTGGTGATTGCCAAGTCCGAAGGCGAGTTTGACGAGCAGGTATTCAACGACACCCAGGCAGGCAAAACCTCTGGTAGTTTTGACAGAGAAGTACACAAAGCCGGTCGATAAAGACTAAGAATGTAAAAAGGCGCCAATTGGCGCCTTTTCTGTTTCTGATCTCGAATTAAAGAGTATTAACGTTCCCAGTAGCTCTCTTCCAGGCTGTCTTCACGCTCCGGCAGGCCACGGGACAAACGTGGGCTGTGCTGTGCCAGCACTTCATAAGCTACGCGGTTGGCGTACTTACAGATCTGGGAGAATGAGGAGTAACACAGACCATCACGCTTGTGCTTGCTTGAACCAGGGACATTCGCCTTATGGAAGGTATTGGCCGAAAGATCATGCAGCAAAGCAGACAGAGCACCATCACCTGCACCATTGGTGTTACGGATACGCTCAGGACCGCCCATGTATGGAGAGATGTGAGCGTATACTTTCAGTGGGTTCTCGCAATCCGCCTTGTTCTTTGGACGGGAGAATTCGTAACGGTTGAACTCAGGGATCGAGCCTGGCAGCAGCTGATGAGAGGTCTCACGCTTTTCGGCATCATCCGCATATCCAGCCGTGTACAAACCAACCGGGCCTGCCGTCAGCAGAATCATATCGCACCACTCCAGCGCCGCTTCACAGGCCAGCAGAGGGTCTTTATGACCTGTCAAAGCCTCAGCTTCATCTTCGTTCATGGCCAGAATAGTCACATGCTCGGAGATAAAGTTTTGCCACCAAACCGGGTCTTCAGCAATCAGGAAACGGGTACCCAGAGTCAGCACAACCGGCACATCGGCCTCTTTGGCGAACTGAATCGCTGTCATGGCTGCATCGGTAATGCCATCGCCTTCGCTGGCACGCATCAGATAAGCAGTTAACACCAAAGCTGAGCCACCCTGTACGACTTCTTTATTGATGTAGTCAGGGGTCAACTTGTCCATGGCGCCTTTACTGATGGCAAAAGTACGCTCACCACACTCAGAGATCAGGGTGAAACAACGCCCGATAGGACCATCAACAGGCTGCAGGTAGTTCAGATCAACTTTGGATGAAGTATGACACAGGTAACGATAGGAGTAGCTGCCTACTTCGATATTCTTTGACATCACGCCAAACAGCACAGAGCGATCGTCGGCCAGAATTGAGTAGTTGTGAACTGTATTGCCAATGGTTCCACCGGCAAACTCATCACTGATGAGGCCATTGGCTTGCAATTCAGTATACAGCGCATGGGCCTGTTCATCATTGATGAGTGTAGAGTTACCCTTGGGCAACTGATAGCGGGTCAGCAGTTCATCTTCTACCTTGGCTTCAATATCAACCAGAGTCTGGTCAATACCGCTGATGTAGGTAGTAAAAGGCTCGGGTAACTGAGTCAGCTGAGCCAACAGAGGATCACGGGTTTTGACTGGAAAGTAGTGCTTGGATTTGCGCTGACCGGGAAACTTCATATCTCATTCTCTGTTGCGGCTTCCTTGCACTACGGATAACGACTCGCTCCTGCCGCCATCTGGAAAATTTAGCTTACGCCAGAATTGAACTGTGCTGCAATCTGCAACCCGTTCTGTGGGGGTCTGGCGTAAAGGCCGCAGATTCTATCACAAAATCCTCAGCGCACCAGTCACCCAGAAGTGATTTATCCCAGAGGCCAGAGATGATATTTGTCAGCCCATAGATACAAAAAAGCCCGCAAATGCGGGCTTTTTGAGCAAAGTAAAACTTACTTCAGTGCTTCTACAACAGCTGCGGTTACGTCAGAAACAGACTGAGTACCATCAAACTTGCTGTACTTGGTGTTACCTTCAGCAGCCATCTTGCCATAGTAGTCAACCAGTGGCTTGGTCTGCTCATGGTAAATATCCAGACGCTTGCGAACAGTTGCTTCTTCGTCATCCGGACGGATAACCAGCTCTTCACCGGTCACGTCATCTTTACCTTCCACTTTAGGTGGATTGAATACCACGTGGTAGGTACGACCAGAACCTGGGTGAACACGACGGCCGCTCATACGCTTAACGATCTCTTCATCTGGCACGTCGATTTCAATCACGTGATCAATGGCGATACCGTTGGCAACCATGGCATCTGCCTGTGGAATGGTACGTGGGAAACCGTCCAGCAGGAAGCCCTTGGCACAGTCGTCCTGGGCAATGCGCTCTTTAACCAGACCGATGATCAGGTCGTCAGATACGAGCTGACCTGCATCCATCACCTTCTTGGCTTCCAGACCCAGTGGAGTACCAGCTTTCACGGCTGCGCGCAGCATGTCACCGGTGGAGATCTGTGGAATACCAAAGTGCTCCATAATAAATTGAGCCTGGGTTCCTTTACCGGCACCCGGGGCGCCCAATAGGATAATGCGCATCTCTGAAATCCTCTCGTTTCGCATTCGTATATGTTTTCGGGCAGCGATCTTCGCACATATAGCTGCCATATAGAAGGGGTTTTACTAAGACCTTAGACTAAGCTCGCTTAATATTTCATCGTCTTATCGAATTAGTTCTGCCCCGACTTTAGATCAGTAAAGCAATGAGTACAGCTTACGGCGATATTGATTGGCCAGCGCGTTGCCTTGCCCTATCGCGGTCAGGATATCCAGAAATGCCTGCTTGACCTCACCATTGCCTGCCGACAGGTCTTTTTGTAGCACTTCAAACAACAGCTCCAGCGCTTCTTCATCGCGGCGAGCCTGGTGCAGCGCTTTAGCTAACGCCTGTCTCACCTGCAGATTTTCCGGTTGCGCTTCAAATTTCTGTTGCAGGTCACGTATCTCCGGCGTATCAGCCGCTTCTTCAGCCAATTGCAGCTTGGCCATCAGGTTTTGATAAAAACTGTCCTGACCGGCAAGACCCACAGATTCGAGCTGAGCCTTGGCGGCAACCAGATCATGGTTTTGCAGATAAGCATCCGCCAACGCCAGGCTGATATCATCACCCGGCTTTTCCTGCTGAGCCTCAATTAACAGGGAAATGGCATTAGTCAGCGCCTGCGCATCTGGCTGTTCGGCCAGAATCTGTCTGGCTTCGTTGAGCTTCAATTCCCAGGCTGCCGGCAAGTGTTTTTCCAGCATAGCGGTCAGCGAAGCCGCATCCTGAGGTCCCACCACGCCATCTACCGGCTGCCCTTTACTCAGCACCATAATGGTAGGCAGCGACTGAATACGAAAATAGGAGACTATCTCCATTTCAGTTTCACAGTTCACCTTGGCCAGGATATAGCGTCCCTGACACATCTGTTCCAGCAAGGCGGTCACACTGAGACTTTCAGGTTGTTGCTGGGCCCAGAATGCCAACACCACCACTTTTTCCATACTGGCGTTGACGACGTCCTGAATATTCTCTTTGGTAAGGTTAACAATGGTTTCCATATTATTCCCCAGCCCCTGTAACCAAGCGATATTTGCTCGGCCATACGGTCTTATTCAACAAAACGGGGCCAAGAGGCCCCGTTAATTCCAGCTTACTTCAGGCCGGCAACCAGCATCTTATTCATCAGTTTAATAAAACTTGATGGGTCTGCCAGATTCCCTTTCTCGGACAACTGCGCCTGCTGCAGGATCAGGTTGGCCCAATCTCCAAATGCCTGCTCATCCTGTTCGTCGTTCAGGCGTTGTACCAGAGGATGGTTCGGGTTCACCTCAAATACCGGTTTGGACTCAGGGATCTGCTGACCTGCGGCCTGCATCAGCTTGATCATCTGGGAAGACATTTCGCCCTCTCCGGCAACCACACAGGCAGGAGTGTCGGTCAGACGAGTTGTCACCTTAACCTCTTTGACCTGCTCGCCCAGCGCAGTTTTAAAGCGTTCCACCAAAGATTCACTCTCTTTGGCCAGCTTTTCCTGCTCCTGCTTTTCCGCATCATCTTCCAACTCACCCAGGTCAAGATCGCCCTGAGTCACGCTGTGCAGTTGCTTCTCTTTGAAATCGCTCAGATGATTAACCAGCCACTCGTCTATACGCTCACTCATCAGCAGCACTTCTACGCCTTTCTTGCGCAGCAGCTCAAGGTGTGGGCTGTTGGCTGCGGCTTCGTAGCTGTCGGCAACAATGTAGTAAATGTGCTTCTGGCCCTCTTTCATGCGACCGATATAGTCGTCCAGAGAGACAGTTGTCGCCGCTGATTCAGTGTGCGTAGAAGCAAAACGCAGCAGGCCTGCAATACGTTCTTTGTTGGCAGCATCTTCTGCCGGGCCTTCTTTCATCACCTGGCCAAATTCGGTCCAGAACTGCTGGTACTTGTCGGCGTCATCTTTGGCCAGCTTTTCCAACATGCTCAGTACACGCTTGGTCAATGCATTGCGCAGAGTACGGGTCACTTTGTTGTCCTGCAGGATCTCGCGGGACACGTTAAGTGGCAGATCATTGGAGTCAATCAGGCCCTGAACAAAACGCAGGTATGACGGCATAAACTGCTCTGCGTCATCCATAATAAATACGCGCTGTACAAAGAGTTTCAGGCCATGTTTACGGTCACGATTCCACATATCCCATGGGGCTTTGGCCGGGATATACAGCAAGCTTGTGTATTCCTGATTGCCTTCCACTTTGTTGTGAGACCAGGTCAGAGGGTCGGAATAGTCGTGGGAGATATGCTTATAGAACTCCTGATACTCTTCATCAGACACTTCTGACTTGGCACGCATCCACAATGCGGTCGCCTTGTTCATGGCTTTCCACTGGCCTTCAGTCGCCGGGATTTTTTCGCCATCAGGACCTTCGCTTTCAGGGCTGCCCTCTTCCCACATTTCTACCGGAATCGAGATATGATCTGAATACTTGGTGATGATAGAGCGCAGACGCCAGTCATCGGCAAACTCTTTCTCTTCTTCACGCAAATGCAGAGTAATCTCGGTACCACGGCTGTTTTTGGTAATGCTTTCCACGGTGAAGTTACCCTCACCCTCTGACTCCCACTTAACCCCTTCATCAACACCATGACCGGCTGCACGGGTGCGTACAGTCACCTTGTCCGCTACGATAAAGGCGGAGTAGAAGCCCACACCAAACTGGCCGATCAGCTGAGAGTCACGGGCCGCATCACCGGACAGATTTTTGAAAAATTCAGCGGTACCGGACTTGGCAATGGTACCCAGGTGCTCAATCACACCATCACGGGTCATACCAATACCATTGTCTTCGATAGTAATGGTGCGCTTCTCGCTGTCAGTGCTGATGCGAACCCGCAGCTGACCATCACCTTCATACAGGGCGTCATTGGTCAATGCCATATAGCGCAGTTTGTCGGCGGCATCGGCAGCATTGGACACCAGCTCACGCAAAAAGATCTCTTTGTTGGAGTACAAAGAGTGAATCATCAAATGCAGCAGCTGTTTTACTTCGGT
Organism: Shewanella submarina; assembly: GCF_042646185.1. Taxonomy (NCBI): domain Bacteria; kingdom Pseudomonadati; phylum Pseudomonadota; class Gammaproteobacteria; order Alteromonadales; family Shewanellaceae; genus Shewanella; species Shewanella submarina. The sequence continues at coordinate 305,106 of NZ_JBHRTD010000012.1, forward strand.
CTGAAAACCATGAGTTTCCTGATGTGACATGAATATTTCCCTTGTTGTTACACAATGAATTTCGTTGTTGATAAAGAAATGGGGCCTGGATACAACATTTCAAGGGGAAAAATTAACTGAACAAACAAGCGGCTAAAAAAAAACCAGACACAAGGTCTGGTTTTTGGATTCAAGTTTGATGTTACAAAGACTGTCTGCCGGTAAATGCCAGTGCCAGCGTAGTGCTGTCGACATACTCCAGCTCGCCGCCAACGGGAACCCCATGGGCAATACGGCTGATGTTTATCTGATAACGTCTGGCGATATCGGCAATGTAATGCGCTGTGGCATCCCCTTCTACTGTCGGGTTGGTGGCGAGGATCAGTTCTGACACTTCTCCTCCGGCCAGATGCTCCTCCAGCAATGACAATCCCAGTTCTTCAGGCCCGACACCATCCAGCGGTGACAGGTGGCCCAGCAGTACAAAGTAACGACCGCTGAAATGCCCACCCGCTTCAATTGCCAGCACGTCTGCCGGCGTTTCTACCACACAAATGGTATCGGATTTCCCCCGGCGACTGCTGTCGCAAATAGGACACAGTTCCTGTTCGGTAAAAGTTCGGCAGGAACGACAATGACCCACTTCGCTCATTGCTCTACCCATTACATCGGCCAATGCCTTACCCGCAGGTCTTCCACGCTCGAGCAGGTGGAATGCCATACGCTGGGCAGATTTTGGGCCGACACCGGGTAAGCAACGCAAAGATTGGATCAACTCATCCACCAGAGGAGAAAACTTCATTACACCCCCTGCTTAGAATGGCATCTTCATGCCAGGTGGCAGCTGCATACCACCGGTCACCTCAGCCATCTTGGCCTTCTGGTTTTCTTCAATGCGGCGCGCTGCATCGTTACAGGCGGCAGCAATCAAATCTTCCAGCATCTCTTTGTCATCTTCCAGCAGGCTTGGGTCAATCTCGACCTTGCGAACGTTATGAGTGCCGGTCATGGTTACTTTAACCAGGCCTGCACCAGCTTCACCGGTCATCTCCATACGGGCGATCTCTTCCTGCACGCGGGCCATTTTTTCCTGCATCATCTGGGCCTGCTTCATCAGGTTGCCCATTCCGCCTTTTCCAAACATAGTCTACTTCTCTAAAGTTAATGTTAAGCTGGCTAATCTTACTCAAATCATGCAGATTAGCAATCTCGTGCCTGAGGCTGGCGACAGCCGCAGGACAAATCTTTGCGCTTTGAGTCCCGGCGCACAGTCCGCACTCAGGCTGAGGTTAACCCCTGAATACTTCGTCCTCGCAAAGCCAACAACTCCTGAGGGTAAGCGACTGAATCTTCATCCAGCTGAGCCCCCATAAAACTGCTGAGCCAACGAATATTCTCGTCGCTGACCAGTGAGCTTCTTGCCTGTTGCAACAATTCCAGATGGAACCTTGCCCGCACCTCTCTGGGGGTTTCTCTTTGGGGATCACTACCGACCTGAATTTGCAGTGTAAGCTCTCTCCCTGCCAGTTCGACCAGAGCAACCCTGAGTTGTTCAACGGCGGAGGCGGCTGCCAGGTGTTTTTGATCAGGTTTAAGCAGGAGGTCAATCTGATCGCCCCACTCCATACAGATGGAGTTCACCGCCAACTGTCTTACCCGTCCACCTATTTTCAGGCCTGACATCTGCTTATACCAATGCAGATCCAGTTCGTTACCGGTAACAGGTAACAGTTCTGCCGGCAGCATAATGCCAGCTTCTGCATCACAACTTTGCTCAGGAGCAATCTCCTCAGCTTTGGTTACACCTTGCTGTTCAGCGCTTTGCTGTGCCTCATCATGACTGAACTGCACCTGCGCCATCGCCGACTCTGCCGCCATCACATTGGTATCAGCGTTGTCAGACTCATTATCATCTGCATCATCAGCCATAAACTCAGCCGAAAAACTATCACTTGGCGGCGGCATGGCTGCGACAGCCTGAGATTCTTCCCAGGGCGGCCTGTCTTCTTCTGCTTGAGAGACTTCTTCCGCTTGAGAAACCTCAGGCTGAGGTTTTGGTGCTTCAGGTTGCAAAGCAACTTGCTGCGGCTGGTTATCAGTGGTGTCGGTGAATATCTGCTCACCAGCAGTGTTGGCACCAGCAGACTCTTCAGTTGACTCAAGCACATCCTGGAGCTCAGATAATTTCTCATCTGTTTGAGTCTCTGGCGCGTTAGGCTTCTTGTCGGTAGAGCCAGGTCCGGCGACCTTAACACCGGGAGTTTCCTCCTGAGACTCTTCACCGCCAAGCCCCGACATCAGCAGATCTCTGGCAGCCAGCACAGCATCGAGAAAATCATCATCCAGTGGTTTCGCTGCCGGTGGCGTAACCACTGGTGCAGCGGGCACAGGAGTGGCAGGCTCGAACATCAGCCCCGACATATCCTGGGTATCTTCGCTGTCGCTATCGCCGGTGAAGTACTGTTCGTAGGATGAAAGGTCATCCTCACCAAATGATGGAGGAGTAAATTGGGGCTCGGAGCTATCGCTTACCGTGTCAGCAGTCACTGCTGGAGTATCGCTCTCAGTTACTGGAATATCCCCGGTGGTCTCAGCGTCGCCCTGCTTGTCCTCAACCTGGACATTCCCTGCCTGGGTATCGGCAGTGGTTTGTGACCGCTCATCAACACTGTTCAGAGCGCTCTCTTTCTGCACCACTGGCTTTACTGGAGTGACATTTGCACCAGATTCCGGGGCCCTGAATTCAGCAGCTATCGGGGCTGACTCGCCCGGCAAGTCTGATGGGGCTTGAGCATTGGCATAGCCCATGGACTCAGCCTGACTGAGCAGCAGTGTTTGCTCAGCCAGCAGCGCATCTTCCTCATCATCAGAATCGTCAGCTTGCTCAGGCTCTTGAGACGCGCCCGGATTTGAAAGCCCACGGCTTTCAGCTATCACCGGCGTTTGAGCAGCAACCTGCCCAGTCGGCTGAGATTCGAGCTCCTTCGCAGGGCTTTCATCAAGCTTCTCAGGTGCGTTGCTTTCGGTTGAAGACGGGGGCTGAACAGTAGCAGCCGACGTTAAGGTTTCGCTGCCCTCAGTACCGGTCGCCCCACCGGCAGGCTCATCCTTTCCCGGCGTATCACCGCCTCCCTGGGCTGGAGTCCAGTGACCGGCGACAGATTCGGGTAAAAACGCAATGGCTCTAAGCAGTGCCATTTCAAGTCCCGACTTGGGATCCGGCGCATGGGGTAGGTCTTTACGGCCAGTCAATAATATCTGGTAATAAAGTTGGATCTGCTCGGGCTTCAGCACAGAGGCAAATTGCTTGATTTGGTCGCTGTACAATGACATTTGCGCCGCAGCTGGAGCAAACTGGGTCAAAGTAACCTGATGAAGCAGTTCCAGCAGACTGCGCAGCACTTCGTCGGCATCAGCTCCATAGCTGAGGATTTGCGCGGTGAGATGCATCAAGTGGGCCACATCACCTTTCAGCAACGCGTCCAGCAAGGCGACTACCTGCTGCTCATCTATGGTCCCCAGCATAGTTTGCACTTGCTGCAACATGACCTGACCCGCACCGAAAGCGATAGCCTGATCAGTCAGGCTGAGCGCGTCACGCATAGAGCCATTGGCAGATTTGGCCAGCAGCGTCAATGCCTGGGGCTCAAAAGGCAACTGCTCCTGAGTCAACACATGGTTCAGCTGACCGGCGATATCATCCTGAGTCAGACTCTTGAGGTTAAATTGCAAACAGCGCGACAGTACAGTGACCGGCAGTTTTTGAGGATCGGTTGTCGCCAGCAGAAACTTCACATGCTCAGGCGGCTCTTCCAATGTCTTCAACAAGGCGTTGAAGCTGGAGCGCGACAGCATGTGAACTTCATCGATAAGGTACACCTTAAAGCGCCCACGGGTAGGACGATACTGGACGTTATCCAGCAGCTCGCGGGTATCATCGACTTTGGTGCGGGAGGCCGCATCCACTTCAATCAGATCAACAAATCTGCCTTCGGCAATTTCGACACAGCTGGGGCACTTACCGCATGGGTTGGCGGTGACACCGGTTTCACAGTTCAGACCTTTGGCAAACAAACGGGCAAGACTGGTTTTACCCACCCCCCGGGTGCCGGTAAACAGATAAGCGTGGTGAAGACGTTGTTGGCTGAGCGCATTGGTCAGCGCGTGCAGTACATGGGATTGACCAACAACCTGATCAAAGTTGGCAGGGCGCCATTTTCTGGCCAACACCTGGTAAGACATGAAACTCCCCAAAAGTTAATTAGTTCCGGGAGCAAGCTCCGCGTAGTCTGGGCACAATAGCACGCTATTTATGGACATGCTATATGGTGACTACGCCGAGCTTTGGGTGCGCTGGATTATTCGCCTTCAAACTCGCAAAGTTTGAACAATTCCAGGCCCTGAGCCTGCAAACGCTGCTCACCGCCCAGTTCAGGCAGAGAGATAACGAAAGCGGCATGATTAACATCACCGCCCAGTGCGCGGATCAGCTTAACAGTGGCTTCGATAGTGCCACCGGTCGCCAACAGATCATCAACAACCAGCACCTTGTCACCGGCAGAGATGGCATCTTTATGGATTTCCAGCGTATCGTGACCATACTCCAGCTCATAGCTTTCAGCGATGGTTTCGCGAGGCAGTTTACCTGGCTTGCGAACAGGTACAAATCCTACTCCCAACTCCAACGCCAAAGGTGCGCCAAACAGGAAGCCGCGGGCTTCAGTACCCACAACTTTGGTGAATCCCATACCCTGATACTGGGCAACCAACTCAGCAATGGTAGCTTGATAGGCTTTTGCATCTTCCAGCAGACTGGTGACATCGCGGAACATGATTCCCTGCTTAGGATAATCGGGAATGGTTTTAATGCTCTGCTTGATGAGGGTTAAGCTTTCACTGTTCATAGACATATTCAATTACTTAACTCGCCGGGAACAAAAGGAAATTTTGTGCCGGGCGTAAACAACAAAAAAGTCCACACGAGGTGGACTCATACATGCCTTCACCACATTCAAGTCAGGAGAACAAAGTGAAGGTCGCTAATCCGGGACAAGCTTAAGCCGCTTTTTCTTTGGTTGCAACTACAACCGCAGTCAGGCGTTCCACCAGCTGCTGTCTGGCATCACAATTCAGAGGTTTATTCATGAAAAACGCCAATTGTTCTGCATTGGCATGACGACTGACTTCATCAAAACTGCGGGTCGAAAGCATCACCACGGGCATGGATTGATGACGGGGATTGGATTTAAGCAGCCCCAACAAATGAGGGCCGTCAATGATAGGCATAAAAAAGCCGGTGATAACTGCATCGAACGTCTGCTGTTCACAGGCTTGCAGAGCCTGAATGCCATTGTCTCGGACCTCGGTTTCCCAACCGGCCGAAGTCAACAAGTCTTGAAGTGTATCCCGACTGATCCTGTTGTCATCTACGATCAAAACTCTGTGAGTCATCCTGAATTCTCTGCTCCTGTCTCGAAAGGCGCGGGGATCCTATACTAAATAGATGACAATTTCATGAGAAAAGACCAAAAAATCGATACAAATCGGAAAAGTATACTGTATCCAAATTTAACTATTTGATGCAGTTCAACTTTCATCGGGGATTACGGGCAGTCGCCACAGATAGATCATCAGGGTCACGCAAAAGCAACTGAGCATAATTTTGACCCAAACCAAAGGCACCACATAGATACTGAGGCTAAAGCTGATTAAGCTGACAATCATAGCCCTGCGCTTCAGCCCGGGTCTGACTGCTCGTTGTTGTTCCCAGTCCTTCAGGCTTTGGGCAAACCAGGGATGCTGATGCAGCCAGTTATGCAGTCTCTCGCTGGAGCGGGCAAAGCAATAAGCAGACAAAAGAATAAAAGGCACGGTTGGCAAGAGTGGTAAAACAATACCCAGCACGCCCAGTCCCAAACTGGTCAAGCCGACAAACAGAAAAAAACCACGTTTTACAATCATCCGTATTCCCAGAAAAGCAAACAGCCACATGAGTGGCTGCTGAGTATAACGATTTCCATCTCCGGGTAAACCTGAGTATCAGAGTACACCGGCTAATTTCAACCAGGAGAGGGTCGCGGGCAAGGTTGGAATCAACAGGGTCAACAAAAACACCGCAACATACAATCCGTTAAATGGCTCTTTAAACTCGGTATCACTCATAACATTCGTCCTTTCGCTACAACTCATTGTGACTTACATCACATTTTAGACGAGATATTATCAGGGAGTCATACTTTCAACTTACCAAGCGAACAAACTTCAACCAATCTTGGCCTGAATGATGCCTTTTTGAGCCATTTGAGTAAGTAAAGGTAAAATCCCCTGCTCTATCGCACTGTCCTCCAGCTGAGGAAAAGTACTTTTGCACCACTCGATGATACTGTCCAATGTCATACCTTCACTCTGCTGCAGCATACCCAGCACCTGGGCAGTCAAAGGTGCCAACGCCAGAAACTGGACTTCATCTTCTTCATCCCGGTAAACGCAGAAACACTGGGGACGCGATGCAGGCTCATCGGGTTGATATTCGGCGCTGATGTGCTGCACCTCAAACGCGTATTGAGCCACCCGGGCACAATCGGATAACAGCAGGAGATCATCCTGGTTGATTAACTCCAGCGTTTGATGGTTGTCTGACTCTTGTGCCACAGCCACCTGAAGTTCCAGATACTCGTAGTGAGCAAGCTCCAGCAAAAATGGAGGATCTGTATCCTGTGGCTGATATTCCGCGACCAGAAACTGAAGAAATTCACCGGCTATCTCAACAAAAATCGGTGTCTGGCAATCATGGATTACAAAGAACTGCTGCACCAAGGCCTGCCACTGCTCATCCCGGTACAGACTTCTCAGCACCGGAAAACCGTTACTGACAAACCCTTCAACGTTATTGAAAAACAGTTCCCGGTATACCTTCATCCGACGGGCATCGGTATCGACAGGCAATGGCCTGCTCGGGTCCCGGATATAATCGATAAAGCTGGACTGAACTTCACGAAACGACATCAGGCCCTCCACTGAGCAGGTTGCGCCAACTGCTGCAACTTATGAATCCTGTCTATCTCCTGCATCAGCACCTCGGTAGCCGGGATATTAAAGTCACGCTCCAGTAATGTCGGATGGACACCATGGATGGCATAACAATCCGCCAGCAATTGCCACACAGGGTCAATCACATCGGCGCCATGGGTATCCACGATTAAGTCTTTATCTTCCTCATAGTGCCCAGCGATATGAATATAGCTGATACGCTCGGTAGGCATGGCCTGCAGGAAGGCTCTTGGGTCATATTGATGATTAACCGAGTTAACATAGATGTTGTTAACGTCCAGCAACAGCTGACAGTCGGCCTCGTCCAGCACAGCATTAACAAATTCAAGTTCGCTCATCTCCGCGCCGGGGGCGGCGTAAAAGGAAACATTTTCGAGGATCAGCGGACGCTCCAGAATATCTTCTACCTGCCTGACCCGGTCTGCCACATAGCGGACCGCTTCCTGGGTGAAAGGAATAGGCATCAGGTCGTACATATGACCGGTTCCGGAGCAGTAACTCAGGTGTTCTGAGTACCTGTCGATATTATGCTCCTCGAGGAACTTCTTTACCCCTTTCACAAATCCGGTATCCAGGGGCTCAGGTCCACCTATAGACAAGGACAGGCCGTGGGCAAAAAAGCGATTGGCCTCTGTGAGCTGACGAAATTGACGACCATACTTGCCTCCAAGGGTCATCCAGTTTTCCGGCGCAACCTCAAAAAAGTTAATCCCTTCGGGCACACGCTCGCAAAACTCATCCAGCATTTCACGTCGTAAACCGAGTCCAGCCAGTTTATTCATGCTATTTCTCCTTGTCAGACAAAACAGGGCCAGCAATGCCGGCCCTGTTTTCAGCAGGTCATTTAAGTATTAGTGAGCGCCACCGCACTTACCTTCACCACACTTACCTTCTTTGCCTTTCTTGTCGCCGCCGCACTTGCCTTCGCCACATTTACCTTCTTTCTTGGCTTTATGATCGCCGCCGCACTTACCTTCACCGCACTTGCCTTCTTTGCCTTTTTTGTCGCCGCCGCACTTACCTTCGCCACATTTACCTTCTTTCTTGGCCTTGTGGTCGCCGCCGCACTTACCTTCACCGCACTTGCCTTCTTTGCCTTTCTTGTCGCCGCCGCACTTGCCTTCGCCACATTTACCTTCCCCGCCAACCAGCTGGTAACCGGCTGACATCTGCTCAAATCCAAATGGGCTGGCTTCAACTTCAGACGCATATACACTGCCAACAGCAACGGCACCCAAAGCAGCTGCAACTACGGTTTTTTTAACTGAACTCATACTCTATCCCTCGCAAAATTTGCTGATTGTGTTTTTGGGGTCAGCGCTTTTGGTTAACGCCGACTTGTTCAAACAGACCCGAACAACTACGGATATATTTCACTTTTTGCCCAACTTCACAAAAAATCATCGCGATTTTTGATAGGCATGCATTCTGTTATCTCACATTTAGCTGCAAAATCAAGCCTCAAAGTGTATAGATCCCCCTTGATATCCACCCTCATTCGCCGCCAGCCCCATACTCAGGTAAGGCCAGCACCAGTATTCCTCAGGTACTTTGTCTGTGGCCTGTGATGGAGTAAAATTGCCGCCCTTTAACGGCAACAACGACAATCTAATGACCCCAAAAGTAGTACTGGCCCCCATGGAGGGTGTGGTCGATAACCTGATGCGAGACCTGCTTTCCACTATCAATCCTTATGATCTGCTGGTGACAGAGTTTGTGCGTGTCGTTGACCTGCCTCTGCCGGACAAAGTGTTTTACCGCCTGTGTCCGGAACTGGAAAACGGCGGCAAGACGCCCTCCGGTACACCTGTAAGAGTTCAGCTGCTGGGACAGAATGAAGAGATGCTTGCCTGGAACGCCAACCGTGCCATCGAGTTGGGTTCCCACGGCGTGGATATCAATTTCGGCTGCCCGGCTAAATTGGTTAACCGCAGTAAGGGGGGCGCGGCGCTGCTGCAATATCCTGAGCAGATGTACCGTATTGTTAAAGCAATGCGAGACGCAGTGCCGGCCGAGCACCTGGTGACGGCCAAGGTTCGCCTGGGTTACGAAGATAAATCCATGTATATGGAGATCGCAGATGCCGTGGCCCAGGGGGGAGCGAGTGAAATTGCCGTGCACGCCCGCAGTAAAGTCGATGGCTACAAACCCCCGGCATACTGGGAATATATTGCCGATATTCGCAATAAACTGAATATTCCGGTGATTGCCAACGGTGAAATCTGGTCTGCGCAGGACGCCAAACGCTGCGTTGAGGTAACAGGCTGTGAGACAGTCATGATAGGTCGCGGTGCCATATCCCTGCCCAATCTGGCCGCCAGCATTAAAACCGGAGAAGCGCCATACGACTGGCGCCAGACTCTGCAACTGATGCTGGATTACAGTGAGCGGGAGTTGAGTGGGCGCAAGAGTACCTACTACCCGGCGCGCATCAAGCAGTGGTTCAGCTACCTGAACAGGCAATATGCTGAAGCCAGTGAGCTGTTCAGAGAGCTTAGAGTCCATAAAGACACCCAGAGCATAGTGTCATGCCTTGGCCATGCGATGGATAATTTGTCGGCAAAAGACTGATCTTCAGATTAGTTAGTTGGGAGTTGATCTCTATCATGGTTAGGCAGGAGTCAACTCGTAGACTGTCGACATCCGCCCTTTTCAGATAAGCGCCCAACAAAGTGAACGATTCTGATATTCATCATCGCCTGAACGCGTTGGCTCTTGAATTGGAGCAGCAGGCAATCGCACTCTTGCCATCAACGTCATCAGAGTACAATCTACAGCAGCTCATCAACGCCCTGGTTCAACATAAGCTGACTCAGCACAGTGTATACGTGCAACTGCTTAAACTTGACGCAGCAAGGTGTCAGCTGGAGCTGGGGCTGTTTGGTCTTTGTGCCGACTGTGAAGAAGAAATCCCCCAGCATTTACTGGATGCAGATATTACCGTGCAGCGGTGCCATCAGTGTCAGCTCAAATATGACAAAGAGCAAAGACATGAGTTAAGGCTGGCACTATAGCAGCCGGTGGTACCGGAGATGATTCTCCTGAAACCGAACTGGAAACAAAAAACCCCGCGATGCGGGGCTTTTTCATTCAGATTCCTGTGATTATCAGAACTTCTGGTTCACACTCAGGAACCAGGTACGACCCAGTACGTCGTACAGACCAATGTTCACGTCACGATAGTCGTAGAAACCGTCATACCAGGTTGGAGCCTGCTTATCAAAGGCGTTGTTAACACCCATGGTGATAGAGCCGTCCCAATCGTGGGTATAGGTAAACTGAACGTTGTGCTTGAAGTAGTTAGGAATATCGGCCAGATAAGTCACGCCGTATTCTTCGTTACCTGATTCCTGAGCACCAATCCAGTATGTTGCCCATGCCGCACTCCAGTTATCCATGTCCCAACGCAGGGTGGCGTTACCACGCCAGTCAGGACGATCCTGCAGACCGGACTCTTCAAACCAGTCAGACTCTGGAGTTGACTTGCTCTTGTACTCCAGTACATGAGACAGCTCAACCTTCAGGCTGAAGTCACCAATACCGGTTTCCTGGCTGTAGCGGGACACAAAGTCGAAGCCTGAAGTTTCCAGACCACCCAGGTTACGGTACTCAGAGTGGATAACATCGATGCGACCGTCAGCATCACGCTCGATAATATCAGGGTTGTAGCCGTTAGCTGCTTCTTCAGCGATCAGACGGTTAACACCAACTACTTCAATCTTGTTGTCATAGGTGATCTGATAGTAAGAAGTCTCGATGCTCCAGTTATCCAGCGCATCCCACACAAAACCAGCGGTCAGAGACTCACCCTCTTCGGCTTCCAGATCCGGGTTTCCACCGTACAGAGTTTTGTGCTGGTTGCTTGGCTGACAGTAGTTTTCATCAGCGCCTGGGTTAGCGTCACACCATACAGTATCCAGTGCACGTTCAAAGCTCAGGGCTTCACCGGCGAACATCTCACCCATGTTTGGTGCACGGAAGGATTGACCCCAGCTTGCACGCAACAGCAGGCTGTCTACTGGACGCCAGCTGGCACCCAGCTTAGGTACGACTTTGTCAAAGGTTGATGAAGCGTAACCAGAGGCAATATTACCGTCCTGTTCATAACGCTCATAACGCAGTGCGGCAGACAGGTCTACATTACCTGGCAAAGTAGACTGCAGCTCAATATAAGCACTGCTGCGGTCACGCTCAGCGTTCACATCATCACCACCTGAACCACCAGAAATGATACCCAGAGCAGATTGAGGGTCGCTGGTTTGAGTAAATTCAATCATCTCGTACTCAACACCACCCACTGCGGCCAGCAAGAAGTCACCATCATCAATCAGAGTGCCGGATACCAGACCGTCAAACTGAGTACTGTTGAACTGCGCCTGATAAACACCAGTGTGAGCAGCCTGACTGTACATATCAGTCATCATGCTGTTCCACGCATCCAGGCTCATACCTGTGGTGTTGAAAATATCGTATTGCTCAGAATCAATCAGATCCTGGACGATATCGTCATTGATCAGATTGTAGTTGAAGGAGTTAGTGGTTGAACGGGTATGCTGGGCATTGATTTCCCAGTCAAGACCGTGACCGATATCCGCGTAACCCACCAGGCCCATCAGGAAATCAATCGCATTATTTTCGGTCAGAGTATCACGCTCACCGATATGCACGGAGCGCATGCGGATTTCACTGATGTCGGTATCAACCGGGTTGTACTTGTTGTCTGCTGACATGGTCGGCATGTTGGTCGACACCGGAGTACCAGCGTAACGGGTGTTGGTTTCACTCAGGTTGGCAGACGCACGACCTCTGAACTTGATGTCATCGGTCAGGTCATAACTGAAGTTAGACAGAATACTGTTCTTGTTGACGTTACCAAACAATTTGGTTACTTCACCAAAGCTGTAGTAGCAGCTGCCGTTGTTGTTGCCATCGGTACCGTCAACGACGTTGTCAGATGCCGCACACAGGTCGCTGTTGGTAAAGTACTGAGTCTTGCCGTCAGCATCCTTGTATTTACCGCGGGGAACTACGCTGAATGAGCTATAGCCTGAGTAAGTTGGATCATCCAGGCGCCATACGTCGCGATCGTAGATTGAAGCGGAATCGTAATGTTCAAAGGTAAAGGTGATGTTACCTTTCTCTGAGTTAAAGCCAGCAGTAACGGCAAAACGATTGGACTCACCACCCTCAACATCTGGGGTTTCACCGGTATAGTTGATCTCTACACCGTCGAAATCTTTCTTGGTAATGATGTTGATTACACCGGCAACCGCATCAGAACCATAAACAGCTGACGCGCCGTCGCGCAGAATTTCAATGCGCTCAACAATGGACATAGGAATGCTGGAGGTATCCGCAACAGTACCGGAGCTGGAGCTGGTACCTGGCATACGACGGCCGTCCAACAGGATCAGGGTTGCCTGAGAACCCAGACCACGCAGGTTTACGTCACTGGTAGCACTTGCACCGGCACCATAACCGGACACACCACGCCATGAACCGAAGCTGTTCATACTGGCGTTGTTCAGTACGTCTGCAACAGAGGTTTCACCGGTTACTTTAATATCAGCAGCGCTGATCACAGTCACAGGTGAAGAAGTTTCCATATCAACCTGCTTGATACGGGAACCTGTTACTTCAATACGTTCTACGTTCTTGTCTTCTTCAGCGAATGCTGCACCAGAAAATGCAACACTGGCAGAAGCAGCCAATAATGATACTCGAATAGCTGATGCTGTTTTGGTCAACGAACTCATATCTGTCTCCCAATTTTGACTCAATGTGTCAAAACAATGCTTTTTTATAATTTGTATGTAGTCGAGACGTTAATCTCTGAGATAGATACTGTTAAACGCCGTGATAACCGTCAACGTCATTTACATAACAAAATAATGCGCAACTCAAAACAAACACAAAAATCGTGACACAAGTCAGCAAAACCCACACACACCAAGGTTCACAAAGAGACATGAGCAAATTTCAACCTGTTGATACACAAGCTAAAAAACCCCAAAATAACAGACATTGAACACACAACATAAAAACACCATTAACACAACAGCTCAATATGTATCATTATATATCGACATCACTGTTTAATAATTAATCACCGGTAATCCGTATTTCTCTCAAATAAAAAAAGCCGGCATGAATGCCGGCTTTTTATTTATTTTAATTTACATACTCAAATTAAACTGCAGGTAGAAGTATCTGCCCATAGTGTCGAATGAGTAAGGGTCAGTGTTGGAGTCGTTATAACCTGTGTAATATGGTGGTTCCTTATCAAACAGGTTCTTCACACCAGCCGTAACTTTCCAGCCTTTCGGCAAGTAGTAGCTGGCAGAAACATCGTGATAGAACACACTGCCAGTACTTGGCGCCAGTGCCTCTTCTGGTTTGGACACAAATGAGTAGTCATCCATACCTGAGATAAAGCGAACATTGTAAGCCGCAGACCAGGATTCACCCTGCGCCATCACTTCCATGTTTGTCTTGTTACGGGCGTAGCCACCAGACAACTTGGTAATCAGGCCTGTATAGTCCACTGTGTCACCGGTTACTGTGACTTCATTCTTCAGCAGGAAAGTGGAGTCAACACTGGTTCTCCAGTCAATACCCGCCGCGTCAAAGCTGTACGCCAGGTTGACGTCAATACCAGCGGTCTTCTCAGCACCGATGTTCTGCAATTGGTTGTTAAACTGCAGACGGTTGCCCGGCAGCATCTCAACTGCAGCAGACTGACAAAGTGCACTGCCCTGGTTGATCAGGTTACCCTGAGCATCAACACACTGATCAACAATGTACTGAGAATCTACCAGCGCAATCGCGTTGGTCACTTCAATATCATAGTAATCAACAGTCAGAGACATACCGTCCAACCAGGATGGCGAGTACACCATACCCAGAGTCATGATGTCAGCTTCTTCAGGTGTCAGATTCGGGTTACCACCACGAATAGTGACCGCCTGCTCCTGAGCAACTGGATGAGTGATCATATCCATGGAAGGACTTTCACCACTGAACAGCTCATTAACCGTTGGAGCACGGAATGCGGTAGAAGCAACACCACGGAACATCAGGTCATCATATACACGCCAGGTCAGACCCAGCTTCCAGGTGCTGTCGGAGCCAAACGTGCTGTAGTCGAAGAAACGCATTGCCGCGCTCAAATCAACCTGCTGGGCACCCGGCAAGTCAGCCAACAGTGGCACAGCCAATTCAACATAGGCTTCGTTAACGTCGAACTCACCCTGAGTCGGCTCTACCTTAGGATCGTTGGCCAGTCCCTGAGAAGTCAGAGAATCAGGTACAAACCATGCCTTGTCTTTACGATGTTCAACACCTGCAGCAATGCCCAGATAGCCTGCTGGCAGCTCATACAATTCACCGGCAATGTTGGCAGAAGCAATAAACATTTCGCTGCCACCTGAGTTCAGTTCGGTATAAACGAACTCATTAATGCTCTCACCCTGCCAGGAGGACTGCTGCAATGGGTTGAAGGTACCGGCTTCAATGGCTTCATTAACAGAACCCATGTTCACCAGGTTTTCCAGGTGCTCTACTGAGTCGTTGCGGCCATAGTTGATGGATGCATCCCACTGGAAACCACTGTCCAGATAGCCTTCCAGGCCCAGTACCACGCGGGAGGTGTCAACAACCTGGCTGAACAGGCGGTCACCTACATCGCTCATACGACGGTAGTAAGCAATTTCGTCACCATCTTTGTAACCATGGGAGACCAGGGCATCGCCCATAGTCGCTACATCATAATCAAAGCTGGTGTAGATAGGCTGTGGGGCCATTGACTGACTGGACCAACGCTTGGTGTGCATCGCTTCTGCGAACAGGTTGATATCGTCAGTCAGCTCATAGTTACCCAAAGCAGTAATATTCAGACGCTGCATTGGAGTGTACAGGAAGCTTGATGGTGCGTAGTTGTAGCGGTCTGAGTCTTCAAACTCTTTCCACTCGCCACTGGCACTGCCCTGCAGGTCTGTCACGTTTTTATCTGAGCCGTTATAGATGTGACCGAACTCAGAATACACGCTACCTGCGCAGTAAAGTTCCAACTCACCCTGGTCGTTGGTACGTTCTGCATATGGACAGGCTGAGAAGTCGCGATCACCCTGACCTACACCGCCACGGTCCATGTACTGGATGCCCATCACCACGTTACCGCGGTCAAAGCTGCCACCCATGGTGATGTCGAAGCTCACTTCTTCACCATCACCATGACCGGAAACACCTGTTTGCAGGTTCATTTCCAGACCTTCAAAATCATCTTTCAGGATGATGTTCACTACGCCGGCGACCGCGTCAGTACCATAAACGGCAGATGCGCCATCTTTCAGTACTTCAATACGCTTAATCATGGATACCGGAATGGTGTTCAAGTCAACGCGGGCTGCTGCGCCGGTACCCGAGTTAACCATGCGACGGCTGTTAACCAGTACCAGAGTACGCTGAGAGCCCAAACCACGCAGGTTGATACTGGCATTACCCAGAGAGCCATTGTTAACCGCAGGGTTAGTCATGGCGCCGCCAGCTGAAGTCATCTTTTGCAGTACTTCATCAATGGAGGTCGCACCCGTTGCCTGAATAGAAGCGGCATCGATAGTGGTTACCGGGCTGGCGGTTTCCATATCGGTACGCTGAATACGGGAGCCTGTTACTTCAATACGCTCAACATCCGCACCTGCTGACTCCTGGGCAATGGCCACACCGGAACTGACAGCAGATGAAGCGATGGCAAACATGCTAAAACGAACAGCTTTAGCAACTGCAGTCTGCTTTGACATATCATCTTTCCTTTATAATTTGCTTATATGAATAAAGAGGTTTTCACACAAGCTTATTTTTGGTTACCGAGACCTCTTGGAAAGAAAACTTATCAATAACATCAACAATAGCAACATGGCCATTTGTTGCTTTTTTTGGTGATATATTTTTTTAGTGTAAAACTGATCAGTAATATATATTTTTCAAATAATCACAATATCGAAACCAAAAGACTTTAAAGCCCTATTGCATCAGACTGTATCTTCACATTTAAAAAACATAATTAAGTTGAAAATTTTTCGCCTAGTTCAATGGATTTAATAATTTTGTGACGCACATCACATTTCGACCAGCATATTACTCTGTTACAAGACCTTCATCACATGGTCTGTCCAGATTAAATATCAAACAAATACAAAAAAGCCGGGAAAAATTTCCCGGCTATAATTTAGTTAAAATGTCACTTCAAAGGTCAAATAATATTCTCTGCCAACAGCGTTATAGAAAGCACGAGGGAAGTGAGGCCAGTTCGGATCAGTTCCGTCTAGTTCAGGATCCTGATTGAACAGGTTATTCACCCCACCTGACAGTTTGAACTGATCGGTGATGTAATAGCTGGCCATCCAGTTAACTTCAATGTGACTGTCGACAGTAACATCGTAGAACTCATCCAGTCCCATATCGATGAACAAAGACTCATAGTAGCCGTGCATACCATCGGTATATTTCACCAGGAAGTTGGTTGAGAAGTCATCCTTCTGCCAGCCAAAGTTCCAGTTGGCACGTAGCTTTGGCACAGAACCATCATCGTCCAGCCCATCTTCGACAGGGGCGCTGTCAGAGATCTTTGACTCCCACTTGGTCAGATATGTCCCTTCCAGACGAGTTGTAAAATCACCCAACTCAGCGGTTTCAAAGGTATAGGCCACAGCAAAATCGATACCAGCAGTGTCACGGGATGACATATTCATAAACTGAGAATTAATCAGCTTAAGCTGGCCATTTTCATCGCGAATAATGTTGTCAGCGAACTCACTGGCATTATCCAGAATGTACTGGGAAGTTGGCGCAGACACTATGTTGTCGATTTCAACAACCCAGTAATCCAGACTGATATCAAATCCCTCATAACCCCATACCACTCCCAGGTTATAGTTCTTACCGGTTTCTGCTTCCAGGTTTTCATTTGGACCGCGGACAGAGTTGATAGACTCTTTCTTATCACACTCGCCATAGGCATCGCAGCGAGGCTTATCCACTACTGTTGTAAAACCATGGATCGGCTCACCAAACAACTTTTGCATATCCGGTGCACGGAAGGTTTCAGCATAAAGCGCACGGATCAACAGGCTGTCAACCGGACGATACTCAATAGCGACCTGCGGGCTGAATTCGCCACCTACGTCAGAAGCATCGTCGTAATAGTCATAGCGTCCTGCCAGTGTTGCTGTCAGCTGGTCCATCAGTGGCAATGCGACTTCTGCGTATACGGCATATTGATCACGCTCGCCCGAGGCACTGCTGCCACCTTTACCTATGATGCCACCCTGACTGCTGATGCTGTCACTCTTGTCGTAGAACCACTCTTTAGAGTATTCAACACCTGCAGCGTAACCAATGCTGCCACCGGGCAGTTCCCATGCGTCACCGTTAATGCCGAAGTTGAACACTGACAGTGTAGATTGTCCTTCAGAGCTTTCTTCATAGTTGAGCATCTCTGCCGCATTTGGATCGACCACATCGAGGAACGACTGACCATTCTCACCGGAAGTAAGGTAGTCGAACAGGCCCTGATAAGTAGGGCTGCCGCCAGACAAGCCATCAACCTTCTGACGGGCAACAGACCAGGAAGTATCATACTCAATGTTATCGGTCAGATAACCTTCAAGACCTGTTACAAATGAGAAGTTATTGGTGGTAAATGAACTGGTACGGGGACCCAGCTCTGTCATACGGCGCTTGTAGAAATAGTCGCCATCTGCCAGACCCGCAAAATCACCACCAAAACCTGTAGTTTTATCAAAGGTCTGAGACAAGCCAAATTTGGCTGAATTGATAGAAACCTTATCTCCGTCAACCGAGAACATCATGTCATCGCCGATTGCCGAAGACTCAATCTCTGTGTAGGTTTCAGAGTGGGTATAATCCAGACGGGAGTACCAGGTATGGTCAGCATTCAGCTCCTTGGTAAAGTTAACCATGGTGCTGTAACGCTTCTGCTCAGGCATAAAGTCTCGTTGCTTGGAACGGTCATAGCCACAGCCGCCTCCAGACAAAGGTATCATTCCTCGGGCCTCACATTCCTGTGCGGATAATCCGAGCACCTGATCACCTGTGTTGGCATTCACCAGACCTGCACCATAGGAGCTGTAACCGGCAAAGTAATTACCGGGAATCACGTCAGTTCCCCAATCGGGACGGTCAGTCCCTTTGAGGGCTTCTCTGTCTTCGTACTCAAGGAAGAATGTCAGATTGGATGTGTCATTGCTGACACCTGTCATCAAAGAAAACTGATTATTCTGGTACCCGCCATCATGAGTGTCTGACACACGATACTTAAAAGTCGTTTCGTTAATGTCTTTTTTCAGAATGATGTTAATTACACCACCCATCGCATCTGAACCATAAATGGCCGACGCACCTGTGGTCAGGATTTCAATTCGCTCGATAGCGCCCATAGGGATATTGGCTGTATCTACAAAGCTGTCTGAGCCACCCGCACCAAACGGGTACTTAGGTACGCGCTTACCGTTAATCAGTGTCAGTACACGGCCTGCACCAACACCACGCAGGTTTACAGAGGAAGCGGCAGGGGTAAAGCCATGCACTTCCTGCTGTGTCATGGAACCGCCTGAGTTCTGAGACAAGTTACCCAACACATCCTGAACAGAGTTGAAGCCGCCCTTTTCAATATCATCAGCACCGATAACCACCACTGGAGAGGCATTTTCCATATCGGTACGCTTAATACGCGAGCCTGTTACTTCAATTCTTTCTACATCGTTATCAACTCCGGTGTCCTGTGCAGCAGCAATGCTGGAAACAGACACTGAAGATATTGCAAACAAACAAAAGCTCACCGCTTTTGCAACAGCAGTCTGCGTTGGCATATTCATCATTCCTATATTTGTTGTATTAGCTTTTATTAAATGTGACACAAATGCGCACCACAACAGAAGTATCACTAAATATTAAAAAATCAGTCAACAGACAAAGAACGATAAATTGGCGACCCATCGCAACATAATAACCCACATATTCAAACAACAATGCTCAGCCAAAAATACACACCCAATCTGCGTGCGGCATACAGCAAGAATGAGAGTTAACAAATAACAAACAATATTGTTTATTTAGTGGTTGGCAAAATAAAAAAGCAAGAAGTGGGTCACAAGATCATCTGCATAAAACCGCAATATAAATGCTGATAGGTTGTTAAGAATAAGGCTTATTAATTATGAAGAGAAACTGTGATTATCAAAATATGGCGGTAGGACAATAAAAAAGGAGCCATCAGGCTCCTTTTTATTAATATTCAGCGAAGAATTAGCGAGTGCGTGGGCACAGCTCTTCAGCGCTAAAGAAGTAAGCAATTTCACGCTCAGCAGAAGTCAGAGCGTCGCTGCCGTGAACAGCGTTCTCGTCGATGCTGTTGGCGTAATCTGCACGCAGAGTACCACGAGCAGCTTCAGCTGGGTTGGTTGCACCCATGATTTCACGGTTAGCCAGAACCGCATTCTCACCTTCCAGAACCTGAACCATGATAGGGCCAGAGGTCATGAACTCAACCAGTGCGCCAAAGAAAGGACGCTCGCTGTGTTCTGCATAGAAGCCTTCAGCCTGCTCTTTTGACAGGTGAACCATCTTGGAGGCGATGATCTTCAGACCAGCAGACTCGAAACGGTTGTAGATGGCACCAATGTGGTTCTTGGCAACTGCATCAGGCTTAATGATAGAAAAAGTGCGTTCGATCGCCATAGTAACAAGCTTCCTTTGTTAGCGAATGTAATAAATTCCGCGCGAATTATACGAAATTTGGTTGTTAAAGCCTATCTTTATAACGCATTAATATGTGATTTTTATCACAGCCGGGATTTTGCAAAGTTTTATGCAGCGCAAATAATTTAGGGTTTACTGATTTTCACACAATAAGAAAGGGTAACAGCCTGGTCAATGTCACACTTCCCCCGCATCAGTAGCCTTGATAGCCTACAAGCTACAGACACAAAAAAGCCCCTGAAACGGGGCTTTTAAAAGGAAGCTGGCGGTTAGCCTTAGCCTTCACTCACCATATTGATGGTGTACTTTGGAATATCCACTACCAGATCACAGTCGACAACCTTGGCCTGACAGGACAAACGGCTTTCCGGCTCCAGTCCCCAGGCTTTATCTAGCATGTCATCTTCCAACTCGTCACTTGGCTCCAGTTCATCGAAGCCTTCACGAACGATACAGTGACAGGTGGTACAGGCACAGGACTTCTCACAGGCGTGTTCAATCATAATGCCGTTACGCAGGGCAACGTCCAGAATGGTCTCACCGACTTCAGCTTCAACCACCGCACCCTCGGGGCACAGATCTTCGTGTGGCAAAAATACTAACTTTGGCATAACTGCAATTACCTATATTTGATCGACCGACTGACCCGCCAGGGCCTGACGAATAGAGTTGTCCATTCTGCGCGCGGCAAACTCCTGAGTTTTAACGTCCAGAGCTTCAATCGCCTTGGTGATGGCGTCAGAGTCTTCGCCACCGGCCAGGTTCGCTAAATCAGCCATAGCTGCATCAATGGCACTACGCTCCTGCTCAGACAGCAATTCGGCGTCTTTAGCCAGCGCAGAATGTAATGATTCAAGCACCCGCGCAGCTTCAACCTGCTGTTCGGCCAGCATACGACGGGAGATATCATCCTTCGCATGCTTCATAGAATCTTTCAGCATGGTGGCAATTTCGGTATCAGACAATCCGAAAGAGGGCTTCACCTGAATGCTGGATTGTACGCCGGTTGATTTCTCCATGGCGGTCACACTCAGCAAACCGTCAGCATCAACCTGGAAAGTAACGCGAATGTGGGCAGCACCAGCTGCCAGAGGCGGAATACCTTTAAGCGTAAAGCGCGCCAGCGAGCGACAATCGTCAACCAACTCACGCTCGCCCTGGACCACATGGAAGGCCATCGCTGTCTGGCCATCTTTAAAGGTGGTAAATTCCTGTGCACGGGCGACCGGGATAGTGGTATTACGGGAAACCACCTTTTCCACCAAACCGCCCATGGTTTCAATACCCAGAGACAGTGGCAGTACATCCAGCAGCAACAGGTCAGATTCAGGCTTATTACCCACCAGAATATCCGCCTGAATAGCCGCGCCAATCGCCACGACTTTATCAGGATCAATGGAGGTCAAAGGCGTCTTTCCAAAGAAGCCGGCCACCTGCTCGCGAACCAGAGGTACACGGGTAGAACCACCCACCATCACGGTTTCCAGCACTTCATCCACAGATACTCCTGCATCACGCATAGCGCGGCGGCAGGCTGCGATAGTTTTACGTACCAGAGAGCTTATCATCTCGTCGAACTGAGTACGGCTTATCTCTGCTTGTAGTTCGCGGCCGTCATCCAGCGAGATAGTCGCAACTGTGGTGTCTGCATCAGTCAGAGCTTCTTTAACCCGGCGTGCTTCAATCAGCAACTGGCGATTAGTTTGAGCGCTGCACTCCTGCAGATTCCACTCAAGCTTGAGGTGCTGTTGCAACAGATGATCGAAGTCATCGCCGCCCAATGCCGAGTCACCGCCGGTGGCCAGTACCTCAAACACGCCTTTGTTCAGGCGCAGGATTGAGATATCAAAAGTACCACCGCCCAGGTCGTAAACGGCGATCACGCCTTCCTGTTTGGAGTCCAGACCATAAGCAATCGCTGCAGCGGTTGGCTCGTTCAGCAAGCGCAGAACTTTAAGTCCCAACAGTCCGGCTGCATCCTTGGTGCCCTGACGCTGGGCATCATCAAAGTATGCAGGGACGGTAATCACCACACCTTCGAGCTGGCCACCCATGGTCTCTTCTGCGCGGCTAATCAGCGGTCTGAGGATTTCTGCACTGACCTGAATAGGGTTAACCTGCCCCTGACGGGTGTTAAATACCGGCAATCCATGTTCACTGGCACTGAACTCATAGGCGTGTTGGTGCTCACTGGACTGAATATCAGCCAGGCTGCGGCCCATAAAGCGCTTAACGGATACTATGGTGTTGACGGGGTCTTTGGCAGAGTGAGCTGCGGCCTCATAGCCGGTCTGAATGTCAGCTTCGCCATAATGCACGATAGATGGCAGGGAATGTCTGCCTTGCTCATCCGGCAGGGTCGCCGCTTCGCCGCTGCGTACAGCAGCAACCAGAGAATTGGTGGTGCCAAGGTCAATACCGACGGCCAATCTGTGCTGATGTGGCGCGGCACTTTGACCTGGCTCTGCAATCTGCAATAGGGCCATAATGCTTAACTCTTAAAAATTTGGCCCAATATTAAATTGAGCCAAAGAAAATGAAAACAGCTACAGCGAACTATTCAAACAAGGCGTCTTCGGCCCGGGCGAGTTCATCCTGTAACTTAGCCATAAATTTGAGCTTACGGATCTGATCAGCGGCCTTGATGTCGTCGCCCTCGGCTTGACTTGCCAAAAGAGCGGAAAGGCTGGAAAAAACATCTCGCTGGTAGGCAGCAAATGAGGTGTGCAGCTCGTCAATCATGGCATCGGGCTGGCTGCTGTGAGCAATATCTTCCAGCGCCTCACGCCATTCCATTTGCTGCATCAAAAAGCCAGTGTCTTTCACTGTCGTGGTTTCGTGACTAATGTCCAAACCACGAAGGGCCAGTATATGTTCTGCCCTGCGAAGAGGATCTTTCAGCGTTTGAAAACCATCGTTAACCTGAGCCGTTTTTTGCACAGCTAACATGATCTCCTGCTCGCTGCCTCCTGCAAATTTATCAGGATGCACCGCCCGCTGCAGCTCCCGGTAACGGGAAGACAGCTCAGCGGTGTCGAGCTCGAAGGACTGGGGAAAATCAAATAACTCGAAGTAGTTCATAGACGTCAGACAGTGAAGCTCTCGCCACAACCACATTCGCCTTTGGCGTTGGGGTTATTGAACTGGAAACCCTCGTTGAGGCCTTCCTTAACAAAATCCAGCTCAATACCCTGCAGGTAGATAAAGCTCTTGGCATCAATAATGATATTCACACCTTCCACTTCATATACCTCGTCATCGGCATTCAGCTCATCAACGAACTCAAGCACATAGGCCATACCACTACAACCCGAGGTTTTCAGGCCCAGGCGCAAGCCCAGACCTTTTCCTCTGTTGGCCAGGAATGACTTAACCCGCTCAACTGCTGCCGGTGTCATTGTAACTGCCATATAGACTCCGCTTATTCGCCTTGTTTGGCTTTGTAATCATCCAACGCTGCTTTGATGGCATCTTCTGCCAAAATTGAGCAGTGGATTTTTACCGGTGGCAAGGCCAGCTCTTCAGCGATGTCGGTGTTCTTGATAGCAGCAGCTTCATCGATGCTCTTACCTTTCACCCACTCAGTCACCAATGAGCTGGATGCGATTGCACTGCCACAGCCATAGGTTTTGAACTTGGCGTCTTCAATAATGCCTGCATCATTGATCTTCAATTGCAGCTTCATCACGTCGCCACAAGCTGGGGCGCCAACCATACCGGTTACTACGGATGGATCGTTCTTATCGAAAGAACCTACGTTGCGAGGGTTCTCGTAATGGTCAATTACTTTTTCACTGTATGCCATGATACTGCTCCAACTCTAATATTCTGCTCAGGATTAGTGGTGGTTCCACTGCACCTTGGTCAAATCCACACCGTCTTTGAACATTTCCCACAGCGGCGACATTTCGCGCAACTTGCCGATGGAGTTCCTGATGGTTTCAATGGCGTAATCAATTTCTTCTTCAGTGGTAAAACGGCCGATGGAGAAGCGAATGGAACTGTGAGCCATCTCATCGTTCAGACCCAGAGCACGCAGCACATAGCTTGGCTCCAGACTGGCGGAAGTACAGGCGGAACCTGAGGATACTGCCAGATCTTTCAGGGCCATCATCAGCGACTCACCCTCAACATAGTTGAAGCTGACGTTCAGGTTGCCGCAATAACGCTGGTCCACATCACCATTGATATAGGTTTCTTCAATATCTTTGATACCGTTCCACAGCTTATCGCGCAGGAAACGGATACGTTCGTTGTCTTTTTCCATGTCGGCTTTGGCGACGGCTGCGGCTTCACCCAGACCCACGATCTGATGAGTTGCCAGGGTACCACTGCGCATGCCACGCTCATGACCACCACCGTGCATTTGCGCTTCCAGACGGATGCGAGGCTTACGGCGAACATACAGCGCACCTATGCCTTTAGGGCCATACATCTTGTGACCGGAAATTGAGAGCAGGTCTACTTTAGTTTTCTGCACGTCGATTGGCATTTTGCCAGCACTCTGGGCAGCATCTACGTGGAAGATAATACCTTTGCTGCGGCACAGTTCGCCGATAGCATCGATATCATGAACAACACCAATTTCGTTGTTAACGTGCATCAGAGTCAGCAGAATGGTGTCATCACGCATTGCCGCTTCCAGACGCTCCATCGGAATAATACCGTTGGCAGCTGGCTCCAGATAGGTCACTTCATAACCTTCACGCTCCAGCTGACGACAGGTATCCAGCACAGCTTTGTGCTCAGTCTTACTGGTGATGATGTGCTTGCCCTTCTTCTGGTAGAAGTGAGCAATGCCTTTGATAGCCAAGTTATCAGACTCGGTCGCACCAGAAGTCAGTACGATTTCACGATGGTCTGCGTTAATCAGTTCAGCAACCTGAGCACGGGCGTTATCAACCGCCTCTTCTGCCTGCCAGCCGTATCGGTGAGAACGGGAGGCCGGGTTGCCGAAGATGCCGTCCATAGTCATGTACTGCATCATTTTTTCTGCGACACGTGGGTCAACAGGGGTTGTTGCTGAATAGTCAAGGTAGATAGGAAGCTTCATCACTCACTCCGTACTTGGCATTGCCATACAGGCCTTACTGCCGACAACGTACTTCAAAAATTTGCTTTATAATCCGGGGCTCAAGCGGTTACCCGCTGGTCTTGCTGGATTTTATCCTGTTGAATCGAGATAAATTGCACATCCCGCTTCTGCATCAGTCCAGCCAGACTAATACCGTTTAAAAACTCTGAAATTTGCTTGCTGAGGTCACCCCACAGAGAGTGGGTCAGGCAGCGGTTACCACCCTGGCAGTTGCCTTTGCCGTGACAACGTGTGGCGTCGACGGTTTCATCGACCGCCATCACTACCATGCCGACGGAGATTTCATCTGCCTCCAGACCGAGACGATATCCGCCTCCGGGTCCACGTACACTGGCTACCAGCCCCTGCTTTCTCAGCTTGGCAAAAAGTTGTTCGAGATAGGACAGTGATATCCCCTGTCTTTCAGAGATATCTGCCAAAGGGACGGGTCCCGCAGTAGAGTGAATCGCCACATCTAACATGGCGGTAACTGCGTAGCGACCTTTAGATGTCAGTTTCATAACTCAATATTGCTCCCCTGTTGATATGGAAGCAGTTAAACATACCCAAGTAAAACAGTCAAGTATTTAACCAACCAAATTACTCAAGTATTAAAATCCTCGCCACAATCCTACCTCACCTTCAGGCGCACGTATTTAACCTTATTTCGCTGCCACTATTCAATGGCAGGAGATTAAAATCACAGCGATTAGGTCAGATAATGAGATCAAACTCATCCAGAAGCTTCAGGTGCTTCCTCGCGGCTTCGCATTCAGGGGCACAGAACCCGGCTACATCCGGCTCAGATAACCAGCGGCGGAACTGCACAAATGCCAGCTTCTGGCCAAAGGCATTGGCGGCCAGCCCAGGATGTTCTGAATGGCAGAGCAGTCCATATGGAGATGAAAGAGCTGAAACTCTGCACCAGCTCTTTATCGTATTCAGTGCTTGTTATTCAGACGGCTTAAGCAGAGTTAAGCTGAATCAGCGGCACCCGTCAGATACCGCCGCCCTCCATAAAGCCAGAATTACTGATGTTCTGGTCCATCTCAAGGGAAGGTTTGTCTGTCGCGGGCTTTCCAATGATCTTGGCTGGGACACCTGCAGCAGTGGTGTGTGCAGGAACCGGAATTAACACCACAGAACAGGCTGCGATTTTTGCTCCTTCTCCCACTTCGATGTTACCCAGTACTTTAGCCCCCGCGCCAATCATGACACCGGTACGAATTTTAGGGTGACGGTCACCACTTTCTTTGCCCGTACCACCCAGGGTCACATCCTGCAGGATGGATACATCATCTTCCACCACTGCGGTCTCACCAATCACAATGCCGGTCGCATGGTCAAACATGATCCCCCGACCAATTTTCGCGGCCGGGTGGACATCAACCTGACAGGCAACTGATATTTGATTTTGCAGATAAACAGCCAGTTCACGACGACCTTGCGACCACAGCCAATTGGCCACCCGAAAGCCCTGTAGTGCATGAAAACCTTTCAGATAAAGAAGTGGCGTGGAATAGAGCTCGATAGCCGGGTCTCGCTCTACCGTTGCGCAGATATCACAAGCTGCAGATAAAACGATCTCTTTGTCCCCGGCATAAGCCTCTTCCACGACTTCACGGACAGCCATTGCTGGCATACTTGGCGTTGCCAACTTGTTCGCCAGAATATAGCTCAGTGCTGCAGCGAGCGTATCGTGCTTAATGATGGTTGCATGGAAAAAGCTCGCCAACATGGGCTCACGTTCAGTTTGCTCTTTTGCTTCTCGCTTAATTGCTTTCCAGACGTTGTCTTGCTGACACTTTTTTTCCCGACCTTCGCCACATGTCCTTTGCATGCCTGTACCCTACTTATTTCACTTACACTATTAAGAACCAGCTTCGCATCGTTATGTTTCATTCAATAACAATGCTCACGCTTAACATTGGCTCATTTACGTTCGCAGCTGACAGCAACTTCCTTTTGCACGCCCTCGCCATCCATTGAAGAATCTTAAACCAAGTTGAACAAACAACCCAGTCGCCCCTCTAACGGTGAAGCCTTGAGCATGGCGTTGGCGACTGCACGCATATTCGCTATTACTTGTCGCCGCCGACTTTCTTGTCCACTGAAGTCAGAATGCCACGCAGAATATTCATTTCCTGACTTTCGATACGTGCCTTGGTGAACAAACGTCTCAGCTTGGTCATCACCTGGCCCGGATGGTTCTTAATAATAAAACCGGTGCGGGTCAAAGTTTGTTCCAGGTGAGTGAAAAAACGCTCATGGTCTTCGTTGGATGGATACTCAACGACGTCAGCTTCCTGCTCCTGACTAGCCAACCAGGCCATTCGGGTTTCATAACACACCAATTGCACTGCCTGAGCCAGGTTCAGTGAGCTGTATTCTGGGTTGGCAGGAATAAACAGGTGGTAGTTACAACGCTGCAATTCTTCATTGTTCAGGCCATGATTTTCCCGACCAAACACAATGGCAACCTGCCCCGATGCAGATTCAGCAGCCATCTTCTCGCCGGCCTGGCGAGGGTCCAGCATAGGCCAGTCCAGAGTCCGGCTACGGGCAGAGGTCGCGATCACCAGGCTGCAATCTTTAATGGCTTCTTCCATTGAGTCGACAGTTTTCAGCGACTTGAGAATATCGCAGGCACCAGCAGCCAGGGCCACGGATTGACCGTCTGGTTCGCACCTTGGTTCGGCAAGATATAGATTGGACAAACCCATGGTTTTCATGGCGCGGGCAACGGAACCAATATTTCCCGGGTGAGAAGTACCGACTAAAACAACGCGGATATTACTGAGCATGGAAGATCTTAATTTAATTCACAAACACTGAGGCGGAATACTAACATGTTGGCGAGGGTTTACTTAACAACAAAATCCGCATTTGATATGTCCTTCGTTTCGGGTATAATCGCGCCGCTATTTTTACTCGTTCTTTAACATCCAGGGGATTGCAATGCATCCAATGCTGACCATCGCTGTCCGCGCTGCCCGCGCTGCCGGCCAAACAATTATGCGTGCTTACACTGACTTCGATCGCGTTGAAGTTAGCGCCAAAGGTATTAACGATTACGTGACCAGTGTAGACAAGGAAGCAGAAGCAGCTATCGTGTACCAGATCCGCAAATCCTACCCTGACCACACTATTGTGGGCGAGGAGAGCGGCGAAAACCGTGGTACCAACAAAGATTATATCTGGGTAGTAGACCCTCTGGATGGCACCACCAACTTCGTGAAGGGTATCCCTCACTTCGCGGTTTCCATCGCTCTGCAATACAAAGGCAAAACTGAAGTTGCCGTGGTATTCGATCCTGTTCGCAATGAAATGTTCACTGCGGTACGTGGTCAGGGTGCCAAAATGAATGACTTCCGCGTTCGTGTTTCCAACAACACAGATATCAGCACCAGCATTGTTGCGACCGGCTTCCCTTTCAAGGCCCGTCAGCACACTGAAACCTACATGAACATTCTGGGTGAAGTTTTCGCTCACTGCGCAGACCTGCGTCGCAGCGGCAGCGCAGCACTGGATCTGGCTTATGTTGCAGCCGGTCGTATGGAAGGTTACTTCGAAATCGGCCTGAAGCCATGGGACATTGCTGCGGGCGATCTGATCGTGCGTGAAGCCGGTGGTACTGTCACTGATTTCACCGGCGGCCACGGTTACCTGTTGTCCGGTAACATCATTGCCGGTAACCCGAAGAGCACAATGACTCTGGTTAAGACTGTACGTCCTCTGCTGAGCGAGGCGCTGAAGCGCTAATCAGCTCCAGCTGAAAGAAAAAACCGCCTGTTGGCGGTTTTTTTATGTCTGTTGAAAATAAAATCTCTCTCTCCACTTAACATGCATTAATTTTGCAGCTTATAATATCCGAGTATTTTACTCGGCTTTATAACCCAGTGGGAGCGACTATGCTGCAAATTCATGATCCCAAAGCAACCGAACGCACTATGCCTTTATTCAGGCTTGGCTTTCGTCCCCTGTTTTTGTTTGGCAGTGCCTTCAGCATTCTGGCGTTGAGCTTATGGGTGCTGCAGATGCTGGGGCTGATAAGTATTCAGCCTCACGGTAATCTTCTTTGGTGGCATGGCCATGAGATGCTGTTTGGTTTCACCGCAGCTATCATAGTTGGCTTTCTGCTAACCGCTGTGCAGAACTGGACAGGCAATCCGGGGCTGTCAGGTACCCCATTAAAGGCGTTGGTACTCTTGTGGCTTTTGCCAAGAGTCATGCTGATCAACAACAGCTGGGTACCATTTGAAGCTGTCATGCTGCTGGATCTGGCCTTTCTGCCAATTTCAGCCTGGGTACTGGCTGAAGCGGTCATCCGGGTAAAACAGTGGCGCAATCTTATCTTTGTGCCTGTGTTACTGCTGATGACGCTGGCCAATGCCATCAGCTACTACGGCCTGCTCTCTTCAAACCCAGGTTTGAGCCACAATGCGCTGTATGGCGCCGCCTTTATCGTGGTATTTCTGATTGCCCTCCTGGGTGGCAGGGTGATTCCCTTCTTTACCGAACGGGCGACCAAATGGCAGAGAAGACCCAACCTCCCCTGGCTGGAGGCGGCAAACTTCATCGCCATTGGGGCTTTGGTTATCACAGTTATTACTCAGTTCAACACTGCACTGCCCTGGGCTGCGGGTATATCTTCGCTATTGCTGTTAGTGCGTTTTTGTCGCTGGGGAGGCCAGCATAGTCTTGGTACACCACTGCTGTGGTCACTGCATTTAAGTTACCTGTGCATTCCCCTTGGGCTCATGCTTATTGCCTCAGGCCTGCCGGTATCTGCCGGGTTTCACCTTGCTGCAGTCGGCGGCATGGGAGGGATGATTCTGGCAATGATGGCGAGAGTCTCCTTAGGCCATACCGGCCGAACGTTAACCCCGCCCAAGCCGATGACAGTCTGCTTTGGATTAATCCTGCTGGGCGCAGCCTTGAGAGCGACCGCCAGTCTGGTGCCCTCTTTCTATCTGACCGGGATCTGGATGGCGGGAATTGCCTGGGTATTGGCTTTCGGTGGCTTTTGCTATTTTTATGGAAAACTGCTGTGCCAACCAAGACTTGATGGTCGTCCGGGCTGAAAAGAAGATTCGTGACCAATACTGTGATTTTTGTCACTCAGTTTTTTCAATTTCAAAGCGTGAAATCCTGATAAGATCCCGATTAAGTTCCGCTGACAGGACTAACTATGGGTATCTACAGGAAAGTTGGATTAAAGAGCGTCAAAATTGTCGAGCACATGGTACTGGTCGTGATCGCAATCGCGACTGTGTTCGCAATTGGTCAGGAAATTCACCATATCTTTAAAATGGGCACAGTCGCCCTGGCAGACCTGCTGCTGTTGTTTATCTATCTGGAAGTGTTGGCCATGGTCGCCAACTACATTGAATCCGGCAAATTGCCGGTGCGGATGCCACTCTATATTGCCATTGTGGCATTGGCACGTTATCTGATTCTGGATATGAAAAGCATGGATGACTGGCGCATTATCGGTATTGCCATGGCCACACTGGTGCTGGCAGCAACAGTGATAGTGATCCGTTGGGGTCAGCTGAAACTCCCTTACCCCAAGTCTCATGACGAAGACTGACGTAATAAGTTGCTTGCAGGGCGCATCACAGGGTGCGCCTTTTTTATGCTTGCGCAAAGGTGACTGAGATCAATAAGATAGTATTTTCTAATGGACTCAGGAGTGAGAAGGATATGTCATCTCCCGTCAAAGGATTTGAAGAACGTCGCCAGTCCCGCCGTGTAGATATGGAAGAAGCGGACATTATCATCAACTGGCAGGACAAAGATGAAAGACGTCAACAGACCGCAGGACGTTGCCTTGATCTGTCCCGTAGTGGTGCCCTGCTGGAAACCGCCGACGCTATCGGTGAGGGTTATCAGGTAACAGTGAGCCTGAATCCCAACTCAGAGTTGGAAAACCAGATCAGCGGTCAGGTATTACGGGTGACGCCAAAGGGCGAGTGTTTCCACATCGCCCTGAAACTGGATCAGTGATTACAGATACGGCGGGCATCAACTTCCCAGCCGGACTCAGATTCCAGAAACTTCTTCTTGCTGCGCAGAAAGTCGATCAACTCATCTGCGCTCATCCCCTCTTTACTGCAGGTGTGATACTGGGTGTCTGCACCGAACTCAGCAATCATCAGCGCTCTTAGCTCTTTAGCAGAAACAGGCTTCTGCTGCGCCTGCATCAAGGCCATCACATCATGGCCGTGGACAGATTTAATCATTTCAACCTCAAACATTCATATAATTTAAACCTTATAAGGGATATCTAATCAGTAAACACTGATTTGGCGCAAATTCTCTGGCAAAATACGCCGATATCTTAGTTTGGGTTATTCATTCATGTCCCTGATCTTGCTGCTGACTCAACAGATGTGTGTTTATCTGGTGCTCGTTTATCTGGTCAGCAAAACACCGCTCTTCAAACTCTTCACCGAAGAGGCGCCACGCTTCCCCCATAAGCTGTTTATCTATCTGGTATTTTCCGGATTCTGCATCATGGCTACCTACTTTGGTGAGCAGACCAATGACGCCATTGCCAACACCCGGGCCATGGGCGCTGTGCTGGGTGGTCTACTGGGCGGTCCGGTAACCGGGTTCTTTGTGGGATTAACCGGTGGTCTGCACAGATATTCCATGGGCGGGTTTACTGATGTCGCCTGCGCCATCTCCACCACCATGGAGGGATTGAGTGCCGGACTTATCAGCCTCTACCTGAGAAGTAAGGGTAAGCGTGAGCTTATTTACAGCCCGGTATTGGTCGCCATGGTCACCCTTTACGCAGAGGTGATGCAGATGGGACTCATCATGCTCATCGCCAAACCCTATGACCAGGCCTGGGAATTGGTGCGTCAAATCGCCCCGCCCATGCTGCTGGTCAACTCATTGGGTGCGGCGGCGTTTATGAGTATGATCCGCGACCAGAAAACCATGTTCGATAAGTTGTCATCGGCCTTTTCTGCCAAAGCACTGAAGATTGCCGAGCGCAGTGTTGGCCTTCTGTCCCGGGGATTCAACGAAGAAACCACGGCTCAAGTCGCACAGATCATCATAGAAGAAACCAAAGTCGGTGCTGTTGCCATTACTGACAGGGATAAATTACTGGCATTTATCGGCTCAGGGGCAGACCACCATATTCCTGGGACGCCCATCGCCTCACAAATCACCAAAGACGCCATTGAACAGAATAAAGTGATGTTTGCCGATGGTGTTGAAACACCCTATGCCTGCTCTATCTCACGTCAGTGTAAGCTCGGCTCCAGCCTGGTCATTCCGTTGAGAAATGACACTGAGGTGATCGGCACCATCAAGCTGTATGAGCCCAAGAATAAGCTGTTTCTGAACATTAACCGTACCCTGGGCGAAGGTATTGCCAGGTTGCTGTCCAACCAAATCCTCTATGGCCGCGTTGAACAACAACAAAATCTACTGACCCAGACGGAGCTTAAGTTGCTGCAGGCGCAGGTAAACCCTCACTTCCTGTTTAATGCGCTCAATACCATCAGTGCCATTACCCGCCGTAATCCGGATATGGCCAGAACCCTGCTGCAACAGTTGTCCCAGTTTTTGCGTATCAACCTGAAACGGACGGCAGGCCTGGTTACTCTGGCCGACGAGCTGGATCATATCGACGCTTACCTGAATATTGAAAAGGCGCGCTTTATTGACCGCCTGCGGGTAGAGATAGATATCCCCAACGAGCTGCATAAAGTCCGTCTACCGGCTTTTACCCTGCAGCCCATCATTGAGAACGCCGTCAAGCATGGTACCTCTCATATGCTGGATACAGGTCATATTCAGGTAAAGGGACAACTGGAGGGCGATGAAGTTGTCCTCTCCATCACAGACAATGCAGGCCTTTACCCGGAGAATCCCGTGGAGGACCCAGAGCAAAAAGGTCTGGGAATGAATCTGGTGCACAAGCGCATCCAGAATCAGTTTGGCTGCCAATATGGCATCCAGGTGAAGTGTCAACCTGAGCAGTTCACCACAGTCACTATTCGAATTCCGCTGGAGGAAGTGTAGCCATGATCAGCTGTTTGATTGTTGATGACGAGCCATTCGCCCGGGAAGAACTGGCCGACATACTTGAGGCCGCTGGAGATATTCAGGTCATAGGTCAGTGCAGCAATGCCGTTGAAGCTCTGCAGGCTATCCATAAACAAAAGCCTGACCTGGTGTTTCTGGATATCCAGATGCCCCGGATAACCGGCATGGAGATGATAGCCATGCTGGATCCTGACAATATGCCACGGGTGGTGTTTGTCACAGCTTATGATGAGTACGCCATCAAAGCCTTTGAAAATCATGCCTTTGATTATCTACTTAAACCAGTTGATGAGCAGCGTCTGGCCAAGACTCTGGATAAGCTTCGCAAAGATCTGCGCCCCAAAGATATGACAGTGATTGCCCCTGACAGTCTTGAGATACTGCCCTGTTACAGCGGCAACCGCCTTAAAGTGGTGCCGGTCAAAGATGTGGAGTTTGTATTCAGCGATCTGGGGGGAATTCATGTGGCCACTGCCACCAGTCAGGTGCACACCCAGATGACACTGAAACTGCTGGAGGAGAAAACGCCTCTGGTACGCTGTCACCGTCAGTACCTGATTATGCCCTCTGCAATTCGTGAAATCGTGTTACTGGATACAGGAGCAGAGGTGATCACTCCCAGCGGTGCCAAGGTACCTGTATCACGACGTTATCTGAAAAGCCTCAAACAGATGCTCGGGTTTCAATAAGCCTGATAAAGTAAAAACATCCGGTGCCGTCATTGACGGCACTTATTTATCATCCTCGGGTTAACCACTCAGCCCTCAAATCCTGCCGCTGAGTATCTGCCTGTCACCTTTCATCCTCAGACTCAATCCTCTTGGCCCTGTATTTCGACCGCTCAGGTAACCGGATGAGCCGCTCAGTCATTCCTGCCACCACTTCAGCTTTCACAGAAGTAAAATCCGCGGCAGTCATATAATTACGAGAATGATGCTATGAGTTGGTTCTTCCTGTGTGTCGGCCTGTTGGTCGCCGGCTACTTTATCTACGGTGCCTTTGTGGAAAAGGTATTTGGTATTAATCCCAAGCGTCAGACCCCGGCTTTTGCCCAGACTGACGGCGTAGACTATGTGCCTATGTCCAAGGGCCGTGTGTACCTTATCCAACTGCTGAACATTGCTGGTGTGGGTCCTATCTTTGGTCCTATCCTGGGTGCCCTCTATGGCCCGGCAGCCATGTTGTGGATTGTTATCGGTTGTATCTTTGCCGGTGCAGTGCACGACTACTTCTCAGGTATGTTGTCTGTGCGCAATGGCGGCCAGTCAATCCCCAACCTGACCGGTAAATATCTGGGTAAAGGTGCCAAGCACTTTATGAACGCCTTCGCCATCATTCTGCTGTTGCTGGTTGGCGTCGTGTTCATCTCTGCCCCGGCAGGTCTGCTGGCTAAGCTGACCGGTTGGAGCATGCCGGTATTCGTTGGCATCATCTTCTGTTACTACCTGCTGGCGACTATCGTGCCGGTAGATAAAATCATTGGCCGCCTGTACCCATTCTTCGGCGCACTGCTGGTATTTATGTCTGTGGGTCTGACCGTGGCGCTGATCGTATCCAGCGAACACACTTTGCTGCCGGGCGTTCAGGCTTCTGACTTCCTGTCCAACCTGAACCCGAATGATATGCCTCTGTGGCCAGCTCTGTTCATTACCATCGCCTGTGGTGCCATCTCCGGCTTCCACGCCACTCAGTCCCCGCTGATGGCCCGTTGTATGGAAAATGAATCCAATGGCCGTTTCGTGTTCTACGGCGCCATGATTGGTGAAGGTATTATCGCTCTGATCTGGTGTGCTATCGCCCTGTCCTTCTTCGGTGGTGTTGAAGGTCTGAACGAAGGTATGGCCGGTAACCCTGCCAACGTAGTATACGAGGCATCAACCGGTCTGCTGGGTGTTGTCGGTGGCTTTATGGCGGTTCTGGGTGTAATCGTTCTGCCAATCACCTCAGGTGATACTGCGTTCCGCTCTGCCCGTCTAATCCTGTCTGAGTTCTTCAAGCTGCCTCAGAATGAACTGCCAAAACGCTTGATTCTGGCTCTGCCTCTGTTCGCTCTGGGTGGCATCCTGACTCAGGTAGACTTTGGCATCATCTGGCGCTACTTCGGTGTGGCAAACCAGGCGACCGCGGTTCTCATGCTTTGGACTGCGTCAGCCTACCTGCTGCGTCACAACAAACTGCACTGGATCTGTACCGTACCGGCGATGTTTATGACTACAGTGGTTATCAGCTTCCTGCTGAGCTCTGCGACCCTGGGCGCAGGCCTGCCAATGATGGTCTCTACAGTTGCAGGTATTGTGGTCACTCTGGTTGTCACTGGATTGATCATCGTGAAATCCAAAGGCAAAGGTGTGGACAATTTGGCCGAAGACGCCTGATAAGCAGCACTGACACCAATAAACGCCGGGCTATGCCCGGCGTTTTTGTTTTCTCCAACCCAAGATGAAACTTGTCTCACAAAAGACCGCAGCGCGCTTTGCCATGGTATAAGCCTATCTGTGTATATCCAGCCTTTGGGCTGGAACTTGAATCAATGCAGCAATCAGTATGGAGAGAGCAATGAAAGGCCATCTTTATCAATTTACTGTCGAGCATCTTGAGGACCCCTGGGGTCAGGCAATTGATTCCGCCCCATTGGAGTTTAAAGTCCGTAACCACGATGATATTTTTAAGATCGTAGACGCGCTCAAAGCCAGGATGCCACTGGATGAAACCGATGCAACAGCCTTTGCTATTGGTATTAAACTGTTTGGAGAGGTGATGTTAAAAAACCGCGACAATCCGCTGTTTAAAGAGTTTAAGCCTCAGTTCACCGAGTTTATGAAAGCCCTGAAAAAGCAGTAGTCCTTTAATGAGCCGGCAATAGTCACATACAGTCCCGTCAGTGTTTTTTCGTGGCGTTGGCCATGTTCCGGCGCCACAGCCGATAGCTCTCCAGTCTCCTTCTCTTATCCCTCCAAAGACAACACCAGGCTCAGCGGCTCAAGCAGCCAATCGCCTGTTGAATAGAAATATGGGGGATTTTCAAGCATATTAAGCAATGCTAAAACATCCATTGATTCCTTAATATCAAGATTGGATTGTCACCATGGAAAAAGCCAATGTTCAAACTATGATGGATCGTTTGGCCATATCAGCATCCCTGCTTTGTATGCTGCACTGCATAGTTACCCCATTGCTCCTTGTCGCTGCACCGGTAATCTCCTCAACTTTCCTGGCCGACGAGGCATTTCACCAGGCACTGGTCATATTTGTACTCCCAACCAGTTTGCTGGCACTGTTTCTGGGATGTAAGAGTCACAAAGACACTCAGGTACTGCTACTGGGAGGATTCGGTCTGGCAGCGTTAGTCTCGGTCGCTTTTTTTGGCCATGACCTGCTGGGTGAAACCGGAGAGAAAACAGCGACTGTGGTCAGTGGTGCCATGCTGGCCTTCGCCCACGTCAGAAACTATCGTCTGTGTCGCAAAGACAATTGCGACAACTGATCAAACTCAAACCTGATCCTGGTCAGGCCTTTGACAGGCAATATAAATGAGCAGAATTCTTCGGGGGAAGCATGGCAGCAACAGTACAACTACAGTGCGCGTGTGGAGAAGTCAAAGGACAGCTAAAGGTCGTTCCCGGTCACTTTTTTCATGTTCACTGCCTGTGTTGTGATTGTCAGCAGTTTGCCAATGAACTGGGCAATGCTGACAAAATTCTGGATAAACATGGTGGTTCAGAACTGTTCCAAACCTACCCTGCCTATATGGATATTACCCAGGGAAAAGAGAATATTGCCTGCATGCAACTCCACCCGAAAGGACTTTATCGTTGGTACACCAGCTGCTGCAATATGCCGCTGGCCAATACCATGACTTCAGGCAGTGTGCCTTTTGTTGGTATCTCGGTAAAGCTGATGCAATTCGCCGATGAGCAGACGCGGCAAGACACTCTTGGGCCTGTCACTGTTAAAGCCTTCGGCAAGTACGCCATAGGTGAAATGCCACAAGACGCCCACGAGCGTTTTCCACTATCCTCTATGCCTAAAATTATCGCCTTTATGGTGAAAGGAAAGTTCAATAAAAGGCATCAACCCAACCCCTTCTTTATAGACGGTGTCCCAGTCGCCAGTGCAGTAGCAAGCTTAAAGGGATAACTGCAAAAACATTCAACGGCCGGGAGATCACGGCCGGGTTTAGGGTATAATCCCGCCGGAATCCACTTTGAAGTAGCTAAAACACCATGACACAGGCCAATAATCCACTGCACGGTATCACCCTGGAAACCCTGTTGACCGAACTGGTCGATAGATTAGGCTGGGAAGAGTTAGGCCGGCTGGTTGCTATCCGCTGTTTTACCCATGACCCAAGTATCAAATCCAGTTTGAAGTTTTTACGCAAGGAGCAGTGGGCACGGGATAAAGTCGAACGGCTTTATATCAAGATAAGTGGCTTGCCTGTACCTGAATACCGCTCTTTGCGAGTTCAAGCCCCCAGGAGCAGTAAACCGGGCAACAAACCCGCTGCGGCCAAAAGCCCAAAACGCCCCGAAGATAAATCTCAGGGTAAAGTGGTTAATGCACATATCTGGGGTAACTAGCCGGGTTTTCTCGCATTAAATAACAAAAAAGCACTCCTCGGAGTGCTTTTTGGGTTTTGCTCTAACGAGATTAAAACTCATCGTCGGCAAAGTGATGCTCGGACATCAGGTGTCCCAGCTGAGTCGATTTGGTTTTCAGGTAAGCCTCGTTGTACTGGTTCTTACCCACCTGCAAAGGTACACGCTCAGCCACATCCACACCTACATCCTGCATGGCCTTTACCTTGCGCGGGTTGTTGGTCATCAGGCGTACACTGGTGATACCCAGATGTTCAAGCATAGGCTGGATCATATCGTAGCGACGCATATCCGCCTCGAAACCCAATTGCTCATTGGCTTCGACTGTGTTGGCACCTTTATCCTGCAGTGCATAGGCACGGATTTTGTTCAGCAAACCAATACCACGGCCCTCCTGACGCAGATAAAGAATAAAGCCCTGGCCCGCCTCGGCAATACTCTGCATCGCCGCCTGTAATTGGAAACCACAGTCACAACGCAAGCTGAACAAGGCATCACCTGTCAGACACTCGGAGTGAATGCGCCCCAGCACAGGCTGGTCGCCACTGAGTTCACCGAATGTCAGTGCAACATGCTCTTTCCCGGTTTCTGTGTCTTCGAAGCCATGCATGGCGAACACACCCCAGGGGGTTGGCAGCTTGGACGTTGCGATATATTTAATCGACATGAATTAACCTTTACGACTGCTCTCACTCCCTGAGACAGTTCTCTTCCCTGATCAGTAATACTAATACCCCGTGGGATAAACCTTTGTTTCAACCATAGGTTGATATGGGGACGAATGCGGTATTCTAAGTGTTTTTTTACCCGACCGGAATAGTCTGATTTAATTGCCTGCCGGTCTGTACTTCCCGTCACACTTCAGGCAATCCCCTGTCGGGGCGGCGAATAATCCCGCAGAGACAAAAAAGGCACGAATCAATTCCGTGCCCTTTAAGCTGTTCCGGGCCACAAATGCAGCATCGGATTGGTTTAGAAAGCCTTAGGTGCGAACCCGGTGACTTTTTCCAGACCCATTTCACGGCCCAGTTTGGTCATAGGGTGAACCACCACCAGACCTTTCACTGACTTTTTCAGCTTACCCATATCGGCCTGCTCAGCCTTGGTCAGCTCGCGGCGAAACGCCATATCTTTCAGCTGCTGGCCTTCTTTACCCAGCAAACGGTTCTGCTGGCCTTTAATAGCATCGATACGCTTGGTGGTCGCTGCGATTTCGCGCTTGAACTGCATAACAATGGCGGCATCGCCACGCTGCTCCGCAGCAGCCAGTTTGCGGCGGAATTTATCCAGCTTGTCGTGCATCTGCTGCAGTTCTTGTTTCAAATTCATTGGTAAACCTCTGATAGCCTGACGGCAAATAGCAATGCAGGATTGGGGTGACACTATTTGCCCGACATTTAGCTGAACATCAACTCAAACCGTCCGGGAAAGCACCGCATACCTGCTGAAGATTGGCGGGATTATATCAGTATCCCCCGATAGTTGCAGAGCTTATTCGACCTGTGTCAATGGAATAATACGTTGGTTACTGCTGCCCCTGAAAGCCAGTGAAGGATCATGCAGTTGCTGTTCAAACTTGCCGTCCACCAAAGTATCAACCAGTGCGACCACAGCGCGCTGCTCCGGGCTTAAGTTTTCAAGTGTATAACCGGTCCACATCCACACATCTTTCCCCGGGCACTGCGCACGCACCCGCTCCAGCAAAGTTTTGATGGCAGACAGGTTACCGGGAAACAAAGGGTCGCCTCCTGAAAGGGATAAGCCCTTACGCTTCACTCTGGTGTCATTGAGATCTTTGATAATGGTATCCATCATCGCCTCATCAAACAGATGACCCGAACGGGGATCCCAGGTGCTCTGGTTGTAGCAGCCGCGGCACTGGTGCTCACAACCGGCTACAAACAAGGTGGCACGCGTACCCGGACCATTGATCACATCAATCGGATAATACTGGTGATAATTCATCTCATTTCTCCTGACGGGAAAGGACAAAAGGCGCCCCTTTACAAGGAGCGCCTTTAAAACTAAATGCTTCAGTGAAGTCTGACGATTACAGGTGTTTAACCCGACGCTTCACTTCTTCCTGCTTACCGTGGTTGAACGGACGCGCATCCGGGCTACCCAGGTAACCACATACGCGGCGGGTTACCGACACACGGCTTGGTTCGTGGTTACCACATTTAGGGCAGGTAAAACCTTTACTGGTACAGGTAAACTCACCTGTGTAACCACAGTCATAACACTCATCGATCGGCGTGTTGGTACCATAATATGGTACGCGGCTGAAGCTGTAGTCCCATACGTTTTCCAGCGCTTCCAGGTTGTGCTGCATGTTCGGGTATTCGCCGTAACAGATGAAGCCACCGTTAGCCACTTCCGGATAAGGCTGTTCAAAATCCAGCTTATCGTAAGGGTTCACTTTCTTCTCAACATCCAGGTGGAAGCTGTTGGTGTAGTAACCTTTTTCAGTCACACCATCAACCAAGCCAAACTCTTTGGCGTCCAGTTTGGCAAAGCGACTACACAGGCTCTCACTTGGCGTGGAGTACAAGCTGAAGCCATAACCGGTTTCTTTCTTCCAGGCTTCAGTGGCAGCTTTCAGACGAGCTACAATGGCAACCGCCTTCTCACGCAGCTCTTCGCTGTCAAATACATGAGTCTCAGTGCCGTACAGGGCATTGATGGTTTCATGCAGACCAATATAACCCAGGCTGATCGATGCACGGCCATTTTTGAAGATTTCAGACACTTCATCATCCGGCTTCAGGCGCACGCCACAGGCACCTTCCATATACAGGATTGGTGCAACTCGGGCTTTTACCCCCTGCAGACGTTCGATACGGGTATCCAAGGCCTTGCGGGCAATCGCCAGGCGGTCTTCCAGTAAACGGTAGAACTCGGCTTCATCACCCTTGGCTTCCAACGCGATACGCGGCAGGTTCAGGCTCACTACACCCAGGTTGTTACGACCTTCGTGGATCAGTTCACCATTCTCTTCATAGGTACCCAGGAAGCTGCGACAACCCATTGGCGTCTTAAAGGAACCTGTGACCTTCTCAACCATTTCATAGTTGAGGATGTCCGGGTACATACGCTGGGTGGCACACTTCAATGCCAGTTGCTTGATGTCGTAGTTACAGTCGCCAGCTTTGTGGTTGATACCATCACGGATAGCAAACACCAGCTTAGGGAACACTGCAGTTTTCTTGTTCTTGCCCAGACCACCAATACGCACCTTCATGATGGACTGTTGGATCAGACGGGACTCCCAGCTGGTACCCAGACCAAAACCAAAGGTCACAAATGGCGTTTGGCCATTGGCGGTGTGCAGAGTATTCACTTCATACTCCAGCGACTGGAATGCGTCGTAACACTCTTTTTCGGTACGGGCACGGGCATAGGCTTCGGCATCGGGAATGGCCCACTCACGGCCAATCTCCAGGTGCTTTTCATAGCTCTTGGCCACAAACGGCGCCAGTACTTCATCTATACGGTTAATCGTGGTACCGCCATAGATATGGCTGGCTACCTGAGCAATAATCTGCGCAGTGACCGCAGTTGCAGTAGAGATAGACTTAGGAGTCTCAATCTCAGCGTTGCCCATTTTAAAGCCCTGGGTCAACATGCCGGCCAGGTCGATCAGCATACAGTTGAACATAGGGAAGAATGGTGAGTAATCCAGGTCGTGGTAATGGATTTCACCGCGCTCATGAGCACCAACAACATCCTTTGGCAGGATATGACACTTGGCGTAATGCTTCGCCACGATGCCAGCCAGCAAATCACGCTGGGTTGGGATCACTTTGGAGTCTTTGTTTGCGTTCTCGTTGAGGATAGAGGCATTGCTCTGCTCAATCAGACCACGAATTTCAATGTTCAGGCGGCTTGAGGTCTCACGACACACGTCACGGTCGTGACGGTATTCAATATAGTGACGGGCTACCTGCTTGTATGGACCTTCCATCAACTGGTTTTCCACCAGAGACTGCAGGTGAGAGATCTCCACTTCGTCCAGATGTGCTACGGCCTGACTGACACCATCAGCCACGGTCTGCGCATAATCAACGTCTGTAATCCCTTCAGATTTTGCGGCTGCAATTACCGCGTCCCTAATCCTGGAACCGTCAAAAGAGGTACGGCAACCGTCCCGCTTAATCACAACTGGCATAAGGCTTTATCACTCCCGAGGTAGACAAGACACTTACTATATATAGTGCCTTGCATGTACTAGAACACAAGATGTTGCGTATTAAGCGCCAAGCAACCGGCTTTTACCTTGATCTGGATCAAGTTCCGGGGATGACAGTTCAAAGCGTGAGTGATTAGTGTTGCCAGCCCCAAAAAGTGACCAGGATCTCCTTGACCCCATGTTTCTTTGGCGCTAGTCGGAGGCCGAATGTGCGTTCAAGCTCAGAAAGAAAATTTAATGACTGTTCACTTACTTCAGCTTGCAGGTATAACGAAAACACCCGGTAAAAAACCGGGTGTTTTATGCAGGCATTGTTAATCAGCCGATGCTGATATGGCGACTAACGTAGCCTTTTGTAGCCAGTTATTTGTGATGCTACTTACCAAGTACCACTTCAATCTGGTGTTGGGCTTTCAGTACAGCTTGTTCACCGGCAGCGATCGCCTCTTCTGCACGGTGGAACTCCATAATCCCAATATCAGACACCTTGGGCAGAATACAGACATCCGGTGGGTCGCCCATCAGACGGGCACGCTTGTGCCGTTGCTCCAGAATATCCATAGACTGAGACATTACCGCCAGCATGCCAGGGTCTTGTTTAGGTTTGCTGGTGAATACATCGGTTAGCCCGGTCAGGTAGTCCCGGCCTCTGGCCAACAAATCTGTAAAGCCGGTAGCACTGTGTTCATCCGCTTTGACCAGCTCAGCTTCAGTAGGTTGCTCACTTTTCAGGTTCACAGGTACAGCCTGAATTCGACGGCGACGCTCACCACTCAGGTCAACCGCGATAACGACATCTACGTCCATAGCTCGGGCAACAGACACTGGAACCGGATTCACTACTGCGCCATCCACCAACCAACGGTCTCCCTGTTGAACCGGGGACAGAATGCCCGGCATGGAGCAGGATGCCCGCACCGCATGACGAAGTTCCCCCTCACTGAACCAGATCTCCTGGCCTGAATACAGGTCGGTCGCCACGGCAGTAAACGGTAACTTCAGATCTTCAATACGCACGTCACCAATATGAGACTCGAGTACATTGAACACCCGCTCGCCTCCAATCAGCCCACCCTTACGCCAGCTTAAATCCATCAGCCCCAGAACATCCCAGTGAGAAAATCCTCTTACCCAGGACTCCAGCTCTTCCAGGTTGTCATTGGCATAAGCTGCGCCAACCAAGGCACCAATCGAGCAACCAGCGACCTTGTCGGGATAGATCCCCAGCTTCGCCAACCCTTTCAGCACCCCTATATGGGCCCAGCCTTTAGCCGCGCCACTCCCCAGAGCCAGTCCTATCGTCAGCGGTTTTTGTTCGCTCACAGGCAAGTTCTCCTATCTCTTTGTTCGATCTAACAGGGGACGCAGTATACGCAGATGCTGAGTCACCACCAAGTCAGCAGGATGACAACATATATTGTCAGGTGCGAAAATTCTGCCGGTACATACCCCTTGTCACGGTTTGGGTATACAATAGCGCGTCAAATTTATAGGAGTACACCTTTGCAATTTTCCGATTTCTCTCTGGACAAGCGTTTATTGGCCAGCCTTGAGCACATGGGTCTCAGCACCCCTACCCCAATTCAGGAACAAGCCATTCCTGTGGCCATGTCCGGCCGTGACTTGATGGCATCATCCAAAACGGGCTCAGGTAAGACACTGGCGTTCCTGCTGCCGGCCATGCAGAGAGTCATTTCCACCAAGGCGCTGTCAAAGAGGGATCCCCGTGTACTGATCCTGCTGCCAACCCGGGAGTTGGCGCACCAGGTATACAGCCAGCTGCGTTTGCTGATCGCCAATACCCAATACAAGGCGGTATCAATTCTCGGTGGGGAAAACTTCAACGATCAGGCCAAAGCCCTGGCCAAAGATCCACACTTTATTGTGGGTACTCCGGGTCGTGTGACCGACCATCTGTTCCAAAAGCAACTCTACCTGAATGGTCTGGAGTTGTTGGTACTGGACGAAGCTGACCGTATGCTGGATTTGGGCTTTGCCCCCCAGCTGAAAGCCATTCATGAAGCTGCAGATCACAGACGTCGTCAGACTCTGATGTTCTCTGCCACTTTGGATCATGAAGAGGTTAATGAAATCGCCGCCCAGTTGCTGAAACAACCTGAGCACGTCGCTATCGGAGCCAGCCACACAGAGCATGGTGATATCACCCAGCGTATCTTCCTGTGTGACAACCTGACCCACAAAGAAGCGGTATTGATGGAACTGCTCAAGCAGGAGCAGCACAAACAGGTGATTCTGTTTACCGCCACCCGGGGTGATACTGACCGTCTGGCGACCTTACTGTCTGAGCAGGGCTTCTCTACCGCCGCCCTGA
The DNA here is from genome assembly GCF_042646185.1 of Shewanella submarina. NCBI lineage: Bacteria > Pseudomonadati > Pseudomonadota > Gammaproteobacteria > Alteromonadales > Shewanellaceae > Shewanella > Shewanella submarina. The sequence continues at coordinate 349,175 of NZ_JBHRTD010000012.1, forward strand.
GTGGCGATTTGAAACAAAGCGCCCGTAACCAGATTATGGACAGCTTCAGCCGCGGTCAGCAGCAGATCCTGGTGACCACAGATGTGGCCAGCCGCGGGCTGGATTTGGCCAACGTCTCTTTGGTTGTGAACTTTGATATGCCCAAGTTTGCTGAAGAGTATGTACATCGCATCGGCCGTACAGGTCGTGCCGGTGCCAAAGGTGATGCTGTTTCTCTGGTGGGCCCAAAAGACTGGATGAGCTTTAAAAAAGTGCAGGTATTTATGCGCAAGACTTTTGACTTCAGCACCCTGCCCGGTCTTGAGCCTAAGTTCAGCGGCCTGAAAGACACCCCTCAAAAGAAGGCTGCAGCCAAGAAAGGTTCAGCTAAGCCTGCGGCCAAGCGCCCTGCCAAAAAAGCCAGTGATAAACCGGCACCCAAGCGCGACAAACGCTTTATCACAGGTGTGGATGTGGGTGATGCGCCAATGCGTAAAAAGGCCAAACCGAATCTCGACTTTATGGATGATGATGAGTAATCATCCCTGAATAGAAAATCCCCGCCCGGCGGGGATTTTTTGTATCTGCGCCCAATCAAGCTCAGCGGCAAACACTTTTGGCTGAGAGACATGACGCCATCCTGCTGTTAGCCTGAACTTATCTTTCATCAGTTGCTTAAATGCCTATGAAGCAGATAACTCGTTGGTTCCGACAATGCTCGCCGCTGTTGATTCTGGCGGCCTTATTCAGCTCCTGTCTGGCTGCTAACAATCCCCCGCTGCGACAAACAATCACCACTCAGGATGGTGATCAGATTGCCCTGTATCTGTTTCCTCCCTCTGAGCCTCACAATAAAGCGTTACCCGCTATTCTCACTATCCATGGTGGTGGCTGGACTGTCGGAGAAGCAGCCTGGACTTTTGACTCAGCAAAGAAATTCGCAGACCAGGGAATCCTGGCTGTCGCAGTGGAATACCGACTGACCAAAGGTGAAATCACCCCTATAGATGCAGTGCAGGATATCTGCGATAGCCTGAAGTAGGTTCGTAACCAAACCCAGTGGCCGGTAGACCCGGAAAAAGTCGCTACCTTTGGGGTATCCGCCGGTGGCCACCTGGCCGCGATGACTGCGACCAGAGGTTGCGGTAATAAGGAGGGCAAGTATAAAAATGGCGGCACAGATCTTTTACTGCTTTGGTCGCCGGCATTGGATATGGAACATGACAACTGGTTTGCAGGTTTGCTGGCAGGAAAAGCTAAAGTCGCTGATTACTCACCTGTCTATACGCTGACATCTTCCATCGCACCCAGCATGATAATTCAGGGGGAACAGGACACACTCACACCAACATCCGGCGCCCGTAAATTTTGTCAAAAGGCGACTGACTTAAAGAGCCATTGTGAATTAAAACTGTATCCTGGCGTGGGGCACCTACTCACCCGAAATCTGAAGGTTCAGGAGCGAAATTTCGACCCGGACCCAGAGTTTGTAAAGGATGGCTTTAGCTCACTGCAGGATTTCCTCGAACATTATGGGTATACCAGCTCTCGCTAAACAAACTTATGGACGTCAGTTCCCGGTTAGCCCCAGTTAGATTAAGCCAAGGCAACCGTAGCAAAATAGATATTGGTTTTATCCTCATGGGATGAGTAGTAGCTGATGTAGAGCCTATTGCCTTCAAGCACCACTCCTGCGTAGCTGGTATCGCCGCCTGAGGGCAGTGTCAGATGCTCGGTGACCTCACCGCTGACTCTGTCGATTTCCACCAAAGAGGTTCTGACGTTATCGTCATAGAGGCGCACTACGGCAAATAACCTTGTTTGCCACTCAAACATCACAGGGCCGCCGATACGGCAACTCAGTTCAAGCCAGCTCCACTCTTGATATGGAGCGTCCGCAGTCCCCAATAGACCCGTAAATTCCGGGCCCCATACCGGGTCGCGGCGGAGCAGGATCTCAGCCTTGCCATCTTCAAACAGCATATCGGCTTCATTGACATAACCGGATGAATTTAAGGGCGCAACAGCACCGTCAAAGTCAAGGCCATTGTCGCTGTGATACAGACGAACATCCCCTTCCGGTCCAGCTCGATAGGCTACGCCATAAAAGCCCGATTCATCCTGGGCTTGCCTTACCCGCCACAGCCAGTAGTTATTGTCTGAAATGGTTATCTCAGGTTCACTGAAATCAACACCATCAGCGCTTTGCCACACCCAGGACTCCAGACAGTTATGTGGATCAGCGCTGTCACTGCGGTCTACTGCTGCGCCATAAACCAATAATCTGGCTTCCTGAGCCAGTAGTTTTCCGTCCCGTAAATCCTTGCCTGGCATCTTGAGCAGGGCAATAGAATGCCAATCAACTCCATCATCAGAACGAAGAATACGCAAGTCGGCCTCATCGCTCACATGGACGCTGGCTTCGCGGAAAATACAGTAAAATTGGCCCTGAAAACGGCACAGGTCGGTAAAGGCGTTGTGCTCACCTTTATCCCAGATACAAGCAACAGACTGGAGTTTCATATTCATCCCTGGGCAATTGGCCGTTTAAACAGTGTCGAGTCCTGTTATCAGTCTGTCTGAAAAACAAAAAGGCCGCAAATGCGACCTTTTTAATCAACAGGATAAAGCCTTAAGCTTATCGTCAGCAGAGATTAGCTGCGCTGGCGACTTGGCTTTTGACGTGGCTTACCGGTTGTGGTTTTGTGCTTGCGTACCGCACGTTTAATCTTGGCACTGCGTACCTTGGCACGGGCAACACTGTGCTTGTCAGCGCCCAGCAGAGTACGGGTTTCAGGATCCATGCCCGCCAACTGACGCAGATAGTTGACCTGCTCCAATGGCAGCTCCATCCAACCGCCGCGAGGCAGTGTGGTTGGCAGCTCAATCATACCGTAGCGAACACGGATAAGACGGCTGACCTGGATCTCCTGAGATTCCCACAGGCGACGCACTTCACGGTTACGACCTTCACGCAGGCCTACGTGCCACCACTGGTTGATACCTTCACCTCCGGCAGCCTTGATGTAATCAAACTGGGCAGGGCCATCTTCCAGCATTACACCGCCACGCAAACGCTGCACGGCCGCTTCAGTGACTTCACCAAAGGTACGTACTGCGTATTCACGCTCAACTTCGTTGGATGGGTGCATCAAACGGTTGGCCAGTTCACCGTCAGAGGTAAACAGCAACAAACCTGAGGTGTTGATATCCAGACGACCTACAGCTACCCAGCGTGCATCACGCACCTTGGGCAGGCGGTCGAATACGGTAGGACGACCTTCTGGATCTTTACGGGAACAGATTTCACCTTCAGGCTTGTGGTAAGCCAATACACGACACACGATGTCGTCGGCAGACTTCAGAGAAACTGCACGACCATCTATACGTACCTTGGCGTCAGCCTCGATACGGTCACCCAAATTTGCGATTTGTCCGTCAACACTAACTCGTCCTGCAGCAATCCATGCCTCCATCTCACGACGGGAGCCATGGCCTGCGCGGGCCAAGACTTTCTGCAATTTTTCACTCATTAGTAGACTCTTCTAACTGCTCTGCTGCCTGCTCCCGGTTGGAAAACAGGGCAGCCAATGACTCAGGATCAGTCAGCGGGGGCAAATCCGCCAGGGTATCCAGGCCAAAGTATGATAAAAATTCCGTGGTGGTGGCATAGAGAGCGGGTCTGCCCGCTACCTCTTTATGGCCCACAACACGGATCCAATTCCGTTCAGAGAGCACCTTGATGGTATGGCTGCCTACGGCGACGCCGCGAACCTGCTCAATATCGCCGCGGGTCACAGGTTGTCTGTAGGCAATCACAGCCAGTGTCTCCAGTGTCGCCCTTGAATATTTGGGCGCCTTTTCCTGCCAAAGTACCTGCAGGTAAGGACTGAGCTCTTCCCGGCTCTGGAATCGGTAGCCACCGGCGACTTTCACCAGTTGCACACCACGGGGAAGATAATCCTGCTGCAGCTCTTCTACTGCGGCCCGGATACGCTCTCTGGACACACTGAAAGGTGCCAGTACAGTTTCCCTCAGTTCCTTGAGGGTGATAGGTTTGGCCTGCACAAACAAACAGGCTTCAATCAGTTGCTTTAGCTGCTCGGCATTAATCTGCATCAGCGCGCCTTTACATAAATCATAGCCAGAGGTTCGCGCTGGTAAAGCTCCACCAGCAACTCTTTAACCAGCTCCATCAGTGCCAGAAAGGTCACCACGGCGCCAGCTCTGCCCTCTTGCGCCTTAAACAAAGACGTAAAAGGGATAAAATTCTCGCCATCCAACATCGCCAGAATCTGGCTCATCCGCTCACGGGTCGACAGGTTTTCCCGTTTCACCTCATGATGGGCGGTATGCTCAATGCGTTTAAGCACTCCGGCAAAGGCTCTGGCCAGTTCAGCCAGCGTCACGTCCGGCGGCAATATTTCTGGTTTTACCCCAGGCCCCACCTTGGCGTTGGCCTGGAACAGGTCCCGCTCCATTCGTGGCAGAGCATCCAGAGATTCAGAGGCATACTTAATCACCTCATAGGCTTTCAGCTGCTTAATCAGCTGGGCTCTTGGGTCCAGCTCCTCATCATCTTCTGTGACCATTTTGGGCAGCAACAAACGGGATTTAATCTCCGCCAACGTCGCCGCCATCACCAGATAGTCCGCCGCCAGTTCTACTCTGGCGTCGGTCAGCAAAGTGATATATTCCAGGTACTGAGCCGCAATCTGTTGCAGTGGCAAGTCCACCACATCCAGCTTTTGCTTGCGGATCAGGTAAAGCAAGAGATCCAGCGGTCCTTCGAAGGCTTCCAGGAAAACTTCCAGCGCCTCCGGAGGAATAAACAGGTCTGCGGGCAGCTCGGATATTGGCTCGCCGCGAACAACAGCTAATGGTAAGACTTGTTGTACGCTCTGCATGAGCTCTCCAAAGTTAACCTGCAATCAGGCGTTTTATCGCCAAACGCGCGATTATACCTGCTATCTGAACTTAAAGAAATGGGGTCAGATCTCCAGCGCCTTCACGGATAATTTCCACTTCGCCTTCAGACAGATCCACCACGGTAGTTGGGTTCTCACCCAAATAACCGCCATGCACAATGGCATCCACCTGATGCTCCAGCATATCGCGAATTGCCTCAGGATCTGACTCGGTAAAATCCTGACCCGGCATAATCAAACTGGTGGACAGCATTGGCTCACCCAAGGCCTCCAGCAGTTCACGGGCAATCACATTGTCCGGCACACGAATACCGATAGTTTTGCGCTTATCGTTAAGCAGGCGCTTGGGAACTTCCTTGGTGCCTTTAAAGATAAAGGTGTAAGGCCCCGGGGTGCAGTGTTTAAGCAAGCGAAACGCCTGGTTGTCGACCCGGGCGTAATTGGAGAGCTCGGACAAATCCTGACACATCAGGGTAAAGTTGTGGTCATGCTTGATATTACGAATACGGGCAATACGTTCCATCGCGCCTTTATCGCCAATCATGCAGCCCAGGGCGTAACCCGAGTCGGTTGGATAAACAATAACACCGCCGCTTTGAAGAATATTCACCGTTTGGCTAATCAAACGGGCCTGAGGATTGACCTCATGTACATAGAAAAACTGACTCATGATCTGGTTTCCCATTTTTCTGATTCCCAGACCCAGGAGAGTCCCTGAGGCCGGTATAAGTTTTTGCCCAGCTCGATCCATCGGCCGGGGAAATGAAAGTCGCTGCCCACAGAGGCCAGCAATCCCTTTTGAATACTGAGTGCAGCCAGATTGGTTCTGTCATCCAATGTTTGCTGCCCCATGACCACTTCCATGGCATCACCACCGGCTTCTTTAAATTCTCTCAGCAAGCGTTTAAGCCATTTCGCCGAGAGTTTATAGGCACTTGGATGAGCCATCACAGCAACGCCGCCAGCGTCATGTATTATCTCGATCGCTGTGGGAATATCCGCCCAGTTATTGGGTACGTAGCCGGTTTTTCCCCGGGCAAGGAAGCGCTTGAATACCGCCATGGAGTCAGGTGCATGACCATGCTCCACCAAAAAACGAGCAAAGTGACCACGACTGATGGCGGCATCCCCAGCCAGTGATTTAGCCCCTTCATAGGCGCCCTCAATGCCAGCTTTGGCTAAACGCACCCCTATCTCACGGGCGCGTTCCTCTCTCAAGCTCCGTTGATTTTCCAGAAAATCCAGCAGTGGCTGATGGTGAATATCGACATTCAGTCCCACTACGTGGATATCGAAATGATTCCAACGGGTGGACACTTCAACGCCATTAATCAAATTAAGAGGCTCACTTTGGGCATTATTGTATTGGTGAGCTTCACCCAAACCGTCAACGGTATCGTGATCGGTAATTGCCAGCATCTGCACGCCCTGCTCAATCGCACGGGCAACCAGGTCCGCTGGAGCCAGACGGCCATCGGATGCTGTGGTATGGCTGTGTAAATCAGCCAGTAAGGTATCTGTTGTCATGGTGGCAATTGTACTCTTTTCTTTCAGGAAAAGCGCGAACTTAGCTAATGTCAGACAAACTCACTAAAGCCGGTCACAGGTAGGCTGCACAAATATCGGGTTTGCAGTGTAATTGCGGTAGCAGATACTCAGAGTTCAGAGGGTAAATCTCAGGTCTGTTTTTACAGGCAAAGCTTGCCAAAATCTCACTTTGCCGAAGAAAAAAGCAGTTATCGTTAAAAATGAGCATTATTCAATTGACAAAGTTTCCACGATTGGTTTTTCTATAGGGCATAGACAACAGAGATGACACGTTAAATGAACAAGCATACTTTCATCGTTAACAATAACTGGTGGTGGCACTATCCAACTTGCGGGTAGTGTGTTGTGCTGCACTCATTTAACTGAGACAGAATTCGACAAAAGGCCCGCACAATGCGGGCCTTTTTTGTATCTGAGTTAAATCTGCATCTACAAAAAGACCCGCAAGGCAGCAGGTCAAAAGGTCAGCAAGACTGGCGAAAACAGGATAGACAGATGAAAAACACAGAAAATACGGGACTCCCTACATTTCCCGACGTTTTTACCCAAAAGCAGGCGATAAGCTATCACAGTGATCCACTGAGTCTGTACCAGCATTTGTGCAATGACAGCGCCAACACCCTGCTGCTGGAATCTGCCGAAATCGACACCAAGGATCATTTAAAAAGCCTGGTGATGACAGATGCGGCTCTGATGATCCGCGCCGACGGCTACCGCTTAACCTTCACCGCCTTAAGTGGCAATGGCCGCGCCCTGTTCGCCCCTATCGCCGCTTACTTCAACACTGAGCAGTTCCCGGGCTCGAGCAAGAGCGAAAACGGTGACACACTGACAGTAACTTTGGTGCGGCCAACCGGCGTCATGGATGAAGACTCCCGCTTAAAAGCCTGTTCGCCACTGGAAGGGCTGCGGATGCTGGTCAAAGAGATAGGCGGCGTGGATGCCTTTGAAGATCTCTTCCTCGGCGGCGTGCTGGCCTATGACCTGATAGATACGGTCGAACCCCTGCCTGCCACTGCCAATGGCGCTAACCACTGTCCTGATTACCTCTTCTACCTTGCTGAAACCCTGCTGCTGATTGACCATCAACAAGCGTCTGCCGAGCTGATTACCCATGCTTTCACCCGTGACGATCTGGTCCTCGGTAAGCTGGCCAATCGCACCGCCAACCTTATCGACAAAGCCAAAGCTCATTGCCCGGCCCAGGAAATCTATCCCGTCACAGCCGAACTGAGCGTGAATATCAGCGACAGTGATTTCTGTGCCAGAGTTGATGAACTTAAAGAGCACATTGTCGCCGGTGATATTTTCCAGGTAGTGCCATCCCGCCGTTTCAGCTTGCCCTGCCCAAATCCTCTTGGCGCTTACCGGGCGCTGCGGGCCAGCAACCCCAGCCCCTATATGTTCTATTTCCGTGGACCAGATTTCACTCTGTTCGGCGCATCGCCGGAAAGCGCGCTGAAATATGAAGCTCAGTCCAATCAGGTTGAGGTATACCCCATTGCCGGTACCCGCCCCCGTGGCAAAGCACTCGACGGCAGCATTGATGCCGATTTGGACTCCCGCATTGAGCTTGAGCTCAGATTAGATAAGAAAGAGCTATCTGAACACCTGATGTTGGTGGACCTGGCCCGTAACGATATTGCGCGTATTGCCCGCGCAGGCAGCCGCAAAGTGGCCGAGCTTTTGAAAGTCGACCGCTACTCCCATGTGATGCACCTGGTAAGCCGGGTCACCGGAGAGCTGAGAGATGACTTGGACGCCCTGCACGCCTATCAGGCCTGTATGAATATGGGCACACTTGTGGGCGCTCCCAAAGTCAGAGCCTCTCAGTTGGTACGTGAGTGTGAAGGTGAGCGTCGGGGCAGCTATGGCGGCGCAGTAGGGTACTTAAACGGCCTGGGGGATATGGATACCTGTATCGTTATCCGCAGCGCATTTGTTGCAAGCGGCATAGCGCATATTCAGGCCGGTGCCGGCGTGGTATTTGATTCAGTGCCACAACTGGAAGCCGACGAAACAAGACAAAAGGCTCAGGCCGTTATTAATGCCATCAAGCAGGGAGGTGGCCTGTGAAACTCTATCTGCTGGATAACTTCGACTCCTTTACCTACAACCTGGTCGATCAATTCCGTTCCCTTGGCTGTGAGGTGGTGATCTACCGTAACGAGATCGATGTGGACTTTCTGACGGACAAACTGCTGTCAGAGACCAATCCCACCGCCCTGATATTGTCTCCCGGTCCGGGAGCCCCTCATCAGGCTGGCTGCATGATGCAACTGCTGAATAAAGTTGCTGGCAAGTTACCCATTCTGGGGATTTGCCTAGGCCATCAGGCACTGGTTGAGCATTATGGCGGCACTGTGGGGCGCGCGCCGTTCGTGGTTCATGGCAAGGCGAGCAATATCATCCACAATGGCAACCCGTTATTTGATGGTCTGCCTACCCCGCTGCCGGTAGCCCGCTACCACTCTTTGGTGGCTACCTCGGTCCCGGATTGTCTGGAGATTATCGCCACTACGGAAGGTTTGCCTATGGCCATCAGTCATCAGCAGCATCCATCAGTGGGCTTCCAGTTCCACCCTGAGTCCATCTTAACCACTGCCGGTAGCCAGTTGCTGGTGCAAACACTCAATTACCTGAAGAGTCAGTCAGAAGTAAAAGGAGGCCTGTGATGGCACAATCTCAGCAAAGCCTGTTCGAACAAAAAGCCCTGCTGGAGCAGCTGTACCAGGGTCAAAGTCTGACTAAAGCCGAAAGCCAGTCACTGTTTTCCTCCCTCATTCAGGGCGAAATGAGCCAGGCCAATATTGCAGCTATGTTGATTGCCCTGAAGATGCGCGGCGAGACCATTGATGAAATAACCGGGGCCGCCAGCGCTTTGCGTGCAGCCGCCAGGCCTTTTCCCAAAACCGACGAGGTGTCCGGCATTATTGATATCGTCGGCACAGGTGGCGATGGCTACAACACCATCAATATCTCCACAACCGCCTCTTTTGTTGCTGCAGCCAGTGGTGCCAAGGTCGCCAAACATGGCAACCGCAGTGTGTCCAGCAAATCAGGGTCATCGGATCTACTGGCCAAGTTTGGTATCGATCTGACCATGTCCCCTGAAACCGCAGCCAAATGCCTGCAAGAGCTGGGCCTGTGTTTCCTGTTTGCCCCTCACTACCACGCAGGCGTAAAGCATGCGGTGCCTGTGCGTCAGGAGCTGAAAACCCGCACCCTGTTTAATATTCTGGGACCGCTGATCAATCCTGCCAGCCCTGACTTTATGCTGCTGGGTGTGTACACAAATGAATTGCTGGTGCCCATTGCCGAAACCCTTAAAGCACTGGGCGTCAGCCGTGCCATGGTGGTTCATGGCAGCGGTTTGGATGAAGTAGCCCTGCATGGTGAGACGACCGTGGTTGAGCTTAAAAATGGCAAGCTCTGCCAATACACATTGACCCCGGCAGACTTTGGCGTTGAAAGCGCTGAAATCAAAGATCTGGAAGGTGGAGAGCCGGAAGAGAATGCCGCTATCACTCAGGCAATTTTGCAAGGCAATGGCGAGCAGGCTCATACCAATGCCGTGGCCATCAATGCCGGTTGTGCCCTGTACCTGAGCGGTCTGGCTCCTTGCGTTAAAACAGGTACGGCGCAGGCACTGGCAACCCTGGAAAGCGGCAAAGCCTGGAGCTTGCTGCAGGAGTTAGCCAACATCGATGACAACACCAAAGCCACTATCGCTCAGGAGAAGCAGGCATGAGCAATGTATTGACCCGAATTGTCGACACCAAGGCCGCACATATCGACGCCCTTAAAGCACGCTTTGGTGAAGCGCTTGAGCCCAAAATTTCAGACCGCAGCTTATATGATGCCCTGGCCGCCCCTGCTGCAGGCTTTATTCTGGAATGTAAAAAGGCCAGCCCATCCAAGGGACTCATTCGTGATGACTTTGATGTGGCCCAAATCGCATCCATTTATCGCCGTCACGCCAGTGCGATTTCGGTGCTGACCGACGAAGAATTTTTCCAGGGGGATATGGCCTACATTCCGCAAGTACGGGAATTAGTCCACCAGCCTATTTTGTGCAAAGACTTCTTTGTCTCTCCCTATCAGGTGCAACTGGCTGCCCATCAGGGAGCCGACGCTATCCTGCTGATGCTCTCCGTGCTGGATGACCAGGAGTACCGGAGCCTGGCCGCTGAGGCTGCCAAATATCAACTGGATATTCTGACCGAAGTCAGCAATGAGCAGGAGCTTGAGCGCGCCATTGCACTGGATGCTCGCATCATTGGTATCAATAACCGTAACCTGCGGGATCTAAGTACAGATCTCGCCACCACAGAAGAACTGGCGCCACGCATTCCGGCTGGCACCCTGGTGATCAGCGAATCCGGCATCTACACCCATCAGGATGTCCGACGCTTAAGTCCTCTGGTGGCAGGCTTTTTGGTAGGCAGCTCACTCATGGCTCAGGACGATTTGGATATGGCTTGCCGCAAACTTATTCGTGGCGAGCATAAAGTCTGCGGCCTGACCAGAATTGAAGATATGCAGGCCGCAGCCAGCTCAGGCGCAGTTTATGGCGGCATGATTTTCGCTGACAGATCCAAACGCAAAATCACTCTGGAGCAGGCCCAATCACTTGCAGCCGCCAATGCACAGGCTGAGCAAAGGCTGGCACTGGTGGGTGTGTTTGTAAACCAGAGCCCAGAGCTGATTGCCGGGTACGCCAATACGCTTGGGCTTGCAGCAGTGCAGCTGCACGGTCAGGAAACACTCTATGAAATTGCCCAGCTTAAAACGCTGCTGCCAGGCGCCACCCAGGTCTGGAAAGCAGTCAGTGTCGATACTGACTCGGGTGAAGTGGGCAACTGCCCGGATGAACTTATTCAAAGCTGTGATCGCCTGCTTTACGACAGCAAGGGCCAACTGGGCTTTGGCGGCAGTGGAGAGCAGTTTGACTGGCAGCAGAGCCTGCCAAATAAAAGCAGCGCATTGCTGGCAGGCGGCCTGAATGCCGGTAATGCCAAAGACGCAGATGGCGCAGGATTTCTGGCACTGGATTTCAACTCAGGTCTGGAGTCCATGCCAGGCATCAAAGATCCGGAATTAATCGAGCAAGCCTTCAGCGCCCTGAGATTGTATTAGACGCTGAGCAAAACGAACCGAATAACAAATATCAATGAATTAAAGGCACAGCCAAATCGCCCAGGCTCAAGTAGAAATTGGGTGATATGGCAAGCCAAGTAACGAATACCAGTAAATTAAGGCGCAGCCAAATCGCTCAAGTTCAAGGAGAAAGCGCGGAGTTTATAAATCATAAATGAGCACTTTCCCTGTTCGAATAAAGAAATGAAATTGGGTGATATGGAAAGCCAAAAGGAAAAAAGATGAGTCACTTTAAATTAGATGCCTACTTTGGCGAATACGGCGGGGCTTTCGTTCCGCAGATCCTGATGCCAGCTCTGGTACAACTGGAGCAAGCCTTTATTGAAGCCATGGCGGACGACAGCTTCAAGGCAGAATTTATCGACCTGCTTAAAAACTATGCCGGTCGCCCAACTGCGCTGACCCTGACCAAGAACTTAAGCCCTAATCCGCTGGCAAAAATTTACCTCAAGCGTGAAGACCTGCTCCACGGCGGCGCCCATAAAACCAATCAGGTGCTGGGACAGGCTCTGCTGGCCAAGCGCATGGGCAAAAAAGAGATCATTGCCGAAACCGGCGCCGGTCAGCACGGCGTGGCCACTGCACTGGCCTGTGCTCTGCTGGGTCTTAAGTGTCGCGTCTACATGGGTGCCAAGGACGTTGAGCGCCAATCACCCAATGTATTCCGTATGAAGCTGATGGGCGCAGAGGTAATCCCTGTGCACTCCGGCTCATCAACCCTGAAAGACGCCTGTAATGAGGCGCTGCGCGACTGGTCGGCCAGCTACGACGATGCCCACTATCTGCTGGGTACCGCTGCCGGTCCTCACCCTTTCCCCACTATCGTGCGTGAGTTCCAGCGGGTGATTGGCGAAGAAACCAAGAAACAAATTCTGGAAAAAGAAGGTCGCCTGCCCGACGCGGTTATCGCCTGTGTGGGTGGCGGCTCCAATGCCATCGGCATGTTCGCTGATTTCATCGATGAAACCTCAGTCCAGCTGATCGGTGTCGAGCCTGCCGGTAAAGGGATAGATACAGATGAACACGGCGCGCCGCTGCACCATGGCAAGACCGGCATCTTCTTTGGCATGAAAGCCCCGCTGATGCAGGATGAAGATGGTCAGATTGAAGAGTCCTACTCAGTCTCTGCAGGTCTGGACTTCCCTTCTGTGGGGCCACAGCATGCCTTCCTGCACGCATCCGGCCGTGCTCAATACGGCTCAGCTACGGATGATGAAGCGCTGGAAGCTTTCCAGTTGCTGGCACGCTCTGAAGGCATTATTCCCGCACTGGAGTCTGCCCACGCCCTGGCTTACGCCGTGAAAAAGGCCGAAGAAGCCACAGAGGAAACCATTCTGGTGGTTAACCTGTCCGGTCGCGGCGACAAAGATATCTTCACTGTATCTGACATCCTTGAGCAAAAAGCTCAATCTGAAGCATCAACAAAGCAAACAAGCAATCAATAAGGCGGCAGGAGCACACCATGACACGTTATCAAACTACCTTTGCCCGCCTGCAGGACGAAAAACGCGGTGCATTCGTTCCCTTCGTGACTCTGGGCGATCCAAGCCCTGAGCTGTCACTGGCGATTATCGATACCCTGGTACAAAACGGTGCCGACGCGCTGGAACTGGGTTTCCCTTTCTCTGACCCTCTGGCCGATGGCCCTGTGATCCAGGGCGCCAATCTGCGTGCCCGCGCATCGGGAACCACGCCATCGGTTTGCTTTGAAATGCTGACTCAAGTACGCGCCAAATACCCACAATTACCTATCGGTCTGCTGGTCTATGCCAATCTGGTATACGCCAACGGTATGGATAACTTCTATGCCAAAGCTAAAGATGCCGGTGTAGACTCTGTACTGATAGCTGATGTGCCGGTTGAAGAAGCCGGGCCGTTTATCGAATCTGCCAGGGCTCATGAGATTGCCCCTATCTTTATCGCCCCGCCCAATGCCGACAGCGAAACCCTCAAACGCGTCAGCGAAGCAGGCAGTGGATACACTTACCTGCTGTCCCGCGCTGGGGTAACAGGTACAGACTCCAAAGCCGGCAAGCCGGTGGGCGAGGTGTTAAAAGCGTTGGCGGAGTTTAATGCGCCACCACCACTGCTGGGCTTTGGCGTAAGTTCTCCGGATCAGGTTCGCGCCGCTATTGAGTCCGGTGCAGCCGGTGCCATTTCAGGCTCGGCTGTGGTGACGATTATTGAGCAGCATCAAAATGAACCGGAAGTGATGCTGGCCAAACTGGCCGAGTTTACCTCAGCGATGAAAGCTGCCAGCTGATAAAAGCGCTCAACTCAACCAATATAAAAGGAAGGCCGTGGCAACACCGCCTTCCTTTTTATTTAAGAACCTCGTTCGCTGTCCTAAATTGTCTCGTACTCGAAAGAATGACAAGACTCTGAAACGCTCTATCTTCCACTGGAGCTGCAAAAACATCCCCGTAACACCCTAGTTGCAATCACCCCAACAACCACGTATAAGAGAATATAAGTATGATAAATAATATCAATAAGCAGCGATGTAAATTTAAGTTCGGTCCTTGACAAAAGGCCTGGAAACTACGGGGGAAGCAAATGAGAAAAATAAACGTTATGGTGCCCTTACTGACGCTGTCAGCTCTAACCATGGCACACAATGCACACGGGGCAACTGGTTGCAACACAACACCAGCGTGCGATGCAAGCGATCAAAATACCTGTCTGTTAGCCGTTGAGACATTTGGGATCAGTAGCACCAGTTCAGACAACAGCCAGTGCTTCAAAGAGATCGTTGAATTGGCTATAACAGAGTCCAGCGCCCGCCCCGTTGAAATCAGTTTTGGTGCAGAAACCTACCCATTTGTCGACCCCGTGGAAGCCAAGGTAACCAGTCTCCATTCCGGGAACAGTTTCACCAACAGTTTTCCCGTAAATAACTCACGTATCGCCATTGCGAATAAAACCTCTACCAATGTCATCACCATCAGGGGTGAGCTTGATTCAAGCGGAAAAAGCCTAACAACATTACAATTTGTTGGTTTCAATCAAACCATCAATGATTCTACAGTTGGCCTAAATGCGCTTGGGATATACAGCAGTCAATATATTAGTGTTCACGATTTGAGAATGACCTACGACAAGTACCCTTTTACTCAGGGGGTATTAGATAAAACCTCAATCACCGCAGACGGAGACAGCGTTACTATCGACTTGGATAATGGCTATGGTGCTCCCCAGCAGTTTATTCATCAAGACAAAGATAAGAGCTATCTGGTCACCTATAAGGATTACAGTACAGATGCCAACTCGCCGGATTATCAAACCTATGAAAAAGTCCCCTCTGACTTGAAGTTTACCTCGAGTGAAGAACTGACAAGCGGACGATATAAGCTACAAGGGTTCAGCGCAGAGGATATGAAATACCTGAATGACCACCATAAAACAAAAGCAGGGCTAAAGGTTGCGCTGTCTCCTAAAATCGGTGGTGAAACCCTCTACTTTTTTAACAGCAACAATATTGATATTAAAAATGTTGAAGTATCCAACTGTCCGGCTGTAGCGGTTCGCGGTCAAAATGGTGGTCACGATATCAGTTTGGATAATGTTAGATATGTGCCCCGCCGTCTTAATACAGATCATGAAAAACCACTCATGGCGGGCACTGCCGGAGGCTTTATTTTCCAGGCTATCCGTGGAGGGCTGACAATTAAGAACTCAACCGTTGATCACAATGCTGACGATACCATCGGCTTGTTTGCAAGAGGCACAGATATTCTGAATGTGAACGGCGATAAGACTAAGATTCAGGTCAGCGAAAAGAAAGCACAATTTCTTCGCGAAGGGGATTCTGTCGACACGTATAAAGCATCAGACTCCTCCCCATTAGATATCGACCTGACCATTGAAGACATCACCCCCTTATCGGAAACGCCTTATAATAGCGTGGTCGAAATTACCTTGGACAAATCATTAGAGAACACCGAAATTGGCGACTTTATTGGCAGCCGAAATGCCACTATTGGCGTGGATGGTAATCGCTTCCTAGTAGAGAACAATACTCTCAAACACAATAAAGGACGTGCAATCCGCACTAATGCTTCCTACGGCGATATTAAGAATAATATAATTATCCGCAACGGAAACGGTGGTATTTGGCTAGGTGGTGATGCCACCCATAACTCACAATGTAGTGAGCATGTAGTAATATCCGGCAATACTGCTAAATACCAACTTTCGGGCCCAGCATTTATCGTTTACAACGCCATTAAAAAACTGGATGGCAAAGGTACTACCTGTAACAGGAACCTGACTTTCAAGGGCAATGTCGTCAGGAATCAGGCAAAATCAGTCCCAGCGTTTTTCATCGATAATACGCAGGATAGTGAAATCAGCGGTAATAAATTCAAATCTGAATACTCAACCAGTAGCATCATTAAAGATGTGCTGGAAGACAGACTGAACGACTTTAAGATTAGAGGAGATGAGCGCAATAACACCGTTATTATATCCAACCACACCTTGGATCTTGATGTGAAGAATAATAAGACCAATGATGACACCGGTAAGAAGTATATATACAAGTGCACCAAACACACCAAATACACCGAGGATACGAATGTAATTGAACCGTGCAAACCTGATTAAGACGCCGCTTCAGGTGCCTTTCCTTTTTAAACTCTTCTTCGATACAGCTTGATACATGATATAATCCCGCCGCTGCCAAGGTAGCGGCTTTTTTCTGCCCGCAATTTCCTTCATTTCTGCTCCGACTTCACAGGAGCAATATCCGCGGGCTTTTCATCAGAGGAGAATTCATGACAGCTTATTTCCTGCAAGCTTTTATCTATTTGTGCGCGGCGGTGATTGCCGTGCCATTGGCCAAACGACTGGGACTGGGCTCAGTGCTCGGGTATCTGGCGGCCGGGGTAATTATTGGCCCTGTGATTGGCTTGGTTGGGCAGGAAACTGTCGCCATTCAGCATTTCGCTGAATTTGGCGTGGTCATGATGTTGTTTCTGGTGGGATTGGAGCTGAACCCCAAATCACTGTGGGATATGCGCCATAAATTGATCGGCCTGGGTGGTTTGCAAATGGGGCTGACCACGGCAGCGATTACCCTGATTGCAGTTGCCCTTGGTCAAACCTTTACGGTCGCGCTGAGCATAGGCCTTATCTTCTCACTGTCATCCACCGCCATTGTGCTGCAGACCTTCAACGAGAAAGGGCTCAACCGCACAGAAGGTGGACGGACGGCATTTTCGGTACTCCTGTTCCAGGATATCGCTGTTATCCCTATTCTGGCCCTGCTGCCTTTACTCGCGCTTCCTGAGTTAGTGGCCCAGGCGCAGCTGCAGGCCGCAGAGGCAGCTTCTCACTCCGAGCACTGGAATCTGGTCGCTGAGTTGCCGGGTTGGGTCTACGCCATAGTGATAGTACTCACCATCACCGGGCTGGTGACTGCGGGTCACTACCTCAGCCGCCCCCTGTTTCGTTATGTGGCTGAATCCGGCCTGCGGGAGATTTTTACCGCCACCGCTCTGATGCTGGTGATTGGTATCGCAGCCCTGATGAGCCTGATTGGCCTGTCACCGGCATTGGGAACCTTCCTGGCTGGTCTGGTATTGGCCAACAGTGAGTTCCGCCATGAGCTGGAGTCAAACATAGAGCCCTTTAAAGGCCTGTTGTTGGGCCTCTTCTTTATCACAGTCGGCGCAGGCATAGACTTTAGCGTGTTGTGGCAAGACTTTGGGGCCATCATTGGCCTGACACTTGGTGTCATCCTGATTAAAGCTCTGGTGCTGCTGTGCCTTACTATAATTTTCAGAGTGAAATACAGCGACCGCTGGCTATTTTCTCTGTCACTGGCGCAAGCCGGTGAGTTTGGCTTTGTACTGCTGAATTACTCCCAACAAAACCATGTACTGCCCACGGATTTAAGTCAGATGCTGGCGTTGGTGGTCACCTTCTCCATGTTCCTGACTCCCGCCCTGTTTATCTTTTTCGACAAAGTCATTCTGCCCCGATATGAGGCCGAAGCTGAGCAGCGGGATGCAGATGATATTCAGGATCAGGCCAGTGTGATTATTGCCGGGATAGGACGCTTTGGTCAGATAGTCAACCGCATGTTAACGGCCAATAATATCCGTACTGTGATTCTGGACCACCAGCCAAGCCAGATAGATTTGATGCGGCAAATCAAAGTTAAAGGCTATTTCGGCGATGCAACCCGTCCGGACTTACTGCATACCGCAGGCATAGAAGCCGCCAAACTGTTGGTGATCGCCATTGACGATAAAGACAGAGCAGTGGAACTGGTCACCTACGTTAAACATCACTACCCACAGGTTAAAGTGCTGGCTAGGGCCTACGACAGAGGCCATCTTTATGCGCTGCAACTGGCCGGTGCAGATATGGTGATCAGTGAAACCTTCCTTTCTGCAGTACAAATGGGCACAGAGGCATTAAAGGTAGTGGGTATGCCTGCCCCCAAAGCCGATATGATGCGCGATGCCTTTGTTCGCCGGGAGCAACAGAGTAAAGAGGTGCTCTACCAAACCTGGAAAGCAGGTGCCGATGACAACAGGTTCAGCAATACCCATTATCGCGATCTGTTCCTGCAACTTGAGGAAACTATGAAACAGGCGATGGAAGATGAAAAAGCCAGCTATCGAAAAGCGCAACAGCAGCAAGACCTGCCCCGCTGTGATCTTGAGTAGACGTAATCTTGAGTAGCTGAAGTACCGAACCGGGGGAACCAGCCTGAAGCTCAGGCTGGTTTCCTCTGGTTGGATTGAGGACCCCTGCCAATAAAAATTTCTTCAAAACATTCGGTAAACACTGGATTACACCTTCAAGATCGAGAAAACCCATCTGGTAAACAAAAAACAACACCCACCAAAGGTGTTTTTTCACCTTTTAAAATTATATTTTTAACATTTGGCCTTGCGACTGCTTTGGTCATTTAATATACTGCGCGCAACTTTTAATCCGGCAGCGAGAAAAACAATGAGCGCAGACACTTTTGCATACATGGTAGGTGGTTTCTTTTCCTTGATAGTTGTGATGAGCCTGATGGTTGGCGTCTATCTGGACAACTGTAAAAATCAGGAAAAGTAAGCTTTCATTGTAGAAATACGCCAGATCTCTGCCGGGCACAAAAATGTCCGGCTCCATCCTCGCTTTTCCCATTACTTATCTGCAACTTTACACTGACTAAGTGAATACCTATTCATCAGTCAGCCCCTCTTCCGGGCAAACTTTCCCGGATTGAACTAAACTCATGGTTATTAAAAGAAAGCTAACTACTTAAAGGGAACAGGCTTAAAACGGTTTCTTTACCTGAATCTGTACGCCCTTTATTTGTTGTCCTGCACAATCGACTGAATGAAACATGATGACAGCCAAAGCTAAGGTACTGTTATTTATATTCATTATGCTTATCTTCGGGTTGGCAGGCACTGCTGCCCACTATTGGTTATCACTACAATCCCTTAAATCTCAATTCAACCAGATCTCCACCCTTCAGCAGCAAGTATCAAAATTACCTCAACCTCAGCGCCAGGCATCCGGGACGGATGAATATGCAGTGCTGGCTCCAAAAGATATTCCACCGGCACTGCAGGAGCTTGCTCCCGAACAATGGCAGCAATCCGGTCGGTTATTTGATCAATACCAGGTGTTATCCCTCAATCTGGGAGAAAAACAGCAGCAGCTGAACTTTGTGAAAGGTCAGGCAGTGCCGCAGGCTGCAGATGCACTGGTGGCCATGCTGGATACCATCACCAAAGATGCCAGGGCGGACAACGATATTATCTCCCTCTATTACAGCAACCGGGTTCAAAGCCAAATACGATGGGATAGCTATCAATACAGATCTGTCGGCGATTCAAATGAGCGGAATCAACTAGCCGGAGCACAAAAGCTGGCCATAGCCCTGATGGCCACGGATAAACCTCAGGCACAACAGGCGTTGAATAAAGCCCTTACCCGCTACCACTTGAGTCATTCGCAAGCGCAATCGTTAATAGTGGAAGTGGCGGAACTGAAACTAAAGCACGCGCAAAGTGAGCAACAGCTGTTGTGGGCTTTTGATACTGCACAGCAAGTTACCGAACTCAGATTGTCGACCCGCGCCAGAGCGGTTCTTGAGCAGTCACAGCATGCAATGCACAGCCTTAATCTCACACTGGTTATCAGCTTATTACTGGCACTGGCTGTCAGCCTGCTTTGGTGGAGAAGTAGCATCAGTCGCAAACAGACAGCAGAGGACTATAAGCAGCAAGAAGAGCGAATGAGTGAGATGCAAAATCAGCTTGAAACGCTGCAAGACTTCCAACAACAGCATCAGGTATACAGGCAAAGTTGTGAGCAGGCGATGCAGCGGCTGCATGAAATCGTACGCAGCAGTGATTGGACGCTCCCCTCTTCTCCTCAGCTGATAACCCCGGACACCTCAGAGCTTGAAACCAGAGTACAGACACTGTCCCAACTCGTGCAAACCTTAAGCACGCAGCTTGAAGAGTTGGTGGTATCTAAACCCACAAATGAAGTGAACCACCAATCCGATTGCGCAACCAAACTTCTGGACAGCTGCCAAAAAATGACACAGATGCTGAAGGACAACCAGGCAATCGCCGAGCAAACCAATATGCTGGCGCTTAATGCTGCCATTGAAGCCGCTCGGGCCGGAGAGATGGGCAGAGGTTTCGCCGTGGTGGCTGATGAAGTCAGAGCACTGGCTACCCGCTCGGGCAACAACAGTAACCTGGCTCAGGATGTTCTGAGTGAGCTTGCGGCGCAGGCTGAATTGTTGCTGGAGTTGGAGCCGGAAAGCCCCCTTACCACAGTCGATACCCGACAAAGTCAGGCAGTATTGCAGCATTTGGCATCAGAGCTGGACAGCCTGAGTCAGGCATTGGAGTCAATGAATCGCTCCGCCAAGCTCAGTGAACAGCAAACTGAATCCGTCCCCCAAATTCATCCCGCGGCGGGAGAACTGCAAGCCGAATTGGCGCGTTGGGACAAACAGATATCCTCAGAGGTGACACAGGCCACCACACCAACTGAGCTCAGAGCACAAAGATAAGCCAGAGAGCCAGCTATACTCCCCTTTAATGCCAACCGGGATTAGATTGTTACAATCCCTGATATCATGGGCTTCAGCCCACATTTGCCTGTAAACCCTGCCGTGCTAAACTCGGGCTCCATACTTAATAATTACATCTTGATTTACCCATGAAGCAGTTACTGGATTTTCTCCCACTAGTCATATTTTTCGCCTTCTATAAGTTCTACGACATTTACACGGCGACCGGCGTACTGATTGCGGCAACAGCAGTACAGATTGGACTCACCTACGCCATCTATAAAACCGTAGAGAAGATGCACCTGATCACTTTCGCCCTGGTCACAGTTTTCGGCACCCTGACACTGGTGTTCCACGACGACGCCTTTATCAAGTGGAAGGTCACCATAGTTTATGCACTGTTTGCCTCAGCACTGATTGTTGGCCAGTTCATCAATAAACCCATTTTGAAAAGCATGCTGGGTAAAGAGATGAAGCTGGACGATGCCATTTGGGCAAAGGCGACCTGGTATTGGGTTGGCTTCTTTGTAGTCTGCGGTCTGGCCAATATCTATGTGGCTTTCTATATGTCTCAGGACACCTGGGTAAACTTTAAAGTTTTTGGATTAACGGCATTGACCCTGGTAAATACAGTGGCCACTGTGTTCTACCTGTTTAAACACCTGCCGGAAGATCAGAAAAAGGAACTCAAATAATGTGGTATATGATTTCATCTCAGGATGTGGAAAACAGCCTGGAAAAGCGCATGTCTGCGCGCCCGGCTCACCTGGCCAGACTTCAGCAATTGGCGGATGAAGGCCGCCTGATGTTAGCTGGACCTCACCCGGCTATCGATAGCGATAACCCAGGGGAAGCTGGTTTCACAGGTTCATTGGTGGTTGCCGAGTTCGCCTCTCTGGAAGCCGCACAAAGCTGGGCCGATGAAGACCCTTATATTGCCGCCGGCGTTTATCACAGCGTTATTGTCAAACCTTTCAAACCAGTGCTGCCCTGAGAATAACTATGAAAATTGTATCGTTTAATATTAATGGTCTGCGTGCCCGACTTCACCAGCTGCAAGCTTTGATTGACGCTCATCAGCCAGACATCATCGGCCTGCAGGAAACCAAGGTTCACGATGAAGCCTTTCCCGCTGAAGATGTGGAAGCCATGGGCTACAAGGTTCACTACCATGGTGGTAAAGCGCACTATGGAGTGGCCATGCTGTCAAAGGCTGAGCCAGAATCCGTCCAGAAAGGCTTTCCCACTGATGAAGAAGATGCTCAGCGTCGTATGATCATGGGTAAATTCAAGCAAGCTGATGGCCGCACTCTGACAGTACTGAACGGTTACTTCCCTCAGGGTGAGAACATCAACCACGAGACCAAGTACCCGGCCAAGCGCAAGTTCTACAAGGACCTGATGCAGTATCTGAATGAACACCACAGTAGCGACGAAGATATTGTGGTGATGGGTGATATCAATATTTCGCCACTGGATTTGGATATTGGTATTGGTGATGCCAACGCCAAGCGCTGGCTCAAGACAGGTAAATGCAGCTTCCAACCGGAAGAGCGCGAGTGGCTTAAGACACTGCTGGACTGGGGCTTTGAAGATACCTTCCGCAAACTGCACCCGGATATGACCGAGCGTTACTCCTGGTTTGACTATCGTAGTAAAGGTTTCGATGACAACCGCGGCCTGCGCATTGATGTGATCCTGGCGACCCCATCATTTGCAGCCAAAGCAACAGGGGCTGATGTGGACTACGTGCTGCGTGGTATCGACAAACCTTCAGACCACGCACCTATCTGGACTGAATTTAAGTAAAGTCTTACTGGTTTACTGAACCCGAAATAAAAAATCCGATGAACCTGTGTCATCGGATTTTTTTGTATGGGCAGTTAACCGGGGTTACTTGTTGCTGGCAGCACAACTGTCACAGCACTTGTGCCACTGCGGGAACTGCTCCATATATTGTTCAGGTGTCAGGGATTTCAGATCCGCAGGCAGCTTCACATCAAAGTGCTTTTCGCAGTTTGAATTCTGAGCATGGTAAAGGGGGCACCTTACATCGTCATACCATCTCAGCCTTTCACCTGTCAGCTCTGGGCTGACGGAATTATTAAAAGAAGATTTTGCGTCAGCAACCTGCTGACCATTTGCATAGGCGGTTTGGCCTGTCATTCTGCAATTCCTTCAGTCATAAATTTCGTGCTGCACTACAACATTCATCCGACACAGAATCAAGAAATCTGAAATCTGAACTGTGTACATCCAGATTTCCACCGCCCAAAATGACAACAACGCCCGTATCATCAAATTTACACAGAGGTTAATCATTGCCCCGAAAGCCCATGAAACCGTCGATAATGACAGCTGACCAATAACCTGCCGCCACAATCAGCTATCACTGAAGTAACAGATTAATTCCCATCCATGAAACCAGCCAGGTGAGATTGGCAATCCAAAAGAGACGTTTGAAGTTCACTTTTTGGGCTGCGCCATTTACTGACTCAGATTGGCCTGTCATCAGTTCCGTCGCAATGCTACGCACTATATTGGCCGCGCCCAAATACTCACGGGAACTCAGCAATTCTCGCCGGAAAGCCATTGAAAGTGTCGGAGACAGGCTCTTTAAGCTGGTTTCCAGCAGGCGCACTTCCGGATAGCTGGACTCAATACTGACCCAATCTTCATAGCTTCGACGCTCGCTGTATTGCAAGTCATGGGTGTTGATAAACAGCGCCTTGTAAGACTCATCATAGGCCAGTCTGAGTTCAGGTTGTGACAATACCCTGTAAGCTTCGTTGATATCCTGCAACATCAATCCGGCAAATACAGGAGAGCCCCTGAAACCGGCATCAGCATAATGGGCATGACGGATTTGATAAGCTGTTTCAATCTGGGACTGAGTAGCACCTAAATCGATTTTCAGGGTGAGGTAGTGGTTTTTGTTCATTGTTACTTCATATCAATAACAGGATTCGGGCAATAACCACTCCATTCCCCAGGCCTGTCTGCTACATATTCACTGCCATCCCGGCAGTGTACTGTTCTTCTTTGTGTAATCTCTTGATGAGTAAGTCTTTCTCTAGGCATAACCGGGAACAAAGAGCATTACCGTGGCAAAATTGCACAGAAGCTTAAAATTCAGGCGGATTGTAGTCAGCTCACTGTATTTACAAATAAAATTCGAACAGGATTGTGATGTCGAGCTCAATATTTCGGCACCTGTAGTTGGCGCAAGAACTCCCCCGACTTAAATTGAATGAATTGGGGGTAACATCATGATTCATTGGTATTTACGCTGGTGTTTCAGCACTGCAGGCCAGGACAAAAAACGAAAACCGGTACCAACAAACATCCCCGGTTCAGATTGCAAGTATCAGAATCTCAACTTAGCCTTCCCTTTCAGTCCGTCGTTGTCCTTAACCACAAGTTTCACTCTGGATGCCCTGTGACCAAACTTAAAGGCAACGGGCCCCTGAACACGGCTGCCATCATTAAAACGCCACTTTTGAGAAACTATGTAGCCATCCGGGTCATAGCTCATCGAGATAAACAGGTGCATAAACCACAGATCCAGATGCTTAATACGAGCTTTGGGTTTCTTACCCCGTTTAACCCTGATGGTCTCCATCACAGTATTGGTCAAGCCGCCATCATCAGTAACGGTCAGGCTCACCTGATACTCACCCGGACTGCTGTATGTATGCTCGACGCTCTCGCCTTCAGCAGTGTTGCCATCGCCCAGATCCCACTGGAAGCTGACAATCTCACCATCAGAATCAACCGAAGTACTTTGCAGGCTCACCACCAGCTTTTGCGTCTCGTAACTAAAGCTGGCCTGAGGTGGCTCATTGGGAGTAACAGGCGTTGCATTTATGGTAATGGCGTCCACAGATGCATCACCCTTTTCGCCATCCACCTGATAGTCGAGCCGCAATTGCACCTTCTTGCCAACATAGTCAGCCAGGTCCACTTCTGCCTCTTCCCAGTCACCATCAGCGTGTTGCGGCCCCACCATCTGCCACAATGACTGCCAGCTGCTGCCATTATCAACAGAAGCCTGCAGTGACAGGGTGCCCATATCAGCGCCGTACATGTTGAAGAAGAAATTGACAGAAGGATCGGTAACCTGAGTTAAATCAAAGCAGGGACTCAACATCACCACATGGTCTCCGGCCCCGATAAAGTCATCCATACGGCTGGTGTCTACATGGATAAAGGTGTGACCATCGACAGGTTCATCGGCACCGGTTCGCGAGGATGAGGTGTCACTGTCAAAACGCCAGTTATACCTGTTGTGAACGACATCCTGGACCCAGGGTGTCTCGGCGACTTCGTCATTGACGTTAAAGCCCTCATGGTGGGGGAACTCTGTCACCTGAGTTGAATTATCACAGGTTGGCAGTACCCTGCCCTCACCATACTTGTTGAACAGGTGGTACTTATCTGTCGACAGCAAGCTCTCCATGCGGGTGTACTGCTGCGCGGAGAAGCGCGTTCTGCATTTGTTACTGCCTCCACTCATGTAGTTTTTGGCATCGGGATCGTAAGCAACCCCTTCGTCATCCACCACATCACCGAAGTAAACACAGTTTTCAATCAGATCATCCCGGTCAGGATCCGGTGGCGTATCTATGATGTGATCACCATATTTCCACCCTTCAGGTCCCTCCAACAGTGAGATAGGACCATCACCATTACTCTGATAGGTATGTCTCAGGCTCAGGTTATGACCAATTTCGTGTACCGGAGTGGTACGGACCAGATCAGTGGGGTCAACTTCAATGGCATCCGTCGCTTCATAGGGCCACCATGCGTGACCATTCACACCTCTGACTTCGGTCACTATGATGTTATAGCTGTCCAGAGCAAAAAATGGCCTTAGCAGCTCCTCATCGTCATAATCCCAGCCATTATCAGGATCATGAAATCCCGGCACCTCTTCATTGGTCACATAGACAATATCGTTGAGTTCAAAAGTGACCCCAATCGGCGCATAGCCAATATTCAGTTTATCCAATCCCTCCTCTATCATGGCCTCACTGGCCTGGGCATCTGTGCCCTGTTTATCTTCCGCAGCTACAAGAAAACGGACTTTGAGTGCTTTGCTTTCCTCTCCCCAGGCCATAGTCGAGAGGCTTAAACTGCCTATCGTCAATAACCCTGCAAGGTGCAACATTAGTTTATTCACCTGGCTTCCCCTTTTTGTTTTGATGGTCTTGTTGTTTTTATTGACCACAGTTAGTTGACTCACTTTTGACAAGTCGCTGTGATGAGCTATCCGCCCGTACTCCATCAAACACGGCAAAGGGGATTGAACAAATAATGGCAAGTTCGTTTTTGCATCTGTTTTACATCTATCCCGCGCAACTGATTGAATTGCAAAAACAACATGCGACAGAATATAACGCCAGGCATAAGACAGGTCGCACAATAAGCCACCACCAAGAAGACCTTAAATCGATGATAACTCCAACCAATTAGATGCTAAGGTGACTTAACCTAAAGGCAAAACGGAAAAATCCCCTCCAAATCCGATATTCGCGCCCAGTCCAAGGGCTCAGTCATAAAAATCAAAAAAGAACAATATTTTCATGGTGTTGACACTAATTACGTAAAACTGTCAGGGTAAAGTCTTTGCCGTTTCAAACCAAAGCACTCAGGCTTTAATCACATAAGAGGTGACACAGGCGGTGTAAGCCTGAAAACACAGGGAAGCGATATGCAGTTATCAGCACAAAAAATTAAACGCTGCCGGGAGCAGAAGGGTTGGTCTCAGGAGGTGTTGGCTAAAGCCACCGGCTTATCGCTGCGAACCATACAAAGGATTGAGGCTGATAAACGGGCCTCTGCGGAATCTGTATTGGCCATAGCCTCTGCCCTCGAGGTAATGCCTAATCAACTGCAATCAGCAGACGATGAAATTCAGGTCAACTGGACAAGGAGAATGATAATGACGGGCGCCATAGCGATTGCAGCTTTACTGGCAACATTAATATCCCTGTTTAACCTGGTGTCTGATGTCAGCCACTATCTGGATCTGCCGACACTGATGTTTATGTCAGGGTTTACTGCGCTGTTTTCTTTGTTGTCATTCGGTACTTCAGGCTTCAAAAAAGTGATGACAGGACTTAAATACCTGTTTGCCCGGGAAGTGATTGGCGGCGAGAGTGCCAGACTGCTGGGCAAATTGTACGGCCAGCAAATCACCTACCTCTACGCCAGTGCCGTCGTGCTGCTATTGATTGGCCTGATTGCCGTCATTAAGGATATCGCCACCGATCCGGCCACCAGCAACCTGCTTTACCTGCTGGATAACATCTTGCCTGTGTTAATACTCCCCTTCCTTTATGCGGTCGTTATCAACGAAGCCATACTCAGGCCGTTGAAACATAAACTTGAACTGCACTCCGGCTGACAGACATATCACCTTCTTTGACAAAAAACGGATACAAAAAAGCCGACGCAACTGCGTCGGCTCTGGATTTGAGTCACCGGTGGGACTTAACCCACCACCAGCATTTCACATTTATGGCAGTCGAACACCAGTTTGAACTGCTTGCCACCCAGTTCCATCTCCAACGGCTCGGCTTTCAAACCCGGCACTTCCTTGGGGCACATATTGTAGCTATAGCGGATACAGTGCTTGGTGATCATCAAGGGGGCATCGCCCTTTACCGGACGCACTTCATAGGCATCCCGGATAGACACCACACCATGACGGGTATAGAAGTCTTTAGCCTTCTGGTTGGAGACGTTGCCCAGATAGGTCAGGCTGCGCTGTGGGTAGCGCACATTATCGTCACGTTCCCATGGCGTAGGTCGCTGGTAACCTTCCACCCTGGCTTTATCCAGTGCTTCAAGGGCATCCCGGCGCAGTTGATTGATGACAGACGCTGGAGCAAACAATTCAGCGGCAGCAGCGTAATCCAACTCACCGGCCATAAAGTCGGTACCACCCAGCTTGCTCAGGTTCTTTCGCAGCCCCTCACAGTTACGGGCGACATCCTTGGCTACCTGCTTATCAAAATCGCTGCTGACAGATGCACTGTTGCCATGGCGATCAGCGGCTGTCAGCTCCAGTCCGCCAGCGGTTTCTGTCAGGGTGAAATCCACCGGGATCAGTCGCTCAGCAGACTCTTTGGAGAGCAGATCTTCGAAGCCTTTGTCACGATTACGATAAAGCGTGGTACCCACACTCAAATCTTTCGGCATCACCTTGAGATAAAGAGTATTGCCATCAGCACGGTTGATCCTGAAGCCGGTCAGCTTGTCATCGGACAAACGAGCGGTTTCAAAGTTCCTGGCAAAGAAGCCCAGGCCATCGCCATTATGAAACTCGACCTGTGAGTCCACCACAATATGGTCTTTACCTATTCTGGTGACTTTACCCACTTCAATACCCAGATACTTAGGGGTGCGGAAGTCTGCGATACCAGGCTTGCGGTCATGCAGGAAATAGTCTGTCTTGCCACGGTTAAAGCTCTTGTCTGGGTCCGGTTGGAAACTGTAACTGCAGCGGCCGTGAGACGCGGTTTCAAACTCAGGGCGACGGGCAATAATCTCGTCCAGTTTCTGGCGATAGTGAGCCGTCACATTCTTCACATAGCTCAGATCTTTCAGGCGGCCTTCAATCTTGAAAGAACGGATACCTGCGTCGATGAGGGCTTCCAGGTTATCTGTCTGGTTGTTGTCCTTCAGCGACAACATATGATCATTGGTGGCAATGGTTTCGCCCTTACGGGTTTTCAAATTGCCCGGCATACGGCACTGCTGCGAACATTCACCCCGGTTGGCACTGCGATCGGTATAGGCTTCAGAAATGTAGCACTGACCACTGAATGCCACGCACAGCGCACCATGAATAAAGAACTCAAGGCGAGTCTGGGTTTGGGACGCCACGTCACGGATCTGCTCCAGTGTCAGTTCACGCGCCAACACCACCTGAGAAAATCCCACGTGCTCCAGGAAGGCAACCTTTTCAGGTACCCGGTTATCCATTTGAGTACTGGCATGCAGGGCAATAGGAGGTAAATCCAGCTCCAGCAGTCCCAGATCCTGCACAATAATGGCGTCAGCGCCGGCTTCATACAGCTCCCAAATCAGGGCTCTGGCATCCTCCAGTTCACTGTCCAGCAGAATAGTATTAACGGTGACAAACACCTGAGCATGGTACTTGTGGGCAAACTCACACAGGCGGGCAATATCGGCAACACTGTTACCGGCGGTATGACGGGCACCAAAGGCTGGCGCACCAATGTATACAGCATCGGCGCCATGACGGATCGCCTCTATACCAAAGTCGGCATTTTTTGCCGGTGCCAGCAACTCCAGCTTGTTATCAGCCAGCGCTACAGGCGCGGAATGCTGCACAGCAGAAGTTGTTTCCTGTGCCGGGTTAAATATTTCTACGACTTGCTTATCCACTCAGTCCACCTTGCGAGCCAGCTCACATCTGAAAAATCGGCGAGAGTATAACAGAGCCAGCGTATCTGAAAAATTCCAATCTCTATAAAAATTGCCTGCCTGAATCCCAATGGGCTTAGCCAATGATTGAGTCACACATGGCAAATAAAAAGCCGACCTCAGAGTGTTGTCTGAGATCGGCTTGCTCAATAGCTTAGGTGTAACCAGGTGTTATTTCAGCTTCACCACTTTCAGGCGGTTGGCATTGGTCACCACAGTCAATGAAGACAAGGCCATGGCTGCACCGGCAACGACTGGGCTAAGCAAGATACCTGTCAGGGGAAACAGCACACCAGCCGCAACCGGGATCCCCAAGGTGTTATAGATAAAGGCACCAAACAGGTTCTGCTTGATATTACCCATGGTAGCCCGTGACAATGCCAGCGCGTCACCCAAAGTGGTCAGCTGATGGGACAACAAGGTGAAGTCGGCGCTTTCAATGGCCACTTCAGTGCCACTGCCCATGGCAATCCCCACATCGGCGCTGACCAGTGCAGGCGCATCATTGATACCGTCGCCCACCATAGCCACAATACGACCTTCAGCTTTCAGTCGCAGCACTGCAGCCTGCTTTTCATCCGGCAGCACATTGGCGACAACATCCTCGATACCCACCTGCGCAGCAACGGCTTTTGCGGTTTTCTCATTGTCACCTGTCAGCATCACCACCTTGATACCGTTGGCTTTAAGTCTGGCAATCGCCTGCGCCGCATCAGGTTTAATTGGGTCACTGATAGCGATTACCCCCACCAGCGCGCCATTACGGGCAACATAAACAGGGGTTTTTCCCTGAGCTGCCCATTCTGCCAGCAGCTCATCGACCTGACTTAACCCACTGACGCCCTGCTGTGCCATCAGCTTGGCGTTACCTATGGCCCAGCTGTCACCATTTAACTTACCGGAAATACCCCGGCCCTGATGGTTATCAAAACTCTCGGGCTCTTGCATCACCAGACTCAGGGCTTTTGCTTTGTTAACCATGGCCGAAGCCAGCGGGTGCTCTGAGTGCTGCTCCAGCGAACCAATGGCCTGTATAAGTTGGTTTTGGTCCAGCTCTTCATCATGAGTCAGCACTTCAATTTCGGTCACATCCGGTTTCCCCAGAGTCACTGTGCCTGTTTTATCCAACACCACAGTATCGACTTTGGAGGCGGTCTGCAGCGCTTCACCATTTTTCACCAGCACGCCCATCTGTGCAGCGCGGCCCACTGAGACCATGATCGACATAGGTGTTGCCAACCCCAGAGCACAGGGACAGGCGATGATCAGTACACTGGTCAACACCACCAGCGCATGAGACAGCGCAGGGGCCGGACCAACCTGATACCAGATAAGACTGGAGATCAGCGCAATCAACACCACTGCGGGCACGAAATAGGCGGCAATCTTGTCGGTCAGGCGGCCAATAGGCATTTTGGAGGTTTGCGCCTGCTGCACCAGAGCGATAATTTTCGCCAGTTTGGTGTCTTTGGCCAGCGCCGTCACCTGATAGATGATGGCACCATTGCCATTAACTGTACCGGCACTCAGATTATCACCCGCCTGTTTCACCACAGGTACAGGCTCACCGGTCAGCATGGATTCATCCAGCGGCGAACTGCCGCTTTCCACAATACCGTCCAGTGCCACTCTGGCACCGGGTTTCAAACGCAGTCTGTCACCGATCACCAAAGAGCTAATCTCAACCTCTTCATCGCCCTGTTCAGTCACTTTAATGGCGGTGGTGGACTGCATACCTATCAGCTTTTGCACTGCTTCACTGGTCTTCCCCCGGGCACGCAGCTCAAGCGCATGTCCAAGATTAATTAAGCCCAGAATCATCACACTGGCTTCAAAGTACACATGACGGGTACTGGCCGGGAACCACTGGGGAAACAGCACCACCAGCATGGAGTACAGCCAGGCTGTGGTAGTGCCCAGCACAATCAGGGTATCCATATTGGAGCTGCCCACTTTCAGCGCGCGCCACATACCCTGATAGAAATGCTTACCTGTAGTGACCAGCAAAATACCAGTGATGATACCGACTATGCCCCAGCCAATTTGCAGCTCAGGGGAGTTAATCATCATCTCACCCCCGGCGAGGCCCCAGATCATTAAAGGAATACCCAGGCCAAGGCCTAAAACCGCTTCTTTAATGCGGGTACGGTACTCTTTTTTATCGTTCAGCTGCTTCTGCTCTGCCGCCTTACGGGCATCAACCACCAGCTCAGCCCGGTAACCCGCTCCGGCAATCAAAGCGATCGCCTTTTCACTGGAGATACCTGCCGCCACCAGCACCTGTTTGTCGGCCAGATTCACCACGGCAGTGCCGACATCAAAGGCCTTCTCAATTTTAGCGACACAGGAGGCGCAGCTCATATCCGGCACATAGAAGGTCATGGCATCAGCCATTGCTGTTTGAGATTGCACCTTATCAACCTGAGTAGCCAAAGCGGTATCAGCCTCTGTTTGTACTGCAACTTGCTCAGTGACAGCGTCAGTCACCTTGGCAAAGTCATAGCCGCCAATCGCCAATCTGGCTTTAACCTCGCCTTGTGAAATATCACCAGTCACAGTCAGGCGCTTGGTGTCGACATCCGTCTGCGCGGTGACACCATCAAGCGGTTCAAACAGCTCACGAATACGCCCGGCACAGCCGCCACAGCGCATATTGGTAATAGTCAGCTCAATAACAGGCAGCTGTTTTTCCGGCATGACGAGTTCTGCCTGATAGCCAGCATCAATCAAAGTTGCCAATACAGATTCAGCATTCTGCTCTCCCGAATAACTCAGGGTTTTGACTGGCAGGTCAAAAGCAAGAGACTCAGATTCTGTGGGGAACAAAGCGGTAATTTTGCGCACACAGCTACCGCAATTCATATTGCTGATATGAAATTGAGAATCAGCGTTATTGGCAGGCGCCAGTGAGGACTTATCCATGACTATCACTCCCCCGGTTGATTCATTTTGCCGGGACATTGAACTATTGATGGAGCAAGGTTAAAGTCTCCCCTAACTGGAGAGTCAAGCCTCTTTAAATCGCACTTAATCCAATCTGTGACAAACCCTTACTTATTTGGAGTCAGGATGAAAATCGGTGAAGTCTCAAAACGTACCGGTATGACCATCAAGAGTATTCGCTATTATCACGACATCGGCCTGATTAAAGCCCAACGCGGTGACAATGGCTACCGTGTTTATCGTGAGCAGGATATTGAGGCACTGGCCTTTGTACATCACTGTCGGGAGCTGGGATTTACACTGGAAGACTGTCAGGCACTGCTGTCACTGAGAAACGACGAGGCAAGAACCTCAGCTGAAGTAAAAAGGCTAGCCAGCCAGCATCTGCTGGAGGTAGAAACCAAAATTAAGAAACTCAAAGCACTGAAGCAAGAACTGAAAACTCTAGTGGACGAGTGTAAAGGCGATGAGGGGTCAGACTGCGCCATTATCAAAGGTTTAGGAGGTCAGTGCGGGAAAATAGAACCCGTTTGACGCCCGTCAGTTTCAACGTTTGAACTTGGCAATAAACCAAACAAGGGTGCGGCGCTGCTCAGCTTCAGACAATCCGAAGAAGATACAGATCCAGGGACTCAGCAGGAAAAACCAGGGGATGGCAGAGGTGTCACGACCGTTGAAGAAGAGATAAAAAAAGCCCCCGTAAATCACAACGACCCCAAGAATGCCAACAAACAGCATCATTCTACGGGTCCACTTTTCCAATCCATTCGCAAACGACAAACCTGATTACTCCTTGAAAACGTGTCGGTCATCATTGGAATTGTGACAGAAATTCAACCTTTTTGCGTAACTAATCTTCAATCAGATAGAGGGGTTAGCCTAAGTTTGTCGCCACAGACTGCCGTCTTCACGGTACCACACCTCACTTTTGAACTTGTCATTCTCAAACAGCATCACCATGCGCAGCCCTCCATTGGGATAATACTCGCGAGACTCCAGGCGCTTTCCGTTATCGTGTTGGCAAAGGGAGCTGATCGCGCCATCCTCATACCAGGTTCGGCATTCACCATCCAGCTTTCCGCTCAAGAACCACTCCTCAGAGGAGAGTTGACCATTGGCATGATAATGGCGACAAACTCCTTCCTCCTTGCCCTTATTGCCGTAGGTGCACTCCTGCATCAACTGTCCGTCAGCATGGTAGTGCTTCCAGGGCCCAACCTTCACGCCGTCGATACACTCCCCTTCGCCATAAAGATTGTCGCCATGAAACAAACGGGCATAGCCGGTATATCGCTCCATCGACTTAAGGGTGCCGGTATAAACAATCTCCAGCCGACCTTTAATGGTCCATTTCAACTTGGGTGACATTAGGGTTCCTTGAATGCTTATGTCTTTACAAAGGCAGCTACCGACTATGCCTTGGGGACGCATGCTCAAGCAAGGCTCAATCTTATGACTTAATGCCCCAAAGTTGCGTGCGGCATGGTAAAAGGTACGGCCTTGCAGGCGATGAAAAGTCGTGGGTTCCACCCACACGGGGCAAGAGGGGATCAAGAGCTGCTAACAACATCCTTGTTTAACAGCTAACTCACCATCCATGCTTCGCGCTCGTAAGCACATCGCTGCCCGATACTCGCCTTTGATTCGGCAGAGCCTGCGAGGAATCTGCCGGACAAGAGTCCAAATGCCATGTGATAGCTTGCAACCTTGGGAGTGAGCTGCAAATATGGCTTATTGTGGTGACTTTTGAACACGAATTTTCAATCACCAAGCTAAAGGATGAAACACTTTTGGCCGTGCGGTAGCCATGCCAAAACATACGCCTTATTATTGTTTACCCACGCTATCATCTATTTCAGCCTGTCCAGTGGACTCACGGTACCAGCGTAATGCTGGCCTAACACATGTGTGTAGATTTGCGTCGTTCTAACATCATTATGCCCAAGCAACTCCTGCACGGTGCGAATGTCATAACCCGCCTGTAATCGATGCGTGGCGGAAGGTATGGCAATTAACTTTTTTATTCACTTTGGCTTTGCGATTAGGCAGTGAAGGGC
Source organism: Shewanella submarina (assembly GCF_042646185.1). Lineage (NCBI taxonomy): Bacteria > Pseudomonadati > Pseudomonadota > Gammaproteobacteria > Alteromonadales > Shewanellaceae > Shewanella > Shewanella submarina. Next base: position 383,293 of record NZ_JBHRTD010000012.1, read on the forward strand.
CAACACCAATATGATTATCATTGCTTTGAATCGCAATGGCGTGTGCAACTTGCTCAGGTAGCCAGGTCACACAGGAACGGCTTAATAGCGTCTGCCTGTCTTTATTTCCTTTACCGTCACGCACTGTGATGGATAGACGCTTTAGATCGATATCCTGCACACGCAAACGCAGACACTCAGTCACTCTCAGACCACTGCCATAAAGCATCTGAATAATTCTTAAGGTAGCACCATTCAAATAGCTGAGGATGGTGACGACTTCATCTATGGACAGCACGGTTGGTATTTGTCTTTGCTTATGTGCAAGAGCGAATCTCAAGTCGCCAAGCTCAGTATGCAGAAATTTCTGATATAGAAACACCAGCGCATTTAGCGCGACTTTCTGCGTATTCACTGACACATGGCGTTCAACTGCAAGATAAGTTAAAAACGCAGTGATCTCTTGCGCGCCCATTGTTTCAGGATGGCGTTTTTGATTAAAAAGAATGAAGAATCGAATCCAGTAGAGGTAAGTCTTTTCAGTCCGAAGACTGTATCCTCTTAGACGTATGTTGTCTCGAACCGCTTTCAGGAATGGACTACTGGTCATCATATGCTCCAACAAGCCTTTAATACTGTATAAACATACAGTGTTATTTCGATTCTAATGGATTGCAATTAATTTGTGTACAGAGGTTTGCACGGTTTGCACATAAGGGAGTTTTAAAAATCTTTTCTAATCATATCGATACATGAATGGCCTGAGAAATAACAGGCCAATGAAAAGGAGATAATGTGCCGGCACGCTTTTGCTCAAAGTTTGATCTGGACTTCTATTGCTAACCTGTTGAATAATTAGCCAAAACAATGGCACGGTTTGCACTGGTCTGATGTGAAAAACGAGCATGCACACTATACAAATGTTAGGCCTTAGGAAAGTATGAGCAATCTTCGAAGTCTTGACTTAAGAACACGAGATATACGAAAACTTGTGAGTTATAAGTCACAGGATATTTCCTGGGACAAAGGTTGCGACGAAACGAGTGAGTGGGTTCTGGCATCTCTTGAGAATGAAGAATATAAAGAGAAGCTTAAAAATTGGCTGGCAAGTAAAAATATATCTCCTGAGAATCAAGGATTAAAGATTGATTCTGGGTGGAAAGAGCCAAAGCGAGTGGTATGGCAGGAATTTTTAGTAACTCCAGAAAATCACTTTGGAAAAGAAATGTTTGAACTCTATGATATCGATTTAAAGTGGATCATGGAATTTCAACCACAAGAGATTGTAAGGTTTGGGCGTTACAAATAATCGGCAATGGCCTAACAAGGCGCAGCAACGGACTGTCAAACCTGTCATTTTTTGTGCTTGCAACACAAAAACCGCCAGCTTTGCCTGCCGCTGTGCGCGGCGTTAGGTGCGCATATATATGAGTTCAGGTATTGTTTTTAGAGGTGTGGATTATGACTGTACAAACGGGATGGCAGAATACCTGCTCGACTTGTGCATCCAAGAATTTTCCGAGATCGAAGAATATGAAGAATATCCACATGTTCTTGAATTCTTTTCAGATTATAGAGAAATGTTTTTTGGAGGATTGATCATTTTTCTGAATGAGGAGGACTTTGAAAAGAAATCGGACTATATATTCTTATCAAAGCTCTTCGCTAGAGTATTTGATTTTGCCGAGTCAAATGAATCTGAGCTTACCGATATAGGAAAGGCTAAAGTTAGTTCGTCTTTTCGTAATTTGGTTGAGGAGCTAAAAAAATATGGTGCGTCCTAATTGGCTCAGCACCTAACAAGACGATGCACCAGACCTATACCTACTGGAACTGCTGGAGATGATGCAGCTAGAGAAATGATCAGAATATGGCTAGCACATGACAGCCTGAATGTTTCACTTCACCTCGGAATGTGGGAAGACGCAGAGGACTGCGATATTGATGAAAGAGATGCATGGGGAGAACTTCTTGCAGATACAGTTCAACATATTGCAAATGGAATGCACCAAAGTCACGGCTGGGACAAAGAGCAAACTATTGCTCGAATTACTCGTTCTCTTATAAAGCATTCCAAATGTCCAACAGGCACTATCACAGGTAATTACGTTGAATAGTGCGTATAACAAGTTAAAGCAGCGGAAACGACTCGCTACGCTCGCGTTTTCCGCTGTTTAAAGTGTTATGTGTCTCTGAGTAGTAGGTAGTAAATTGAAAAAGGTCATACCAGCTGAATTTGGATTCAAGTTAAAATCTCACAGGACATTTGGAGAATCTGTAAGTAGCGTTGATAGCGTCAAAGAGAAAATCCTCGAAAAAATAAATGGAGAGGTGCTGATTTCCTTTGAATTCAATGGAGAAGCGCTATCGTTGCAATTCAAAAACGAACTGTTCTTGAATGTAAAAGTAGGACTTGATGCGATTGAATGGCAAGTATCAGAGATACCAGATGTGACGACGTCATTATCGGAACAATCGAATATACTTTTTCAATTTGAGAACGATGTACGAATAGAGTGGGATATTCTAAACATATTAGAAGGTTTTATTGGTAAACAGGTAGCGGCATCATCAAGTGATCAACTTTTGTTTATATTCACAAAAGGTGGGGTTGAATATATGTTTTCTTCAGCTTGTGAAATGGGTGGTAGAAAAAAATCTTACTTGTGTTTGGGAGAAGTGTAGTGATGTCTACACATAACAAGCGCAATCACGTGGATCAATTTTACGCTGTGCTCCAAATTTCCCTGTGTTGCGGGCGTTATGTTGCATAGGGGTATGATCGAAAAGTTTAAGAAAGTAAGCTTTACTGCCGTCTTAGTTAGTTTGGCTGTAACGCTAGTACTTCACCTATCCGATGCTCAGTATGCGTTGCTAAGCGGATATGTGTTTTTAATATTATGGAGCTTAGATAAAGTTTTTTTGTGGTATTTTAACTTTGATTTCGGTATCGCTAGTCAACTAACTATTAAAAAAGATGCTCCCAAAATATTAAGGCTGGCAGGTCTAATATTTGCTCTATTTGTTTTATATATTGGTACTAAAGGTATATTGGAGTTGCCTGCAACATAACAAGGCAAATTAAAAAGTGCGGACAAAAACCAGTTGGCTTTGTTCGTGCCTCACAAATTTTAGCCAACTAATTTTTGCCGTTTATTTGTGGCGATACACCTCAAAAGGAATTACGATGTTTAAAATAGCCACTTTAGTATTATCACTATTTGCATTCAATGCATATGCTAGTTTTTCAGCCATTGTTATTGCATACGGTACTGGTGATGTTCCAGTAAATAGCTCCATTGATATTGAAGCCGAATATGTCGCTATGTCTGTGACCCTATCAAGCGATGCGAAGTATCCCGCTGAAAGAGCAAAACTCATTAAAAGTCTGCAGAGTTCTATAAAATCAGCTGCATTAAAATCTGAAGGCATAGATTTTCAACAAGGTGTTATTTCGCTTTCACCTCAAGAAAAATCATCTTTCTCTATATCTAAGTCCTATGGCGGGAGTGCTGGCTCTAGCTTTTATATACTTTCTAAGTTAGGCAAAGGAAAAGATGTCTACTCGGCCACTCAAGATATTTACGCCTTCATAGGTCGTATCAAAAGGCCTGAGGATACTAGCTTAAGACTGGGTAATACTTCACTGGCCATAAGCTCGCCTAGTGAGTATCGGGCCCCTTTGCTTGAAAAAATAAAATCAGAGATTAGCACAACAAAGGAAGCCTTAGGATCAGGCTATAAGGTGTCTATATCAGGTCTTGAGAACCCTGTAATCGTAAGGCAAAAAAACGATAAGCAGGTAACTCTGTTTATTGACTACCGAGTTCAGCTTAGTGAATAGGTGTAACAAGTGACTGACGGCTACTCCGTCGCTTGCTTATGTGGCGGTCGCTACGCTGCCACAGCAAACTACATAATCACAGCTTACCGCGGCGTTAAATTACTTCACCAACCCTCTCAGTACAAGGATAGTAATGAAAAACTTTTTAATGTGTTTTCTTTTATTGAGTACGCTCTTTGCAACTGCAAAAGCCGAAACTGAGACAGGCTTTGCTGATCTTATCGTGCAATACAAACAGCACTATAGTTTTTCGGGTGCTGTATTAGTTCTAAAAAATGGCAAGCCAATATTCACAGAAGCTCACGGATATGCGGATGATGTTGAGTTGCAGGAAGTAACTTTGTGAACACGCTTTGATATAGGTTCGATTCAGAAAGATCTTACAGCAATGTTGGTGCTGCAAGCATATGACAAAGGACTGCTGAATCCAGAAGATACGCTTGACAAGTTTTCCTTGGAATTTACAGACCCAAGAGCAATGAATATCACGATAAGACAGTTGTTGGAGCATCGCTCTGGCTTTGCTGACATCTTCACTGCTGAATACCGAAGCAACCCAAGTAGATACACTAACATCTCCGAAAAAATGGAAATTTTGCGCCCACGGCCTCTGTTATTTGAGCCAGGAACAGACCGAAAATACTCAAACTACGGCTACATAGTACTTGGGGCGGTTCTCGAGAAAGTAACTAAGCAGGATTATTGGACGTTGCTAGAAAAAAGTGTGTTGCACCCCTCTCGAGGGTCGCTTGAAACCAAGCAATCAGGTCATGATTTCGTGGCATTGCCTTATCATTTCAATTATGCAGGGAAGCGGCAGCTGGTAGATCCGAGCATGCTTGAGCATAAAACACCTGATGGTGGAGGAGAGCTGACAGTATATGAGCTTTACGCCGTCTACCAACAATTATTCAATCAAAAAAAATTGCTATCTGACAGTAGCTTGCAAATTTTCAGAATGCTGCAGAAAGATCAAGGGCAGTGGTTGGCATTTGGTGGTGGGCTTGGTGTAAGTACCGCGGTTGAGATTGATTTTACCAATGATGTTTGGATTTTTGTATTAGCAAATACAGATCGGTTGGTTGCTGAAGAGCTTTCTTCAAGATTAAGAAGTTTGGCACTATCAGGGCAAATCACCAAAGTACAGTCGCCAGCAACGTTATTTGCTTATCAGCAATTTCAGGAGCTGGGAGGTAAATTGTTTGGTATGCAATTTGAAGCTGTTTATAAAAATGCAGGTTATCAAACATTTATTGGTAAGACTATCACAGATCTGGCTAGAGAACTCATTGCAGCGGGTAAAGCTGAGGATTCCATATACTTTTTCAAATACCTGACTAATAGATTTCCAGAACATGCTGCAGTATATGATGGTTTAGCATATGGATACTTTAGTGCCGGTCGCTTTGATGACGCGAAAGCTGCCTTCGCAAAGGCAAAAGCATTAAATCCACATTACGACAGTCAGTTTAATGCGAGCAATTATGAAGCGGAATATCAATAAACCATGCAATTTAACAAGCAAAGTCAGTCGACGCGCACCGCGCAGCGGCTTTGGGCGTTAGGCCTCTAAATGAGCAACAACGGATTAGTTAAAGTTCACGTATCTTTACCCAATCACTGGATGGTTGGGGGCGAGTCTATGTGGGCAGAGCCCCTAGGAAATAATATCTATCGGCTTGAAAATGTCCCTTTCTTTACGTACTCGTTAAATTTCAAGGATGAAGTACAAGCTTTTGAAGACGATAACGGCATTTTGGAAGTTGAAAATGTCATAGCAAGAAGCGGTAACCGCACTCTCAGAATAATCTTTGACAAATCAATTGATAGAAACAAACAAGATTTTTATATCGAAAAAATTCGCGATTTGGATTGTTCATTGGAAAGATGGGATGAAACATACTTAACGGTCAATGTTCGTAAGTCTGCATGCTATTTAGATGTAATCAAACAGTTTGATATCTGGGATGCGGAAGATATTTTTGCTTATGAAACATGCGACGAGCAAATTCCAGGTTCCTTCGATGCAGAGCCGGATGACGATGCCTGACAAGTACGTCCCCCCAGTGAAACAGCAAACACAAAAATGCCCGGAGTGTCCGGGCATTTCTTTTTCTGACATAGGTTCTGCTGACTCACAGCCAATGGCAGGAGTGGATTTTCTTTTCCAACAAAGCCGCCGTGCCGACGTGTAGTTCACCTACACGAGAAGCGGCAATGCCGTTGGGGAAGAAAAGGCGCCCTGCTCCCCCCATAACGCCACCCATTAAAGGCGGATGCCACCATCAACTTCTAGCACTCGTCCATTGATGTAATCATTCTCAACCGCAAACATCACAGTCTTAGCCACTTCTTCCGGCTTACCCAAACGACCAACAGGTACCATTTTTTCCAGACGCTCCAACGCTTCCGGCTTCATGGCTGCTGTCATTTCGGTTTCAATCACGCCCGGGGCAACTGCGACGCTGCGAATACCATGACGAGCCAGCTCTTTGGCCCAGCCTACCGACATGGCTGCTACACCGGCCTTGGAGGCTGCATAGTTGCTCTGTCCCATATTACCGGCGCGGGCCAGGCTGGAGATATTGATAATGATGCCCTGCTGCTTTGAGGTAATCATGGCGGCTGCCGCTTCACGACCACACAGGAAGCTGCCGGTCAGGTTCACATTGATAACAGACTGGAACTGAGCCAGAGACATACGGTCAGTGACCTGACCTTCTTTGGCCTTCAGCAGCATGCCATCACGCAGGATACCCGCGTTGTTAACCAGCACGTTGACCTGGCCCAGGTCTTCCAGAATGTACTGGAAACCGGCAACCACATCTTCCTCGTCTGTGATATCCAGTGCATAGCCCTGAACTTCAGTCTGAGGGAAGCTGCCGCCCATATCGGCACAGGCACGCTCCAGTTTGTCCTGATCGACATCGATAAGTGCCAGACGGGCACCGGCCGCCGCAAATTCCTGAGCCATGGCCAGACCCAAACCACCTGCGCCACCCGTAATGACGACCACCTTATCTTTTAAATCCATCCACTTATCCTCAATTCTTGTACGTAATTCGGCTTACTCGTCGTTGGCAGGCACTGCAAACTGTTCAAAAATACTGGAGAAATCCCGCTTGCCATGGCCGCCCTTGGCGTGGCTGACATACAGGCTGCGGGCCAGTGCCCCCATAGGTGTGCTGGATTGACTGGAAAGTGCCGCATCCATCGCCAACCCGAGATCTTTCACCATAAGATCCACCATAAAGCCACCCTGATAACCTTTAGATGATGGTACAGCGTCCATCACCCCTGGGCAGGGATTATATTTATCCAGCGTCCAATTGCCACCACTGCTGACCTTCATGATGTCGGACAACACCTTGGGATCCAAGCCATTATCGATTCCCATCGACAGAGCTTCACTGGTACCAAGCATGAGTACAGACAACAGCATATTGTTGCAGATCTTGGCAATCTGCCCTGCACCTGCGCCTCCGGCATGGAAGATATTGGCGCCCATGACATCCAGCACAGTTTTGGCCTGCTCAAAGGCTTTGTCGCTGCCGCCGCAGATAAATGTCAGGGTACCGGCGGCCGCACCGGCTGTGCCACCGGATACCGGCGCGTCGATAAACTCAAGCCCTTTGTCTGCAGCTGCTGCCGCCACTGTGCGGGCGCTGTCCGCATCTATGGTAGAGCAATCTATCAGCAGGGTATCTTTACCCACGACATCCAGAATACCTTTTTGGTCATTATTGCCACTGTTATTGCCAATATAGAGACTGCGTACATGCTTGCCTGCAGGCAACATGGTAATGACAATGTCTGCCGCCGCGGCCGCGCCACAGGCAGTGTTGGCACTCAGACCACCGATATCGGTCAGGGCCTTTAATGCAGCAGGGTTAAGGTCAAAACCTGTGACTGTCATACCGGCTTTAACCAGGTTGGCCGCCATAGGCCCACCCATATTACCCAAACCAATAAATGCTACTGTCGCCATTTGGGCTCTCCTTATTTATCTTCCATGTGATTGGCGCAAACTCGTGATGTTCGCGCCAAAGGCAAATTATCTCCTCTGGTCAGAGGATATTCAGAGCGTATTCAGTGGATGGGACGCCTCATCCCAGGGGGAAGTCATCAGCTTATCCATCGCCTCCTGAGTCACCGCTTCCAGAGATGCAAACTGCCACTGAGGGTTTCTGTCTTTATCCAGCAGCAAAGCACGCACGCCTTCACAGAAATCTCCGTGAGCACAACAGTTAACGCTCCAGCCCAGCTCCATGCGGAAACAGTCCGCCAGCTCCATCTCGGTACCCAGTTGCATCTGAGCTTCAATCAGATTCCAACTCAGCGGACTGCCGGCCAGGAATGTATCTCTTGCGCGCCCAAGCCATGCCTCGCCGCGCTCTTGCAAATGGTCATCATCCAGCGCCGACAGACAGGAGTGAATGTCAGCCAGAGAGCCAGCCATCAGCTCATCAATACGCGCCTGATGCGCCTTAAGACGGCTGTTGTCGGCAATATTGTCATCGCTGAAACCATTGAGTGCCTGACTCAGCAGATCATGGTTGGTATTGGCATCATCCTGCCAGTGAACTTCAGCCAATGCGTCCCACAAAGATTCTTTGTTGTCTCTGTCGATGGCAAAGTTGGCCAGATCCACATACAGGGCATCAGCGCCATTCATGTTGTAACCGGTCAGCCCCAGGAACAGCCCGGTTCTACCCGGCATACGATTGAGAAAGAAACTGCCACCCACATCCGGATACAGGCCTATGGTGACCTCAGGCATGGCAATTCGGGAGGTCTGGGTAACCACTCTGTGGCTGGCACCGGCCATAAGTCCCAGGCCACCGCCCATGACAATACCGTCACCCCACACCATCACTGGCTTACCCAGAGTATGAATGAGGTAATCCAGCTGGTATTCCTCGGTAAAAAAGGTTTGGGCTTCAGGCGCTATCTCACCCGGGTTAGCGCGGGATGCTTCGGTAATCGCCCGCACATCGCCACCGGCACAGAAGGCCTTCTCACCGGCACCATCAAGCACTACACAGACAATTTCATCCTGCTCGCGCCAGGCTTCCAGCTGCGCCTTAAGCAGACGTACCATATCCAGATCCAGCGCATTCAGCGCTTTCTCAACGTTCAATGTGGCAATACCTATCTGCTTGCCGCCTTCACAGCCCAGGGTTTGAAATACTACTTTATCCATGTTCAACCCCTTATGCGTTCTTCCACTCTGGCTTACGCTTTTCAAGGAAAGCATTCACCCCTTCCGCCTGATCTTCAGTATCGAACAGGCCGATAAAGAGTTCACGCTCCAGTGGCAGCGCCTGAGTGCGTGGTATAGCGCGACCCGCCTGGATCAGCTGCTTACACACAGCTACACTGGATGGGCTCTGGTTGGCGACCTTGGCCGCCAGCTCAATAGCTATTTCCAGTGCCTTGCCGGTTTCAACCACTTCTTCCACCAGGCCAATGCTGTGTGCTTTGTCAGCCTTGATACGCTCACCACACAAAATCATACGCTTGGCCCAACCTTCGCCCACCAGAGCTGTCAGGTTCTGAGTACCACCGGCGCAAGGCAGCAGGCCAACCGTGGCCTCTGGCAATGCCATCTGAGATTGAGACTCAGCGATACGGATATCACAGGCCAGGGCGACTTCCAGACCGCCGCCCATGGCATAGCCATTGATCGCGGCGATAGACACCCCACGGAACGCGCTCAGGGTCTCGAATGCTTCACCAAATGCCATGGCCATAGTGGCAGCATTGCCTTTGTCGCCATCGGCAAACAACTTAAGGTCGGCACCTGCAGAGAAGAACTTCTCCCCCTCACCTGTCAGCACCAGGGCGTAGATTTCCGGATCGGCATCCAGCTCCAGAATTTTGTCACGCAGGTTATACAGGCCTTCCTGTGTCCAGGTGTTGGCCGGCGGGTTACTGATGGTGAGAATGGCGGTGTTGCCTTCGATACGTTCAATCAGTTGAGTCATTATTCCTTTCCTTCGAATTCGTGGCTTGGCTGTTGTGCAGTGCTGCGCTGTAAATCAACAGCTCCCCTGATGCTTATGCCGCTTAGCTTGTGGCACATATCTTATGGCTCTCTTAGTTTGTGGCTCTGGGCGTCAGTGGGAGCGAATAGGGTCAGTGCCTTACTTGATTTCCCCCACATGCTCGTCCAGCAGACGGCGGGCGATGATCAGACGCATAATCTCGTTGGTACCTTCCAGAATCTGGTGTACACGCACATCACGGAAATGACGCTCCAGCGGATATTCGCGGATATAACCATAACCACCATGCAGCTGCAGTGCAGCATCACATACCTGGAAACCCACATCTGTGGCAAATCGTTTGGCCATGGCGCAGTAGGCGGTCGCTTCAGGATCACCCGAGTCCAGCTTAAATGCAGCCAGACGTACCATTTGGCGGGCTGCCACCAGCTCGGTCGCCATATCGGCCAGCTTGAACTGCAGTGCCTGGAATGCCGCCAGAGGCTTACCAAACTGCTTACGCTCCTGCATATATTCAGTGGCGCGCTCGAGTGCAGCCTGGGCAGTGCCTACAGAGCAGGTGGCGATATTGATACGGCCGCCATCCAGGCCCTTCATGGCGAAGGTAAAGCCCTGGCCTTCTTCACCCAGCAGGTTGGCCACAGGCACACGTACCTCTTCAAAGGTCACCAAACGGGTTGGCTGGGCGTTCCAGCCCATCTTGTCTTCAGCTTTGCCATAAACAATACCGGCAGCATCGGCAGGCACAGCAATGGCTGAGATCCCCCTGGGACCTTCACCACCGGTGCGGCACATTACCACCAGCATTTCAGTGTCACCTGCGCCTGAGATAAACATCTTGGAGCCGGAGATCACATACTCATCGCCATCGCGAATCGCTTTGGTCTGTAACGAGGCTGCGTCACTGCCTGAGCCCGGCTCAGTCAAACAGTAAGATGCCAGCTTCTGACCAGTGGTCAGGGCTTCGCTCCACTCTCCACGCAGGGTTTCGCTGCCCCAGGTGGTGATCATCCAGGTGGCCATATTGTGAATGGTCAGCATGGCAGTGGTCGCCGTACAACCCATCGACAGCTCTTCGAAAATAATGGCGGCATCAAGACGACTCAGGCCCATACCACCCTCGCTTTCCGGGGAGTACAGAGAGCAAAAACCCAGCTCTCCGGCCTTTTGAATAACGTCCTTGGGGAAATGATGTTCTTCATCCCAGCGCGCTGCGTGGGGAGCCAGCTCTTCGGCTGCAAACTGACGGGCCAGCTCGGCAAACTGACGTTGATCTTCGTTGAGATTGAAATCCATCTGACAACTCCTGTCACTTGTGTTCTTTGACCCGACTCACTCGTCAATCAAGAGGCCGGGTTCTTATTGTCATTATTGGTATGAGTCACAAGGCCAGCTAGTCAGTCCTTGTAACCAACAGATGCCGCAGGGGCGGCATCTGTACTGTCTATTACTTGAGGGCAATGGTCATGTTGGGACCGGACGGGATATCGTCCTCAAACCAACGGGCGGTAATCGTCTTGGTTTCGGTAAAGAAACGCACCGCTTGCTTGCCGTAGGCGTGCTGATCGCCATAAAAGCTGCCCTTCCAACCTGTGAAAGAGAAGAATGGCAGAGGTACAGGGATAGGCACATTGATACCCACCTGGCCCACTTCAATCTCGTGCTGATACTTGCGGGCAGCGGCGCCACTGGCAGTAAAGATAGAGGTACCGTTACCATAAGGGCTGGCATTCACCAGCTCGATAGCATCTTCCAGCGAGTCAGACTCAACACAGCAAAGGACCGGGCCAAAGATCTCTTCTTTGTAGATGGTCATTTCAGGGGTCACTTTGGTGAACATGGTTGGGCCAACCCAGTTGCCGGACTCATAACCTTCCAGAGTGAACTCAGAGCCATCGAGCAGACACTCGGCGCCCTCTTCCTTACCCTTGGCGATAAGGCTCAGCACACGTTCTTTGGCCTGAGGGCTGATCAGCGGGCCATAACCGGCCTCTGCGTCATCCCATAGACCCGGACGGACTTTGCCCAGGCGCTCTTTCAGCTCAGGGATCCACTCTTTGGCTTCACCAACAAATACCGCTACAGAAATTGCCATACAGCGCTGACCGGCTGCGCCCACAGAAGCGCCCACCAGGTTGTTAAGCACCTGCTCTTTGTTGGCATCCGGCATAATCACACTGTGGTTCTTGGCACCGGCAAAGGCCTGCACTCGCTTAAGGTGATCAGTACCAGTCTTGTACACATACTGGCCAACACCCACAGAACCAACGAAAGAGATCGCCTTGATATCTTCATGGGTCAGCAGAATGTCCACGGCGCTCTTGTCGCCATGTACCAGCTGCAGTACGCCTTTTGGTGCGCCAGCCTGTTCAAACAGTTCAGCCAGACGCAGCGGCGTCATGGGATCTTGCTCTGAAGGCTTAAGTACAAAGGTGTTACCACAGGCAATTGCCAGCGGGAACATCCACAGCGGGATCATTGCCGGGAAGTTAAAGGGGGTAATACCGGCACATACACCCAGAGGTTGGGTGTAGCTGTAGGTGTCAATTTTGCGGGCTACGTTCTCAACGGTTTCGCCCATCAACAAAGAAGCGATGCTGCAGGCGTGCTCAGCCACTTCAATGCCACGCCATACATCGCCTTTGGCATCTTCAAAGGTCTTACCGGTTTCTTTGGCCAGAATCGTGGCCAGCTCATCATGGTGTTCTTTCAGCAGGTGCTGATAACGCAACATCACACGGGCACGCTCAGAAACCGGCGTCTCTTTCCAGGTCTGGAAAGCAGACTTGGCACTGGCAATGGCGCCCAGGACTTCGTCGTCAGTGGCACATTTGATTTCGGCAATGGGCAGGTTATTGGCAGGGTTGGTCACTGTGATCAGGCGATCTCCAGAGCCTGTCGTGAATTCACCGTCGATGTAATGTTTGATTTGCGTGGTCATCTTCAAGTCCTGTTGATTATCCCGCTGAGCCCAGAGCAATAGGTCATTACTCTGTACGCCTGTTTTTAATTGTTACGTCTGTCAGCTCACCGGTGTTGAATTTTTTATAACGCTTTGATGAAAATGGCTGCACACCCGTGTTCCGGGAACAGGAAAGTGTACAGCCAGGGGATTACTCGATTTCAATGGCCATAGCCGTGGCTTCGCCGCCGCCGATACACAGGCTGGCGACGCCGCGCTTCAGCCCCTGATTACGCAAGGCGTGGATCAGAGTAACCAGAATACGGGTGCCGGAGCAGCCAATGGGGTGACCCAGAGCGCAGGCACCACCGTGCACATTCACTTTGGTCGCATCCAGTCCCAGCTCAGAGATAGCCAGCATAGTCACCATGGCAAAGGCTTCGTTGATCTCATACAGATCCACCTCATCCTTGCTCCAACCTGTTTTCGCAAACAGCTTGTTCATGGCACCAACAGGGGCTGTGGTAAAGGCCGCAGGCTCCTGAGAGTGAGTTGTCTGACCGCGGATCACCGCCAGCACATCCAGGCCCAGCTCTTTGGCTTTGGCGCGACTGGTGACCATCAATACGGCGGCACCGTCGGAGATAGAAGAAGAGTTGGCAGCAGTAATGGTGCCATCTTTGGCAAACGCCGGACGCAGCGCCGGGATCTTGTCAGGACGGGCATTGCCCGGCTGCTCATCGATAGCCACAGTCACCTCACCCTTACGGGAGGAGATGGTCACAGGCACGATTTCATTGTTAAACGCGCCAGAGGCGATGGCTGCGTTGGCTTTTTCCAGCGAGGAGAGTGCAAAGGCATCCATCTGCTCACGGGTGAGGTTAAAGTCGTCAGCTGTCTTTTGCGCGAAGGTGCCCATAGCACCGCCGGTGTAGGCATCTTCCAGGCCGTCGAGGAACATATGATCCAGCACCTTGCCATGGCCCATACGCATGCCGCCACGGGCTTTGTCCAGCAGATATGGCGCCTGACTCATGCTCTCCATACCACCGGCAATCACCAGATTGGCACTACCGGCTTTAATCAGGTCATGGGCCATCATTACCGTCTTCATGCCGGAACCGCACACCTTATTGACTGTGGTCGCACCGACAGACAAAGGCAGATCAGCACCCAGTGTCGCCTGACGTGCAGGTGCCTGCTTGAGGCCTGCTGGCAGCACACAGCCCATCAGCACTTCATCCACCAGCTCACCAGCTATACCGGCGTCCTGCATCATGCCTTTAATAGCAGTTGCGGCCAGCTGAGGCGAAGGCACAGAGGATAAACTCCCCTGAAAACCACCCATGGGGGTGCGCTTGGCTGCGACAATGACAATATCCGTTTCAGTGCTCATAACCACTCCAGTCTGTTTGACCAGGCCCTCTGCGTGAGGCGCAGAAAGCCCTTGGTTGTTCAAATATTAGCACTGTGACGTTTACGCGAACGTAAAGCAAGTGTTAATTGGTCTAATGAGCAGCAAATTCGACAGTACAAATGTCACTCAGGATTTACAAAACCCTGAGCAGCATAAATGATTGCTTTGGTGAAATGCCCCAGGGGCTTCAGCGGTTTGAATTTGGACTAAGCACAGCAGAAATGAGATCCCGGTTACATCAGAAAACCCTGTTTTTATACTTGGAGTTCAATAACTTTCAAAGTTTGCTGTAATTTGGCATCATCAGCGGTTTTAAAATCCGGGTATTTTATTTTCATGCGTCTTGCCTTCTTTGCGCTTTCCTCCTGTCTTCTTGCCCCTGTGGCCGCTGTCGCAGAAGATCTGCAGTCACTCAACAAAGCGTACTCAAGCCTGGTTAAGCGTGAATTGAACAACAAGAGCATTCCCGGTATCGCCTACACCATAGTCAAGGGCGAAGACGTGATTGCACTGGAAACCTTTGGTCATCTGGATACCAGCAAAAAGAAGAAAGTCGATAAAGATACTGTGTTTCGCCTCGCTTCTGTTTCCAAACCCTTTGCCGCCACCCTGACCACCATGATGGCCCAGGAGGGTCAGCTGAGTCTGACCGACCCTGTCACCAAATATGTTCCTCAGTTTGAGCTGGCCAAACCCGGGGCGGCAGACAAGATTCAACTCCATAATCTGCTGAGTCACTCTGCGGGTTTGATGCCCAACGCCTACGACAATCTGCTCCATGAGAACTGGAGTATGGAGAAAATCATCAGCCAGTTTGACCGGGTCACACCCATTTGTGAGCCCGACAACTGCTACGGCTACCAGAATATCGCTTACTCTATGGTGCAACCTGCCATTGAACAGGTTCAGCCCCTGTCCTATGCCAGGCTGCTGGAAAGCCGGATTTTTCAGCCATTGGGCATGACCAATGCCTCCGTTGGTATCGACGTATACAAAGACAACCCCAACACCGCCAAGCCCCATGTGCTGATTAAAGCCAGCAAAACGGGCAAGAAGGACAGTAATGGCAGGGATATTCGCCGCTATGTGTGGCGTACAGTGAAGGTGGAACCAGATTATTACAAGGTTGAACCGGCGGCCGGAGTGAATGCCAGTATCTCAGATATGGCCAAATGGCTGACCGCTAATCTGGGCTATGCACCGGACGTGTTGTCGCAGGAGTTGCTGACAGAAGTCACGGAACCCAGAGTCAGAACGGCAAAAGATCTGCGCCGCCTGTACTGGCGAGGACACCTGCTTGATGCTCACTATGGCTATGGCTGGCGTATCTACCAGTTTGACGGTATTCCTCTGGTGTACCATTCAGGCTGGGTATCAGGGTTCCGGGCCGATGTTGCCTACGCCCCCACTCTGGATATAGGTTTTGCCATGTTGATGAATGCCGAAGCCAACGAGATCAACAAACTCTCCGCCAAATTCTGGGATATGGTGATTCAGGACTCCAACTAGTTTTATTTTTAAAGCCGAACCTCAATGTTCGGCTTTTTCTATGAACAGCCTTCTGTCTCTGTTACAGCTCGCCTCTCCAAAGCACCTCCAATTATTTTCAAGCTCATAATAGTAAGAACGACCAACAGACAAATGAGTCGCCCAACAGTTAGTGTAAGCCTTCAACATAATCACAAGCTGATTGTGCCAACCAGAAGTCGCTGACTTAATACGGGAAACAGGGAGTCACCATGAGTAAATACCTCTACCTTTTAATCTGCGTAGCCTTGATAACAGGCTGCTCCGCTACTCAGGTGACAGACGAATATCCCAAAGTACAGGATGCCATTGTCCTGCAGGCTGAGGTGGTAAATGACCCACTATTCACTGAAATTCTGACCGAATTGGAATCCAATGGTGCCATCAACTGGGATGACAATCGAACAGGTTCGGTAAAGGAAGATTTAAGCCGGTACCAATCAAACCTTGCCTGGGCACTGGAGCAGTTTTCCACTCGTGGCCCCTATTCTCAAAATGATGTATTTCTGTGGCGAAAGTGGAATCCCCCTTGGTCCCCGACTACAGCGGTAACCGACGCCTGTGAAAACAGCACTAAACTGAACAAGTGGACGCTCGACCGTGACAAACTCAAGATAGCCAATACTCTGGTGCATGAAAGAGGACACTCTTTTTGCCTGACCCATCCCTCTCAGAATCGTACACCTAACCAATGTGACTTTACCTACATTAGTGGTGATCTGGCTGAAGCCATTTTGGTTCACAGGCAAAACCTAAAGACACGTCAGTTTGACAAGCCCATGTGCCCGGCACTGTGCGCCAGTCTGGAAGCCAGAGGTATGCTCCATGGCTGCAAATAGCCATAGATTAAGTCACTGAAGGCTAAGGCAGGCATTCAAATAAATGGAAACTGAGATGAATTGGACAGACTTAATCACCAACCCTCAAGCTGTTATAGGTATCTACAAACAGGCACCATCGCTGGACAGTTTCATCATAGAGCGACTGATCATCAATGCCGGTTCGGTCGTCATCTCAGGAGATCTCGCCGCACTCCCCTCTCCGCTTCCCAAGCGGTGGCAGCGCAGTGGTGTCAGTCGCTGCTCCGCAAAGATAACGCTAAGCGGTATTGCGAAGCTGCAATTGGATGGTGTACCCAGCATTCAGATTGATAGTGACAACTGCCTTATCGGACGCGGTGCCAAGCTATCAATCGAACAGGCTGACAGCTGCTGGCAAGCCGCCGATGGCACCTCCTTCCCACACAGATTGATCGTCTGCCAGAGCGACTTCATCAATTTCAGGATTGTCAGCCAGGTTGTTGCTGTCAGCCTTGAAGGCTATGGGCCGTCGGCAGTTTAACTCCCGCAATTAACAAGGTAGTGGTATCGCTTGCGGGCAATAAAAAGGAGCATCAATTGGATATAAACACCATCATGACATTCACAGTCGTTGCGACTCTGCTGGTCATCTCGCCCGGCCCCAACGGTTTTTTACTCGCAAAGACAGTACCTGTGTCAGGTAATAAAGCGGGCTTTGCCAATGTTTTCGGTTTCGTGGCCGCTTTTTACATTCATGGCACTTTGTCAGTATGTGGAATATCGATACTCCTGCTGCAGTCTGCCAACGCATTCTTTGTATTTAAGATGCTGGGGGCGGCTTACTTAATTTGGATTGGTATCAAGGCGCTTATCAGAGCATTTGGCACCAGTACTCCTGCTCAAGTTCAGTCACAGACTAAGGTTCAGGGAACGTCTTCCCTTAAAACCGCCTTCATGGAAGGTTTCCTTACCAATGTGCTCAATCCCAAAGTCTCTATGTTCTATTTGGCAGCCTTTCCCCAATTTGTCAGCGCCGATGACAGTGCGTTAGCTGCTTACACTCTGGTGACCACACATGCTCTGGTCAATTTTGTATGGTTTGGTGCCATGGTGCTGGCCCTGTCACAAGCTAAACAACTCGCCACTTCAGGCCGCTTCAAAAAGTGGTTGGATGTGACCACAGGCACCATATTTATAGGGTTTGGAACCAAGCTGGCGCTAATGCGGAATGCGTGAATACCTATAAAACAGCCTGCGTTAAATGCAGGCTGTTTTATTAATGGGTCATACTTGCTGTGAATGCTGAGGCACTGACAATCAGGACTCCCAGGGCGTCATCGCCTGCATATCATTGAGATCGTAGGGAGTCAGCTGGTAAACATAGTAGTTAAGCCAATTGCTGACGAGCAGGCTGCCATGGCTGTGCCAACGGGCTACGGCGGCGTTATCCGGGTCATCGCCTTTAAAGTAATTCTTCGGCAATTCTGGTTCCAGCCCCTCTCCCAGATCTCTGAAGTACTCATCCCGCAAGGTGTGTTTCTGATACTCAGGATGTCCGGTCACAAACAACTGGCGATTATCTTTAGACAGCACCAGGTAAGCACCGGCTTCACCTGAGTGGGCGAGAACATCCAAATCCGGATGGGCTCTCAGCTTCTCCAGCGGGATTTCAGCAAAGCGTGAATGGGGTGCGAAAAACTCATCGTCAAATCCCCGGAGCAAGGGGTAAGGCTTACCGGACCTTTCATGAGCGAATACCCCGGAGCGTTTTCTGGGCAGCAGTTCGCGTTGCAGCCCATAGAGATGGTAAAGACCAGCGTGGGCGGCCCAGCACAGAAACAAAGTTGATGTCACATGGGTTTGCGACCAGTCGATAATCTCCTGAATCTTGTCCCAGAAGGTGACCTCGGTAAAGTCAATCTGGCCGAGCGGCGCGCCGGTAATAATCAGGCCATCATAGTTTTTGTCCCTCACCTGGGAGAAATCCCGGTAAAAGGTATTCATATGATCGGTGGGAGTATGTTTGGAAACCTTATCGTGAATACGTAGCAGATCCACGTCCACCTGCAGTGGTGTGTTACCCAGCAGACGCAGAAGTTGGGTTTCGGTCTCAATCTTATTGGGCATAAGATTCAGAATAAGCACCCGCATGGGGCGAATATCCTGATTGGCTGCCCGGGTTTCTGACATCACAAAGATGTTTTCGGAAACTAACACCCCGGCAGCGGGAAGGTTATCTGGGATCCTGACCGGCATACTGCGCCTCTTCCTTAATCACGGCAGGCGCAACTTTACCTTGAGGTATCAGTGGCCAACCTTATTCAACAGTACTGACATCGGTTCGGACGAATCCAAATCGACGTTATAAGCCTGAGTATTAATGAACAACAGCTGATCGCCCAACATAATGCGTGCGCCAATAGCGTAGGTATGACCCGGTTCGAACTGATCTCTGTCCATTACAAAAGAGAAAGTGGACGGAGTACTGACATCAGTACGCTCCATTTCGCCGATCACCTCAGCAGGTGCGTCGGCACGGGACACATCTTTTAACTGCACCACCAATACAGCTTCAGGCGGCAGGGCGATACGTTCGCGATACCAGACCTCACCATGAACATTTACCAGTGCATTATTGGTTGCGCAGCCACTCATCAAACCTGTTACCGCCAACAAAGGCACAGCCAGGATTTTGGTCCACTTGTTCATATACTCTCCTAAATCATACAATAAGACTTCTGGATGTCTATACATCCAATTAGAAATCTTCTCATGCTTGTGAATTCGGCATCTTGAAGTCACTTGGGTATCCTCCTATGATAAGCGCCCCAAGGTTTGCCCGAAACCCATATGACTCAAGCAACTGCAATTATTATTGGTGCCAGCTCACAATTGAGCCGGGAAATCGCCAAACAGCTCTCAGAGCAACAGGTAGAACTGGCTCTGTTGGTTCCCGCTCCCGAAGCTTTGTCAGAGTTCGCCCAATCTTTGCCCGGCAAAGTAACTGTGCATGCTCTGGATATCTATCAGCCTCAAACCGCGATTGCTCAGCTTGAGCAGGTATGGCAACAACTGGGTGGTGCTCATCTGGTGTTGGTGAATACCGGCGTAAATCACTATGATCCTGAGCTGCCCTGGGGTCCCGAAGATGACATTATCAATGTCAACGTCAAGGGGTTTGCCGCCATGTGCAATACCGCCTTCCGTTTACTGCGGGAACAGGGGTATGGCCAGCTGGGGGCAATCAACTCAGTCGCGGGACTGCGTGGCGGCCCAAGCGTCTCTTACCACGCCTCCAAAGCCTTCGCCCAGAACTATCTGGAAGGCCTGAGCATGCACGCCCAACGCCTGAAACTGCCGGTCACTATTACCGACATCCAGCTGGGTATGTTGGATAAAGCCGCTATGCAAGGTGCCAAAATGTGGCTGGCTCCTTTGCCCGTGGTGGCCAGGCAGATATTGTCGGCACTGGCCAAAGGCAAGCGCCGCGCTTATGTTCCAAAGCGCTGGATTATTGTGGCCTGGATGACCAGGCTGCTGCCTGAGTTCATTTACAACACCCGCCGCTGGAAGAAAAAGCAGAAGAAACAGTCAGGCCAATAAGCCAAATTACAGACACAAAAAGGCCGGCTTTCGCCGGCTTAAATTGGCGCACGGGGAACTGTGCGCCAGCTAAAGGCTGGGAACGATTAATTGCCTTTAGAAAACGTAACCTACGCTAACCATGTATACCCATGGGTCGATATCAGTTTCAATGGATACAGGCCCAACGGCTGAATTAAATTTCACATCAGTACTGATATCTGCGTACCAAACTGACGCGTTTACCAGCCAGTTCTTGTTTACCTGATAGTCCAGACCCACCTGAGCAGCAACGCCCCAAGAGTTTTCAAGACTGAGATTTTCCAGACCAAGGC
This sequence comes from Shewanella submarina, assembly GCF_042646185.1. Lineage (NCBI taxonomy): Bacteria > Pseudomonadati > Pseudomonadota > Gammaproteobacteria > Alteromonadales > Shewanellaceae > Shewanella > Shewanella submarina. The sequence goes on from NZ_JBHRTD010000012.1 coordinate 403,687, forward strand.
CTAAATCTTTGCCAGCCTGAGTAAATTCGTTATCAAAGAAGTTGGTAAAGTTCACACCCAGACCAACGTATGGACGCAGCTTGGAGTCAGCATTACCGAAATAATACTGGGCAACCAGAGTCGGTGGCAGGTGCTTGGTATCAGCAATATGAACTCCAGCCAAAGTCACTTCATGAGAAAAAGGTGTAGCTGCCAGCAATTCAACGCCGAAGTTATCTGTAATCATATAGCCAAAATTCAGGCCCAGCTGAGTATTGCTGTTTACTGAAAACTCACCGAAATTAGGCAGGTCAAATCCGGTCAAATCTACATCCTGGCTCGACTCATTAGGAGCTACAACCACAGCACCTGCACGCACAATGATATCACCGGCCTGGTGAGCGAAAACCGGAGCAGAAATCAGGGTGGCAGCAATCAAACCGGACAGTACAGACTTTTTCATCATCATTCTCCATAACCACAACGCGCAGCGCTGTCTTATTTACATCCTTAACAAGTTGTGAATACACTGCCAAAGTATGTGTCACAGAGGATTGATCTGAATCAATTTATTCCTGTTACAGCAGCTTACTCCGCCCATAAAGCGATCAAGATCACAAAAACGCCGCAGTTCTCTCTACTTTCTAATCACAAGTCAGCAACAGATCCGGATATTGCTGTAACCAGCCTTTGGATTGCACTCTTTGCAAAAACACACTCCTGTCTCTGGCGGGGTTGTGTTCGAGACGGCCATTGAATAAACAAGCCAGTCCAAAGGCACTGATAAACTCAAGTTCCCCCTCCCCGCCAAGCCGCACTGCCACTGCAGTTTGCTGCTCAGGCCAATAGGAGATGGCATCTTGTAATCCCTGGTATTCAGCGTCGCCATTGCGCAGGTGCATACGAGCCTGATTTTTTACCGACCAGGGAAATTGGGGAGAGAGCTTACTCAGTTGTGCTTCAATGAATTTGTCCTGTTCAGGCAGTGGATTGTGCTGATCATGGAAAATCACATCGATATCATTCAGCGGCGAGTCATAGGTAAGATACAAGCTGTCCCACACCAGATTACGCACAAAGCCTGCCGCCAGCCAAAGCGCCTGCCCGGTAGCCTCACTCACAGACTTTAAGTCCTCCAACGCTTGCATGCGGTCACTGTCATCATGTATCCAGGCGGAGATCTGACGCTCTGCCTGCGACTCATTCAACTCCTTTAACAACCCCTTTTCTCCTCAAAGGCATGAAAAAGGCCCCCGAAGGAGCCTGATTCACATAAGCTGGATTACTGACTTACCGGTTTCATCAGCACTTCAGTGGTGAACTTGCCGTTGTTAATAACCGGGTAGCGGGTGAAGGTTTGAAACAACACCTGATCTTTATAGGTGATCATTGCCACCACACCATAGTTGATACTCTTGTCTATGGTTTCGGCAGGCAAAATAAACTTGAATGGCACCGGCACCCGGGCCACTTCAAAGGTCTTTTGTGCAAATATCGATCCCCGGGTATTCAGATCCACAATGGAGATATTGATTACCGAGCCGGGAGGCAGTGCTATCCGTTCAAGGTAGCCAGCGGCACCGTTTACAATTACCGGCTTTGGCGGTTCGACGGTTACACAGGCTGACACACCAAGCAACAGAGCGCACACAGCCATCATCCGGACCAATTTTGCCAACATATTATTTTCCTCCAGCATATCGCATTAAGCCTTCCTGGGTGGTTGACGCCACCAGCTCTCCGGCCTGGTTGAAAAACTGTCCCCGGACAAAACCACGTCCGCCCACTGCATTGGGGCTATCGATACTATATAGCAACCATTCGTTGAAGTTTACCGGACGGTGGAACCACATCGCATGATCTATGGTGGCAAAGCGCATACCCGGTGTCAGGAAGGACACTCCGTGAGGCTGGGCTGCCGTGACCAGAAAGTTAAAGTCTGAGGCATAAGCCAACAGGTACTCATGTACACTGACATCACTATTCAGCTCACCGTTCAAACGCATCCACACATTACGGGTCGGAGCTGCAGGCTGAGGGGCAATTGGATCCAGAGGTTCCACCAATCGCATCTCAATAGGCGCATCAGCCATAAACGCCTGCAGTATGCGTGGCGGTACTTTATCCCGCATGGTCATCGCCACTTCCTGCTGATTCAGCAGACCGTCAGGACCCGCCACCTGTGGCATCACGGCATGATGGTCAAAGCCGGGTTCAGGCGTCTGGAATGAACAGGTCATATAGAATATCGGCTTGCCCTTCTGAATCGCTTTAACCCTGCGGGCGCTGAAGCTGCCACCATCACGCATGATCTCAACATCATAAACAATCGGCATTTTTTCATCACCGGCACGCAAAAAATAGGCGTGGAAGGAGTGCACCTTACGTCCGGCTTCAACTGTCTGGCGTGCGGCGCTGAGGGCTTGTCCCATCACCTGCCCACCGAATACATGGCCAATTCCAATATCCTGACTCTGGCCACGGAACAGCCCCATCTCTATGGGCTCCAGCGACAGCAGAGAGACTAAATCATTCAATACCTGACTCATGAGTTTCACTTTTTTCGGGCACGTACTGCGTGCCTTGAACTAACACGAGGCGTCAGTATAACCCGATGTGTTTGGGATAAAAGGTTAATTCCCCGATTAGTGTTCAGTATCCGAACTACTGCCAGGTGATCCGACCTGCGCGGAAATCTCAGGTGATTGTATCGTGCCAGAGATCATATCCGGGACTTAAGTGGTATAAATTGACAGGGAAAAACTGTAAAATATGCGCCCTTTGGCAACTCTGGACACTGGCCATTTAACCCAGTTCCCTATGCCCGCCGGACATAAACCGGCACTGTCTGATAACCCGTAACAGAAGCGGAAACACATGAATCCCTGGATTTTAGCCATTCGTCCCCGCACATTGCCAGCCGCTATAGGCCCGCTATTGGTGGGCAACATGTTGGCCCTGAAACTGGACTCTTTCAGTCTCACCATCGCCTTGCTGTCTACAGCCTGTGCGGTTCTGCTGCAGATTGCCGTGAACCTGGCCAACGACTACTTTGACTTTAAAAACGGTATCGACACAGAAGAACGGCTGGGCCCGACCCGCGTAACACAAAGCGGTTTGCTTAAACCTGAAGCCGTGCGCAATGCCATGATAATGTCGTTGGTTTCAGCTGTGGCCGTCGGCCTGTTTTTGATTGCCCACGGTGGCTGGATTATCGCCCTGCTGGCGGTATTTGCCGTACTGGGCGCCCTGGGTTACAGCGGCGGTCCCTACCCTATGGCTTCCCATGGGTTGGGTGAGGTTGCAGCCTTTGTCTTTTTCGGTTTGGTGGCTGTAGTTGGCGCCTACTTCCTGCAGGCTGGCACCACAAGCTCAAGCGCCTGGTTGCTGGGCAGTGCCATTGGTTTCTTCAACGCGGCCATTATGCTGGTAAACAACACCCGCGATATTCAAACCGACACCAAAGCCAACAAACGCACCCTGGCAGTTCGCATCGGAGAGGGTCGTGCCAAGGATCTGTATCAGGCACTGGTTTATCTGCCGTTTGGTTTGATTATCGGTGGCTATTTGATGGGGGCTTTGCCCGGCTGGCCCGTGCTGCTGGCAGGTCCGGCACTATTGATGGCCCGCAGCCTGTGTGCTGCTTTTCAGGAGACCAGTGGTGAAGCGCTGAACCCACTGTTGGGACGAACAGCCAAGCTAACTATGGTGTTCAGCTTCCTGTTCAGCGCGGGCCTGATAATCCCGCAATAACCCACCTTCTTTGAACATAAAAAAGGCTTACCACGGAAACTGGTAAGCCTTTTTTATTAAGGTTTATCTATTGGCTGTCAGCCTATCTTCACCAAATCCCTTGGTGACTGGCTCCAGTTCAGGTGGTACTTATCACCTGCTGGTTTATCGGTACGCTCAAAGGTATGGGCACCGAAATAATCCCTTTGTCCCTGCAGCAGGTTGGCAGGCAATACCGCAGCACGGTAGCTGTCGTAATAACTCAGCGCACTTGAGATACAGGGTACAGGAATCCCCTGCATCACTCCCTGAGCCACAACCTCACGCCAGCCCTGCTGATGCTCAGCCAACATCCCCGCAAAGGACTCAGCTTTCAGCATATGTTCCAGGTTTGGCTCAGCCTCATAGGCAGAGGTGATCTGCTGCAGGAACCCCGCACGGATAATACAACCGGCACGCCAAATACGGGCGATGTCGGCAAAGTTAAGCTGCCAGCCCTGATCCGCCGCATTCATTGCCATCAACTGGAATCCCTGAGCATAACAGGCCACCTTGGCACACAGGAGTGCCGACTCCAGCGCATTAATAAAGTTCTCTTTATCCAGCTGAGGCGGATTGGCCGGTGCTGCCAGTTGCTGGCTTAAGGCTTCACGCAGTGACTTTTGATTACTCACTGCGCGGGCATATACCGCTTCAGCAATAGTCGGAGCAGGACAGCCCAGTTGCAGACTGGAGACCGCAGTCCACAAACCGGTTCCCTTTTGACCAGCCTTATCCAGAATTACCTCAACCAGAGGCGCACCTGTGTCCGGATCATCCTGAGTCAGAATATCTGCGCTGATCTCCATCAGATAGGAGTTCAGCGGACCTTGATTCCAACGACCGAATACCTCACCAATGTCCGCTGCCGACATCCCCAGACCAGAGGACATCAGGTGGTAAGCCTCGCAGATTAGCTGCATGTCGGCGTACTCGATACCGTTATGCACCATCTTCACATAATGGCCAGAGCCCGCCGGGCCAATATAGGCAGTACAGGGCTCTCCCTGAATGTCAGTCTGTCCGGGCGCAGTACGCTCCAGCGGCAATCCGGTTTGCGAGTCCACCTTGGCGGCAATGGCTTCCCACACAGAAGCAAGATGCTGCCAGGCATCGGCGTTGCCACTTGGCATCAGACATGGGCCAAAACGGGCGCCCATTTCACCACCGGAAACTGCTGAGGAGAAAAAGTGGAAATGTTCGCGGTAGCGCTGCTCACGCTCAATGGTGTCTGTCCACAGGCTGTTACCCGTATCCACCACTATGTCTGAAGTTTCAATACCAGCTTCAATAAGGGATTGGCAGACAGCATCCACAGGCTTACCTGCGGGAATAGACAAAACAATAAGTCTTGGAGTGGCCAGGCTGGCCAACAAAGAGGGGAGAGAGTCAAAACCGGTCAGACGGTCCTGAGTACCGAACTCATGCAGAGCTTGCTGTTCGGCAGTGCGGATTTTGGAGACATCCAGGTCGAAGGCGGAGACACGATATCCATTATCGGCGATATTTAACGCCAGATTCTTGCCCATCACGCCCAAGCCAATGACGCCAATTGCCGCAACTGAAGTTGATTCATGTTGCATCAAAAATTGCTTCCAAAGACTGGGGAAAAATCACGGGCGCGATTATAGCGGTAACCTGTGCGCAAATTCCAGTACACAATCCTTTACAACAAAACAACAGGAGGCAAGATTTCTTGCCTCCTGTTGTTTTGTTGGTCACTTCATCGCCATTGGCTGTTAATTAACAGCCCTCTGCTCCAGTCAGTTATATCCCAACTTGGCCAACGCCTCCTTCACCAATTCAAGTGTCATGGGATCTTCAATGGTCGCCGGGATTTTCAGCGGTTGATGAGCCGCAATCTGACGCATGGTACCCCGCAATATTTTACCTGAGCGGGTTTTAGGCAGTTTGGGAATGGCGGTCACCAAACGGAACGCCGCAACCGGACCAATTTCGCTGCGCACCAGAGCGATCAGCTCCTGCTGCAATTCAGCCTCACTGATATTGGTTCCGTTTCTCAGCACCACCAGTCCCAAAGGCAACTGACCTTTGAGTTTATCCTCCACCCCAATCACAGCCGCTTCGGCCACAGCATCATGCTGGCACAACACCTCTTCAAACCGACCAGTCGACAATCTGTGCCCTGCCACATTAATGATGTCGTCGATACGACTCATAATGTACAGGTAGCCATCCTCATCCAGATACCCGGCATCTCCGGTAAGATAGTAGCCTTCATACATAGACAGGTAACTGTCACGATAACGCTGGTCATTACCCCACAAGGTCGTCAGGGTTCCCGGTGGCAATGGCAGCTTGATAACCACATTCCCCGAGGTATTGGCCGCCACCTGCTCACCGGATTCATCCAACACTTCCACCTGATAGCCGGGAACGGCCTGCGCAGGAGAACCTGGCTTGACCGGCACAGGATCTGTCCCCATTAAATTGGCCGCAACCGGCCATCCGGTCTCAGTCTGCCACCAGTGGTCTATCACAGGCTTGCCAAGTTTTTCATGAGCCCAGTTAAGGGTATCCGGGTCACAACGCTCCCCCGCCAGGAACAGGCTGCCAAGACAATCCAGATTGCTCTCTTTAATAAATTCACCGTCAGGATCTTCACGCTTTATCGCCCTGATGGCGGTTGGTGCAGTAAAGAAGCTCTTCACCCCGTATTGATTGATAACGCGCCAGAAAGTCCCGGCATCGGGGGTGCCAACAGGCTTACCTTCAAATAACAAAGAGGTGGCACCGACCAGCAAGGGGCCATAGACAATATAGGAGTGGCCGACCACCCAGCCCACATCTGAGGCAGCCCAGAATACATCACCGGGATTGATGTCATAAACATGCTTCATCGACCAGGCCAGTGCCACTGCATGACCGCCGTTATCGCGAACCACACCTTTTGGCTGACCTGTGGTCCCTGAGGTATAGAGAATATAAAGGGGATCTGTCGCCGCCACGGGGACACAGCCAATCTGTGGAGCCTGCGGGACAACACTGTCCCAATCATGGTCTCTTTCGGTTTGCATCTGCGCCTGACATTGGGGGCGATTGAGAACAAGGCAGTGTTCAACCTTGTGAGAGGCCTGTTCCAGCGCTGCATCCAGCAGAGGTTTGTACTCCACTACGCCTGAGGGCTCGATGCCACAGGAGGCACTGATCACGACTTTGGGTTTGGCGTCGTTAATACGTGTTGCCAGCTCATTGGCCGCGAAGCCACCAAACACCACTGAGTGAATAGCACCGATCCGTGCACAGGCCAGCATGGCGTAGGCGGTCTCAAGGATCATGGGCATATAAATCACGACACGATCGCCCTTTTCCACGCCAATGGAGTGCAGATAGCCCGCCAATTTACTCACATGCAGCTGAAGTTCACGGTAACTGATTGCCAGCTCCGAGTTAGTCACAGGGCTGACATACTGAATCGCGGTTTGCTCCCCCCGCCCGGCAGCTACATGCCTGTCCACCGCGTTGTAACAGGTATTCAGCTCAGCTCCTGCGTACCACTTGTAGAAAGGAGCCTGACTGTCATCCAGCACCCTGTCCCAGGGAGTATGCCAATCAATTGCCGCAGCGGCTCTTGCCCAATAATCGTCCCTGTCTGTCAGCGCCTGAATGCGCATGTCGTTGGCTATCGTGCCCATGACTTCCTCCATAACTCTTTGTAGTACCGCTTGAATGTCTGATTTACAGCTACAGTCATGGCAGGTCTTCAGGCATGCCCGACTTACCCGCTAAATAGGCCATGAAAGGCGATGTTTGAGTATTAGACTTTTGGACGAGAAATGAACAATCCGGCTTCAGGCCATTTTTGGCGACATTTCATTAACAATTTAACTTGCGCAAACTTTACCTTTACGTAAACTTCATATATGGTGCTAAAAAATGATAACCAGAGTCAGCCGATGAATACCAATCAAGCCCTGCAAACAACATATTCGATCAGTGACTTATCGAAAGAGTTCGATATCACCACCCGGAGTATCCGGTTTTACGAAGATCAGGGGCTGCTGAAACCCAAACGCCGTGGCCAAACCCGGATCTACAGCCTGAAAGACAGAGTTCGTCTCAAGCTGATCCTGCGGGGTAAGCGCCTGGGCTTCTCTCTGGCTGAAACCCGCCGCCTGTTTGAAATGTATGACGCAGACAAAACCAGTACCACTCAGCTCAATACCATGCTGGAGCTGATTGAAGAGAAGAAAACCTCACTGCAACAGCAGATGGATGACATCAAAGTGGTGCTGATGGAGCTGAACTCCGCTGAGCAACAGTGCCTTGCCGCGCTGGAGGAAAACAAAGTACAGGGATGATACCCAGTTACCAAATGTAAACGATAAAAAGCAATACCAGCTGTACCCGACCCAAACAATAATAATCATACTGGGTAAACAGCCAGATGGCCGGTTGCCTTGCAGGTCGGGACAGTGTCGAAGGAGCTTTCCTTCGAAAAAACACAAGACCCAACAAGACGCAAGGATACTTGACCATGAGCCAACTCTACACCAGCCTCAACTTCGGATTGGGTGAGGAAATTGACATGCTGCGGGATGCAGTCAGTCAATTTGCCGCCAACGAAATTGCCCCGCTCGCAGCCAAAGTCGATGAACAAAATGCCTTTCCCAATGAACTCTGGCCTGTGCTGGGTGATATGGGTCTGCTGGGCATTACCGTGGATGAAGAGTATGGCGGCGCCAATATGGGCTATCTGGCCCATGTGGTTGCCATGGAAGAGATCTCCCGGGCCTCAGCTTCCATCGGCCTCTCCTACGGCGCTCACTCTAACCTGTGTGTTAACCAGATTGCCCGCAACGGTAACAGTGAACAAAAAGCCAAATACCTGCCCAAGCTGATCACAGGTGAGCACATAGGTGCACTGGCCATGAGTGAGCCCAACGCCGGTTCTGATGTGGTCTCCATGAAGCTTAACGCCCGCAAAGAGGGCGACCGCTATATCCTCAATGGCAACAAGATGTGGATCACCAATGGTCCCGATGCCCACACCTATGTGATTTATGCCAAAACCGATGCCGACAAAGGCCCACACGGCATTACTGCGTTTATCGTTGAGCGTGGCTTTAAAGGTTTCAGCCAGGCCCAGAAGCTGGACAAGCTGGGGATGCGTGGCTCCAATACCTGTGAGCTGGTATTCCAGGATTGTGAAGTGCCGGAAGAGAACATTCTCGGTGGCCTGAACAACGGCGTTAAGGTGCTGATGAGCGGTCTGGATTATGAACGCGTGGTGCTCTCCGGTGGCCCGCTGGGCATTATGACCGCCTGTATGGATATCGTTGTGCCTTATATGCACGAGCGTCAGCAGTTTGGTAAATGCATCGGTGAGTTCCAGCTGGTACAGGGCAAGCTGGCGGATATGTATACCGGCATGAATGCTGCCAAGTCCTACATCTACAATGTGGCTCAGGCCTGTGACCGTGGCGAAACCACCCGCAAAGATGCCGCGGGCGCGATTCTTTACTCTGCCGAGCTGGCCACCAAAATGGCGCTGGATGCCATTCAGCTGCTGGGCGGTAACGGTTATATCAATGAGTACGCCACCGGCCGTCTGCTGCGTGATGCCAAGCTGTATGAAATTGGCGCCGGTACCTCAGAGATCCGCCGAATGCTGATTGGCCGCGAACTGTTTAACGAGTCTCGCTAAGTCCGGGATGCCCAGTCCGCCCCCTGTACTGTGCAGTGAAATGCTGAGTTGAGCGGGGCGGCGTCCAGGAACAAGCAAGAAACTGAGCAACGACCATAGAGGAGCGCCGGCAGCGCCGGCCTCCATTGCAGAAGGATGCTGTTGTGGTGCAATTCAACTCCCGTATTAATCCGGCAAGCAGTGAGTTCAAAGCCAAGGCTGCAGATATGCAGACTCTGGTAGATGACTTACAGCTGCAGGTTCATAAAATCATGCAGGGCGGCGGTCAGGCCGCATGCGAACGTCATCTGGCCAAGGGCAAATTGCTCCCCCGTGAGCGTGTCGAGCGCCTGTTGGACTCAGGTTCCCCCTTTTTGGAAGTGGGTCAGTTTGCCGCCTTTGAGGTGTATGGCGAGGAAGTGCCTGCAGCCGGTGTGATAGCCGGGATCGGCAAGGTCAGTGGCGTCGAGTGCATGATTATCGCCAACGATGCCACGGTTAAGGGCGGCACCTACTATCCGCTGACAGTGAAAAAGCACTTGCGGGCTCAGGAGATCGCCGAGCGTTGTCACCTGCCCTGCATCTATCTGGTGGACTCAGGCGGTGCCAACCTGCCCCGTCAGGATGAAGTGTTCCCCGACAGAGATCATTTCGGCCGTATCTTCTTCAATCAGGCGCGCATGTCCTCTAAAGGCATTCCGCAAATCGCTGTGGTTATGGGGCTGTGTACCGCAGGTGGCGCCTATGTGCCCGCTATGGCCGATGAATCCATTATCGTTAAAGAGCAAGGCACCATCTTCCTGGCCGGTCCACCATTGGTGAAAGCGGCCACAGGTGAAGAGGTCAGCGCCGAAGAGCTGGGCGGTGGCGACGTGCATACCCGCATTTCCGGTGTTGCTGACCATCTGGCCCTGAACGATGAACACGCACTGGAGCTGGCCCGTCAGGCGGTCACCCGGTTGAATCATCAAAAGCCACTCTCGGTTGAGCTGAAACCTGCCAAAGCGCCAAAATACGATATCAATGAACTGTACGGTATTGTCGGCACAGACCTGAAAAAGCCCTTTGACGTCAAAGAGGTGATTGCCCGTTTGGTAGATGATTCAGACTTTGATGAATTCAAAGCCAACTATGGCAACACCCTGGTGTGTGGCTTTGCCCGCATTCACGGTTATCCGGTTGGCATAGTGGCCAACAACGGCATTCTGTTCTCCGAATCCGCCCAGAAAGGCGCGCATTTTATCGAGCTGTGCTGCCAGCGCAAAATCCCTCTGCTGTTCCTGCAAAACATCACCGGCTTTATGGTGGGGAAGAAGTACGAACATGAAGGTATCGCCAAGCACGGCGCCAAGATGGTGACTGCAGTGTCCTGTGCCACTGTGCCCAAATTTACCGTGTTGATCGGTGGCTCCTATGGGGCGGGCAACTATGGCATGTGTGGCCGTGCCTTTGACCCTACCATGATGTGGATGTGGCCCAATGCCCGCATCTCAGTGATGGGTGGCGAGCAGGCGGCTGGGGTACTGGCCACGGTAAAACGTGATGGTCTGGCCCGCAAAGGCGTGGAGTGGAGCGAGCAGGAAGAAACCAACTTCAAACAGCCTATCGTCGAGCAGTACGACAAAGAAGGTCACCCTTACCATGCCAGCGCCCGTTTATGGGATGACGGCATTATCGACCCGGCTCAAACCCGCGAAGTGGTAGGTCTGGCGCTGGCCGCCTCCTTGAATGCACCGATTGAAGACACCAAGTTTGGTGTGTTCCGCATGTAAAGGCAGGAGGTAAAGATGAACTTAAATTTGAACTCCGCCCAGTGTTGGAAGACACCAAGTTTGGCCTATTACCCACGAGCCGCATGTAACAAAGGGAGGCAGTAATGGAATACCAATATATCAAGACCTCCCTGAACAGTGGCGTTGCCACGCTGACGCTGAGCCGCCTTGATAAGCACAACGCCTTCGATGAAGTCATGATAGGCGAGATGATTACGGCACTCGATGCACTCGCAGCCCAAGCCGTTAATACTGGCGATTGCCACCTGTTGGTACTGAAAGCCGAGGGTAAACACTTCAGTGCCGGTGCAGACCTCAACTGGATGCGCAAACAGGCCGCCATGGACTTTGAGCAGAACCTGAGTGACGCCAAAGAGCTTGCCGCATTAATGCATAAGCTGGACACCTTCCCCCGTCCGACCCTGGCAATGGTTAATGGTGCCGCGTTTGGCGGCGCACTGGGCCTTATCTGCGCCTGTGATATCGCTATCGCCGCCCCCAATGCCAGCTTTTGTCTGAGCGAAGTCAAACTGGGATTGATTCCTGCGGCCATCAGCCCCTATGTGCTGCGTGCCATGGGCGAGCGTCAATCCCGTCGCTATATGCTCACGGCTGAACGTTTTGATGCACACGCCGCACTGGAGTTGGGCGTGGTTCATCAACTGGCCGATGATTTGAATGCCGCTGAAGAGGCCATGACAGCGACACTTATCGCCAACAGTCCTCAGGCAATGCAGTGGTGCAAGACCCTGATTGCCGCGCAGCAATCCGGCGAGATAACGCCGGAAGTGATTAACTACACCAGCGAGCAGATAGCCCGCATCCGGGTATCCGAAGAGGGACAGGAAGGGCTTAACGCCTTTTTCGACAAACGCCACCCAGCCTGGACCCAGGTAAACCTTCAGTCATCAGGAGACGGCAAGCATGCTGACTAAAATCATTATCGCCAACCGCGGCGAAATTGCCTGCCGCGTTATTCGCACAGCCAGAGCCATGGGGCTGAAGACAGTTGCCCTATATTCTGACGCCGACGCCAAAGCCCGCCATGTAGAAATGGCAGATGAAGCCTTCTACCTTGGCGGCAGCGCCCCCAGCGAGTCTTATTTAAAAGGCGACCTTATTCTTGAGATTGCCAAAAAGTGCGGCGCCGATGCCGTACACCCGGGTTATGGCTTCCTGTCGGAAAATGCCGAATTTGCCCGCGCCTGTGAGCAGGCCGATATCCGTTTTGTGGGTCCGGGCAGTGATGCCATTGATGCCATGGGCAGCAAGAGTGCCGCCAAAGCCATAATGGAAAAAGCTGGCGTACCGCTGGTGCCGGGCTATCACGGTGATGACCAGAGCGATGAGCTGCTCATCAATGAGTCGAAGCGTGTCGGCTATCCGCAGCTGATCAAAGCCGCCTTCGGGGGCGGTGGTAAAGGCATGAAGGTGGTGGAGTCTGAAGCCGAAATTATGGAGGCCATCGGCTCCGCCCGTCGCGAAGCCCTCTCCTCTTTCGGCAATGACAAGCTGCTGATTGAACGCTATCTGAGAAAACCGCGCCATGTTGAGGTGCAGGTATTTGCCGATACTCATGGCAACTGTGTTTACCTGTCAGACAGAGACTGCTCAGTGCAGCGTCGTCACCAGAAGGTGATTGAAGAAGCTCCTGCGCCAGGACTGTCTGATAAGCTGCGCCGGCAAATGGGTGAAGCCGCTGTCGCCGCAGCCCGTGCCATAGATTATGTGGGTGCCGGTACAGTGGAGTTCCTGCTGGATACTGAAGCCAGTGACGACAGTTTCTTCTTTATGGAGATGAACACCCGTCTTCAGGTTGAGCATCCGGTGACCGAAATGGTGACAGGTCAGGATCTGGTGCGCTGGCAGCTTCTGGTGGCGGCAGGTCAGACACTTCCCCTGGAGCAAGATCAGATCCAGATAAGCGGCCACGCCTTTGAGTCACGCATCTATGCCGAAGATCCGGCCAACAACTTCCTGCCCGCCTCAGGCCTGCTTGAGTTCCTGAGCGAACCGGCTGAAAACCAGCATGTTCGTATCGACTCAGGTATTCGTCAGGGCGACGAGATCAGTAACTTCTATGACCCGATGATCACTAAGTTGATCACCTGGGACAGCGACAGGGAAAGCGCCCTCGTCCGAATGGCCAATGCGCTGGATGAATACCTGATCACCGGGCTCAAACACAATATTCCTTTCCTGGGACGTATTTGTCGTAACCAGGAGTTTAAAGACGCCATTCTGTGTACCGATTTCATCGACCGCCACCAGGATGAACTGCTTGCTGACCCCAGGGCAGATATCAAGTCAGCCCTGCCGGTTGCAGCGCTTTATCGTTTGCTGAAAAACCAGCAGGAGCAGCCAGGCTTTTCCCATGAGCCAGACTCGCCCTGGCAGGGATTCAGTGGCATGCGCCTCGGTGCAGCCAGTCGCTTTGATGTGATGCTGATGGACGATAGCCATGACATTCATGAGCTGAGACTGACCAAAGTGGGCAGCAACTACCTGCTTGAATTTAATGATCAGCAAATCACAATCCAGGGAGAGCTCGCCTGCCTGCACTCTGGAGCCGAGCGCCTCACCTATACCCTGAACGGCCAAAAGCAATCGGTGACTATTGCTCAAAAAGGCAGTGACTTTACCCTGTTCCTGCCCGCGACAGACATGACTAAAGAGTCAGTACAAAGCCTGCATTTCCGTGCGGTCAAAACCCACAATGACGATGCCGATGATGGCCATGATAACCCACTCAATGCCCCAATGAACGGCACTGTGGTGACCCATCTGGTGGACGTTGGCGCACAGGTTGAAAAAGGTCAGGGCCTGATGGTGATGGAAGCCATGAAGATGGAGTACACCATAGCCGCCCCTGCTGCAGGCAGCGTGAAGGAGTTCTTCTTCGCCCCGGGCGAACTGGTCAGCGATGGCGTATTGCTGCTGGATTTTGACTCAGCTTCTGACGCCAATGAAAAACCGGAGGTCGCAGATGCGTCCTGATAAAGTCAGTCTGTTTGAAGTGGGCCCAAGAGACGGCCTGCAAAACGAAAAGAGTGTACCTCTGGCCGACAAAATTCAGCTGGTGAATAACCTGGCTGATGCCGGTGTGAAACGCATCGAAACCGGCAGCTTTGTCTCTCCCAAATGGGTACCACAAATGGCCGACAGCAGCGATGTGTTTGCCAGGGTCGCGCGTCATGCGGATGTCAGCTACAGCGCCCTCACGCCAAATATGCGGGGACTGGAAGCGGCGCTTGACGCCAAAGCCGATGAAGTGGCGGTATTTGCAGCCGCGTCGGAAGGTTTCAGTCAGCGCAATATCAACTGCTCTATCGAAGAGTCGATAGAGCGATTTATCCCATTGATAGAAAAGGCAAAATCACTCAACCTGCCGGTGCGTGGATATGTCTCCTGCACCCTGGGATGCCCCTATGATGGTGATATCCCTGTCAGTGAAGTGGTACGCGTGTCTGAGATCCTTTACAAGCTGGGCGTTTATGAGATCTCTTTGGGTGACACCATAGGCGTTGGCACCCCGGACAAAGCCCGTAATATGGTGCAGGCGGTCTCAGCCAAAGTCCCTATGGAAAAGCTGGCACTGCACTTTCACGATACCTGGGGACAGGCGTTGGCCAATATCCATGCCTGCTTGGATCTGGGGGTGAGCACTATCGATACCTCAGTGGCAGGTTTGGGCGGCTGCCCCTACGCTAAAGGTGCCTCGGGCAATCTGGCTTCAGAAGACCTGGTTTACATGCTGCACGGTATGGGCATAGATACAGGAATAGATCTGCAAAAGCTGGCCGCAGCGGGTCACAAAATCAGCCAGGCTCTGGGGCGACCATCAGGCTCCAAGGTAGCTCAGGCCATGGGCAGCTGAACGGCAGAACCGTTAGCGCATTTGATACAAGAATAACGACAGTGGTAAAGCGCCACTGCAAACAAAGGAGTGAACTATGGCAGGACTCAATAAGGTCGTCGGCAGCTATGAAGAAGCGCTGGCAGGTCTGACTGATGATATGACCATTATGGTCGGAGGATTCGGCCTGTGTGGTATCCCGGAAGGGCTGATTGCCCGTATGGTTGAGCTGAAAGTCAAAGGCCTTACCGCCATCTCCAATAACGCGGGTGTGGATGACTTCGGTCTGGGCCTGCTGCTGCAAAACCGTCAGATCAGCACCATGATCGCCTCCTATGTGGGCGAAAACGCCACCTTTGAGCAGCAGATGCTCAGCGGTGAACTGAACGTTATCCTGACGCCACAGGGCACCCTGGCAGAGAAAATTCGTGCCGGTGGTGCAGGTATCCCCGCCTTCTTTACAGCTACAGGCTATGGCACACCTGTGGCCGAGGGCAAAGAAACCCGTGAAATCAAGGGCCGCCATTATGTACTGGAAGATTCCCTCACGGCTGATTTTGCTCTGGTTCGCGCCTGGAAAGCCGACACCATGGGTAATCTGGTATTCCGTAAAACTGCCGCCAACTTCAACCCCATGATGGCTACTGCAGGCAAAATCACTGTGGTCGAGGCTGAAGAGATAGTGGAGCCGGGTGAACTGGACCCCGACCATATCCATACCCCGGGCATTTATGTTGATCGGGTAATTAAAGGCACCTTTGAGAAGCGCATTGAGCAGCGCACCGTCAAGCAGACAGCTGAGGCATAAGGAGAGGCAATATGGCACTGACAAGAGAACAATTGGCCCAGCGTGTTGCCCAGGAACTGCAGGATGGCTTTTACGTCAATCTGGGGATAGGCATTCCCACCCTGGTAGCCAACTATATTCCCGATGGTATGGAAGTGATGCTGCAATCAGAAAATGGCCTGTTGGGGATGGGCGAGTTTCCCACCGAGGAGACTATAGATCCGGACCTGATTAACGCAGGTAAACAAACCGTTACCGCAGTCAAAGGCGCGTCTTTCTTCTCCTCAGCCGAGAGCTTCGCCATGATACGTGGCGGCCATGTCGACCTGACGGTACTGGGCGCGTTCGAAGTGGACGTCAACGGTTCAATTGCTTCCTGGATGATCCCGGGCAAGCTGGTGAAAGGCATGGGTGGCGCCATGGATCTGGTAGCTGGTGCCGACAATATTATCGTCACCATGATGCACGCCGACAAAAAGGGGAATTCCAAGCTGTTGCCCGAATGCCAACTGCCATTGACTGGCTACGGCTGCATTAAGCGGGTACTGACCGACCTGGCTTTCCTGGAAATCAAGGACGGTGCTTTCCATCTGATTGAACGGGCACCGGGTGTCTCAGTCGAAGAGATTATCGAGAAGACCGCAGGTAAACTTATCGTCCCTGAACATGTACCGGAAATGCAGTTTTAGAAGTATGAGCTGATAGGTTAATCGATACCAAAAACCACCCTTTCGGGTGGTTTTTTTGTTTGGGGTATTAGTAGATTCAGGCGAAATACCACACTTTTCAGTCATTCCAACTCGTAAAGAAGTATGTGATCTTGTAGCACGTTACTTACGTTTTCAGGGCTAAGGATGGATATATGCAAGATGTTGATACTGCAAGTTGGATCACCCGCGCCAGGACCCAGGCAGACATGGAGATTGCCAGTCGACAGGAGCAACTGAAAGACAAAGTCTTCAGTCACATCGTCGATGACGACGGCAATCAGTATGTGGATCTGGTGATGGAAGGGGGTGGCATGTTGGGTATTGCTCTGGTGGGCTTTACCTATGTACTTGAACAGCAGGGGCTAAGATTTCGAAAAGTCGCAGGAACCTCTGCCGGAGCCATCAATGCACTGATGACCGCTGCACTGGACGTGCCGGGAAAACCCAAAAGTCAGAAGGTACTGGAGATTTTGGACAGCACAGCTTTCGATGAGTTTATGGATGGACCTGACTATGTCAAAAAGGTGATCCGCAAAGCGCTGAACAAGGACTCGGGCTGGAGTTATGTTTGGAGTGCCCGCAGCGTCTACAAAACCTTTAAACAGGTTAAATCCACTCTGGGGCTGAATCCTGGAAATAGATTTCTCGAGTGGGCCACAGAGATCCTCAACGAGCATGCGGTTTATACCGTGGCCGATCTGGAGTCGAGAGTAAACAGCTTTCCCCCTCTGTACATCTGTACCTCTGAGGAGGCAGGTAAAATCCCGTCGGCGGATGCCGCCAGTGGCGCAGTCGCCCTGATAGCCACAGATATCACCACGGAAAGCCGGGCGGTATTCCCCAAAGATGCGCCACTCTACTGGCAGGACACAGAAGAGCTACACCCCGCCCACTTTGTCAGAGCATCCATGTCAGTGCCCCTGTTCTTTGAGCCCATGGTGGTTAATCAGATCCCACAAGGGAAAAAGGCGATGCATCTGTTTGAGGATCTTCGCAATATCAAAGCCCATCAGTTTAAATATCAACGACCACCTGAGCAGGTGCGGTTTGTTGACGGTGGCATGGTGTCCAATTTCCCTTTCGACATTTTTCACCTGGCCCGGGCTTCCAGACACGCCCCCAGAGCCCCCACCATAGGGGTCAAGCTTGAGGATGATGTCTATCAGCACAACACGGATACATTTCTGCAGTATCTGGGCGCAGTGGTGAACACTTCACGGCGTATGTTTGATAATCACCTGAGGGTGGTGCACTCTGCGGACTATGATGAACTGGTCAGCAATATTCCCATTAAGCCCGAAATCCAGTGGCTCAACTTTGAAATGCCGCCAGAGCATAAATATGACCTCTTTATGTCGGGGGTCGATACGGCCCTCAACTTCCTGCAACGATTTGAATTTAATGACTATCTACTCAATGTCAGATTGCCTTTGATGCAGCAGCATTGATACAGCCTCTCTGGTTCAGGCCTGTTTTCACAGGGCCTGAACCAAAGCGCAAAATAGCAGCAGACTCATTGCCGCAATCGCTTTTCTGCATTGGATGTACAAGGCCAACATGGGTAACGTGCACGCACCATTTACCAACCCCCATATGTTTTGCAATTTTCCCAGAAAGAAACCGGATTTACCCTGATTGAACTTGTCATCACAGTTACCCTGCTCGCCATCATTGCGGTAATCGCAGCGCCAAAGTTTATCTCCCTGTTCGGTGAAAGCCACAGCGCACAGCTCAAGGGCAACAGCGCCCGAATCGCTGAATTTAACCGCCAAATTCATAGCCTGAGTCAAATCGAAGGCATTGCTGATCTCAGTGAATGCCGTTACGACTGCAATGGTCACCCCAACTGGGATCGGGAAATGGGCTATTTCTACGTCACCATCCAGGGCACGCGTCTCTACGTGGCCAATGGCTATCCTATCGCATCGGCATCCAACCCTGTTATTCAGGACAACTTCCGTAAGCTAACCGGCTTAACAGAGGGTGACTGGCTGATACTCAGCCAGCCCGGGACAGGTGCCAGATTAATGCTCCCCACCTCCCTGGCCTTTGCAAAAGCTCAAATTCAGGCGGGTGAACTCAATTGTCATATTGTCTATCGCTCCCCCACGGCCAGCTTTAACTATCAGCTTTCGGCAGAAACCCGGGACTGCAGTAACCTGCACAGCTGACCTTCCCGTGTCTTTCTGGCAAGTTATGCTTATACCTGAACAGGAATTGAGCTGACCCGGGTCTGATTAATAACCCGAACCGACCGGAGAGATTTATGTTGCCCCAGCACAGCAGTCAGATTTTCAGATTGACCGCGATATTCAGCATGATATTTGCGCTTATCGGCTTCTCATACAATGTATGGCGTATGGAGGTCACTGAAGAGAATGCCACCGTTCGCAACGCCGCCTTTGAAGTCCTTAAAGAAATTGCGGAGCTGGAGCTGATTGTGTATACCGCCCACTATGACAAGGACATAGTCACAGGCAACCCCAGAAAGGGCTGGGTAAAAGTGGGACTAATCCAGGACCTGGCCCTGCTGATGCCTCAGGATGCTCAGCAGGCGGCCACCAATATCAAAATGGTTTGGCAGGACAACTGGGCCGATATGAGTGACGACAATCAGTCAGCCATGGCAATCGTCGACTCATTGGATGAAGCCAGAGTACAAATTCGTCTGGTGGTCGCCTCACTGGAATAAGCGAGGCAAGGTTTGCAACTGTAAAAACCTGTTAAAGCTTAAGCAAGGCAAAAACCGTCTTAAGCGAGATTCTCCTGAGGCTAAATAAATTTTGGTTTTTTATAGATTAAGAATTCTCAAATTCAGCATTTCAGTTGGCAAAACTTCTTAAACTTTTTTCACATCTTATGTCCCGGGAAAGTGTGATCCCCATCCATTGAGCAAACTCCAACATGGTCATAACCTGATAGCGTTGACTCACCAAAGGAATGACTATGAAACTGAAACACCTGTCCTTACCACTGATTGTGGGCCTGACTCTCACCAGTGCCAGCGCGTTGGCTTATGATGCCAATCTGGCTAAAAGCTATCAGCAACAGTTCGCCAATGTAGAGGGCGCTGTTGCCGGTAAAAATCTGGGGCTGATGAGTCCTGCCGCCTTTGTCGAAGCGACCAAGGCAGGTAAAGAGATGGTGGCTTTGGATATTCGTACCCCTGCGGAGATGTCAATCTTCGGCCTGGCTCTGCCTGATAGCCTGAATATCCCTGCCAATCAGGTATTTGAAGCGGAGAATCTGGCCAAACTTCCCACCGATAAACCTATTGTGGTGTTCTGCAAATCCGGCGCCCGGGCTACCGCTCTGGGAACCGCGCTGCGTCACGCAGGCTTTGACAATGTGAAGATTTTAAAAGGTGGCTTCAAGGGACTATCAGCCTACATGGGCCCTAAAGAAGCCAACTGATTGCGTAATTGCTCTTTCTCCAGGTGATCCATTTGGATTTTTCGGCAGCCCTTGTGGCTGCCATTTTTTTGTCCAACACAGCCAGGGCGGGAGAGAATAAAAACGCAGCAATTGCAGCACTGGCAACCAGCTTTGGTTGCAGATACCAAAAATGAAAGCACAAGTTATATCAAGGGGTAATGATCGCCAGATTAACATTCGTTAGTCTGCAGGAGAGGATCTCAGAACCCAAATTTAATCCTTTAATGTAAATTTAACAGGCGTATAGTCAGCCCTGCTCCATTTCTTAGGTTATCAAACCAATCTCTCACCTCGTCGGGTACATACATGATTGATTTAAGATATAAAATCAATGATCTCATCCTGCATACCAGTGAAGGCAAACTCTGCTTCATGGACAGGAAGCTTTGTATCGAGCCCCGACTGGTCAACCTGCTCAGCTTCTTTGCCCGTCACCCTGACACTGTATTTTCCCGTGAAGAGCTGATCCAGGCTGTGTGGGATGGTGCAATTGTCACAGAGCAGGTGGTCACCCAGTCTGTTTTTGAACTGAGAAAACTGCTGGCAGAGTGTAATCAGGCTGGCATCATCACCACTATCCCCAAAAGGGGCTATAAGCTGAGTGCGGATGTTGAAGAGATTCATGTCCACGACCTTTCCTGTGAGTGCGAACATCCAACTACAGAGGCCTGCGTCGCACCACTCCATGAAATGCGGTTTACCGCCGCCGAGCCAGCCCACTCCAATGTGCGCATGCATCAACCCGCTGCAGCACTAAACGCAGATCATCCAGAATCCGACATCGGCGAACAGCAAAATTCCCGGCACACAGGTCATATTGCCCCCTTCCCCGCCGGCCCAATGAGCCGTGCACTCAGCAGTCTGAGCGAAGATGAAGGCAAGCCGCTGCTGCCCAGTATTGCCTCCATGGCCAACACCCTGGTGAATCGTCTTTTCGACACCATTATGCTGCTGGTGTTGGTGGCGATTGTCAGCTATCTGACCATTTATCAATCCAGTCATCAAAATATGCCTGAACTGGATAACCAGCTTATTGCCATCGAAGCTCAATCAGATATCAGGGCACCGGACCAGATGGGTCTGCTAGCCTATGGCATCAGCAAACAGTTACAAACCAGTGTTGAACAGTTCAGTCAGTACCGCACCCGCTACCTCAGTGGCAGCCCACAAACCCCGGGCAAGCGTTTGATAGTGAGTATTAATCACAGAGACGACGGCACCTATCTCACCGTGCGCCTGTACAGCCATGCCACTGAGCGGGATATCTACCACAGCAATGAACTGCTGACCGGCGAGAACCTGGCTCAGGTGATTAAGCATACAGAGTTTGAATTGCTGGATGATTTGCATGTCACCCTGACCGAATCCCAGCGTCAGGCTTTACTTTCGTCGCTGCCGGCAGATGAGACTTCAGCTAAAACTCTGATGCTGGCACGCTATTTCCTGCAGCAACCTGAACCTGTGTTGATGGACAAAGGCATCGCCATGTTGGATGAGCTTATTGCCAAACAGCCTGCCAATGGTAAAGCGATCGCACTGAGATACATCAGCTACGCACAGATGCTGGCCTTGACCAATCAGGCCTCCGAAGACAAAGCAATCGATAACAATGTGCTGCGTAACTACGGCCAGGCGCTGACCGACTATATGCAGCATCATCCGGCGTTGGATACCCCTGAGTACTGGGACGCTATTGCCCTGCAGGCTCTGATACATGGTAAAGACACCACAGTACGTACAGCCCTGGCACACAGCCACCAGCTGCTGGGGGACTACACCTCTCTGGGCTATATCATCCTGGGCAAGTTGTCGGAAAAGACCCACCCTGTGATGGCCAGCGAAGCCTTCAGTCAGGCGTACTATCTGGATCGCAGTGAACGGACCTATTTACTCTGTCAGTCACTGGTTCATCACAGTGAGCTCAGTCAAAGTGCCCCTGTACTCGCGAAGCTGAATTGAGTGCTAGCGAAGCTGAATTGAGGCCAGCTAATCACCTCTTGTGAATGGGTTTGGCAGAGTGGTCAGGTTTAGCGGAATTCCCTGTCCACTGTGTAGAAGGTTTTAAAGCGAAGCTGACGCTATGGCGAGATGAGTTAAACAAGTTTCCCTGCAATAAAAACATTCCAAATGTTTTTTGCTCACCTTTTGGGGGGCAATTTGACCCCCGTTTTTTTGCCTGATTGCGTCAGGCGGTGACGCTTTGTTTTGCCAAGCTTCGCTTGGCTAACGTCGTGGACTTCCAGGCTCACTGTTGGCAAAACCATTTTGATGAATCGCCGTTCCGGCGATGTAAAGTCGTGGGCTTCGCCAACCACAGGCGCTTTCGGAGGGATAATTACCAAGCTGCGCTTGGTCGAAATCGAAGCCTTCCAGGCTTCACCCGGGTCAGGGGTATTGCTTGTCCAATACCCCTAACAACCCCAAGGACAGCCCAACCGAAGTTGTGTTTCCATCGTGAAATGACTTCAATTCACGCAATCGCCACCGATTCCACATCCCTGTCTCAACGGTGGCTGCCCCGTCATCCATGACGGGACTTGCTATTGAAGCCATTACCCTCCGGCAACTTCGGACGGGGACATAGTGTAATCTTCAACCACAGAGTATCTAACTTGGAGACATAAGTTACTTTGGCTCTAAGGGATATAACGCCTCAATAATCTGCGTAGCTTTACTGCGTCCGGCATCTGCATGGCGCGAAGTTTATTGACTTGTTAGCTGCCTAATCGACGTTTCCGTTAGAATTAAGCCTGCCTCAACATTTTTTTATATTCAGTATCCAAGTATTCATCTACGGCCTCAGTATCAATATGGCCCGCGTTATGCCAGGCATAAACCTCTTTTAAAGCAAGAGAGCCAAACCTTGCCCAACCGATGATGTTTGTTCTAAGTAAAAA
The DNA here is from genome assembly GCF_042646185.1 of Shewanella submarina. Lineage (NCBI taxonomy): Bacteria > Pseudomonadati > Pseudomonadota > Gammaproteobacteria > Alteromonadales > Shewanellaceae > Shewanella > Shewanella submarina. Next base: position 426,541 of record NZ_JBHRTD010000012.1, read on the forward strand.
CTGGATTATATCTCCACCAGTTCTAAGGGCTGCATCCCCTGCATCTATCATGCAAAGCGTTCCGTGAGCAACCAAAAGCATTCGCCTCAACTCAGGATTACTAGCCGATGGGATGCACTCTTTCCAGGGGCTTTTGTGATAAAAGCGTTGCTTGCAGGCCCACATTAGTCTGGTTAAAAGCTCTGTAATCAAAACAGGAATTGCCATAGCAACACCGTGTCTCAGATCGTAGCCTTTCTCGAAAACTTGTGTAGCGACCGTTGCAAATGATTGCTTGTGTTGGCCAAACTCGCCAACATCGAGCAATAGCAAAAGATTGTAGAAAGGGATAGGTATCCCAGCTCCACGCCCCGAGGCTCCGGATGATCCCGCCATGTCAGAGAATAGATGGCCTAACCAATTTGCAAAACCTGAGAAAACCTTAGCAATGAAGTTTCCTCCTTTTAACTCATGGGTCTTAGTATCAATGGTGATGATTTGGCCGTTTGAGATAAAAGTAGATGTATCTGTAAACTGGTTTAAGATGGAAAAAAACAAACCTATCAGGTCTGGTGAATGTCCAAGACTCTTTAGGTGGTGATTTTTGGGGGAAAGATTCACCACAGCGCCATCTGTTCCATTCTTCCCAAATGTAGTTGCTTGGTCATAATTTACCTTGAAATTACGCTCTAAGAAGCCAATAGCACTTTTTGTAGAATGACCACCTTCTCTTGCACCTTCCCAGCCGCAAGCTCCAGCAAATTTCTCTACGGCTGAGTCAACTGCACTATCTGTTACTTTTGTTAATATACCTTCATCAGGCATTCCAATAAAAAACACATCTATCAATCCACCAATAACGCCGCATGTGCCAGCAATCAGGTAGTCATACTTATCACACTGGGCATTCTTGATTGTGAACTCTTCTTTAATGCGTTTTTCCAGCTCAATCCGCTGAATTGGAGACATCAACGCTTTAAACGGGTCTGCACTTAAATCGACGTTGTTTCTTGATGCATATTGCTCAACAGACCGTTGATAATCAGTCCAACTCATATCTTCACTGAACTCGAGCATATCAAGCGTGGACACTTGGGCCACCTTCGGTTGAGATTTAGTGAACTCGATAGATTGCGCTAACTCCTGCAATTCAAAAGAGACATCAATCACAGCAGTCCCTTCAGTATCAATTCCTTGAGCTACCAAAATTCCATCTAAGTCTGCCAAAGCTTGATCCAAAGCGTTTCTATTAGACTCCTGACTTTGTTGCAATACATTTAGCGCAGCATCAAGCTCGCTTATTTTGTTTTCGGATTGTTCTAGCTGGTGCCTTTGCACCAGCATGGCCGAAACCTGCTCGTCTCGTTTAGTCACTATGAGAAAAGCCCTGACAATTTACCTTTAATAACATCTGCTGCTTTATAATACCCAATAGCTTCAAAAATTTTTGCCAACTTCTCCAGTTCCAAAGTTGAGTTTCCCTCTTTCAGAGTCAAAATCCTCACAGTTACCGTGTCACCATCTTTTTCTCTTTCAACTATTTTCTCTTCATAGAAAGACATAACTACGGTGTAAATTTGCTGCTTGGTAGCTTCTCGAGTAAGCGACTGGAGTTTTTCGTGATTAAGCTCAGAAGGACACTTCAACTTAAAGCACTTGCTTTGAGTAGCTTCACCTTTCTGCGTCAGTACATTACCCGCAGAGGTTAAAAGCTTAACTTTTTGTAGAAGTAACTTAACTTTTTCATCCTGTGCGCCGTGAGCAACAATGGCATCGTTCAGCTTAATTGTGATGAAATTAATATCCTCCATCAGATAGGAGATGGTTGACTGAGTTTGTTTGATTACCTCATTCAACATCAACTCTCTGCGTTTGGTTTTATCAAGCTCATTAGCACCAGTAAGGTGTTTAATTCCTTTGTATGCACCTACACCTAGTAAGACAGCCACACCAATACCTGTCGCCATACTTGAAAAACCTAAGGCGCCGCCCAAACCAAGAGTCGCTAGACCAGAAGTAAGACCAGCAGCCGACATACCAACAACGGAGCCGGAAAGGTAAACTGCAGCTAGAGGAACACCAACAGCTCCTGCTTTAGCACCTAATTCTTTCATGCCTCGTGTTAAAGCATCATCAGTAAAATCATCATTCAGCATTTTAAAGTCGAGCTTCAATGCCTCAATAATGAGCTCAACTTCTTCATCACTGACATTAAACAAATGATTATTGTCGTTGAAGAAAGTAAAGTTCTCATGATTGCCGTTGTTAACACTCATGAAGACACTAAATAGATCTTTAACTAAGGAGATTTTTAAAGACTTGTTATGGCTTGGAGCGCAGGATTCATCGATCGTTTTAATCAGAGTATTCAGACAATCTAATTCGCCTAAAGATGTTATATACTCTCGAAGCGTGAAGCGTGATTCTGAGCTAAGCTCCAAACGAGTCATCAAAAGAAGTATTTGGGCAAACTCATCCTCGTCAACCTCTCCATCGTCGGCGTAAGTCATATTAACAATCACTTTTAAGTAAGCGACCTTAACCTCCTCTGCCATCTCAGACAGAGCAATAAGCTGTTCTTCTTCCTCGAAAGAGTCAAACTTAGCAGTGATCGTGTTTAAAAAGTCAGCTAGCTTCTCAAGATTACACTCACTAATATTATCAACTCTAAATGAGCTACCATTTTTAAGAGTTATTTCGGTGAACTCTTCAACTTTCTCTTTGCCTTTATCATTTACTGAAATATTACGAACATATTTTGCCAATTCCAACTCATCAAAATTAGCAACCTCAGGAGATAAAAACGCAGGTTTATAAATCATTCTTTTGCCAGTGAAAGCAAGGCCATCTTTTCCACTACCAAAAACCGTACTATCAAGCAAGGCGATGATCGACCCGACATTCTCCTGTAGTTTCATAGAGCTGGCGGCATTATTTAGCTTTTTTTCAGGAATATCTGGTGCTATATGGAGACTTTTGTGAGCAACTTGATTGACGTTATCTTTAATAAAAACATTAATATCTTGCATTATGCATTCCTTTTGCTTACAAGTTTAGTTCGATAATTACTCATGGCAGCTTACATTTTAGTAACGAGAACGCCTGTTTATCTGAATAATAGGTCAGCCTGTTTATCCATTTGTGCACGACCACGCTACCCATCAGTTTTAGTAAAAAACATCTGCTACTTAAAGTCTCTGTGGATAGATAACTTTACCGACAAATCGAGACGTCTCATGATTCCGTACCATCTGTCACGCTTATTGGATAGACGCTATCAGCAATAGACTGAAAAATCTACATTTTTTGGGTGTTCAGTAGATGAGCCTGCGTGTGCCCTGTGCGATAACAGGAGCCGCTTCCTGTTATCTCTGATTTAACGGGATAACCGGCTCGAAAGTAGCTTTGGGGCACTGTGTGATTGAGGGATACACCATTTCCCCATCGGTGCCGCCGAAGAATGTTGGTGAAAATCGCGTGGCTTCGACATGGATGTCGAAGCAGGCTCAGTCGAATCATGGACGAGCGTCTGAGCCGGTAGCTATTTTCATCATAAATTCGAGGAGTCGTCGGCACCGTCTGGGGCGGCAGGGGGTTTGCAAAGGGGGCGAAGCCGCCTAGTCCCCTTTGCCCGGGTGTGGGCTGGAAGCCCGCGACTTTCTGCCAAACGAAGTTTGGCTAAACAATGCCGTAGGCAAATGTCGAGTTGGAGAGCTGGCTTCAGCAGCGAACCAGGTTATGGTGGCGACAACGTAGATTATGTGACTTTGGGTACGTGGAGAGTTAACTGAACCAGGAGTCAGGTAAAAATGAAACCAATAATGAGGAGACGCTAAAGAACAAGAACACGGTAATGTGCAGCCAAAAGCTAATTGGTGTTTCTGTAGCCGAATAGTAACTTCCTTTGAAAGTGAACTCACCGCTGACGATCAAACTGACAGTCCATACAAAAGCGCATACTCCTGCCACGAAACAAAAAACGGCTAACCATTTAGGGAACCTCTTTAGTTCATTGTTTGCCATTTGGATAACTCGCCAGTATAAAATTCAACCGCACATTCATATGACCTTGCCATCAGACAACAACAATGATGGCGAAAGTCTGGATAACCAAGCTAGCAGCCAACCCGGTCGGTATTCAACCTCCAAGGTGGCAAGTTTAACATAGCGAGTCCCTGCCCAACCCCACCTCTGAACACAACAGAAATGCTCCGGTACCACAGTGGTCCCCGCCATTGACCTCAATGGCAGCCTAAAGGCCATAAACCTCCATATAAACCCGGTTTATATCCTTCATCTTTCGACCTTGATATCACCTTGATATTTTTCTCAATAAATATAAACCCATTGTATTTAATGGATTTATTTCAGTCTTTATCAGCTTTGGCTCATCTTTTTGTCATTGACCAAACCATGATTTCACCTCCGCGAAATCCGGGCGTAATCTTGCTCCCGAATCAGGCACTTCCCTCCTCTCACACAAGGCATACGGGGGGATTGCCTAGGCGATTGCCAAGGTGCGAACAGCGCCCTTACCCCGCCCACTATTCATAGATAAGCAGGCGGATGGGCTCACCCGAAACGGGAAAAGCAAGTTGGCAATTCAACCTCCAATTCACATGAATAGCAGAGCGCACCAGACCTCTTACTGCACTCCTGAATAAAGAGATGCAAACGGGCTCCCCCTCACTCTTCTATCCAGGCGGATTGGAATTAGCTGAAAATGGAGACAGTATGTCCGCAAAGAAGATTGGCTTAATTGCCTGTACCGGTGTGGTAGCCGGTAACATGATGGGGAGTGGTATTGCACTGCTGCCATCAACCCTCGCTCAAGTCGGTTCAATTTCAATTTACAGTTGGATTATCTGCCTGGTTGGCGCCCTGAGTTTGGCATTCGTATACGCCAGACTGGGTACCAACAACCCTCAGGAAGGTGGTCCTATTGCTTATGCAGGTGAAATCTCTCCTGCTTTCGGCTTCCAGACCGGTGTGCTTTATTACCACGCCAACTGGATTGGTAACCTGGCAATCGCCATTACCGGTGTATCTTACCTGTCAGTGTTCTTCCCTGTACTGAACGAAACCGTACCAGCCGCTATCGCGACAATTGCATCAGTCTGGGTATTCACCTTTATCAACCTGCTGGGTGGTAGCTGGGTGAGCCGTCTGTGTACTATTGGCCTGGTTCTTATCCTTATTCCTGTTGTTGGTACTGCACTGGGTGGCTGGACTCATTTTGACCCAAGCCTGTACACCCAAAACTGGAACACTTCACACACCTCTGATTCTCACGCCATTGTTAACGCAGTGCTGATCACTCTGTGGGCCTTCGTGGGTGTTGAGTCTGCTGCGGTATCTTCTGGTCTGGTGAAAAACCCACGTCGCACCGTACCTCTGGCAACCATGCTGGGTACTGCGCTGGCCGGTATCATCTACATTCTGTCTACTCAGGTTATCGCCGGTATGTTCCCAGCCTCTGAAGTGGCTGCATCAGGTGCCCCATTCGCCCTGGCAACCTCTGAAGTATTCGGTAAGTGGACTGCGCCATTCGTTGCAGCCTTCACTGCGCTGGCTTGTTTCACCTCTCTGGGTAGCTGGATGATGCTGGTTGGTGAAGCCGGTAAACGTGCTGCCGCTGACGGTAACTTCCCTAAAGTGTTCGGTGAAACCGACGAGAAAGGTGTGCCTAAGAAAGGTCTGCTGCTGGCTTCAACCATGATGACCGTACTGATGATCGCCATCACCTTGCTGAGCTCAGGCGACGGCCATGCTTCTGACCTGTTCAACGTACTGTCTTCTGACGCTGTACTGCTGACCATGCTGCCTTACTTCTACTCTGCCGTGAACATGATCCGCTACGAAGGTATGACTACCCGCAACGGCTTCGTGATGTTGTTCTCCGGTGTTGCCTGTGTGTTCTGCTTCATCGCCCTGATTGGTGCTGACCCACACGCCCTGAGCGCTACCTTCATCGTGTCTCTGGCAGTGTTTATCTTCTACGGCCGCAAACTGGGCCTGAGACAGCACATCGAACGTGCTACCAACAAAATCAAAGGCACTGACAGCAAAGAAGCTGCTGCTCACTAAGCCCTTACAGCATTGAAAGCGCGGGTGACCTTTCACCCGTCTCCCAAGCTAAACAACTGATTTAAAACTCTCAATTTTTATAGGCGCTCTCTTATCTTCCTGTCATTTGCATAGGAGGGCGCCCTCACTCACCCTGGAGAAATTCAGATGAATATTATCGCTATCATGAACCATGTGGAGGCACTGTTTAAGAAAGTGCCTGTTAAAGAACTGCAAGCCCAGCTGGAAAGCAAAGGCTTCCAGGTTGTCTACCCAGAGGATGAGCAGGACCTGATTAAACTGATTGAAAACAATGCCCGTATCTGCGGCGTGATTTTCGACTGGGATACCTACTCAATGGACCTGTGCAAAACAGTCAACAGCCTGAACGAAAAGCTGCCTCTGTTTACCTTCGCCAACGAGCAGTCCACTCTGGACATTTCCCTGACTGATCTGCGTCTGAACATCAGTTACTTTGAATACACTTTAAGCTCAGCGGCTGATATCAGCGTGAAGATCAAACAAGCGGTTGACGCATACAAAGACGCCATCCTGCCTCCACTGACCAAAGCCCTGTTCAAGTACGCTGAAGAAGGCAAATACACCTTCTGTACTCCTGGTCATATGAGTGGTACCGCATTCAACAAGAGCCCTGCAGGTAGTATTTTCTACGACTTCTACGGCGCCAACACTTTCAAGGCTGATATCTCTATCTCTATGCCTGAACTGGGTTCGCTGCTGGACCACTCAGGTCCACACAAAGAGGCCGAAGAGTATATTGCCCGCACTTTCAATGCCGACCGCTCTTACATCGTGACCAATGGTACTTCCACCGCCAACAAGATTGTGGGTATGTACTCAGCGCCAGCCGGCAGCACTGTGCTGGTTGACCGTAACTGTCACAAATCCCTGACTCACCTGATGATGATGTCAGACGTGACCCCAATCTACTTCCGCCCTACCCGTAACGCTTACGGTATTTTGGGTGGTATCCCACAAAGTGAATTCACCAAGTCAGTGATCGCTGAGAAAGTGGCTGCCACACCTGGTGCGACCATGCCTAACTATGCGGTAGTGACCAACTCCACATACGACGGTCTGTTCTACAACACCAAGTTCATCAAAGACACCCTGGAAACCAAGTACATCCACTTTGACTCAGCCTGGGTGCCATACACTAACTTCAACCCTATCTATGAAGGCAAGTGTGGTATGAGCGGTGAAGCCATGCCAGGTCGTGTGTTCTATGAAACTCAGTCCACACACAAACTGCTGGCGGCCTTCTCTCAGGCTTCCATGATCCATGTTAAAGGTGACATCGAAGAAGAATCTTTCAACGAAGCCTTTATGATGCACACCTCTACCTCTCCTCAGTACGGTATCGTGGCCTCCGCCGAGATCTCTGCCGCTATGATGCGTGGTAACAGTGGTAAGCGCCTGATCCAGGAATCAATCGACCGCGCGATTCGCTTCCGTAAAGAGATCAAACGTCTGCGCACTGAAGCTGACTCCTGGTTCTTCGATGTATGGCAGCCAGAAAACATCGACAAGACTGAATGCTGGAAACTGGATCCTAAAGACAACTGGCACGGCTTCAAGGACATCGATGACGAACATATGTACCTTGACCCAATCAAGGTCACCATCCTGACTCCTGGCATGACTGAAAACGGTGAACTGGCTGAAACCGGTATCCCAGCTTCTATCGTATCCAAGTTCCTGGATGAGCACGGCATCGTGGTTGAGAAGACAGGTCCATACAACATGCTGTTCCTGTTCTCTATCGGTATCGACAAGCCAAAAGCGATGCAGCTGCTGCGTGCCCTGACTGAGTTCAAACGTGGTTACGACCTGAACCTGACCATCAAGAACATGCTGCCTTCTTTGTACGCAGAAGATCCTTCCTTCTACAAAGATATGCGTATTCAGGAACTGGCTCTGGGCATCCACAAACTGACTGCCCAGTACAAGCTGCCTGAGCTGATGTTCAAAGCCTTCGACGTACTGCCAGAAATGAAGCTGACTCCTCACGCTGCATGGCAGGAAGAGCTGCGCGGTAACATCGAAGAAGTGCCTTTGAGCGATATGGTTGACCGTATCAGTGCCAACATGATCCTGCCTTACCCACCAGGAGTACCTCTGGTACTGCCAGGTGAAATGGTCACTGACGCGTCCCGTCCGGTTCTGGACTTCCTGGAAATGCTTTGCGAAATCGGCAAGCACTACCCAGGTTTCGAAACCGACATCCACGGCGTTTACCAGCACGAAGATGGCAGCGCCACTGTGAAGGTTATCAAAGCCTGATAGCTAAACCTGATCGTTAGGAATGGCCGGGAAGGCATCGCCACCTTCGCGACCAAACCTTTTCAGGTCAAACAATGTTAGTTCTCAAACCTTTCTAAAATTTCGCCTCGTGTGAAAACCAAAAGGCCCGGCAGCGTCTCCATTGCCGGGCCTTTTTTTATCTCATTTAACTATCGGTAATCCGGTATATTCTTCCCCAACCGAATATCGCGGCTAACATGCCAAACGCCCTGCTCATCCTGCTGCGGATAACTGATACCACAGCCACCCCGACAAGGCTCTTTATCTCTTTCCTCTGTCGTCAGCAAAGGGTCATCATCAAAGGTAATATCGTCAATATAGTAAGTCCCTTTATCCGGCTCTATAACATGCATGTGGATGTGCTGCGGAACATCACGCCCTGCGTAAGCAGCCGGGCGTATGGTCTCGAGCTGATAACGTCCATCTGCATCGGTTTTCGCCCAGCCCCGCAGGCTGCCGTGCTGAGTCGAGCCTTTGGGGTAAGCGCCGCTGGCATCAGTTTGATAGGCATACACTATGATGCCCCGGGCCGGGCTGCCATCGGCCCTGTGTACCCTGCCATTAACGACCAGTGCACTGCCTGGCTCCCCAGCCGATGCGATTATCCCCCGGTTTGTCAGCGAAGTAGGCATATCCACAAACACCAACTCACATCCCTGACACGGACCACCAATAACCGGAACTTGCTCCTGTGCTGAGATACTCCCCCATCCAAATAACAAAACACAAGCCAGCAATTTAATTTCAGCCATAATAATCTCCTGTTGGAATCTTCTATTATTTGTCAAACGTCATCTTATATAAGGTGTTATCTTTTTTGATAAAGTGGTGGTATAGCGCAGCCAATATGTGACCACTAATTAACACCCACAAAATCCACTCTCCCAAAACATAATGAATTAGCTCTGCAGGCTCCTCCAACTGCTCCACTGTTATACCAAGCAGGTTAATTTCCTCGATATTTTTAAAAGCCTCTATATCAAATAGAAAGAAATACTCAATGACACCTCTGCCACTGGACAAATAGCTGGCAATTGATAAGTATCCGGTAACAGGCATAACAATTATGGATATATACAAAATAAAATGCATTGCACGCGCACACACATGCTCAATCGGGCTGCCAGGCTCAGGGATTGGCAAGGGGTTTAACCGACGCCAGATAATACGAAAAGTGACTATCACTAATATGGTGATACCAACAGAAAAATGAATTTGATTAGCCGCCCACTTTTCAGGGTCACTTTCAGCAAACCAATTGCGGTAGTAAATAGATGAATAGGAAGCCAGCAACAATATCGCTGTGGTCCAATGCAGCCACTTGGCAATTGTGCCATAGGACTTATCGGTGTTTTTAATCTGCATGACGCTATGGGACTCAAGTTAGGTTTTGCCCCACAGTCCAGCCTAAGCCCTTGCTGGTCAAGGCTCAGTGGTTTAAGACGATGAGTTTACTGATTAACCTGATGAGATGACTCAAACCTGGTTTTAAATTCGCTGACATAGTTTCTGCTGAGTCGGGTTTCAGACCCATCTTTCAGAAACAGATCATAGTCACCATTTAGCCTCGACTTAACCATCAGCACTTTATCCATGTTTACAATGCTTGATCTATGCACTCTGACAAATCGATCATCCAATTTATTCATGATTGACTTTAAGGTCTCTGTATATAGGTAATCTTTGTCTTCCGTATAGACAGTGACATAGGGCGTTGCAGATTTAATCGAAACAATGTCAGCCAGATTAATCTTGACGTTCAGCTTACCTGATTGGATAACGAGGTATTCAGGAGATAAAGGTGACTCATTGACAACATATTGTTCTTGCCTGTGCAATTCAAAGTACCTCAATAACCATACAAACAAGCCATAGGTTAATATTGCAACAACAAGATCATTAGCGAGACTGTAAGTCAGCACTTTAAAGAATCCATAATTTTGTTCACGAAATATGGATGATAAAAGCCATATGGTCAGTGCCATTAAAAGCAGGTGTATAACTGTTGATACAATGACAGTAAGAGACATTTTCACTAAGGTATTTGCAGGTCTCTTTTGCAGCATAACCTTTAATGCCAGCAGCATTGGAGGAAACAACATCCAGAATACTTTGAACAGCAAAGACTCCAGAATAAAGAAAGAAGAGCCATTGCGGGTGGCATGCAGATAATCCTGGAATATCGCCAGAGCGACGATCAGGACACAGACGACAGCAGATAACCGCCACAATCTGTGTTCTAACAAAGATCTAAGATGCTGCCCAATACTCATCATTATCGTCTTGTCCCGCGACTGAGGCAGGCACGATTAAGTGCAATGATCCCCAGCCAACAGACACATTGCCCGTCCTGTGTTCATGATTATTCGCGGCAGCAAAGTGAGGTTTTCCATCTTATTGCCACAGCTTAATGACCACTATAGCAGACACCAATGTTCAGCAATGAGCCTCAATAAAACCGCTAATAGCCACTCACCTTTCTTCCAGTCCATTGATGAACCTCTGGCGGCCACCTGTCTCTGATGGGATTAAAACGAGTGGCAAACTGGGAAGGTGAAATAAAGGGCAAAAGGCAATAAAACAAAGGAGACAGGAGCCAACCTATTATCTTCGCTTTTGGGCTCCAGTCGGAATGGGGGATCTTTAACACCCAGGCTTTCTGTTCATTGGCGTGTTGCAGGCTATCCGGCCCCTCTTCCATAAAACGCCGGACAAATTCCCAGTAGTCATAGGCACTCTCAGGATCGCCCACACACATGCACAGGTTCAACGCCACCGGCTGAGAGCCACATTTGCCGTTAACGCAATAGTCCGGGTAAAGCCAAAGATTCAGGTTATAGGCATCGGTAAAGGATCCCTGGCCAATATGGTGAGGCGCGTACATCAAGGCGATATGACAATACTTCCAGGGAATACGATACAGCGCCTTCTTGTGGAAGACATAAACCTCCCGGTTGTTATGATGAAAGCGAACCGGGTTTCTGATAGGTCGGCACACATCAATCAAAACCAGCAACAAACAGGCGCCAAACAACCAGGCTTCTGCCGGCGACAAGTACAACCAGGGAGTATCGTCACGGCCCAATCTGATAACCAGATAAACAAATAGCATCATGGGAAACAGAAAGAACTGGGAAAAGCGGGTCAGGGTTTGCCTGCAATGGACACTGTTGACCCTCATATCGATAAAGTCACCGTAGGTCCCGGCAGAGTGCAAATAGTAAGACACCTCACAGGCACCTTCCTCTTGTTCAAGCTCGAGTTTCCTGGGGGGAGGACTGAGAATATCCTCCATCATATGGCTGGTTCCGAAACCTGTGCTGAATCCAACCCCTCTTATTGCTTTGGTATTTCTGAACTGCGGCGCGTAACCGTGTTGCTCAGCCCCAATCCAAAGATCGTCGGACACTTTATTAATCCTGAATGCCATACTTCCGCCACTGCTCCTGTCGGCTCTGCTTCTGCTCAGTTCTAACCTTAGCTGACAAACTGACGCTGAAATCCAGTGACACAGGATATTGAACCCGGCTGCAGCAGGACATAGTGCAAAGCTACTAACTTGATGGTTCAGGCCTCTTAACCGCAAAAGCCCGGCATGACTGCCGGGCCTGAGCCTAGGCAAGGAGATCAATCGCCATAGTAGAAGTTACCCCCCCAGATAAATGGGCTGGAACCCGCAGGCGCTGTGCCTATATAGCAGTTGGCACCATCGTAGCTTCCAGCGGGACAAGTTGGCGCGCCGGTAGGTGTGGTGTAAAAGTTACCATCGTACTCAAAGGCAGTGGTACCTGCCGGTGCTGACGCCAGGTAGCAATTGGCACCATCGTCAGTGCCAGATGTGCAGGCATCATAGGTGGTGTAAAAGTTATTGGCATAAATAAAACCACCGGCTGGCTTGGTCATCACATAGCAGTTGGCGCCATCATAGGTTCCCAGAGGACATACATTACCCGGCAATGCGGTAGTGTAGAAGTTGCCGCCCCACTCAAATGCACTGGTACCGCCAGGTGCCGATGCGATATAGCAGTTGGCTGAATCATCACTGCCCACGGAACAGTCATCGTACTGATGATAGAAGTTGTTGGCATAGATAAACCCTGTCTCCGGCTTGGTCATCACATAGCAGTTTGCACCGTCATAGCTGCCCAGCGGACAATCCATCAACTTGGCTTCGACATAGTAGTTACCCGACCAGATAAAGGGATCGGCACCTGACGGTACTGGCATCACATAACAGTTGGCACCATCAAACCAGGGCATCAGGCTGGAGCCATCGTGCATGGCCACAGGATCGGTACAAGGATTCTTCCAGAACGCCAGCAGATTGGGCGAACCACTGCCAATGCTGGACAGTACCCCAACCGTCGCGTCGGAAATCACTCTCAGCATAATATCAGCCGGTGTGGCAGCGGGATCTTCAGCCCGCATCAGCGCGGCAATGCCTGCTACATGTGGCGCAGCCATAGAGGTACCGCTGATGGAGTTGGTGGCATTGCTGCCTGTATGCCAGGCCGAGGTGATGTCAGAGCCCGGCGCAAACAGATCCACACAGGAGCCCTTGTTGGAGAAGTTGGAACGTTTGTCATTGATGGTGGTTGAACCTACGGTAATGGCATCGTTCACCCGCGCCGGAGAGTATGAGCACGCATTGGCATTGGAGTTACCGGCAGAAACCACATAGGTCACCCCTGAATTAATGGAGTTTTGTACCGCATTGTCCATGGCGGTATTGGCGCCGCCACCCAAACTCATATTGGCCACCCCCTGGCCACCGGCATTGGCCGTTACCCAGTTAACCCCGGCGACAATGGTTGAGGTCGCCGAACTGCCGGTACAGCCAAATACTCTTACGGGGTGCACAGTCGCGCCCTTGGCCAGACCATGTCGGGTGCCCAGTACAGTACCCGCCACATGGGTACCATGGCCGATACAGTCGGTATTGGCACTGCCCCCCACAAAGCTGGCACCGACGCCCACTCTGCCGGTAAAGTCCAGGTGAGCCGCATTAAGCCCTGAGTCAATCACGTACACATCCTGACCTGTTGCTGTTTGCTGGTAGGTAAAACGGTTATCCAGATTGAGGGGACGCTCATCAACTCTGTCCATTCCCCATGACGGCACAGGGTTTTGAATTGTATGGGTATAGGCCAGTCCATCGGCGTAGACATCACTCACCCAGCGTTCCTGCTTTAGCTCCGCCAGCTTGTCTTTGTCTATCTGCAGTGCAAAACCATGGAATACAGACTCGTACACAGCGTCCACACGGGCACCGTAGCGCTCAGCAGTGCCCCTTGCCATTTGCGCCAGCTCATCCGCTGATACCTCTTTGCTGACGGCAATCAGATAACGGTCGGGGACCAACGCCGAGCCCAGACAGACCTGAAGCTCACTGCGACCTGAATATCCGTTCAGGCAGGCGTTCCATTCATATCTGGCTTTGCTTAATTCGCGATTGATGCCACTGAGAGTAAAGTGCCGGCCATCAAAGCTTGCCTGCCCTTCGACCATAGTGCGGCTGTCACGGTCCAGAGTCAGCTCAAGCTGATTGCCATGTATTGGTCCAAACCTCTCCAGTTGGGCCATCAACTCATCTGCCGATATCGCCTTGCCATTGAGGTAAGCGGTATAGGCACGACTCTCACCTGCATAGCTTTCATCAAGGCTGAAACTGATGGGCGTGTCCTGCAGTGATACTGTTGGCTGTTTTTGCTCAGCGGCCTGAGCCTGGGAGGCCAGCAGAGTCAGCAGTGACGCTCCGGCAATTTGTGAATAGATAGATTTCATCATGGGTATCCTTACTGTGAGTGAATCTTTGCGTCTGATGACGCCAAGCGGATACTAAGCACTCACAGGGGCCGGAGTCTGGGACAATGACTGGCGAACAAGGGTAAAAGCGGGAAAGAAAAACAATTAATCAGATAACTATCAATATCTTAAAAATCAGGCAGAGATTCACCTCTGCCTGATTAATAAGCTTTACTGAGATAACATCAACCGGCTCTGGGCAACTCCACCTCAGTGCTACCGTCGAGATATTTGCCAATATCGACTGTGTCAATCTGAGCTTCAGGCAGGAAGGCCCGGGCATAATCCAGATACACACCGCTGGAGAGGAACAGGTTGAATACTTCGATATCCAGATGCTTATCCAGCGCCATTTTGTGCAGAATATCCACCGCCACACTCAGGGGCTTGGCCTTTTTGTAAGGTCGATCTGATGCTGTCAGGGCCTCGAAGATATCCGCCAGTACCAGAATGCGTTCAGGTACTGACAATTGCGCGCCGTTGAGCTTTCTGGGATATCCATCTCCCCTCAGGGTTTCATGGTGAGTGGAGGCGTATCTGGGTACCCTGGCCAGTTCTGGTGGGAAAGGGATCTCCTCCAACATCTTGATACCACTGATCATGTGCTCATTAATCTTAAATCTGTCTTCGGCGGTCAGGGTGCCGCGCTTAATGCACAGGTTATAGAGCTCACCATGGTTATACTGGTGCTCAGGAATATGCATATTGATGCCCAGCACAGGATCCAGCTCCATCGGCCGCTCCCGCTCAATAATATGCTCGGGTTTATCAGCCAGCAGTGGCTCCATCGCAGGCACCTGGGTTTGCGGATATCTTTCCTCCTCCAGCGGGCCGAGCCCCAGTCTGTTGTCAAAATGACGAACCCACTGCTGCGCGCCAATCGTCTTAACTCTGGCGATATCATCATCAGACATAAACTCGCTGCCCACATTGGCCCTGGCGATAAAGGCAAACTCCTGCTGCAACGCCTGCTGCTTCCGGGCCAATTCAGCCGTCACACTTTGCTCATCCTGCCCCTGCAGCTGTTGCTTCAATGCGGCAATCTCGGCATCCCGCCACAGGACTTCAAAACGGGTGCGGATTTCGTGGATACGGTTGTAGTTGGTCTCCAGTTTGCTGCCCTTATCGACAATATATTCCGGCGTGGTGATCTTGCCGCAATCGTGCAGCCAGGCAGCGATTCGAAACTCCCGTCGTTCATCCTCAGAGTTAAACGCAAACGCCCTGAATGCCCCCGTATTGTCGCGCTCAGCGGCTTTCGCCAACATCATGCCCAACTCTGGCACCCGGTTACAGTGCCCGGCGGTGTAGGGAGACTTTTCATCGATGGCGTTGGCGATGATACGGATAATAGTTTCAATAAACTCATCCTGGGCCTGCTGATGAGCAGCAATTGAGTCCGCCATACTGCGAATATCCCGGGACAGCTCAAACACCTCTTTGATATGACTGTCTATCACTTTGACATCAGCATATCTGCGCTCTTCAATCTTGTGGGTCTGGCGCCTGAGGGCATTGATGGGAGTGGAGATGGGGTTACCAAACAGCCAGGACAGCGGCAACAGCATGCCCAGAATCAGCAGGGAAAACACAATAAAGTAAATTATTCGCTGGTTAACCGTCGCCATGATGACAGAGCTGGGCACCAGCACCGCCAGAAACTCTCCCTGCCCCCGGGACAGGGCGGAAACATACAGATACTGAGTCAGGCCGTTAATCTCAACCTTATGCATCTGCGTACCTGCATTTTCTGCCGCGGCGTAATCCAGGATCAGCTCATAGGGAACATGGGTGTAATGGGTAAATCTCTCTGTCGGTCTCAGCCATTTGTCATGGAGCGCAGCGCGCTGCGCCGGGGTTATCGCCTGCAAAGCTCTGTTGATAATCTCTACCAACTCTTGATGCTGCTCTCCCATGGCATACAGGAAATTCCCTGGCAGCAGGTCTTCATCCAACTCGGTGACTTTAAGGCCGGTATAAAACTTCTGCTTGGCCTTGTGAGCCAACACAGGGGTCAGATCCAGCAAGCCATATATCTTGCCAGCCTGCACATCCGCCATGGCCTGATGAATAGAGTCATAAATAACGAGTTCAATATCCGGGTGGTGCGCTTTGAGGGTATCGATAATGCTCCAGCCTTTAAGAATACCGACTTTACGTCCCTCCAACCCGGCCAGGTCAGACGCCTGTTGACTGCCGGACATAGACAACACACCATAGGACACCTGATACAGGGGCTCACCATATATTCCGGGGAAGCGGCGTTCACTCTGCTGGGCGATGGCGTGCAGAATATCCAGTTTCCCGGCCTGGTAATCCTGTGTCAGCTCATTCCAACTGCGGCCATTGGCATAGTCAAACTTCAG
Organism: Shewanella submarina; assembly: GCF_042646185.1. Classification (NCBI taxonomy): domain Bacteria; kingdom Pseudomonadati; phylum Pseudomonadota; class Gammaproteobacteria; order Alteromonadales; family Shewanellaceae; genus Shewanella; species Shewanella submarina. The sequence goes on from NZ_JBHRTD010000012.1 coordinate 443,082, forward strand.
CCCGGTCATGTCTGCCACAATTTTGAATACATCCATGGTGTAACCATATGGCGTGCCTGAAATGGAGAAGTCCATCGGCTCGTAATCATCCTGATTGGAGACTCTAAGCGGCGGCGTGCTGTTAACCAGGGCCCATTCGTCAGCCGACAGCGCCATGGGTTCCACCAGCGGCAGATCATCGCTGATATCCACCTCCTGATTGGTCGCAATTAACCTGCCATCGTCAAGAAACAGAAATGCCTCTGTATCCGCATCGACTGAGTCAGACACCACACTGCTCGCCAATCTCGATTCTATGGCAGCAAGGGTTACGTCAACACCCAGTACAAATTCGCTGTTCAGGCGCATGGCGTAGCTCTGCCCAGTGACCTTCAGGTTGTGAAACAGATAGGGGGCAGTTTTATGAATCCTGTCCACCCCGGCTTTAATAAACCAGTTACGCTGGGATGGATAGTAGGTGCTGGCTTCGGTTTGCCGGGTGCGAAGGGAAAAGTCCGCGTCGTAGTAAAAACTGTCTTTGGTGCGCTCGCCCTGCGCCCCCTGATGAACAATCAACAACCATCTGTCAGAGCCATGGGCATGCACCTTATCCCTGATAGCGGGAGAAGCAAGGCTGATAAGCTGAAAGAAGCTGTCATCATCTCCCGCCACATAGATGCTGTAGAGACCATCATTGGTTTGCAGCGCCTGAGCGAAGGATTCCAGCAGGGGTTTTCCCGGCTCAACATCGCCCAACACCTTAATGATTTGGGCAGCCTGGCGGGTAGTATGCATGGCGATAAAGTCGAGTTGAGCCAGCTGCTCTGTTACCGTACCAGCTATCTGGCGATACTTGTTCAGAGCATGGTCCAACTCACTTTCCCGGGCAAAGTAATATTGCAGGGATACCGCTATCAGCGCTGTCAGACTGGTCACTATGACAAACATGGCCCCGACTGCGACCCTGATGGTGACTCGTTTCTTCCCTTTTTGCTGCACGTCAAAGTCCCTTTTGAGCTGCTTTAATTCAGGGGAATCATACCTTTAGTTCCATTATGCCACCAGCCAATAAGAGTAAATTTCATACTAAGGTGTTTTCATTAAGGGGCAGCCTCATAAAGCTGCTGAATGCATTTTCTTCGTAGTCCGCGAAGGGCCCGCAGAATTGAAAGCCTTCGCTGAGGTACAGGGACTTAGCCGCATCGAACAAAGGCGCATTACCTGTCTCCAGATACAGATCTGTCATACCTCCGGCCCGGGCGTCCTGAATTAAAAATCTGAGTAGTTTGCGGCCATACCCTTTGCCGCGAAATCCATTGGCACTGCGCATTGATTTGAGCTCCCCTCTATCCCCATCCAGACGTTTCAGGGCACCACAGGCGGCGAGCTTTCCACCACACCATAAAGAGAAGAAACGCACATCGGCGGACTGCAAACGGCTGACATTCAATGCATGTACGGCATCAGGAGGCGAGTTGGAGTGCATATCCTGCAGATGTTCGTTCAGTAAGGCGATGACTTCAGGATGAGTGACGTTGTCCAATACAATTTTCACAGGGGGCTCCGATATCAAAATCAGAGCTGTCGCAATTATCATGCCCGCCCGACAAGCCACTGAAACGGCAGATTAGCGCCTGAAGTAAGGTGCCATTGCACCAAGATAATGAGCCCCTGCCCTGCTTTGGTTCTGTCTCTGTCTCTGCAATGAATCGACTTACTGAGGTGAGGTTTGCTCTCCAATCAACTGAGGTCTGCGATCAGCTGAACTCAACCCCCAGCAGTTCGCGATAGGATTGATACTCTCGGTATTGCTCTGTCAGGCCAAACCTGGCGGCCAGACATTCCAGCTCTGACGTCAGTGCAGGAGCCAGGGTCTCGTCATCCGTCATCACGGCGAACTCAGCAAACCAGCCGATGTTATCCAGTCGGTCCAGGGTAATATGGAACTTATCGACGAAATACACGCTTCTGTGCTTGGTTGAGCGAGCAACTTCACTGTACCCCATACTCAACAACATGGCTTTGGCGGCGCCTGCATCATTGATATTGGTTGATTCGCAACGTTCCGGTTCAGGCCCTTTGAGAAACCAGATCATCACACCTGAAGGTTGCAGTTCCCTGATACAAAGCAGTTTCCCTGCACGGGCCAATTGGCGATCGGCTGTATCATAGAAGGTGTCCAGCTCAAGGTTATCTTCAAACATCACCTCAAAGGCCTGTTGATTCAGGTACTCAAGAAATGTCTTTTTATCGTCTAATCTGTACTTTAGCTCGACTTCAAAGCTGCCTTTAAAATGTTCTGTGTTCAATGCGTTATCCAACCCGGAAAATCCCACTCTATTGGGTGATTCTGACATCAGGGAGTATACTGTGCCTCCTGAAAAATCTCGCGAGTGATTCACATGATTATCTTTTCCACTAACTTCGGCGATATTGAAATTGAGCTGGATATGGAAACCACCCCGGTAACGGCCAAAAACTTCCTTAAGTACTGTGAAGATGGCTTCTACGACAACACCATTTTCCACCGTGTTATCGATGGCTTTATGATCCAGGGCGGCGGCTTTACCCCGGAAATGCGCGAAAAGGACACCCGCGAGCCTATCGTCAACGAAGCCAACCGTGGTCTGAAAAATGTCACAGGCTCTATCGCCATGGCCCGCACCGATGCGCCACACTCAGCCACTGCTCAGTTCTTTATCAACCTGGAAGACAATGACTTTCTGGATCACTTTGCCACCACCAACCGTGGTTGGGGCTATTGTGTATTCGGTAAGGTCACTGCGGGGATGGATGTGGTAAACGCTATTGCCAGGGTAAAAACCGGCTCTAAGTTTGGCCATGACGATGTACCCAAAGACGCGGTTATCGTCGAGAAAGTGACTATCAAATAGTCCACACAGTAAAAGGCAGGTTACCCCGCCTTTTTCGTGATTATTCAGTCCTCTTTATCTTTCAGCGCATCCGTATAACCTTTGGGTGGTGGCGTCCAGCCGCGGTCAGAGAGTGAATGCCTGTCGACACGGTCGGTATTCATGGCGGTTTTAATCTGCTCTTCCAACTGCATAAACAGATCCCTGTAATGGGTATCGAACCTTTCGCCCTCTTCAGTGTCCGCCAGCCATGCCTGATACAAGGCATCTGATTGTTCGGCATCAATGCGCTTGAAACTGTTTTTCTGCTGCTCTGCCAGAAACGGATGGCAACCCAGTTTGCGCATGGCAGCAGTGCCAATTTCAAGGGCGCTGCAATAGGTCTCAGACTGGATAACATCAGCCCCTGCCTGCCTGAGCCGATAACCGTGGCCACGGTCGAATGCCCGCGCCAGAACAGCTACATTGGGGTAGGTGTGTTTCACATACTCTACCAGCTCCACGGCAGCATCCTGATTGTCGATGGCCACCACCAATAACTCACACTCAGCAATGCCAGCGGTGTGCAGCAGATCTGGCTTGGTTGCATCACCAAAATAGGCCCGGGTATTGATTTTGCGCAGGTTATCTACCTGCCCCGCCTGATAATCAAGTACCACAGTGTTTACCCCTATGCCCACCAGCATACGGTTAACTATCTGACCAAAGCGGCCCATACCGGCAATGATGACGGTTCCCATCTCCTCAATCTCATCCGGCTGTCCCTCATTCGACCTGTCTTCAAATCTGGGCAATATCACCTTGTCATACAGAATAAACAGAGCCGGTGTCAGCAACATGGACAACGCGACCACCAGTGACAGGGTTTGCGCCAGCTGTGTGGGCAGCACATGGTTTTGTACCGAGAAGCTCAGCAGCACAAAGCCAAATTCACCGGCCTGGGCCAGACTCAGGGTAAACAGCCAGCGGTCACTGCCACTGATTTTGAACAGTCGCGCCAAAAAGTAGAGCACCACTCCCTTGAGGGCCATCACTCCCAGCGTCAGTCCGAGGATGACCCACAGGTTATCGGACAGAATGCCAAAGTTAATGCCAGCGCCAACTGTGATAAAGAAGAGACCGAGTAACAAACCTTTGAAAGGCTCAATGTTGGATTCAAGCTCGTGTCTGAACTCACTATTGGCCAGTACCACACCAGCCAGGAAGGTTCCCAGTGCCGGTGAAAGCCCTACCAGACTCATTAAGGCTGCAATACCTACCACCAGCATCAGCGCCGTTGCCGTAAATATCTCCCTGAGACCCGAGCTGGCAACAAACGTCAGCAAAGGACGGGTAAGGAAGTGACCGCCCACCACCAATCCGGTAATGGCACCAATAATCACCAGGGCATACGCCCATCCCGGCAATCCAGCCACCAGACTCATACTTTCATGATGGTCGGCGGATTGAGCCAATGCCTGAGCCGCCTCAACCAGCTCCGGCAGTGCCAGCAAAGGAATAAAGGCGAGCATGGGGATCACTGCGATATCCTGAAACAGCAGTACCGAGAAGGCATTCTGGGCCCCTTCTGTTTTGGATACCCCTTTCTCACTGAAGGTTTGCAGCACAATGGCAGTGGATGACAAAGCAAAGATAAGACCGATAGCCAGGCTCACAGACCACACTTGTCCCAGAGCCAATGCAATAGCGCCAATAGCAACCGTAGTAATAGATACCTGTAACCCACCCAGGCCTATCAGTCGGTTGCGCATCTCCCATAACACCTTGGGCTCCAGCTCCAGCCCCACCAGAAACAGCATCATCACCACACCAAATTCGGCGAAGTGTTGAATAGTATTGGTTTCATCGCCCACCAAACCGGTGACCGGCCCAATAACAACACCGGCAATCAGATATCCCAATACAGAACCGAGGCCAAGACGTTTGGCAATGGGCACTGTGATAACGGCGGCAACCAGATAGATAAACGCCTGTAAAAAGTACTCAGTCATAGCACCTCCCCTCCGGTACTTTGGGTCCCTTCCAGATATTGATTCAAGGTACAAAACTCACCCAGATCCCCGGGGGCCAGCGAACCACTGGTCAATTGTTCCAGCAGGCTCTGCCACTGGCTGCGATGGACATCCAATCGGCCATCATCGGCTGCGGTTCGGGCACCGAACAGTACGAAGGGAGGCAACCATTCCATTCCGGTAAGATTGGCGGTCTGCTCAAGAGGTCTGAGTAACTCGTTGAGGGGAAAATGATTGTAACCGTCGGTGTGATAGGCTTCCTCGCCAGCGCCCGCGGTCAGGGCGCACAGAAAGCGTTTGCCATGAAGCGCCGTGCCTTCAGAGCCGTAGGCAAAATTGTATTCAAGCACCAGATCCTGCCACTCCTTCAAAATTGACGGAGTGGAGTACCAGTAAAGCGGAAACTGAAAGATCACCACATCATGGTCAACCAGCCTTTGCTGCTCCCGGTCAATGTCGATATTCAACCTGGGGTATTCCCCATACAGGTCTATTGCGGTGACACCATTAACACGGCACGCAGCCTCAAACATGGGCTGATTAATTTCACTCCTGTGGGGAGAAGGATGGGCGTATAGCAAGAGTACGGATTTTTCTGCCATGGAATTCCGGCTTCCTTATTGTTTTGTTCTGAATTTCAAAACCAAACTAATATGCTGCAGGATAATCTTCAAGCGGTTGATTTTTGGTTACCACTTTATAAAAACGCAATACCTTAGATGTGATGGCCTGAATACTGGCTCTTGCCGCGTCGGCAATACAGCCCAGGACTGACCATCACTTCAACCAGTGTGATGCTGACAAGATAAATGGGAGGCAATATGAGCAAAGTAATACTGTTAACCGGTGCGACAGATGGTATAGGTTTGGCGACAGCCAGGCTGCTGGCCGCTCAGGGGCACCAACTACTTATCCATGGTCGCAATCCGAATAAGTTGGCCAGTGTTACACAAGCGCTGGCGGAAGCTTATCCTGACACCAATGTTACCGCCCTGGAGGCTGACCTTTCCTCACTTGATGAGGTCAGCAAACTGGCAGACGCGGTAAAGGCTCAGGTTGCCCACCTGGATGTGATTATCAACAACGCAGGTGTCTTTAAAACGCCTGCAGCAATCAACCAGGCAGGTTTAGATGTGCGCTTTGTGGTGAACACGCTGGCACCCTGGTTGTTAACCCGGGCACTGCTGCCTTTAATGTCGGCTGACGGCCGGGTTGTTAACCTATCCTCCGCCGCTCAGGCACCGGTGCAGTTGGACGCGTTGCAGGGCAAGGTGCACCTTGCTGATGATTTTGCCACCTATGCCCAAAGTAAGCTGGCAATTACCGCCTGGAGTCGTGTTTTGGCCAGGCAACTGGGCGACCGAGGACCTGCCATTATCGCAGTCAACCCCGGCTCCCTGCTGGCCAGCAAAATGGTCAAAGATGGCTTTGGTGTGGCCGGTAACGACATCAGCATAGGTGCCAATATCCTGATTAAAGCCGGTCTGGATGCCAGCTTTGCCGATGCCAGTGGCAAATACTTTGACAATGATTCAGGCAAGTTTACCCCGCCTCACCCGGCAGCGCTGGATGAAGCTCAAACGGAAAGCCTGATCCAGACGATGGATAAGATGCTGGGATTACAGCCCTTTAGTAGCTGAACTGGAACAAACATAAAAAAGCTGAGGCAAACCTCAGCTTTTCTATGTTTTAAAGTAGCGATTTAGCCGCCATTATTGGCCTTGTAGTCAGCTTCCCAAACAGGAACCACCTCCTCCATAAATATAGCTTTGTCGGCATTCATCTTGTCCATATCCATTCCCAGTACCGCCTGAGCCTTGGCTTTGGTCGATATATCCGGCAAGGCGACCGTTTGTGTCACCCCATTTTCAGCGAGAATACGCACCAGTTTCACCCTGGCATCCGCCGCTTTATTGATCGCCGTACCAAGGATGCGCAAGGCTTCCTGAGGGGCATGTGCCGCCACACCGTGGGAGGCGATAGCGAAATCCCAGCGCCATTGGGCGTGTCTAATATCTTTGAGTGCAGGGGCCATTTGCGCCTCGGTGGCACCGGCTTCCCATGCCGCAGCAGCTTCAAAGTGCGCGTTAACCAGCTGAGCTTCAGCTTCTTTCTTCAGCTCGGCAACACGGGCTTTTTGCGTTTTCATCTGCTCCACAAAGTACTCTTTACTCTGGGTATGGCATCGTTCACAGGTATCAGAGAATTGGTCCAGAGGGTTACCGACTTTATGGCTGGTAAACCATTTGCCCTTTTCATTCTGCACTCTGGGCATGTGGCAGTAGGTGCAGGAAACACCATTGCGGCCATGGGCACCCAGCTTGGTGGTTTCATACCCCGGGTGCTGAGCCTTCAGCATAGGCGCACGAGACAGTTTGTGCGTCCAGTCGCTGAAGTTAATACTGTCAAAATAGACTTCAATCTCATCAACCGAGGTACCCATATCCCACGGGAACTTCACCCAATTGGGACGATCTGCGGTTTTCTCAAAATAGTACTCAACATGGCACTGGCCACAGACCATATTTTGCTGTTCCGTTCTGTCAGCTTCAGCAAAAGGCGTGCCTATGGTTTCAAAAGCTCGTTCGGCAAAAGGACGACTGACCCTCAGCTTAGCTGTGCCCGCCACGTGGCAGTCGGTACAACCGATACTGTTGGTGATCTCAGGTCCACCTTTGGCCCACTTACCCTGGAAATATTCAGCCTCGCCCTCACCTTTAATCAAACGGGCTACATCCGGGCTTTTACAGCTCCAGCAAGCCATGGGCATCGGGCCTTCATCTTCCTTCATGGGCGCACCGGTTCTTAATGTGGTGCGGACATCTGTTACTGCATAAAGGTGGCCACGGGGCGCATTGTAATCTTTGGCAAAACCATACCCCGCCCACAGGATCACCAAATTGGGATCGCCTCCCAGCGCATCGTCAAGAGCTTCACTCTCACCGGTTTGTTTCCAGGTCTTGTACTGATTGGGGAATTTACTTTCATATTGGACGTTATTTGCAGGGTTATCTTTGGCAAAGACAGGCAGGCTAACGCCAAGTGCCAGCACAGCTGTCAGCAATTGCGTTGCGGGTCGCATAGTGATTTCCTCATCAGAAATAAGCAGACTCTGCACCACAACTGCCCCCGGGATAGTTAGCTCCCAGGAGTCGGTGCAACTGATACCAATTTCATTTGGCAGTTGGTATTACATTTTGAACAACTAATATAGAAACTAACCAATCGCTGGCGGGATGCCAAGGGAAATACACACATTTTTAATGCGTTTTATAAAATCATTAAAAACAGTGAATTAGAGATAAAACCTGAGTAAATCAAAAGTCGCAGAAAATTCAGTTCAATCCAAGTTCACGGCGAAATGCCGAGCTCAGTGAAAGCTCTACCGCCTGCTGCGACCAGTCAGGATTGGACTCCAGCCAGCTGCGTAACAGCGGCATCACCTTACTGCCTTCCATCCCGGCGGATATCTCGGGCAGATACAACAAACGCAATAAGGTCACATCCAGAGGGGTCAACAGATTATTTTTGGAGGCATCGTTAAAGATGGAGGGAAACACCTGCTCAGAGTCATTGGGTAAGCCCATCGCCTGAGAGAACTCTTCCACTACGCAGGACAGGAGTTTACCGTGCATGCGAGCCTGATCCACCGGGATGACTATCAGAGCATGGCGGATCTCCGATTGCCTTGTCATCCACAGATGACCCATGCACACAGTGCCGTAAAAAGGCAGGCTGCCACCTGAGGGTCCAATAAGCTCACGGGTTTCCGCTTGCCAGGTGGCCTGTCTGGTGAAAAGCACCCTGACATTGGCACTCTGCTCACTGTCTGCCATTCCTATGTCATGGCCGGTAATATCTCCCAGATGCATCATCTGCATCTGCACCAGCTTGGTATGCAGCTCCTCATCCCCGACTCTGTGGTCCAGCCAGACACGAATGGGCCTGTGCCATTTGCGGACCGGATACTCGTGGTCATCATATTCATTATTCAGGGCAATAAGATTGAACGCCTTGGATACATAGGCATTATCGCTCCACTCGGCAGAAACCGGCATAGCCAGCATGATCAACAACAAGCCAGCGGCAAGATAACCAAGGAGGTGGTAGGCCCCAGAGGAATGACAGCTGACAGCCTGAGCCGCCCCGCTATCCGCTGGATAAGCGCGAGCTAGATTGTCCTTTAATCTGTCTGCTTCAGGCTTCATGTTTTGTTCCTTCGGTATCAGCCCTGTTGTCCAGGAACCAAGGCTCCATTTCGAATGATTCCGATTGCTTTAACTGTAGCATGCACAGACCTGGGGATTAACACTCTCCAAAAAGAAGTCTGGAAAGTGTCAACTGTATTCAGGACGGGTCACGAAAAACAAAAAGGAACCCAATTGGGTTCCTTTTCTGCTCAGAGCCGATTAGCCCTTTTTATTTTTGATGTGTGCCATCATACGCTTACGACGACGTTCCTGACTCAGGGTCAGTTTCTCCGTCTTACCTTCAAACGGGTTATCACCCTCCTGGAAGCGCAGCTGAATTGGCGTACCGACAACCTTCAGAGACTTACGGAAGTAGTTCATCATATAACGCTTGTAGGAGTCTGGCAGTTTGCTCACCTGGTTACCATGTACCACCACGATTGGTGGGTTATAACCACCGGCGTGAGCGTACTTCAGCTTCACTCGACGACCATTGATCAGCGGGGGCTGGTGATCATCCTGCGCCATCTGCATGATACGGGTCAGCATAGAGGTGCCCACACGACGGGTGGCACTTTCGTAAGCTTCTTCGATGGACTCGAACAGGTGACCAACACCTGTGCCATGCAGCGCAGAGATAAAGTGAATACGGGCAAAATCGATAAAGCCCAGACGACGGTCCAGTTCGCTCTTAACGCGATCTTTCACACCCTGATCAATACCATCCCACTTGTTGACGGCGATAACCAGTGCACGACCTGCGTTCAGCACAAACCCAAGCAGGCCCAGGTCCTGCTCAGCAATACCTTCACGGGCGTCGATAACCAGCAGTACCACGTTGGCATCTTCTACCGCTTTCAGGGTTTTAATCACGGAGAATTTCTCTACCGCTTCATACACCTTGGAGCGACGACGCACACCGGCAGTATCGATAATCACATAGTCCTGACCGTCACGCTCCATTGGGATATAGATGGAGTCACGAGTCGTCCCCGGCGCATCGTATACCACCACACGCTCTTCACCCAGAATACGGTTGGTCAATGTGGATTTACCCACGTTTGGCTTACCGATAATGGCCAGCTTAATAGGTTGCGCCTGCAGACGCGCCTGTTCAGCTTCGGCCTCTTCTTCAGTGTACTCACGCAGGTCGGTAGCTTCTTCTTCCTCGCCGTCGCGATTGACACCCAGCGCCTCGGCATAAGGTGCCAACGCGTATTCAATCATGTTGGTGACACCACGGCCCTGAGCCGCAGCCATCTGGTACACTTCGCCCAGGCCCAGAGACCAGAATTCAGCACAGGCAGAGTCAGCGTCGATACCATCAACCTTGTTGGCGACCACAAAAGTGGTCTTTTCACGGCTGCGCAGGTGCTGGGCAATCGCCATATCAGCGGCGGTCAGACCGGCGCGGGCGTCACACAGAAACAGCACTACGTCCGCTTCTTCAATCGCAGCCAAAGACTGCTCAGCCATTTTGGTTTCGATACCCTCTTCAGTACCGTCAATACCACCTGTGTCAACTACGATAAACTCGTAACCTGACAAAAATGCCCGGCCGTATTTACGGTCCCGGGTCAGACCAGGGTAGTCAGCCACCAGCGCATCACGGGTGCGGGTGAGTCGGTTAAACAGGGTAGATTTCCCCACGTTGGGGCGACCCACCAGGGCCACTACTGGGATCATGTTTTGCCTCTTTTCAATAAAAAGCCCCCGGAAGCACTTCCAGGGGCTCTATAAGGTTTTAGCCTTACTTAAGGAAGTGTCACTGCCACAACTTCACCGCTGCGGCCTTGCACATAAAGCTTGCCATCCGCCACTATCGGCGCGCTGAACAAGCCCTTGCTGTCAATCTGTAAACGACCGGCAATTTGACCATTGCTGCGGTCGATAAAGTGCAGGTAACCTTCATAGTCACCCACGACGATGTAATCGTTGAACACCACGGGTGCAGTCAGACTGCGATTGGTCAGTTCACTGTTGCTCCACTGCTCCAGGCCGTTGCGACGATCCACAGAGTAAATTCGGCTGTGGTCATCCACCAGAAACAGGCTGAAGCCTGAAGACGCCAAATCGTTAAAGCTGGAGTATTTGCGGGACCACATAATACGGCCAGTGCGGAGTTCCATCGCCACCAGATTGCCGTTATAGCTCACCGCGTACAGGGTATCACCGATAATCAGTGGGGTCATATCCACATCAGCCATACGGGCGAACTCATTACCGCCTTTTGGTGTGTAGATAGCCTGCTCCCATGCCGGTTGACCATTATCCTTGATGATAACCGCCACCTTGCCATCCGGAGTCCCCACAAAGAAACCACCGGCTTCAAACGCTGCACTGCCTGTACCACGCAGGGTCAGACTTGGCATCAGGGCTTCGTAAGTCCACAGGGACTCACCCGTCTCGACGTCAAAAGCTTCCAGCTGACCGGAACCTGTATTTACCACCACTATGTCATCAGCCACAGTGGGGGCAGACAGCAACTCACCTTTAGTCAGCGCATGCCACTCAAGTTCACCGGTTTCTACGTTCAGCGCCGCCAGCACACCACTTTCACTGCCAACAAACAGCTTGTTACGGGCTGCAGTCAGACCACCAGCGAGACGGGCACCTTTGTTTTTAGCCAGTACGCCGTCACGGAATGCTTCACTGAAGTCCCGCTCCCAAACCTTTTCACCGGTTTTCTCGTCGAATGCTTCAATCACACCGTCGCGATCAGCGGCAAAAATTTTGCCATAACGTACCGCGGGTTGCAGTTGGGAATAGTATTCACCTACCCCATCGCCAACCTGAGCCTGCCAACTGATTTCAGGGAATACAGTGGCGTTGATTTCCTGCAGCTCTGCGATAGGTTCTTCGATGCTGTCAGACGATGAGCAGGCCGACAACAGGGCCATGCTCAGGCTCGCCGCCAGCAGGGATTTACACCAGGACTTCATTGGCTGTTCCTTATGCCTTGTTCAGATTATCTATCTTCATCTGCAGTGCAGGGCTTTCCATCTGACCTTCTGCAGCCAACGCGTCTTTAGCCGCCAGGTATGCAGTACGAGCTTTGTCAGTTTCCCCCTGGCGCACCAGGAAATCACCTTTCAATTCATCACGCTGAGCAGCAAAGGCTGCATCAGTTACTGTGTCCAGAGTAGACAGAGCGGTACCAATCTGACCTTCCTGAGCCTGGATACGAGCCAGACGCAGTGTGGCAATTTCACCCAGGCCAGAGCCTGGCTTGGCTGCAATCACCTGGGTCAGGGCATCAGCGGCCTTGGTCAGGTCACCGGCTTCCACCGCCTGCTTGGCCAGCATCAGATCCAACAGCGCCTGATAACCTTTCTGGTCATGGGCTTTGTCGAAGTTGGCAATTTGACCCGCCAGTGTCGCCGCATCAGGGTTCTGATTACGGATCTGCTGGAAAGCAACGGAAGCTGATTCCGCATTTTCCACTTTTTGAGCTGAGAAGTAGTTCCAGCCATACAGGCCGCCCAAACCTACTACTGCACCTACCAGGATTGAGGTGCCATAATCCTTCCAGAACTGTTTGATAGCATCAACTTGTTGTTCTTCTGTGCTATAGATTTCCACTCGCACGTCCCCTTCTTACGATCACTCTTAGATCAGTTCTGCCAATACAGTTGCCAGCGCTTCACGGGCAACCAGTTGTTGTTCGTCATTGTTGCGCAGTGGCTTAACGGCGATCTGATTGGTAGCCAACTCGTTCTCACCGATAATCAAGGCAACTGCAGCACCGCTTTTGTCGGCGCGCTTCATCTGTTTTTTGAAATTACCACCACCACAGTGGCTCATCACCTTAAGGCCTGGCACTGCGTTGCGCAACTCCTCGGCGATTTTAATCGCTTCGATACGACAGTTGTCGCCCATGGCAGTCACATAGACATCGACAGCACCGGCAACATTTGCAGTCAGCTCAAGGGTTTCTACCAGCAGCACGATACGCTCGATACCCATGGCAAAACCGACTGCTGGGGTGTCTTTACCACCCAATTGTCCTACCAGACCATCGTAACGACCACCGGCCAGTACCGTACCCTGAGCACCCAGACTGTCGGTTACCCACTCAAATACGGTGCGGTTGTAATAGTCCAGACCGCGAACCAGGCGTGGGTTGATACGGTATTGGATGCCTGCGGCCTCCAATAGTTCACATAATTGATTAAAATGATTTTTTGACTCTTCACCCAGGAAGGACATCAGCTCTGGCGCATCGGCCAGAATCGCCTGAACCTGAGGGTCTTTGCTGTCCAGTACACGCAGTGGATTGGTGTACATGCGACGCTGAGAATCTTCATCCAGCTTGTCTTTGTGCTGCTCCAGAAATGCCACCAGGGCATCACGGTATTCGGCACGCTCGTGGTTATCACCCAGAGTGTTCAGCTCCAGCGTGACGTGTTCGGTCAGGCCCAGCTCTTTCCACAAACGGTTGGACAGCATCAGGACTTCAGCATCAGCGTCAGCAGTACCAATACCATAAACTTCCACACCAAACTGGTGGAACTGGCGATAGCGGCCTTTTTGCGGACGCTCGTGGCGGAACATAGGGCCCATGTACCACAGACGCTGTTCCTGGTTGTACAGCAAGCCGTGCTCATTACCGGCACGAACAGTAGACGCTGTACCTTCAGGACGCAGACTCAGGCTGTCACCATTGCGATCTTCAAAGGTGTACATCTCTTTTTCAACGATATCGGTGACATCACCAATAGAACGCTTGAAAAGGTCTGTACTTTCCACGATTGGCGTACGGATCTCGCTGTAACCGTAGGCGCTTACTGCACTGCGGACTACCGCTTCTACTTTTTGCCACACTGGACTTTGGGTCGGCAGAATGTCATTCATTCCGCGAATCGCTTGGATCTGTTTTGCCACTGTATCGACTCGATTGTTCGGTAAATAAGAAAAAACGCCCGGTATTATAGGCGTTTCCATACTAAACGTAAAACCCGCGCAATCCTTGAGCAACGGGTATGAAAAGCCGGGGAAAGACCCCGGCTCAATATACTGAATTAAGACTTGTCTTCCACCGGAATTCGCTGGGCAACAATGGCGGCCTGAGCCCGGATTTTCGCTTCCAGCTGCTCCACCAGATTGTCGTTGTCCATACGCTCTTTCTGACGTTCACCGTCTACATAGAAACCACTCTTGCGGTTACCACCGGTTAACCCCAGATCGGACACCAGAGCCTCACCCGGGCCATTCACCACACAACCGATAATGGATACATCCATCGGGGTGACGATATCTTCCAGTCTGCGCTCCAGCTCATTGACAGTACCAATCACATCAAACTCCTGACGGGAGCAGGATGGGCAGGCAATAAAGTTAATGCCGCGGGAACGAATGCGCAGGGACTTGAGGATATCAAAGCCCACTTTAATCTCTTCAACCGGATCGGCGGCCAGAGAGATACGCAGGGTATCGCCAATGCCTTCAGCCAACAGCATCCCCAGACCGACAGCGGACTTCACTGAACCGGAGCGGAAACCACCGGCTTCTGTAATGCCCAGGTGCAGAGGCTGCTGAATCTGTCTTGCCAGCTGACGGTAGGACTCCACAGCCAGAAAGACGTCAGAAGCCTTCACGCTCACTTTAAACTGGTCGAAGTTCAGACGGTCAAGAATGTCTACATGACGCATGGCGGACTCAACCAGAGCTTCAGGCGTCGGCTCTTTGTACTTATCCATCAGATCTTTTTCCAAAGACCCGCCGTTAACACCGATACGGATTGGGATATTCAGGTCGCGGGCACAATCCACCACGCTGCGAATACGCTCTTCGTTACCAATGTTGCCCGGGTTGATACGCAGACAGTCGGCACCGTACTCAGCCACCTTAAGGGCGATACGGTAGTCGAAATGAATGTCTGCCACCAAAGGCACCTTGCTCTGTTGCTTAATCAGCTTAAAAGCTTCTGCGGCATCCATGGTGGGTACAGAGACCCGAACGATATCGGCACCCACGTTTTCCAACGCACGGATCTGCGCCACTGTGGCATCAACATCGGTTGTACGAGTGTTGGTCATGGACTGAACGGCAATGGGTGCACCGTCACCAATAGGAACATTGCCCACATAGATGCGGGTAGAGGGACGACGTTTAATAGGGGATTCGTTGTACATCTTGGCTTAGCTCTGTTTAGGCTCAGTAAGGGCTCTGCCCGGTTATCTTACACAGGGTAAGAGCTTATTCGCGCGGCAAGCTGAAGCGGGCGACTTTACCGGCAGGATAATCTTCCAGGCTGATATTCTCGCCATTAAATTGCAGGGATACAACCTGCGGCGCACCAATTACCAGACTAAATGGCGCCACACCTGTTACATCCATAGAACGACCAGCCTCTTTCACACCACTGATCAATACTTTGCCAGTGGCATCTTCAACTTTCATCCAGCAGTCACCGGCAAGGGATACATTCAGACTTGCGGTTACGGCATCATCAGATTGAGGTTGGCTTTGTTCAGGCGAAGTAGTTGTGGCGCTGCTTTCGGTTTCTGTTTCAATGGGAGCCTGCTCTGGCGCTGGAGTGCTATCTGCTGCATCAGGGGTTTCAGTCTGGACAGGCTCAGATTGCTCTTCATCTGTCAGAGGAAGGCTCACCACAGAGGCGGTGCTGATAACCGGCTCACCAGCTTCAGTTGCGCCCAGCTCTACGGCAGCCGCGACCTCTTCAGCACTTGGCTGCGAGAGATCCATACCTGTATTCATATTGGATTTCTGGAACCACCAGAGTACCACCAGGGCGGCCAGCACAATCACGATAAGCCAGGTCACCATCATTAAACGGCTGTCACGGGCCTGATGGGTGGTTTTGCGGGAAAAGCTCTGCATGGCAGGCTCAGCCTCACTGGGTACCTGCTGTTCAAGACAGGCCATCACTTCGGCTTCATCCACCCCCAGAATTCGGGCGTAGTTACGTACATAGCCACGAGCATAGGTGGCAGAGGAGATTCCATCGAACTTGTCCGCTTCGATATCCCGAACCAAAGAGGGGCGCAAGTGCAGCCGTCCGGAAATATCTTCAATGGTCAGCCCACTGGCTTCTCTGGCATGTTTAAGAATCTCGCCAACAGTGGCGGTGATATCCTTTGATTCTTCAGCTACTGTTTCTTCCTTGAGTAACTCTTGTTGGTTGTCTGTCATCAATTCAAACTAGCCCGGTATTGCCTGGCCTGCTCTGAGGCGGGGAACTTAGCCAGTAGGCGAATGCCATACCGCTTAACCGCCTCAGGATCATTCAGGCCCTGCTCAATTTTTATTCCAAGCGCCAGACTCTGTGCCGACTCGGGTACCACTCTGTGATAACGCGCCAATTCCTGACGCGCGTCACTGAAATCATTTTGCTCCAGCGACAACAGAATCAATTCCATCATGGTGGAAGCCCGACGCGGCTCATACTTCAGCGCCGACTCGAAATATTGTTTCGCTTTCTCTATATGACCCGCTTTTCTGCTACAAATTCCCAGATTTTCATAACTGGAACCTGTGCGGGTATATTCCTGGGTATCAATGGCGGCCAGAAACATCTTCTCTGCCTGCTCATATTTCTCCTGCTGACACAGGAAAACCCCGAAGTTATTCAATGCATCACCAGAAGGATTGCGGGTATTTACTGCCCCCTGATAAGCAGATTCTGCCCGGCGCAGATCCCCGACCGTCTGGTAGTAGTAAGCCATGGCAATATGGGCATCTTCCAAATCTGGCGCATGGGACAAGGCCCGGTCCAGATTGTACTTTGCCTGTTCGCTGTTGCCACGCTGCAAATAGGTCAACCCCAGCTGAATACGCTCTCTGGCGGCGGACACTTTATCGAATTTGCGTTCCTGAACCTGAATATCGGTTCCACTGTAGGTACGCTCTGTGACACACCCTGCTGTCAAACCTGACAACAGAAGTGCACACACAATTGGCAATCCCTGCTTCATGGTATTTACCTGTTAATGGTTGTGCATTGCCGGCCGTCTTACCGCGACCGGTCACTGAATCTGGATTCAATACAGCACACTCTCATCAGAGTAAATCTATGCTGCTAATTATCAAGCCATTTTTACTGAAATTTGTTGATCTTGCATACGTTTTTTTGCAAGGCGCTTGGTACGGTCACGAACATCACCGGCCAACTGACCACAGGCGGCATCAATATCATCGCCACGAGTCTTACGTACAATCACAGTTAAACCGTACTCCATCAATACTTTGGAGAAGCGATCAATACGGGAATTGGATGAACGGCCGTAAGGAGAACCCGGGTATGGGTTGAACGGGATCAGGTTCACCTTGCATGGGGTATCTTTCATCAGTTTGGCCAGCTCGTGCGCCTGATCTGTGGAATCATTAACATGATCCAGCATCACATACTCCAGGGTCACACGACCACGGTTGGCGTTGGAGCGACTGATGTAGTCACGAATTGCAGCCAGGAACTGCTCCAGCGGATACTTTTTGTTGATAGGTACCAGCTCATTACGCAGTTCATCATTGGAAGCGTGAATACTGACCGCCAGGGCGACGTCCAGTTCGTCCGCCAATTTAGGCAGCGCTGGCACCACGCCTGAGGTAGAAACAGTCACACGGCGCTTGGACAGACCAAAACCAAAGTCATCCAGCATGATCTTAATCGCCGGAATCACATTGGACAGATTCAGCAGCGGCTCACCCATGCCCATCATGACCACGTTGGTCACCGGACGCTCACCGGTTTCCTTGGCAAAGCCCAGGAACTCAGACACACGCCAGATCTGACCCACAATCTCAGATACGCTCAGGTTACGGTTAAAACCTTGCTGCGCGGTGGAGCAGAATGAACATTCCAGGGCACAACCCACCTGAGAAGATACACACAGAGTTGCTCTGTCATCTTCAGGGATATAAACGGTTTCCACTTCCTGGCCATTGCCCACATTGATGGCAAACTTAATGGTGCCATCAGAGGATTTCTGGAAGGTTGAGATTTCCGGAGCAACAATCTCGCAGCGCGCCTTCAGCTTGGCACGCATCGCCTTGTTGATGTTGTTCATTTCATCGAAGTCACTGACGCCGAAGTGATAGATCCATTTCATCAGCTGATCGGCACGAAATGGCTTCTCACCAATCTCCACCAGCATTTCCCGCATCGCATTGCGATCCAGGTCCAACAAATTGATCTTTTTCTCACTCATTCTGGCTAACCTCAAAAAACCGAAAACCTGCAAACAGGGCGGCGAATTATACAGAGAGACATGAAAATTAGCCAGTACGCAAACACCCTGTAAATTTCAGAGGAGTGCGAAGCTCCGTGGCACAATTAAGTCTGGGCTATCACAGTGGTTTTTTCCCGGATGTGATTTCAGGCACAGATAATTATCCGTCATGGCAAAAGAGTGTGGTAAAATCGCGCCCGGGTCAATGTTGGCCTTTACCTCGGAGTTGTAATTCCACCCCCTATGTTAACCCTTATCCTAATTATCGTTGTCGCTGTCGGTGTGTCCTTCCTGTGCAGCGTTTTTGAAGCCGTTCTGTTGTCTGTTACCCCCAGCTATATTGCCAACCTGGAGCAATCCAACCCGGGGGCTGCTGCACGTCTGGCCAAACAAAAAGAAAATGTTGAATCACCTCTGGTGTCTATTCTGACTCTGAACACCATCGCCCACACAGTCGGTGCGGCAGTAGCCGGTGCTCAGGCAGCCAAGGTTTTCGGCGATGAAATGCTGGGTGTGTTCTCCGGGGTGCTGACGTTTATCATCCTGTTCTTCTCGGAAATTATTCCGAAGACTATCGGTGCCAACTACTGGCGAGCTCTGGCTCCAGTAGTCACTCACGCACTGTACTGGATGGAACGTATTACACTGCCTTTGATCTGGATGTCTCAACAGGTCACCAAATTGATGGGTAAAGGCGATGATGGTCAGTATATCCGTCAGGAGATGAGCGCCATGGCCCGTATTGGTCATGAGTCCGGCGAACTGGACGAGCAGGAATCCAAGATTCTGACTCAAATGCTGACCGTGCGTGATATGCCAGTTACCGCGATTATGACGCCACGTACTGTGATGTTCTCTCTGCCGGTATCCCTGACGCAGCACGAGTTTGTTGAAAAATACATGAACAAGCCGTTCACCCGTATTCCTGTGTATGCCAAAGACCACGATGATATTATCGGCTATGTAAACCGTACCGATATTCTGCTGGCTGAGCGTGATACGCCTGAGGCAACCCTGAACCCGCTGAAGAAGAGCCTGCTGGCTGTGCCTGAAACTGCGAAAATCCTGCCTCTGTTTGAGCTGATGATTAAGCGCAATACTCAAATCGCCATGGTAGTGGATGAGTATGGTTCCAGTCAGGGTATTGTGACTCAGGAAGATATCATCGAGTCCATGCTGGGTCTGGAGATTGTCGACCTGAACGATCCGGCAACCGATATGCAGCAGTTGGCCCGCAAACTGTGGAAGCGACGCATGAAGCATAAAGGTATCCGCCTGTCCGATGACGGTGACTTCGAGCCGGTTGCAGAGCAGTAACCGCCATACACCATAATAAAGGGAGCCCAGGCTCCCTTTTTTGTGCCTCTCGTTCGTCCCCCGGCGCGTCATAGGTGCTACAATCTGCGGCCCGAGAGAGGAAGATTATGACCCAAAGACTGTTACTCAAACTGGCTCACATCAATGATACCCATTCCCACTTTGAGCCAAGCCGGGTGCGGTTCACCCTGCAATCCCCAAACAAGCCACTTGCGATAAGCGCCAATACCGGCGGTTACGCCAGAATTAAAAGTCAGCTGGACAAAGCCAAAGCTGACGCAGATGCACACGACCAGCACTTTGTATTTCTGCACGGCGGCGACAGCTTCCAGGGCACACTCTATTTTCGCGAGTTTAAAGGTGCCGCCAACGCCGATCTGCTGAATCAACTTAAGCCCGACGCCATGGTGCTGGGCAATCATGAAATTGATGGCGGCAACGCCCCGGTACGCCGTTTTCTGGACGCCATCGAGTTTCCGCTGATGGCCGGCAATATGGAACTCACCGAGGAGCAGCTTGGTAATAAGGGGCTGAGGGGACATCCACGCATGTTGGATTATGACCCGCAAAGCCAATGTGCCCGGGTACATTTTATTGCCATGGGCAATACCCAGCTGGCTGTATTTGGCATCACCCTGGATCAAATGAAGTCAATTGCTCATCCTGATCCCGGCACTGAGTTTCACAGTGCAATCGACGTCACCCGCAATACAGTGCAAATGCTGCATAGACAGGGAGTACCGCATATTCTGGTGCTCAGCCACCTGGGTATAGATGGTGACAGAGTGTTGGCCGACGCTGTCGATGGCATCAGTCTTATCGTCGGTGGTCACAGCCATACTCAACAGGGCGATTGTCAGGAGCTGGGGATTCCCGCCCTGCCCTACGGCGAAGTGGTTAATCACACCCCAATCGTCCACGCGGGTAAGTATGCCGAGACTCTGGGACTGGCCGATATTGAATTTAACACCGATGGCAAGGTAACCGCCCTGAGCGGCCGTAACCTGTTTATGCTGGATACGGATCTGATGGATCATTCAGGCAAGCCGTTGCCAGAGGATGACTATCAAGAGGCCCTGAGCCTGCTGCAGGCCCACCCTGCCATCGCCTGGGAGCCAGGAGATCAACAGGTCGATAACCTGCTGGCACAAAAATACCGTCCACGGATTGATGAGCTTGAACGTCAGATAGTCGCTCTGGTGCCCCAGAACATGGTGCATACCCGCCTTCCAAGCAAAACCCTGCCCCACGGCAGTGAACTGGCTCCCTGGGTCAGTCGTGCCATGTACAGCCGCGCCAAACTGCAGGATAAACGTATCGACTTTGCCCTGCATAACGCAGGTGGCGTGCGTGACTCCCTGGATCCGGGAGAACTTTCTCTGGCTGATGTACTGGGCAAAGTACTGCCATTCGATATTCCACTGGTGAGCTATCAGATCCGCGGCCGGTATATCTGCCAGGCACTGGAGTCAGCCATTGATACCGCGACCAATAACGGCATTCAGGGAACAGGCACCGGCAGTTTCCCCTACACCTATGGATTAAGATACCAGTACGATGGCCGACGCCCTCGTGGCGAAAGAATTGTCTCGCTGGAAGTGATGCAGCAGAAACAGTGGCGTCCATTAAATAGTGATGAGCTGTATACAGGCGTCTCCAGTCAGTACACCATCTCAGGAAAAGAGGGATATCACCCTCTGCTGAATAATGAGTGGCAACAACAGATGGATGCACTTACTCTGCCCGGAGCCTTTATTGAATTTATTCGCTCCGGAGATGTGTGGGCCGACCCGGTTGGGCCAAACGTGCATTACACCAGTCACCTGAAACAGGATTGAGTAAATACCAAAGCCGGCATTCAGCCGGCTTTATTCTGCTTAAGCCGCAGCAACCTCAGGTTTGTTTTCGGACGACAGGAATTTTTGCAGCCAGCTATCCACCCCAAAGCGTCCCGCACCCGACACCGCCAATGACACAGATATGGCCAGCAACGCCAATCCGAATTCATAACCGTTATTACTCATAAACAAGCCGTTATCCAGATGCACAGTCACAATCGCCACCAGCATGGTAAAGGCAAGTACCACAGCCATCGGCCGGGTAAGCAGCCCAAGTACGATAAACAGACCACCAAAGAATTCAGCACTTCCCGCCAGTAATGCCATCAGATAACCGGGAGCCAGACCTATAGATGCCATCCACTGTCCTGTTGCCTCAAGACCATAACCACCAAACACGCCAAAGAGTTTCTGGGCGCCGTGTGCGGCGAAGATAATGCCAGCTGGCACACGCAGTGCCAAAGGTGCCAGGCTGCTTTCAGATTTAAGAAGTGAGTGAAGGAGTGCTGTCATTTTACTGTCCTCGATTGGGTTCATCCCGCCGGTATGGCGTCCTTGATTTGATGAACCCAGTCTATATTCACAAATAAAGATTAAAATTTGTGAATTAAGGACGGACGGTTCCTTTTATGAGAATGTAAAACTCAGATGTTCAGCGGCAAGCGCATATGAAAACCCGGTAGCATCTGCCCGGATTTGGGTTGATAAGATTTATATTCGAGCACAAACCCCTCCCGTTCAAACAGAGGGCGGGAGTAATAGGAAGCATCGACAGTCAACTCCGGAAATCCTTGCTCGCAGGCCCAATCCCGCGCTGTGCTGAACAATAACGCCGCAAAGCCCTGCCCCTGATAGGCGGGATGAACGTACAAACTGTCTATATAACCCCGTTGAAAATACTGGGTTTCAATGTTGATGAAGCCACAGCACAGTGGCGCAGCCAGAGGTTTAGGCGGATTAAAGTCCAAAATGACCCAGGATTGTGTACGGGTGAGCCTTTGGTGCCAATATCTGTCAGACCTGGGTTGATTGGACCAGGCATGAAGCTGGGCGTCAGAGTAGTGCCTTCCTGCAATACCATGCACTGCCAGATGAAAAATCATGCTGACCTGATTGGCGAATGCCCGGCTGTAAGGCTGAACCTGAAATCGGTCCAGCACGGGAGAGACTGATATACGAGTGTGCATAATCGCTAATTTGGCGTTAAGACACAAAAAAAGCAAACCCCGGTTGCCCGGGGTATGCTTATGTCTATTAAGACAATTACTCTTTTACGATTTTGCTGACGAACAGCAGATCAGCAAAAGTGCGGTTCAGAGTCTTGCTGTGGAAGTCTTTCATCCAACCAGCGCTGGTTACAGACACAGTGTCACCCTTTTCAAGGTTAACCTGGGGACCTGCAGCCCAAAGGGTTTTATCGCCTTCCTGGATCTGAACATAGGTGTAACCACCTGAGTTCATGGTTTCCAGAACAGTTCCCTGATGCATGCCGGTTTGTGCCCATGTCAGCATGCTGGCCATTGCCAAAGAAGCGGCCGCCAACAGTTTCAGTCCGATCTTCTTCATTGATTTTCCTGTTAACTTACTAAATTAGTTAGGACATTTAAGCACGTCCTAAAATCCAATTCCGCTACCCAGTTTGCAATTTTGCCAATCAATCTTTGAGTAAAGGAGCAAAAGTCGACTCCAGCCCATTGAGCTTAATCTCATAAACCAATGCCAATTGCTTGCCCAGCTTGCCTTCAGGAAATCCTTTGCTGTGAAACCACACCAGGTAAGGCTCAGGCAGCATCAGCAGCCTTCTACCGGCATATTTGCCAAAGGGCATAATTTGATTAATGGCTTCCACCAACTCCTGTTGCATATATTTTCCACCCGCATTGAATAAGCGGCCATTTTATGTCGCTCTATCCATGGTGCAAAGCGCTCACGAATCAATATTAAGCAAGACGACGGAGTTCTACCCGGTTTGAACGCCGCCAAAGTTAGCTGCTAACAGTAATTTTTTGCTGTTTTTATAGAACTTAATCAAATAAGAAACTTCAGAAACATTACCTGCAGCAATTAAAATGAGTCGCAAATATCTACAACCAGAGAAAGCCCGCCTCATCTACAGCCAGCGTCAATATTCAAACTCCAGGTAATCAACTGTATTCATTGAATTTATCTGACAAACGCACAAAATGTTACGCATTTGTCAAATGACTGTCATTTGCCACAACAAGTCAATATTACGTCCTACCGTCAATTTGCTGAAACTGTCATAAATCAGACAGTTGAATACGTGCTGGCAGACATCTAGATTCAAACCATGGATTTTAATTCAGTCTCATCTGATTCAGCTGGGCTGACCTGTGTTTGGAGAGGACACAATATGATTATTTTAGTAGGTGGAGAAAAAGGTGGCAGCGGTAAAAGCTGTCTGGCGCAGAATCTGGCGGTCTTTATGACCAAGGAAGCCGGGGCTTCAGTCATCATGGTTGACTGTGATCCTCAAAGAACAACTTCTGATTGGATTCAGGCACGTAATAACAATGAAGATTTGCCGGGCATCAACTGCGTTCAGCTTTACGGAAAGATACGCAATGACCTGCTGAGTCTCGAACAGCATTACGACTGCGTGATTGTCGATTGCGGCGGCCAGGATAACCTGGCGCTCAGAGCAACGATGTCAGTAGCATCTCACGTGCTGATGCCATTGCGACCAAAACGCCGGGATTTGAAAACTGTTTCCCACATGGATGACGTCATTGCCACCTGCTTAATGATTAATCCAAAGATGAAAGCGTCTTTTGTGATTACTCAGTGCCCTAACCTGCCAAGCCAGGCGAACCGCATTCTTGAGGCCAAAGAGGTGTGCCGCACCTACGACATCAACGTACTTGATGCCATCACCTATGCTCGAAACATTTATGACGACAGCGAAGAGTCTGGAATGTCAGTGATGGAGATCGACCCGAAAGGCAAAGCTGCAGCAGAAATCCGCGCGATTGCCTGCGAAGCAATGGGGGTCGATAACGCCGAAGCTCTGAAGTCCAAGCTTGGTAAGGTGAAACTGGAAGAAGCGGGAGGTCAACATGGGTCTGGCAGATCTCAAGAAAAACGCTTCGCCAGCTAAGCTGTCGCAGCAACTGAGCCTGGAGGAGTTCATTGATGGCGCTACTCTGTACGCCATGGGCATGCAACGTCATACCTCTCAGGCTGCCAATGACTGCTGTAAACATAAAGGTCGCAGGTTCAGAAATGCCACCTTTACGCTGAGCGAAACCAGCATACAGCAGCTGACAGAGATGACGGGCGATGGCCATATTGCCAAATCAAAGCTCCTCAGAATCTTGATTAATGAGCACTTCAACCACACTAAGGAGACTCAGGCGCAGATAGAATCTGCCAGCTCAACCGAATAACAATAAGTGAGGTATTCAGGGTGTCAGCAAACGACCTGAAACCTTCAATATAATCGCCACTCCGGATTATGCCGGCAGATCCTCCCTCTCCCGCTATGGGGAGGAACTGATACAGAGTTCAGGCTCCGTATCTGTCCCTTCCCGGGGTCTTGCCGGCCCCTTTTCTTGATTTCCATCACATTTGTCCCCATCTCTTTAACATCATCCATTCACAGGCTCGAACTATGTTTGCAATCCTGCTGGTTTCACTGCTCGGTCTGGCAGCTATTGTGTGGCTTGCCTCGGGACCGGCCCGGGTTAGACTCAGGCGACAACAGGTAAGACGTCAGCCTTTTCCGAAAGCCTGGCGCGAGATAATCAAGCGCAGAATACCGATATTCAAAACTCTGCCCACCCACCTGCAATTGCAACTGAAAGACCATATCAAAGTCTTTTTGTCAGAAAAGCAGTTTGTGGGTTGTGATGGCCTGAGCATTACCGATGAAATCCGGGTGACCATTGCGGCTCAGGCCTGTCTGCTGTTGCTTAACCGAAACACAGACTACTACCCAAAGCTCCGGCAAATTCTGGTCTATCCAGCCGCCTTTATCGTCGACAAAGAACAGCGGGATGGTAATGGCCTGCATTTTCAACACAGGGCGGTATTACTTGGGGAGTCATGGGAAGAGGGGCAGGTTATCCTGAGCTGGCAGGATACCCTCAAAGGCGCAGCCGATCCGCGGGATGGATCCAACGTAGTGATCCATGAGTTTGCCCATCAGCTTGATCAGGAGGATGGTAGCGCCAATGGTGCACCACCTTTGGCCCATCCTGCAGATTACAAGAGCTGGTCCGATACCCTGGGCAGAGAGTTTTCAGCGCTGCAGTACTGTGCCCATAATGGCCTGCCATCTCTGTTCAGCTATTACGGGGCAACCAATCCGGCCGAGTTTTTTGCCGTGATTACTGAAGTGTTTTTTGAGCAACCCGATGAGTTTCTGAACCTGCATCCTCAACTGTACCGGGAGTTGAGTCACTACTACAGACTGGACCCATTGCAGTGGTAAACAAGCTTCACTCCGGCAGATAACAACCAGCAGTCATCGACGGGACAGTGCAAAACAGAGGTTGGCCTGACGGGTAAAGTGCAAAAATGCGCCATATTGCTCATCATTAATAACTGTTTGTTTGTCCCGGTTAGCGCCGTAAAAGATGCCAATTACCTTGCTTTCGACTACCAGAGGCGCGGCGATTAAGCCTCCGGCCACCAATCCCTTCACAGGGTCAGGAATCCCGGTATCCCCCCTTAGCGGTTGTTTCAGCTTTATAACAGGCTCAAATACGCTGGCTGAATCGAGCGGTAACTCCTGCAGCAGCTGTTGGCCCCTGTCGTCCAATCCCAGCACGATTCTGAGCAGCAGCCGATTCCGATCCCGACTCAACAGAAATACGCCGCAATGATTGAGGCCAACGCCATCTTTAAGGCCAGTCAATGTGGTCATCACCACTTCATTGAAATCACCGCCTGACTCTGCCAGGGCGCTGAGTTTTCTCAGTTGCATGAGTTGGGTAGCATCATCGCCGATACTTTGCTGCTGATCCTCATTGCCATGAGCCACCTCCAGCGGTTTATCTGTGGTTTCCCTCAGATAATCAGCCATCCCTTTTGCACCATAGGCTTCCGCCAGCTTCATGGTGGCGTGGGTACAACGCTGGACCTTGGCTCTGAATTCCCGTTCCGGCATATCCAACACTGAAGCGGCTTTAGTCACAAAACTTGCCAGCTGCTCTTCATCCCCCCTGGTCATGGCATCGCTGATGGCATTGGCCAGATAGATACACTGCACTTCTCCGGTTCTCTGCAGAGGATCCTTCAATGAGCTGGTCAGTAACTCTCCCAGACCCCATTGACTGGCCAGCCCCTGAGTTAATTGGTTGAAACTGGTCCCCAGTCGCCGCCGGACGATGGTATTGACGTCTTCAGGGTTGGCTAGATCCAGCTCGTTAACCAGAAACAGGGCATCCTCCGCCCCTGTGCTGAGAAATGCACTTTCGCCCAGGTGGTAAAGCAAAGCCGCAATAAACACCTCTTCCTGACTTTGCTCATCCAGCTCAGGCTGCATCATTCGAGCCAGCATAGCCGCCTGAAATGAGCCTGCCATACGGGCCAGCAAGCGGCGATGAACTCTGGGATCCAACTCCCGTGATTCCAGCAAGCTGCTGATAAGCCGGGCTGTCAGGCAAATATTTCGCAAAGAGTTAAATCCCAGTACCACGGCTGCCCGGCTGACTGTGGTGATCTGATTTCGGCCCTTGTTGTAAATAACGCTGTTGGCAACGCGCAATATGCGGCTGGTGAGGCCGTTGTCATGCATTACGCTGCGGCCTAATTTGGACAGTGACGATATGTCATCCTCGCTGAGTGACTCCAGGCTTTTCACCATAGAGCAAAGCGCGGGCATCTCCTCATCGCTGATGCGGTGAACCCAATAACCCAGTCCCTTATTTTCCTGTTTGGCCAGAGCCACTATGCCGTCCTCCATATCCCGAATATCACAAGTATAGATATAAAAAAGGCGGCCTGACGGCCGCCAAAAAACACAAGCAATACAATCACTGGAAGGGAAACCGAACGGGGAGTTGTTCGATTATCCTTGGTTTTCCCTCAAAAGAGGGTCAACCATGTCAGAGAAAGCCTCTGACGTGTCGGCCGCCAATAGGGCAACGACCGACTTTTGAAATCCCGACTGCGGCCAGGCCCTGGGAAAACAAACCGGGAAGTGAGTTCACCGGGAACTCACCCGGGCGACACAAGACGCCCGGATAGCATTACAGCAAGTTAGAACTGCTCCTCTTCAGTGGAGCCGGTCAGTGCTGTCACTGAGGACTGACCGCCCTGAATCACATTGGTCACCTTATCGAAGTAGCCTGTGCCCACTTCCTGCTGGTGAGCCACAAAGGTATATCCCTTCTCGGCCGCTGCGAATTCAGCCTCCTGGACCTTCTCAACATAGTGCTTCATACCTTCACCACGAGCGTAGTCGTATGCCAGGTCGAACATGTTGAACCACATATTGTGGATACCGGCCAGAGTGATGAACTGATACTTGTAGCCCATATCGGACAGCTCCTGCTGGAACTTGGCGATGGTGGCGTCGTCCAGATTCTTCTTCCAGTTGAAAGAAGGTGAGCAGTTGTAAGCCAGCAACTGATCCGGGTACTGGGCATGAATCGCCTCAGCAAAGCGGCGGGCCTCTTCCAGATCCGGCTTGGCAGTTTCACACCAGATAAGGTCAGCATATGGCGCATAAGCCAGACCACGGGAAATCGCCTGATCCAAACCGGCATTCACGCGGAAGAAACCTTCACTGGTGCGCTCACCGGTCAGGAAGTCGCGGTCATATGCATCGCAGTCAGATGTCAGCAGATCCGCAGCATTGGCGTCTGTACGGGCAATCACCAAGGTTTCCACGCCGCTGACATCGGCTGCCAGACGGGCAGCAACCAGCTTTTGCACGGCTTCCTGAGTGGGTACCAGAACCTTGCCACCCATGTGACCACATTTCTTCACCGAGGCCAGCTGATCTTCAAAGTGCACACCAGCGGCACCGGCATCAATCATGCCTTTCATCAGTTCATAAGCATTCAGTACGCCACCAAAGCCCGCTTCAGCATCAGCCACAATCGGCAGGAAATAATCGGTAAAGTTCTCATCACCCGGATTCACACCATTGCCCCACTGGATCTGGTCGGCACGGCGGAAAGAGTTATTGATACGGCCAACGACGGCTGGCACTGAGTTAGCAGGATACAGGGACTGATCCGGATACATGGTGCCCGCCAGGTTGGCATCTGCTGCGACCTGCCAACCTGACAGATAAATCGCTTCAATACCGGCTTTAGCCTGCTGGACAGCCTGACCACCCGTCAGTGCCCCCAGAGAGTTAACATAGCCTTTCTTGGCACCACCGTTTACCAGTTCCCACAGCTTGGCAGCACCCTTGGCTGCAATCGTGTTTTCAGGTACCACAGAGCCGCGCAGTGCAACCACTTCTTCGGCAGTGTATGGACGGCGTACGCCAGCCCAGCGTGGGTTCTCGGCCCAGTCTTTTTTCAGGGCATCAATCTGTTGTTGTCTGGTCAGTGTTTCAGTCGCCTTGGTCATGGTCTTTCTCCTTCCTTATATTCGCTCACGCTGCTGGGCAGCTATTGTTTGTTTGAGTTATTCCGTTAACATCCGGTAGCCCGGCAGGGTTAAAAAGTCCACCAGCTCATCTGCTGTCGTAATCTGCTCCAGCAGCACTGCGGCCTGGGTAAACTTGCCATGGGTAAAGGCCTCTGCCCCCACTTCCTCTTTCACGTTGGCCAGTTCCTGCACCAACATATCTTTGAATAGTTGCTTGGTGACCAACTTGCCGTTGGACAGGTATTGCTCATGCTGGATCCACTGCCAGATTGAAGCCCGGGAAATCTCGGCAGTGGCGGCATCTTCCATCAAGCCGTATATGGGCACACAACCATTGCCACTGATCCAGGCTTCGATATACCTCAGGGCAATTCGGATATTCAGCCGCATCCCCTCTTCGGTGCGCTCGCCATCACAGGGGGCCAGGAGTTCGGCAGCCAGAATCGGTGCATCAACATCCCGGGTGATATGCAGCTGGTTAGCATGACCTTCACCTATATACTCGTTAAAAATGCCCATGGCGGTGTCGGCCAGCCCTGGGTGTGCCACCCAGGTGCCATCGTGACCATTGCGGGCCTCCAGCTCTTTGTCGCCTCTGACTTTTGCCAACACCTGAGCATTGCCAGCTTCATCTTTGGCAGGAATAAAGGCCGCCATTCCGCCCATTGCCAGTGCACCGCGCTTGTGACAGGTTTTCACCAGCAGTCGCGAGTAGGCACTGAGAAACGGCTTATCCATGGTTACCTGCTGACGGTCAGGCAAAATACGGTCCGGATGATTCTTAAGGGTCTTGATATAGCTAAAGATGTAGTCCCAGCGGCCACAATTCAGCGCCACTATGTTGTCTTTGAGTTCAAACAGGATTTCATCCATTTCGAACACTGCCGGTAAAGTCTCAATCAAACAGGTACACTTGATAGTCCCCGACGCCAGACAGAACCTCTCTTCAACCATTCTGAATACTTTGGCCCACCAGCGGGCTTCGAGATGGCTTTCCAACTTGGGAATATAGAAGTAAGGCCCACTGCCTTTGGCCAGTAACTGGTGATAGTTGTGGTAGAAGTACAGAGCAAAGTCACACAGGGCACCCGGGATAGGCTTACCAGCGAACTCTATGTGCTTCTCCTTAAGATGCAGACCTCGCACTCTGGCTATCAGTACTGCAGGATCTTCCTTCAATTGGTAATGCTTGCCGGTCTGCTCATTGGTAAATGAGATATCACCGCGCACCGCGTCCATCAGGTTTATCTGCCCCTGAACCACTTTCTCCCAGGTTGGTGACAGTGAGTCCTCAAAATCAGCCATAAATACTTTTACGTTCGCATTCAGGGCATTAATGATCATCTTACGGTCAACGGGTCCGGTAATCTCAACCCTGCGATCCTGCAGATCTGCAGGAATCCCACGAACTTGCCAATTGCCCTCACGAACTTCTCTGGTGTGAGGCAGAAAATCCGGCAGCTCGCCCTGGTCAAACTTACGTTGCCGCTCACCGCGGGCCTCCAACAAAGACTCAAGCTCATCCATGTAGTTGGCACACAGTACACTGAGCAGGTTCAATGCACCTTCAGTGAATACCTGCTGCTGTCCCTCAACATACGCGCCAACAATATTAAGTTGCCCCTGAGTTTGCGCCTTTTGTTCGTTGGTCATATCTGCCTGTGTCATGTCCGTCCCCCCTACTCGTCTGGATGCTGTTATGAGCGCTGCAAGTCTGGGTTACCCCAGTCTCTGCTTTGCTAGCTCAGTGCGTTAAATCCCCAGTTGAGCTTTCATTTGTTTGTTTCCCACAAAACCTAATAACAAAAACTTTCGAAGGCAACAGTTCACGCATTGACCGAAAGAGAATAAATATCATCGAAAACTGAATATAAATTGGTAAGACCAAGCACAACAAAATCACATTAACCATTGTTTTAAATGAATTTATTTTGGCAATAAAAATCCACAGATCCAGCTCACAAAAAGTTGTCTTACAAATTGACCAAGGCACACGCTAGTTATTTTTTTACGACATTTAAATACATTACGGAACATATTAATTACACCTTAAATTAGACCAAAGTCGCTCCTCCTTTTGCAGGAGCGTTTATTTCCACCTATTGACCGATAAAAATTTAATCATAAAAATCAGCACCTTAATCAAGGCTCACTGACATATGAGTTTAAACGGTCGTTTGAATTTGACGTTAACGTCAACGAAAGCGAGGTCGGATACAGTGAATAGGCTGCAAGAAAGTATGTCAGGTGACTACCTGAGAGATTTATTTTGGTTTTTCTCAAAAAAAGTTCAAAAAATTGCCAAATTTGCGCCCGAATGGGGCGCAGATTTGGTGCAGGCACTGAAAAGTGATTAACAAGAGATTCAGGAGCTGTTCGATGGCCAAGGGAGTTGGCAGTTAGTATCCTAATGGGAGCAATGGCGCATAGGGAATAATGGTGCAGCCAGCCTGATATCTTTAGAGGGTTTAAAAGGCCTCAACTGCTGTCCACAGCGCCTGAGCGCCGCAAGATAGACTTGACTGTGACCTCTTGTCTGTACAGTCAGTTGTTGTTGAACAATCGAGGCCGTCAGACCTGAGGCTTCAGTCGTGACAGAAATAGAAAATGTGTTGTACCTGGGAGGCGATAACTGACTGAATTGGGAATGGCCACTTCAAAGCGTTAGACGTTAAATCACTCGACAGCTGTTGATGCACCAGAATGTCGCAATAAGGATAAGAAATCGTGAAAACAGGAGCGCAGCTTATACTTCCTGGTTGTGCCTGCCATAAACCACAACCTGATTACCTCCGGACTCCTTGGCCTGATGCAAAGCGATATCGGCTCTGGCCAGAATAGGATCCAGACTCAGGTCCCCTTCATTGGAAACACTCACGCCCAAACTGGCTGTGAGTTTAAATGCTTCCTCTGCATACCTGGGCTCCATCTCCATCACCAATAGCCTGATTGACTCAGCCACACTTTCAGCGTCTGTCGCAGGCATATCCGGCAGGAATATCGCAAACTCTTCACCACTCAGGCGAACCAGAATATCCATACGCCTTAGTTTGGCTTTGATACCATCAACCAGCATCCTCAACGCCCAGTCTCCGGTGCTATGGCCATGTTGATCATTAACGGCTTTGAAGGCGTCCAGATCAACCATAATGGCAGACATCACCGAATGACGGGCCATCACTGAAACATAGGTATTCTCAGCCTTGGTAAAGCCAGTACTACGATTCATTACGCCGGTCAGGCTGTCATATTGCGCCATACGCTTGTACCGCCCACGCTGGGTATAGCCAAGAATGATAACGATAAGGCAGATCATCAAGCCCGCTGCTGCCACCAGCAACAACAAGGTCAGATTGGATTGCTTCTGATGTTCAGTAGCCCTTTGCTCAACATAAACCCCTCTCTCCTGCTCAAGCAGGTGGATATGTCGGTCCTTCTCATCGCTGTCGAATTTAGCCATTTGATAAGCGAGAGATTTTGCAGATGTATCTGTCATCAGACGCTCTGCATACTCTATATATTCCTGCTGATGCTGATAGGCCTGTTTGTAGTTGCCTGCATCGTAATGAAGTTGTGCGAGAACTTGTGAAGCTTTTTTTAACGCATGCAGATATTCGGGTTTATCCCCTTTCCTGATCACCCTCAGGGCATATTTTTCCGCTTCAACGGGCTGCTTCAGTGCCAAATAAGTTTCGGCAAGAATTGAATTAACATCTGTAATCTCCAATTCATAACCAGTCTCAAGGTACCCTTGCTCTGCTCGCTTAAGGTAAACCAGAGCATCCTTAAGTTCGCCTTGTTTGATCAGGCTTTCGGCTTTACCCTTCTGGGACATGGCGACCATCAGCGAGAGGTCATGTTCACCGCAAAACACTATGCTTTGATCCAACCATGATGTGGCCTTTTCTAACTCTCCCAGAGAGAAAAAGCTCAGGCCAATAAAAAGCATAGAGGTACATTGATTAACTGGATCGCGACCATCGTTTAACTGGTACGCCAAAATTGCATACTCCGCAGCTTCCTTATATGCACCAAACTGATAATAGACATTTAGAATCCTGTTGTATCCCTTTACCTGCAGTTCAACGTCATCAATTTCATCAATCCGACTAAGTACCTTCCGGATATGAATCAAACTCAGAGGATAGTCTTTTCGCGAAATCGCCACAGTAGAGAGAAGGTAATGAATCGAGACAATTTCGTCAGGCGATTGAGCGGTTTTCAGTGACTCTTTCAA
Source organism: Shewanella submarina (assembly GCF_042646185.1). Lineage (NCBI taxonomy): Bacteria > Pseudomonadati > Pseudomonadota > Gammaproteobacteria > Alteromonadales > Shewanellaceae > Shewanella > Shewanella submarina. Next base: position 476,291 of record NZ_JBHRTD010000012.1, read on the forward strand.
AATCGCAACTGCGTCATCGTAGCGGCCGTCTAACATAGCCTGAATGCTGAGCTGAAAATAAAAACGTGTTTGCTGGGCAGGAGTGAGCTCAACACCACTTTCTTTTATGTCTTGAATAATGGATTCGCCCCGAGCAGGCTGAGTCAACATAACCTGCTCGAGCTCGGCCAACAGACGTTCAATATCTTCCGTTGAGGCCAACACCTCAACAGATAAGACAAAGAAAACAATCCAGCCGTGAATCCACTTCATTCGGTTAACTTGCTACTTGGATGGAGTCTGAATGTGCACGTAGTTACCGTAAATACTCTCGTCTCCACTAAGCGTTTTTATTTTTTCCTGATCACCGGACATCACGGCCAGGATCTCTTCATCAGTCAATCCATATGATTTCATCACGCCCTTAGGATCCTGCTTATAGGCTTCCATTAACTTGGCATCACTGGCCAGCTGTTCAAAAAACTCATTAAACTTACTCATGGGTACTCTCCTTAGTTTTTAGTGTTATAAAGCCCTGCTAACTAACCAAAATCCTCAGGAGTAATGCCCAACTGCTGAAGTAAATCATAGTTGTATTCCTGAGGTCTGGATGGCGGTATCAGCAATGTACTGGCCGCCGTCAGTCTTGTCCCTGGCAATGCCTGCAATTCCAGCCAATCAATTCTTGGCTGCTGAACAGGTAAATTGGCAGCTTCATAAATCGCTACCTGATGATCTGCGGGATACCATTGCTGCAGATATCTCACCAAAATGTCCAACCGTTCCGATGTCGTGCTGAACTGGGTCAGGGTATGCTCGCCTGCCAGCGCGATTTGCCACAGTAACAGGTGCGCGGCCGGGTCCGGTGTCCGCTTAAAAAACATAAATTGACTGGCTTCAAAGCTCTGGTGACCATAATCACCGGGATCGATCCCCATATCAGCCCATAAACAGGCTTCTGCGGAGATCCCCGGCTCCATATGAGCCTCAAACCCTTCTTCACGAGCCTGTGCTATTGCCATATGTGGTACACAGGCAAACACCCCTGGATGACCATAAAATGCGCCAACAACCTTTTCTCCAGCTCTGATCGCCTGCATCATGGCATTCACCATCTGCTGATAGGTATCCCGTCTATTCTTGACTTCTCCAGGCCGGGCATAAAACTGCTGCAGATTCACCAGGCTGGGGTTCAACCGTGCTATCCACTGCTGAGTATGCGCATCTGGCATCAGCGTGAAGATTTTATCTGCATGCTCAATATAGCTGCGACTGATCACACTAATATGGCCAGCCATCTTGAGGCCGGTACCGACACAAACCAAAGACCCCTTTGACATAATCCCTCACATCACAAATTGTGTTATCCACCAAAACCCTGGTCAAACAAAGTTTGAAATCAGGCATCATTTTGTTAACTCAACAAAACCAATGCAACCTTTTTAAAACCAGCCGCTTACTTTTCACTCCGCCTTACATAGCCCAGTTTGTATCCGCAAAGAAAAAGGCGGAGTAATTACTCCGCCTGAATGCTTAAATATTGTTGAATACTTAATCTGCCATGAGTGGATCACAATCCATAAAAAAGATTTTGTAACAAACTCCTACAAGGGGGTAGTTATGCCCGAATTCCGGCCCGGCCAATGAACAAAGACGTAAACCCCAAACGTCTCATCATCTCCATCTTTGTCATCTGCCTGCTGGTCACTGAACGCAGTTAGCGCAGAGATCTCAGCCTCACAGATCCCGAACTGCTTGATGGTACTTTCAGGATAGAGGTGATACGCCTGCATCAATGGTGCATTAGTGGCCAGAGCTTCCATAAACTGATTTAGTTTACTCATACCAGCTCCTTAATTTTATTACTGAATTTCAAGTGCTGAATAAATACCTGGTCAGAGAAGCGAATATTCACTGCATCACCAAAAACAGCGATCCCAGCGAAACTATTTACGTTTGGATGGGTCAATATCACTGCCATTTGGGCAAAAATCAACCTTGGCGGAGCAATAGAATGACCCGCTGGAGTCAAGCAACCTTGTCACTGGCCTCAGCCCTTGGGTATGATGTGGCCAGATTTTCAATCGAACAGTAAAAACAATGATAAATAAGAAGCAAAGTGTCACCCTGCTCGGCGCCGCCCTGTTGTCAGTCTCTTTGAGCGCATGCAGTGTTTTTGACTGGCTGGTGTATAAGCCAGATGTGCCTCAGGGCAACTACATGGAACCTCAGCAGGTTGAAAAACTACGCATCAACATGACCAAAGCTCAGGCAGAGTATGTGCTGGGCCGTCCGGTATTGCGTGACAGCTTCGCAGATGATACCTGGTACTATGTTTACCACTTCAAAAGTGGCCGGGATGCCAGTATTACCCACAAAGAGTTGGTACTGCACTTCGATGATGACAAGCTGGTGAAAGTAGACGGTGACTATGAACTCAGCGCTGAGTTTGATACCCCGCTGGAACAAAGCAGCTTGCCTACCGGTGTTGCTGAACCCTCAGAGCCTTTGCTGCCTAAGCAACGTGGCGATGCCAAACCTTTGGTAGAAGAGAAGAAGCCTTTGTCACAGCAGCAGGAGCTGGATCAGGATAAAGCCTGATGGTATTAAGCTTGTGCTTGAACTAATAAAGCCCGCACTGAATGCGGGCTTTTTGATGGGTTTGCTCAGTGTCAGGCGCGGCCACCGGTAACCTTATTTGCCCGGCCTTCCTCTTTCGCTTTTTCTGCACGCTTTCGGCGTACGTCCTTGGGGTCGGCAATCAGAGGACGATAGATTTCCACTCTCATCCCGGGTTGCAGCTCTTCATTATGTTTCGCAGAGCGACTGAAAGTCCCCAGCTTAACCTTATCCAGATCAATCTCAGGGAAGAACTCTGCCATTCGGCTTTGACGAACTGCCTCAATAAAGGTGGTGCCTGGCGTCACTTTGACCGGGATAATTTTCTGTTTGTCCGCAAGCGCATATATCACGTCTACTGCGAACTTATCGGCTTCATTTGGCATATATCACCTTCGCCCTCTCTGTAAATGCGCTCACCATAGAGCCCACTAATTCCTGGAACACTTTACCAAAAGCCATGGCAACCAAAGTACTGGAAAACTCAAAGTCCAGCTCAAACTCAACCTTACAGGCATCTTCAGTCAGCTCAGTAAACACCCATTCTCCCTTAAGATGTTTAAAAGGCCCATTCTCCAGGTTCAGTTCAATGCGTTTTCCCGGGACTAATTGATTACGTGTGGTAAATGTCTTGGAAATACCGGCTTTACTGACATCCACAGACGCCAGCATGCTGGTACCATCAAACTCCAGCACCTTGCCACCGACACACCCGGGTAAAAATTCCTTGTAAGACTCAACATCATTGACCAGATCGTACATCTGGCGTGCGCTGAAACGCACCAACACACTTCGACTGATTTTCGGCATGGAACCAGAGATTTAACTGTAAGATAAAAGAGGCATTCTAACACCTGACCATGAAAACGCACCCGCCCTTGTCTTTGCTTTTCACAGTGTGTCGAAAAAAACGGCACAGATGCAGTAAGGCGTTAAAAAGTGATGCCAAGGCAATTCCAAATTCCCCTTGCCTGCGTATAATAGCCCGCCTATGGCTAAGAAAAACTCCAAAAAATCCGCAAAAAACACCACGGCTACTATCGCCCGTAATAAACGTGCGACCTTCGAATATCGTTTTGAAGAGAAAGTCGAAGCGGGCCTGTCCCTGATGGGATGGGAAGTAAAATCCATCCGGGCTGGTAAAGTGAACCTGTCCGAGAGCTTCGTCATGATTAAAAATGGCGAAGCCCATATGTACAACTGCAACATAGTGCCGCTCAATGCAGCATCCACCCATGTTGTGGCTGACCCAACCCGACCGCGGAAGCTGCTGCTTAACCGCCGCGAGCTGGACAGGCTGGCTGGTCTGGTTGAGCGCCAGGGTTACGCCCTGGTTGCCATCTCCATGTATTGGGGTAAAGGCTCCTGGGTCAAGCTGGAAATAGGTTTGGGTAAAGGTAAGAAAGATCACGACAAGCGTGCTGACACCAAAGAGCGCGAGTGGGCCATTGAAAAAGCCCGGGTGATGAAGAACAAATAACTGCACGAATAACGGGCAGTTAGTCAGGGCAGATGCAAATCCTGCTTGAGTAATGCAAAAACAAAGTATTACAATGACAAAACTAACGGGGGCGATTCAGGATTCGACAGGGTTCACGAAACTCCGGGAGCATGCCGAGGGGCGGTTGGCCTCGTAAAAAGCCGCACAGTTATAGTTGCAAACGACGATAACTACGCTCTAGCCGCTTAATGCCGCTAGCCATCACCCACATGTTTCGCACATGGGCAGTGGATTTGATGGTCACCCTACATAGTGCTAGCGAGGGAACCTTGTTCGGGGGTGAACCGCGAAACAGTACCGGACTCACCGTGAGTAATCCTGTCTTTCGGAGTGCGAACGGTTAAATAAAAGAGAGACTAAGCATGTAGCGCCTTGAGCGTAGGTGCCTTGGACGCGGGTTCAAATCCCGCCGCCTCCACCAACTCTTGAAAAGGGCCACCCATCGGGTGGCCCTTTTTATTGCGCTCCTACAGCGAGCTGTATTAGCGACATCAAGCGCTCCTATTCGGTCGGGCCCACCATCAACCATAGCCCTGTATATAAAAAAGCAGGCAAACAGGCTACTCACCCATTTACCTGCTACTTATTGTCTCTATACCATCTAGAAAAACGCGTTCAACATCGCACCGATAGAATAGACACCTTCAGAATAGCTGTAGGTTTGAATACGATTAGGCGCACCATCTCCATCATTGTCTACCTTGTAGTGAGTGACATAACCTTCAACCGAATATTCCCGTGTTGCCACAAATTCAGGCACACCATCAGCATCAGTATCATTAGCAAAGGTCAGCTGATTGCCATTTTCGTCAAAGGAATACGAATAGATATTATCGACGGTACCATCTCCGTCAGAATCATAATGGTCGAAAATAAGATTATGGCTTTCATCATAAGTCCAGGTGCGTTTAAACGCTAAGCTGTCATCATAGTGAAATTGAGCTTCTGTTAACCTGTTACCGTAATCGTCATAGGTATAAATACGATGATTGGACTGTGTATCGTCAACCAGCGACTCAAATCTCTCTGACAGAATCTTACCTTCAGCGTCATGGTTGAATTGAATTCTAAACTCTATTGCGCCATCGCCATTTTCATCCACCTCGGCCAGTAGCGGATAACCATTTTGATCATAAGCCTGGGTAAATTCCCGATCCCAGACGCCGTCACCATCCAAGTCCGTTCGCCCCGCAGTCATACGACTTCCATTTTCATACTCCCAGGCATGGCTCTCATCAATCACGCCATCATTCTCTCTGTCATACTCGTACAGGATGCGGTTACCTCTATCGTCATAGCCATAATCCTGACGTGCATCATACTGGCCGTCATTGTCATAATCTCTCAATTCAGTAACCTGATTGCCTAAGTCGTCATAGATGGTACTGGTCACCGAAACATTATTGCCATATTCTGAGACTTCTTTAACCCTGTTTCCGTTACTGTCGTAGTTGTATGTCCAGATGTTCACGTTTGTGCCTGACTGTTGTCTATTTTCCAGCGCTGAGCCATCGCTGTCATATGTAACCGTCCTAATATAATCGGTAGTGCCGTCGTTACCCGTGTCCTCTTCATCGGTAATCTGTCTGCCAAATGAATTGTAATCATACCGTCTGACCGTTTCAGCACTCCCATCGGCGTCGTTATCTGCCTCTACCAATGTCCTTAACCTGAAATCAGTCACAAGGCCAAGTTGCTCATATAAGTGGTCCAATGCCAGACCATCATATTTCATAAATGCGCGATTAAGAAAACCGGCATTAAAAGCTTTATACAGTAGATACCGGACCTCTTTGTCCTCACGAAAGTCAGTAAGTTCCTTGTCAAGATCCAGTTGTTTTCCATCAAGAAGTTGGGCAATACCTGCATCAATCTCGATGCCATTGTCCAGATTGTTGTCAACATCCAGCGCCTGCAACAAGGCGACAATATTATGCACCTTGCTGAATGCAGCCATGCCGGACTTATTTGAACGATTGAACAGAGCTAACAGCTCGATGTTATTGGTGGGCAACGTGGCCCCTTCCACCAAATCCAGCGGAGTCATATCCGCTTTAGCCGCAACCACCTCACCTAACTGGGTATCACCAATAGAGAAGCTGATTGTCTCGCCTTCACGGTACAGGTACATACCATCGGCATCAGTCACGCCAGATTCAGTGGCTGTGCTATAAGCCAGTCCCTCTACCGGGCCATAGCTGAAGTAACCCTGTAAGGTGACATTCACAATAGTCACTGTAATTACCTGCATCACAGAGGCACCACTGCTGTCGGTGACCGTCACTTCCACAACGTAATTGTTGTCACCATCACTGTCTGCTGCCGCTTCCCAGGTGGGGGCAGCTGTAAAGCTCAATTCACCAAGTTCATTGATACTGAACGCTGCACTGTCCGCGCCACCACTGATGCTGTAGGTAAAGCCTGTGTTGCCCACATCAACATCGCTGGCAAGAATGATGGTCACTTGCTCAAGATTTTCATCCAGTGAAATATTGGCGCTCGCCCCGCCACCATTACTGGTTATCACAGGGCTTTCATTCACATCTGTCACTGTCACTGTGATTGACTGACTGACGCTGGCGCCCACACTGTCACTCACCGTTACTTGCAGTTCATAGTTGTTGTCTTTATTGCTGTCTGTCGGCGCTTCAAAATTAGGGGCAGCAACAAAGCTCAAGGTACCATCTGCAGCAATACTGAAAGCCGCTTTATCCAATCCGTCACTGAGACTGTAGGTAAATCCTGTATTACTGACATCAGAGTCACTGGCCGACACTCTGGTCACCTGCACCTGATTCTCCGGCAAACTAATCTTCGCTTCGAGGCCACCACCATCACTGGTCAATACCGGCGCGGTATCATTCACATCGGTCACTGTCACAGTAATAAGCTGGCTGACACTGCCTCCGGCACTGTCAGAGACTGTCACTTCCAGCTCATAACTGTTGTCTTTGTCGCTGTCTGTTGGCGCTTCAAAATCCGGGGCTGTGACAAAGCTCAAGGCTCCATCCGCAGTGATACTGAACATATCCTTATCCGAACCACCACTGATACTGTAACTAAAACCTGTGTTACTGACGTCACTGTCGCTGGCTTCTACCTGAGTAACCTGTAGCTGATTCTCCTTGATAGACAGGGTTGCACTGGCACCTCCACCATTGCTGGTAATCAATGGTGCTGTGTTGCTGATGACCTCAGGTAACGGACTCACGTCATCGTCACTACAGGCGCTCAATCCCGCCATCAACATCAAACTAAAAGCACCGCGGCCCAACTGGCGTGAAAAACTGTAATTTACGTGATTATTATTCATCTTATTCTCACTCTCTCACTGGAATGCCCCTACCAAACGCCGAAAACATTTAAGGTGGTCCACAAGTCAACCTTCACCGAAAGGCTGGCTATATTGTCTCTGCCCTTTCGTTACCTGTTATTCGTCGTAAACTCGTCAGCTTTTGGTGCATAAAATCAAGAAAACAGGCAACAGTATTTATTCGCCTGTGATGCAGTAAAAATCCGGCTTCAGTTACCAATCCCTCTAAAGTTCTAGCTGATAACCGCAAGATGAAATTATAACATATTGATAACATAGGAAATGTTCAAAATAACACCAAAGAAAAGCATGAATTCACCAAATTTAACGCAGCAAGCATTATTTAAAACCAAATAAAGAGTTGCGGAAGTAATACTCCAGAATGGACTAAGATACTCAACACTAATTAAGCAACATTCTGCTTAACCGCATTAGTGGCAACAGATAGCCGATCTCAGAATCTGTTGAGGACCTCTTGTAAAGATTCCCGCACCGGAAATACATTCAAAACAGCTGTTGGAATTGAGCAATTTACAATTCCGCTCCAAAGAACACATATTAACAATGACTTAAGCTTGACTTATGCCCCCCATCAACAGACTATTTTTAATCTCACCTGGCTTTACCAGTGCAGAATACACAACAGAAGGAGCGAATAATGGCACAAGTCGCGATAGTCACAGGTGGAGCCAAGGGGATTGGCCTTGCCATAGTCAATGAACTGCTGGAGCAGGAGTACCAGGTCTACAATCTGGATATTCAGCCTGGCCCAGGGCAGTTTATTGAGTGTGATATGACGGATAAGGCATCAGTGGATTCAGCCATTGCGCAGGTAGTCAAAGAGGCTGGCCGAATCGACACCCTTATCTGTAATGCCGGGGTACATTTCAGTGCCAATATTGAAAATACCTCGATGGCGCAACTTGAGCGCATTCTATCCATTAATGTCTACGGGGCTATTACCGCCATCCAGGCGTGCCTGCCAACCATGAAAGCCCAGCAGCATGGCAGCATAGTGCTGATGGGCTCAGATCAGTGTCATATCGCCAAACCCAACTCCTTTGCTTACAACCTGAGTAAGCATGCCCTCGCCTCTGTGGGTAAAACTACTGCCATCGACTATGCCGAATATAATATCCGCGCCAATGTGATCTGCGCGGGTACCACAGATACGCCTCTGTATCAGGCCGCTATTGATAACTACTGTGAACGCACCGGGGCAGATAAGGAGCAGGTACATCAGGAAGAGGCTGAGTTGCAGCCTTTGGGTCGTATAGCCAAGCCAGAGGAGATTGCCGATCTGGCCGCCTTCCTCGCCAGTGACAAGGCCAGTTTTATTACCGGTAGCCTTTACGATATCGATGGTGGATACACGGCGCGCTGATGCAAATTATCGACCCTCACCTGCATCTGTTTGACCTCGGACTTGGTCGCTATGACTGGTTGAAGCCCAACTTTCCGCCAAGCTGGCCGGACAAACACCGTATCTGTCGGGACTTTTCGAGTGAAGATCTAACCCTGCCCTCACCTTTGCAACTGGCTGGCTTTGTGCATTTGGAGGCGGGATTTGATAACTCCCACCCCTGGCGTGAAATTGAGTGGTTGGAAAGTACAGTGAATCAGCCTTTTCGCTCAGTGGCCTTTGCCGATTTAACCCTGCCAGCTGCCGAGTTTGATACGCTGCTTCAAACACTTACACAATACTCATCGGTCGTGGGCATTCGCCATATTCTGGATGAGCAGGGGCAAGCGCTGCTCAGTAATCCTCAGGTTATCCTTAATCTTAAGCAGCTTGCAGCGAAGGGACTACATTTTGAGGTTCAGCTCACTGGCGGAGACTTGCAAGCTATAAATCACCTTGTGCAGATAGCGGATGAAAATCCCTCCCTGGTATTGGTGATTAACCACGCCGCCTTCCCTTCTCCGGATAACTGCCAACACTGGCTTCAGGCTACGGAACTGATGGCTGGTTGCAGCAGTATAGTGATTAAGGCATCCGGCTGGGAGATGACCGACAGGCAGTACGAATTGGCATTTGCGGTGCAGGTGATAAATCAGCTGATAGCCTGTTTTGGTAAGCAAAGAGTCATGCTTGCCAGTAACTTTCCTCTTTGCCTGCTTAGCAAGGGCTATGATCAATTGTGGCAAGAATACACCGCGCTTTCTCTGGACGCCGACACTCTGGCGGCGCTGGTTCACGATAACGCCAGGCGTATCTACAGATTTGATTGAGCCTTATACCAATCCGATAAAACATCAGTTAACACCATCCCAAAACAATCACCATAGCGATAGACGGTGGCTTTAAGATGACAACAAAAAACCGGCTCAGAGTATTTCTGGCCGGTTTTCCCTGTTGTACTTTAAGCTGATAAAGCGCTATTTGATTAGGATATTTGGCGAGCGACTCACCACCTCATCATTCAGTTCAATACCAATTCCCGGCGCATCTGACACCTTGAACTTGCCGTTAACCGGCTGAGGGTCCTGAATACACAACTCACGGTTCCATGACTTGATGGCATAGGTATGGTGTTCGTGGATCAGGAAGTTGGGAATCGCAGTTTCCAGATGCAAAGATGCCGCCGTCGCGACCGGGCCACCACATACATGAGCCTGAATGCGAACATCAAAAATATCGGCGTAATCGCACACCTTTTTGGTCTCGGTAAAGCCACCACACAGACCGATATCCGGCTGCAACACATCCACACTCTGATCTTCCAGATAAGGACGCACTCCCCAGCGATTATATAAACGCTCACCACCGGCGATAGGCACCGCCACTTTATCGGCGACCTTGGCATGCAGTGAGTGGTTAAGATAGTTCACCGGCTCTTCGTAGTACATGCAGTCAAATTCTTCGGCAATCGCTCCCAGCTGTATCGCTGTGGTCGCTCCGGGCAGGCTGTGGCATTCAAATATAATATCCACTTCATCACCCACGGCATCGCGGATAGCCTGCATGCGGGCGCGATACAGCTTCATCTCCGCGCGGGAGATAATCTTGGTGCGCTCGTAATAGGTGTTGCCATCTTTGTCATACATGATGGGGTCAACCTTAACCGCATCATAACCTTCAGCCACCGCTTTAAGTGCGGCCTCGGCATACTCTTCTGGACGATACAGTGCCTTGAACTCTTTATCCCAGTCGAACTGCAATTGCGATGCATAGGTGCGCAGCTCATCATTTACTTTACCGCCCAGCAACTGATAGACAGGCTGATTAAGCGCTTTACCCTTAATATCCCACAAGGCAGTATCAATGGCGCTCATGGCAGCATAGACCACAGGTCCGCCTCCCAGGCCCCAGAAGCTTTCCCTGAGCATGCGTGCCCACAGCTTCTCGGTTTGAAACGGATCATGGCCAATCAAGAATGCCTCGGCCATCTCTTTAATCATGTTGGCAGCAGCACTGTGCCCCAAATCATAAGCCAATCCGGCCTCACCCACTCCGCTGATACCTTCATCGGTATGAATGCGCACAAACACCGGATTCCAGGGTGGACGCTCCGGGCAATGGATATCAAAGACCTCTACCGATACAACTTTCATCTCTTCTCCTTGAATTTGGGATGCCTGCAATCAAGCAGCTAGTCCATAAAGCCCGGATCCAGGCGGTAAGCTTTACGCAGTAATGATGGCCAGGCTTTCTGCCCACCGGTGGAGCCTGAGTGCACTACATTGGCCTGGGCATAGATATTGTCCTGAATGGACTGGGCAACAGGTATGGCTTGCTGACCACTGGATTGGATCAGCAGCTGCACCTCACAGGCACGCTGCAGGTCATACATACGCATAAACGCATCTGCCACGCTTGGGCCCACGGTTAATGCACCGTGGTTAACCAGCAGCATATGATTCCGGTCACCCAAATCCTGTTGCAGACGCTGCTGCTCAGCCATATTGACCGCCAGACCTTCATATTGGTGATAAGCCAGTGATGGCAGCGAAAACATAGAGTATTGGCTCAGTGGCAACAAGCCCTGCTGTTGACTGGCTACCGCTATGGTTTCAGGGGTGTGCAGATGAATCACACAAATAGCATCATGGCGAACCTGGTGTATTGCACTGTGAATAGTGAATCCAGCCGGATTGATAGCAAAAGGCGAGTCATCAAGCACATTTCCATCCAGATCTACCTTCACCAGATTGGATGCAGTGACCTCATCAAACGCCACGCCAAAAGCATTAACCAGATAGGTGTCAGAGTCCGGCACTCTGGCTGAAATATGGGTGTAAATAAGGTCGCCCCAGCCCATATCAGCAACCAGACGATAACAGGCTGCCAAATCCACTCTTTGCTGCCATTCAGCCTCGCTGACCTTGTCCTTCACATTTAACTTTTCCAACTCCATCCAGGGCAGCTGTTCCACGACTTTCTCCTTAAAGCAACAAAGCGTTACGCGGGTTTAATTCATGTTAAATTTTAACAGTGAGCAGAGCAACCGACATGATGATTATTCATCCTGCAGCGGACATAAAAAAGGCCACACAAAGGTGGCCTTTTCTCAATTTAAATCAGGAGTATCAATTTACGCAAAGGGCATCATTTAGCCCCATGAGCATCAAACCTGTCGTTATTCATCACCTTGTTCCAGGCATCAGCAAATTCAGTCACAAACAGCTCGTTACCGTCATTGGACGCATAAGCCTCAGAAACAGCGCGCAGCTCAGAGTTAGCGCCAAAAATCAGGTCCACAGAGGTCGCCGTCCACCTGGGCTTGCCGGTTTTACGGTCTACGCCCTTATACACTCCGGGCTTATCCGTCTTCTGCCACTCGGTGGACATATCCAACAGATTGACAAAGAAATCATTGGACAAAGTACCGGGCCTGGATGTCAGCACACCGTCCTGACTCTTGCCGGTGTTGGCATTCAAAGCTCGCATACCGCCCAGCAAAGCTGCCATTTCCGGCACACTCAACCCCAGAGTTGAAGCTTTTTCCACCAAGGCCTCTGTCGGTGGCAACAGGCTTTGCTCGACAAAGTAGTTTCTGAAACCATCAGCCTTAGGCTCCAGTACGGCAAAGGAGGCGACATCAGTTTGTGCCTGTGATGCATCGGCACGACCTGGAGTAAATGGTATCTTCAAAGAAATGCCACCATCTTTAGCGGCTTTCTCGATCGCGGCATTGCCTCCAAGCACAATCACATCAGCCAGCGACACCTGCTTACCGCCTTTGGCCTTTTTGTTGAACTGTTTTTGAACCTTCTCAAGCTTCTTCAGCACCTTTGAAAGTTGTTTTGGGTCGTTTACCGGCCAGTCTTTCTGTGGTTCGAGAGCCAAACGGCCTCCATTGGCACCACCACGCATGTCAGTATTGCGGAAGCTGGCTGCCGCCGCCCAGGCAGTTTCCACCAGCTCAGGCACAGTCAAACCGGTTTTCAATATATCCGCTTTCAACCTGGCCTGATCTTTGGCATCGATCAGCTTATAACTCACGCTCGGGATTGGGTCTTGCCAGATCATCACATCAGCAGGAACATCACTGCCCAGATAGCGGGCTTTTGGCCCCATATCTCTGTGGGTCAGTTTAAACCAGGCTCTGGCAAAAGCCTGTTCAAATTCAGCTGGGTTATTCAGGAAGCGAGTGGTGATTTCACGGTATGCAGGATCTTCTTTCAGCGCGATATCAGTGGTAAACATAATCGGCGCATGACGTTTGTTTGGCAGGTGGGCGTCAGGCACCAGGTTTGCCGCCTTGCCATCAGCCGGGATCCACTGAGTATGGCCTGCCGGGCTCTTGGTTTTCACCCAGTCAAAGGTGTACAGCCAGGTCAGATACTCCATGGTCCACTTGGTAGGGTTGGATGACCAGGCACCTTCAAAGCCACTGCTGACTGTATCTTCAGAATGGCCCTTACCACATTTGTTTTTCCAGCCAAGTCCTTGCTGCTGTTCAGGTGCGGCGGCCGGATCAGCCCCGACACATTTATTGGGATTATGGGCACCGTGCGCTTTACCAAAGGTATGGCCGCCGGCAATCAGAGCAACAGTCTCTTCATCATTCATTGCCATTCTGCCAAAGGTATCGCGTATCTCCTGAGCTGAAGCCAAAGGATCCGGGTTACCATTTGGACCTTCAGGATTAACATAGATAAGCCCCATTTGGGTTGCCCCCAGCGGCTTGGCCAGCTCACCTTTTTTATTGTGGCGTTTATTGTCCAGCCACTGTTTCTCTACGCCCCAATTTACCTTTTCAGCTTCCCAGTCATCGGTACGGCCACCGGCGAAGCCCAGGGTTTTAAAACCCATGGACTCCATGGACACATTACCCGCCAATACCATCAAATCCGCCCATGACAGGTCCGCGCCATACTTTTGCTTTACCGGCCACAGCAGTCTGCGGGCCTTGTCCAGGTTGACGTTATCCGGCCAGCTGTTCAGTGGCTCGAATCTTTGCTGACCGCCATTGGCGCCGCCACGTCCGTCGAATATCCGGTATACCCCAGCACTGTGCCAGGCCATACGAACAAAGAAAGGCCCATAATGACCATAGTCTGCCGGCCACCAATCCTGTGATGTTGTCAGTACTTTTTCTATGTCCGCTTTAACCGCATTGAGGTCAAGAGAATTAAAGCGGGCGGCATAATCATAGTTTTCGCCATACGGATTGGATGCTGCGCTGTGTTGGCGCAATGGGGACAAATCAAGCTGCTCAGGCCACCAGTATTCATTGGTTGTTGGCTCAGACGCCAAAGATTGAGCCGAGCCCAATATCAGACAGGAAGACAACCCCGCTGCCAGCGCCGTCTTAATTGTAGATTTCATCTTAACTTTCCTCTTCCGTGGTGAAGGGGGTCTGTAGCCCCAAACAGAGTCAGGTCTTAATTCCGGACTCAACCAGGCAAGGACGATCTGCAGCACGTCATTACCTCATCTTTTAGTTAAGCTACGACTGAAATACCCACATCGCCAATGGGTATTCCAGATTGAACACATCTATAAAGCAGATGAAAGATAACCAGCAGATATCACCAACAATCAATGCACCACAGAACCATCAACTGAGATTAAGCAATAAGACAGACCTAACCCACCAAGACGTCAGTTGCATAAATGCAACAGGCTTTGAGATTAACTATCCACGACTCTGACCGTTTCACTTGTTAGCTTAACCACATTAAATACAGCCCAACCTGGAGACTACAATGCTCAAAATACAATCACTGCTGATTGCCATTCTATTTACTTGCGTTAGCGCTTATTCCCATGCAGAAACACCAGATAACAAGAGCGATACCGGTCAAATTCAAGCTATGTTCACCACCTATATGGCCAAATACAATGGCTACCTTCAAACCGGAAAGTTCGATTCAACCAATGATCTGTACAACCAAGAATTTGTGTATATGTCCAACAGTCAGGCAGCAAGAACTATGACACCTGTTGAGTTTATGCAACAAGCCAAAGGTTTCCTTGATACACTGAAAACAAGGGGCGTCAGCGCTGTAAAATGGGAAAGCGTCAATATCAAACCGCTTGATGAAAACGTTGCTATCGCCAGCAATGTAGCCCTGCGATTGAGGGCTAATGGCAAAGTTTACAATCGGGTCGGGGCGACTTACCTGCTTAAAAACACTGAGCAGGGTTGGCGGATAGCCGCATTTACCATTCACAACGCAGATAACAGCATGACCTTTAACTGACAGTAATATTCAGACAGAGGCAGGAATGGAAAACTGGGACGACTACAGGGTGATTCTGGCCCTGTACAGGGGGAAGTCACTGCGCCAGGCAGGCCGGGAATTGAATATGAACCATTCAACCGTTTGCCGGCGGGTGGCACAGCTTAATCGCAAATATGCAGCGCCAGTTTTTGAAGGCTCCCCGCAGGGTTATATCTTGACTTTGTTTGGCCAGTCACTGCTTGAGTCTGCTGAAAAAATTGAAGCTTTTGCACAAAAAGATCTCAGGCTTAAGCGCGGAACACAAATTGATATTTCCGGCAGCATAACCCTCTCCATACCGCCACCGATAGTCCAATATCTCTTGCTTGATGATCTGCTTGAGTTTGGACAAATGTACCCTCAGATATCCCTCAATGTGCACACCAGCTACCAATTGGTTGACCTGGATAGAAGCGAAGCAGATATAGTCGTCAGGGCATCGAACACGCCACCCGAGCATTTAGTGGGCAGAAGGCTGTTTCCCATTACGGTGGCTTACTACGCCAGCACCCAATATTTGGAAACGACCACAAGTCAGAACTTCAGCTGGATAACCGCTAATTGTGCCACCAGCAAACCTGACTGGTTGTCTGAAACGCCCTGGCCCGATGCCGGGGTGGCACTGAAAATAGATGATTTGGTACTGCGCCACCATGCCGCAGCGGCGGGAAAAGGGCTGATAAGAGGCGCCTGTTATATCGCGAACGCCTTTCCTGAACTGGTGAGG
Organism: Shewanella submarina; assembly: GCF_042646185.1. Taxonomy (NCBI): domain Bacteria; kingdom Pseudomonadati; phylum Pseudomonadota; class Gammaproteobacteria; order Alteromonadales; family Shewanellaceae; genus Shewanella; species Shewanella submarina. The sequence continues at coordinate 492,104 of NZ_JBHRTD010000012.1, forward strand.
GTAGACAATAATCGCCCTTTTCCCTTTCAGGAGCTTTGGATTCTGACCCACCCGGATTTACGTCACGTGGCCCGAATAAAGCTGCTGATGAATTTTCTAACCGATAAATTAAGAGAGCGAGAAGCACTGGTGACTGGCCTTCAACTCTCTTGAAGTGGGAGAGACTGGTTGCAATCAGGTTACCCGCCAGCCTTTTTCAGACACCACCAACACATGATGTTGTATTATCGCGCCACAATGTGGGCATTCAGAGCGGCTATTCTCCTCAACGTCCTGTTCAGTTATGTCTCCCAACATCAGATTTATCGATCCTCTGACAAAATCTGTAAAGCGCTTCCCACGATCCGGGCAGGTTAATAACACCTCTTCTGGTGGCGTAGTCATAGCATTCTCCTTATGCAGTGTTTGCAGCAGATTGCCACCCCCTTCCCCCGGAAACCCTGAACCAGGTCAGATATCGTCACTGTTCACTCAACACTCAGCGTCACAGTCTCCCCCTCCCCCTCCCCCCTGGGCAGGAACAACGACTGGAGCAAACGGACACTGTTGCTCAATTTAGCTACAGCAGCTAGTTTGAGCTTAGTTACCGTTTTCAACCGTAAACAGGGAGATACCATGGCTCTGACCATCGACTTTTACTCTGACACCCTATGCATCTGGGGCTGGATTGGCCAATATCACAACCGTAAACTGCTGAAGCGTTGGGACCATACTCAGGTTGAGTGGCGATTCCGCTATCTGGAACTCTATGGTGACGTCAGAGCCAGGGTTGAAAAGAACTTCAAGGGTGAAGAGGCATGGGACAAATATGCTTCAGCCGCAGAGCGATTGGTGAGTAAGTTTGAAGGCTTGTCTGTACACCCGGATATCTGGCGCAAAACCCGGCCAACCACCTCTTTAATGGCCCATCAAACCATTAAGGCGGTGGAGCAAACCCATGGCGAACTGGCCGCCATAGAGTATGGCAACAGAGTCAGGGAGGCATTTTTTGCTGAGGCCAGAGACGTCAGCCAGGCCTCAGTGTTAACTGAACTGTTGAAAGAGCAATCCATCGCCCACCATGACCTGACCACTCATCTGCAGGATGGCTCTGCACTGGCCCAAACCATTACCGAATTTCGCCAGGCCGAAAAAGATAAGATCCCCGGCAGCCCAACCTGGGTAATGGACAACAACCGCTATCGCCTGTTTGGCAATGTAAAACCTGAGATCATCATTGCCACGGTCGACAGCCTGATTGCCAGATAACTGTCACCTAATTGCCTTAGAGTTGTGATGTTTTCGTGATGATTTGACCGCTGTGAGCTTGTTAGCGTAACTCCTGCTGACACCATACTTTCACAGCGAGGATACTATGAAAAAATCACTTTCGGCTTTGCTTGTTGTATCAGCAATGACTGCAGCACCAGCAATAGCGAATGACTATTATCACGGTAATAAGCAGTATCAGGTCACTGTCACCAATCTCACCAAAGGCATCAGCTTTACCCCTTTGTTTGCCGCGACGCACAGGAGTGGCGTTAGCCTGTTTACTCTGGGTGAACCGGCTTCTTACGAAATATCGCGTGTGGCTGAGGGCGGCGATATTTCCGGGTTGATGAGCCAGTGGAATGCAAACCGCAGAGTTCATATGACCACCAATACCGAGGGTCTGTTGGGCCCGGGGGAATCTGTCACCTTCACTATTTCAGGCAAGAGTAGATTCAATCGCCTGTCCATGGCCTCCATGCTGCTACCCACCAATGACACCCTCGCCGCCCTTCGTGGTGTAGAGATGCCCAAATGGGGCAGTAAAACATACAGATTCAAAGCATTTGACGGTGGCAGTGAGACCAATGATGAGTTGTGTGCAAATATCCCGGGACCACAATGCGGCGGCGAGCCCTTTTCAGATGATGATCCCGGTGAGGGTTATGTCTATCCCAGCCCGGGAATTCATGGCGAAGCCGATCTAAGTCGCGCGGCGTATCAATGGCAGGGCGCCATAGGTAAGGTCAAAATTACCCGTATTCGTTGATAGGCATAGATGGGTTAACGCCTGACACCAAAGGCAACCGGTGTGATGAAGTGGCCCAAAGAGGCTATGAAGTGCAGGATGCACACCTCCTGGCATTACAGCCATTCCGGACGGGTGGCTGTTTTTTTACAAAGAAAAGCCGGGATATTCCCGGCTTTTATTCGATACAACCTAGGCTTGTCTGCGACGCCAGAATGCCAGAGGTAACAACAGAGTCAGCAAAGTCCCCATAGCCCCACCTTCCGGCTCTTCCCAGCCTGCACTCGCCTGATTTTTCACTGTGACGGTCAGAGTTTTGTGAGCATGGTGACGACCATCAAAGGCCTCAAGCGAAAACACAAGTTCAGTATCCAGCTCAACTGCTGGTGCAGTAAAGCCAAGCTGTGCACCATTTGGCTTAAACTCAACGGCAGTGCCGGAAACCTGAGTCCAGGTATACTGAATTGCATCGCCAGCTTCTGTTTGAGCAGGAGTGGCTTCAATGCTGACCACACCACCTTCATCAACCGAGGTTTCACCAACAAATTGGATATCTGCATCAAGCGGCTTGTCTTGGATGGTTATCTCGATTATATGGGTTGCACTCAACTCTCCGTCGGTTACGGTCAGCTCAAGCTCTACCGTTTCGTTTTGAGCTACAGGGTCTGAAACGGCACGCACTAATGAGCCTTCCTGAGACATGTTCAACTCAATTCCGGAGGCATGACTCCACTCAAAAGTCAGTGGTTTACCATTGGCAGCCGTGGTTTTGGCGGCATCCAGAACAAAGCCAACACCTTCAACCACTGTCGTAGGGCCTTCAATCACGAAAGTAACATCAAGTTCAGGACCACAAGCAGCACCATACACCTGCTGTACCCACTCAGGGTTATCGATATATGGGTTACGATTACCCTGGTATTCATAGACTGCGTCGTTACGTTGGCGGTCAGCGTCACCAACAGGGTCTTGCATGTGCCACTGATACAATGCACACAGCTTTCCGGCTTCATGCTTATCAGCGTCAGTGCCTGTCTTATCAACCAACACCAAATCCGGCATGCTGCCGTTACCACCGGTTTCATAACGGGTGTCCATGTAGAACATCATACGGGCCACATCACCTTTGACTTCGTCTCTTGGTTCAAAGGCGCTCATACCAGCGTTAACATAGTTACCCGGAGCTCCAGTCAACTCTGTCGAACCTTCCAGAGTGGCGATGTTGTCAAAGTCATAAGCGGCTCGGGCACCGTTGACTGAAACATCAGTTGGCCGCAAGTGGTGTGCATCTGTATAGCCCCACTGGCTCTCACTTGGGAAGCCATGACTCTTTGGCCACACATGTTCACGGTTCCAATCGCCTGTGTTACCGCCATTGTCGTACTTGGAGATAGATTTCCCCGAGTACAGTTCAATCACATTCTTTGGATTGGCAGAATCTTCATCTGAATAAGTCAGTACCGTCCAGACACCTTTATACGAGAGAGGCTTTTGCCCTTGCTGAGCAACCTCTGACAGCGCTGCTTTCCACTCCTGAGGAGTGTTCAGTTCGGCAGTCAACACATCATTGTAGTAAAGGTCAAAGTTGTACTTGGTAGCATCAGCAACTTTTTCCAGATTTTCGCAATTGGTACATGGAACATCGGGATCAGGATCGGGTCCTGGTGGTGTCGTGTCACAAGCACCTTCACCGGGGCAGCCCAAGCCGTCAGCAGTGTCTTTGGCAAATACCATCCAGGCATGGTCTGCCTCAGGGAAAACGGCGTCCGCCACTGTATCTCCAGAAGTTGTACCAGCCTTACGACGTAAAGTCTTATCTGCTGTGGAAAACTCAGGGTTGTTTGGATCTGTCCATGCTTTCCCCGGGTCTTCACCAAGACGCCCCACACGGTCGATAACCACACCATCTTTATACAGCACCAGAGCATCATCACCGTTGAAATAAGTCACAGTAGATGCGGTGCCAACTTTAAATGCCTCATCCGCACTGCTGTTATGGAAGACGCGGCTTTCATTTGGTGCCAATATGCCGGTTAGAATTTCGGTATTTCCCGGCTCTGTCCCGCCATTGGAGAAGAGTACCAACTTGTACTCTGCAGCACTCAAGTCCAGAGGTGCCCCCCCTACATTGGACAGTTCAACCGCCTTATTACTTCCACCACCTTCAACGTACTCAGTGATCAATAAGGCACCTTCAGCGCCACCGCAAGCATTTATCCCCGGGCAACCCAGGCCATCCGCGGTATTAATATCAAATACAGTCCACTGATTATCGGTTCCTGGAAAGGCTGCGGTCGCATCGGTATCACCGACGGTTACATCGACATTGCGTCTGAGGGTTTTATTGGCTGTTGAGAAATCTGGGTTGGCAGGATCAGTCCAAGCACTACCCGGGTCAACTCCCAGTACCCCGATCCGGTCAATCACCAGATCATTTTTATAGAGCACCAAGGCATCGTCGCCATTGTAATATGTCACAGTAGAGGGCGTGCCGATTTTAAACTGTTCGTCTGCGCTACTATTATGGAATACCGTACTTTCTCCGGGCGCCAAATTTCCGGTTAACAGTGCAGTATTACCAGCTTCCGTCGACCCGTTGGAGAACAAGACTAACTTGTACTGCTCAGCATCCAAATTGATTGTAGAAGTACCGAGGTTGGAAATCTCTACCGCTTTATTGCTGCCACCACCTTCAACATACTCAGTTATCACCAGATTGGCGCTGGCCTGCGCCGAAAAGCCGCCCAGCGCCATCAGCGCCAGTGCGATTTTTGTAGGATGGGTTTTCATTTCTTATCCTTAAGACTTTATTTTGATTCGACGTCATGCCTCCGCTGGCGACAACCAGCGGAGGCAACAAACAATTAAGCCTTGAACCAACGACGGCGCAGACCGGTCAAACCCAGCAGGGTCAACAGACCGAACAGGCCTGTGGCACCACCTGTACTATCGTGTGGCTCTGTCACCAAAGAAGGCACCAGGGTGTCGCGCTTCTTAACTTCCACCAGCACAGACTGCTCTGAGCCAGGCACGACTTCGCCATTGCGACGCAGCGAGAAATCGGCGTAATAGGCCGCTTCCGGTGCACCGAATACCTCAAATTGCACCAGCTGCTGACCGTCCTGCTTAATCACCACGCTCGGTAATACCAACTGGGTCAGATCCAGACGCTCTTCATCATCCTCAGGAGTCAAATTGATATGGGCAATATCGCCAGCCATCACTTCGACAGACTCAGGGATTTGATAAGGGGCCGTCATCAGCTTGTCCCAAAGTGGCAAGCGCAGCTCTTTACCCGGATCAGATTCACCCGGTTTATAGCTCAGGGAGATAATGGCCGGATCATGGTCGGAGGAGCGGAACTGATCTGGCTGATAGAAATGATCCACCGAATCGCCTTTATACTCTTGGTTGTAGTCGTACAGAGCTGATTCCGGTGCATTGATGTGCCAATCAGTTGCATCAAGCAAGCGGTCAGACAAGGATGGGGAGATAAGAATATAATCCAGAGAGCCTACTTCATCGTTGTATGAGTAACTCCATGCTGTTTCGCCACGCTCTGCACTCTTGAGCGCCACTGAGTCTATGTAGCCATAACTCTTGGTGATATTGACCGGAGACCCATCGGTATTGAACTGAGGCTTCTTGTCGATATAGGTGTAGCTGGCGGTGGTCAGCGTCTTGTTTCTTGGGTTATCGGTCAACACCAGCATGGCGTCTTCCTGAGCATAGGAGTTTAGGTCACCCAGGATGATCTTGTCGCCAGGCAGCTTTTCCATCTCTTTACCCAGGTGATAAGCCGCTGCAACACGGAAATGTTCACATGAGCCCTGAGCATCCAAATCTTCAGGGTCATCTTCCCAGACCGTGGCATCACCAAACTCTACACCCTGCCAGTCTTCCCAGCAGGTTGAACCTTTGGACTTGAAGTGGTTCACCGCCATCGACAGGCGCTTGCCTGTGCCGTTCACGATAAAGGTTACGACAAGCGCATCACGGTTGTAGTTTTGACCATTCTCCAGCGCTTCGCCGCGATCATCTTTAATCACTTCATTGAAGTCGTTAACGATACTCGGGGCCTTCTGCTGTGGCATAGCAATAACCCGGGTACGCTCGATGCTGACCTTACTCGGACGATAGATAATACCTGTGGCAATCGCATCTGACCCAATGGAATCCAACTCATCGAGGATCTGGTTACCATTGTGATCAAAGCCTACAAATACATAGCGATTCTCTGTGGAGTATGGCTTGTCATAGTCCTCAGGCCATTCACTGTTGTAGAAGGTGTTAACTTCGTTCACCAAATCGGCAATGGCACTGTCCAGACCAAAGCCGTTATTCTCCATCTCCATCAGGCCCAGGATATCTGCGTCCAGTCCACGAATCGCCTCAACCAACTTGGTTTTCTGCTGAACGTACTCTTCATAGTTGTCAGCACCGCGGTTTTGGCCAAAGTTGTTCTGATCGCCACCAAAAGGTGAGTTGAAGTAGTTGAACAGGTTCTGAGCTGCCACCGTGATATCAAAGTGATCTTTCGGCACTTCAGTTGACAGTTCTGGTGCATCGGTCCGCTTGAGGTTGTGAACAAAATTCTGACTGCTTAAGGTGTTGGTAACCGTCAGGGAGTAATCACCATAGCTGTAGTTGATCACACCTTCCATACCAACAACGCTGTCATCAATGCGGATGTAATTACGCTCAGGTTCACTGTAGAAGTTTGGATAGTAGGGAATTTTACCATTCGGTGCCTTTTCAGCACTTTCAATGATCAGGCGGTAATCATCATTCTGCTCGCGTGCAGCAATAGATTCTGGACTACCTGCAACATTCAGCTGGTTAGGCTGGAAGTTGGGGCGCAGGTAAGACAGGGTCATATTGTTACGGAAACTGTCGTAGTTGAAGCCAAAGGTCTTGGTGACCCGCATATCCTGCTTGCCTTCCTGCTGAAAGTCCATATCTTCAGGCAAACGCACCAACATGCCTTCGTAGCGCTCCAGCGTATTGGCAAACACTCCCTGGTCAGACTCAAGTACTTCAATATCGACAGCATCGGTGGCTGTATAGTTTTCGTCTGTAATTTCCCAGGAGGTTGGAGAGAGCTGGGTTAAACCATAAAACTCCTTAACCTCACTCTGCAGACAGACTGTCTTGCCCTTCAGCCCTACGGTGTCGCCTTTGGTGTAGACGAAAATACCATCAGAAGTCAGCGGATTTCCGTCTGACAACAGATCCCGCATATAGAAGCCCTGAGTTGGGTATTTGGCCACAGCCGTCACAACACCCTGCACCACCACAGTTTCACCTTTTAATGGAGAAACATGGCCATCGCCCTGAATAACAGAGATGTTGGTCAGATTCTCACAAACAAAGATCTCAGCTTTAGGCGCCAACTCTGGAGAACCCATGCCCCCCAGATCTGCCGGATTGAGCTCCAGCCACTGAACAGGGTCAAAATCTTTGGCTTGCTCAGGGGCTTCTCCCAGGTCATTAACACGACGACGCAGCGTACTGTCTGCCGCCCAGACACCGCCGTCCCCTTTAGCACCAACACGGTCAATCACGGTACCGTTATGCTCAAGTACAAAGCCATCATTACCACTGAAGTAGATGTCAGAGTAGCTTCCGTTACCCTCACCTACCATAGGAATGCCGCCAGCCTTGGTAATCTCATCTTTATAACTATCTGATGCGCCCTTATTCAGTAGCACCAGAGACTTACCGGCAGGAATTGTTACTCCGGTCAACAACAGGCTGCCATCAGCCTTTTTCATGTCGTTGTCATATTTTCCGTTACTGTGGATCACCGCGCGGGTTTCATCAGTAAAGGTAAAATCTTCAGTGGCATGGGTATTGGTGATCTCTACAGAACCAATACCGGCATCCCCCTCTTTTTGGACCATTTCAGTGATCAGCAGATCCTGTACACCGGCATGGGCGCCTGCGGAAACAATACTGGCAACCGCCAGGGATAAAATACTTTTCTTCATATCAAACACTACCTGTATTTTGATAAATGGATTATCCGGGAATTAGAAGTACATACGGACGTATGCATAGGCGGCTTCCGGCGCTTCGCCTACCCGACCTTCAACTGACAAAACGATGTTCTGGCCGGGACGGTAGTTAAAGCCCAGACTGCCCCAGGTTCTCTCCTTGCCAAACACAGGAGGCAGTTCTTCATAGTCATAGTTGGGGCTTTCAATATCCCAGTTTTCGTACTCTTCGTAGTTGGCTGACGCAATAACCTCCAGAGCTTCGTTCCAGTCATATTTAGCTGACAAGGTGGCGCCATAGTTGCGGAAAGTTTCATATTCCATGTAGGTATCACCGGAGCGGTGAGTCGCCATATCTTCATCTTCGATAAAGCCGTTAAATCCAATTTGCAGATCGGGAAGCACTTTCAGACGGGCGCCAAGGCCAAGCAGCTGCTGCTCACCATATTTGCTGATACCGTCTGAACCTCCGCGACCTTCCAGGCCCACGACAAAGGAGAAGATATCGGTGAATACACCGGCGTAAGCATTAACGATATCTCCCTGAAAAGTACCGTTCTTATGCTCGCCCTCGTAGGAATAAGATGCACCTACTCTGATGTACTCGAACTCACCTTGGTATTTGATGGTGTTTTCCTGATCGCCAGCTTCTCCGGTTTCGACAGCCTTGTTAAAAGTGAAATCACCATAGTGGTCATAGTCATCAAAAGCTGTATCGGTTAAACCCAGCTCAATCCACTGGTTTTCTGTAATGGCATATCCCACGTATAGTTTGTCGATATCCAACGCAAACTCACCGCTGCCCCCCAACCAGTTCTCTCTTTGGTAATCCAGTTCCAGTCGATACAGAAATTTGGATTCCTGGCCCGCGATCCCAAGGGTTGCAAAGCTGTCGTCTACATATGATTTAGTGTCATAAAATTCATCATGGTTGTAATCACTATTGGTACCAATATGGCCACCAACACCTACCTCACCATAGAGATTTAAATAGTCACCATTATCCTTGTCGTAGATTGTTGCCGCCTGTACAAGACAGGGAAGAAACGAAGACGACAGTGCTAATGCAATAGTTGTTTTTCTCAGCATTGCTACTACTTCCATATAAGTTGAAAATTCGACCAAACGGACGAATGTAGGGTTCAGATAGATTGATAAAGCGGTTTATTTCGTTAGGAATTAGTCGCGCAAGGAAACGAGCCCGCAAAGGAAACTCAGCGAGTGAAATACTAATGGCTGGTAGATAACTCATACATTGTGTCCACAGGCATAAAGGCTTAACGCCCAATTTTGCGACAATAAAATGTGGACAAGTAATCAATACGCATGCGCGTATTAAGGGCTTGTAATCCACTCGTCTTGATTCCCTACGACGACCTCAGTGGTCAATAACAAGCATTCAACATTAATTCTAATCACTGCATAAAGAAGGGGTTATTGTGACACCACCTTCACCAACGATTATAGACAACAGAACAATGCTGGCAACACAAGCGCAACCTTAATTACCACAAAAACACATTTAAGTAATAAATAAACCTCTTATCCTCTCACATTTAAAAAACCACAATGTTTTACATCAAGATATTGATTTGCAATAGAATAAATATCAAACCAGAATTAACAGAAACATTTTAAGAACAGTGAAGAAGCTGTATAACCGCTCAAAACAGATGCGTTTGTGATCGACTTAAAATATTTAAAGATATTTACTTAAGCAATAAAAAGGTTAAATTTCACCCAAACCAATCAAGCAGTGAGCAATAAATAAACAGCGAATGAAAATGTGTTTTAGAAGCCTCTTTAATGCCAGATTTAAAAATGTACTTCACATTATTAATCTGGCCACTGGGCATAAATGGCTTTAACTTTCGCTAAAGTATCCGGGCGCAGAAATACTTCGACCAGCTCAGGGTCAAAATGAGTGCCGGCATCATCTTTCAACCTCTTGCAGGTATCATCCAAAGACCAGCCCTCTTTGTAAGGGCGTCTGCTGGCCAGCGCATCAAAGACATCCGCTATCGCAACGATCCGGCCGAACAGAGGGATCTCTTCCCCCTTCAGTCCATGTGGATAGCCACTGCCATCCCATTTTTCATGGTGAGTCAAAGCGATTTCACGGGCGGACTGCAGCAGTGGGATAGGATGGTCGCCAATAATATCCGCGCCGATGGCCGGGTGTTGCTTCATGATTTCCCACTCTTCGGGACTGAGTTTGTCCTGTTTCAACAAGATATAGTCTGGGGTGCCAATCTTGCCCACATCATGCATGGGAGCAGCATGGAACAGCAGATCAGCCTGGCATTCAGGCAGGCCCAACGCCAACGCCAGAATACGGGAGTAATGGCTCATCCGGATAACATGAAAGCCTGTCTCATTATCCTTATATTCAGCCGCCCGTCCCAGCTTCTCCACTATCAGTCTCTGAGTTTTCTCCAGTAACTCCATTCTCACCAGCGACAACTGATTACGAACCCGGGCCAGCAATCGGGGGGCTGAAATGGGTTTCAGGATATAATCGACAGCACCGACAGCAAAGCCTTCGGTTTCATCACTTTCATCCTCCAGAGCAGTAAGGAAGACCACAGGAATATGCCGGGTCTGTACATCATTTTTCAGGATGCGGCAAACTTCGTATCCATCCATTCCCGGCATCATCACATCCAACAGAATAAGGTCAGGACTTTCAGCTTTGGTACGCTCCAAAGCCTCATGGCCGGATTGGGCAAAACAGGTGCGATAACCAGCCTGGCTGAGAATCTTTTTGCAGAGTGTCAAATTGGTTGGAATATCATCTACCACCAAGATAAGACTCGACATATCTTATCCCCCGTGTCTTCTGGGCAGTTTAACTGTCACCACAGTTTCCAGCGCTTTGGAAACACAACTGATACTTCCGCCATGCTTATCGGCAATCACTGCAGCATTGGCCAATGCCAGGTTATGGGCGAAATCACCAGACTCATCAATTTCAAGCGGGTCAAACAGAGCTTGAATTTGGCTGGAAGGAATCTCCTCTCCCATATCAGTCAGTGTCATCAACGCCATATCAGCCTGCACGAACACTTCAACCACCAGCTCATTGCTCTCCCGCCTGGTCGCGGTGAACGCAAATACAGCCCTGAACATCTTCTCCAGCAAGTTGGTATCCCCGGCAATGCTGAGGTCCTGCTTGGCTTTAAAATGAACATCGACGTTGTAAGTTGGATGGACTTCCTGACAGAGGGCGTCGAAATAACGCTTCAACATCACCGCATTCAGGCGTAAATCGATTTTTTTCAGATGATAATAAAGTAACAACTGGCTGATACGACGCTCAGCTGCGCTCAAGAGCTTGGCTGTGTCCTGAGGAGCCTTGGTCAGACTCTGGGTAGCCTCCTTAATGTGTCCCAACTCCATAGTGAGCATCTTGATAGAAACGCCTACGGTTTCCAGCATAGTGGGTTGGGAGAGTCTCGCCTCGATACGGGACAGCAGCTCATTTTTATTGAAAGGTTTGGTCACATAGTCAACAGCGCCAAGTTCAAAGGCTCTGAGCTTGTCTTCGACATCATCCAGTGCAGACAAGACTATTACCCGGGTTCGCCAGATCCTGTCCCACTTCCTCAGCCTGTCCAGTACACGGTAACCATCCATATCCGGCATCATGATATCCAGCAGAACGATATCATATACTTCTGTTTCCAAACGCTTAACGGCATCTTTGCCATTCACGGCAAAAGCCACATCATAGTCACTGTGGCCCAATATGCTCTTCAGCAGCTTCAAGTTGGCCAGTTCATCGTCAACGGCGAGTATTCGTGCTTTTTTATCCATGCATGCCTTCCGCAGTCTCACTCAAGCCTACCGCAATGCGATCTATGATCCCGATTGCCCCCTCAAAATCGAAGTCATCCACTGACTCTGCCAACAGGCTTATTTCGGCATCCGCCGTTATCCCTTTCAATCCGCTGAGCACTTGCTCCAACTGCTCATCATCAGGCATTCCCCGCTCAAGCATCTCCCTGAGTGACAGCATATTTTCCATCACTTCATCCAGGCTGTAGGTGGTCACCAATGCTTCATCCAACATTTGCTGACTGCTTCCCACTGGCATGGCATCAATGACCAGCATCAGCTCACTCAGATGATCATCAAGTTCACTGTTAAGCCCCAGAATTTTTGCTTCCTGCTCATTAGCTCTGACAGCGGTTTCCAGATCCTGAGCAGCATGGAAAACCCCTGTCATCCCCAGACCACCAGATACCCCCCGCAGCTTATGCACTGCACTGTGAGCCTCTTCCAGCTGATGCTTTTGCACCATCTCAGCCAAATCCCGGCAGAAGTGAGTCCACTGCTCTGGGAATTGCCTGACCATCTTGGTATACAGGGCTTCATCGCCCCAGTTTTCCAGTGCGCCTTCGATGTCCACCAGATTCCGCAAACTGTCCAGTGGTGAAGGGGTAGATTCAGAGTGTTCTATCCCTTCGACTTCAGTGATGCCCGAAACAGGGTCTGCTTTCTCAAAATCACCCGGCAGTAACCTGGCCATTTCAGCCCGCAGTAACATAAAGTCCACAGGTTTAATCACGAAGCCGTCCATTCCCGCCTCACGACACTTTTCCATATCCTGGCCCATGCCACTGGCGGTCAATGCAATCACCGGAGTGTTCACTCCATATCTTTCATTGTATGTGCGAATTGCCTCGGCTGCCTGATAGCCATTCATATTGGGCATATGAATATCCATAAACACCAGGTCAAACTTGCCCTGTTCCTCTTCGTAAGCCTCAACCGCCAACGCCCCGTCCTCTGCCCACACTATCTGGTGTCCCTCACGACCCAGCCGGGTTTGGATAAGCTCAGCATTAACAGCCACATCCTCCGCCAACAGCACTTTAAGAGGACGCTTACTTTGGTAGTGCATCACCTCTGTTTGAGCTTGATAATCGCTGACAGCATCCTCATCTGCCGGAGGCAAATACAGGGTAAAGTGGAATTTAGACCCCTTACCAAGTTCACTTTCAACCCAGATTTCGCCCCCCATTTTCTCCACCAACTGCCTCGAAATGGTTGTCCCCAGACCGGTACCACCATAGCGACGGGAGATAGACCCATCAGACTGCACAAAAGGTTTGAATATCTGTTCGATACGGGACTCTTCGATACCTATGCCGGTATCTTCCACCACAAAGTGCAGGTAATCCTGTTTGCCCGGCTCTGCCATGACCTTTACCGTCACCTCTCCCTCTTCGGTAAACTTGATGGCATTGCCTACCAGATTAATCAGCACCTGACGCAGACGCGCGGGGTCTCCCACGACCAGATTGGAGACAGATGATGACATTTCACAGCTCATTGCCAGACCTTTCTTTTTAGCCTGTAACTCGACCATGGAGATAGCCGCCTGAACAGCCTGACGCATTTCAAAGGTCAGCAGCTCAATCTCCATAGAGCCGCGTTCAAGCTTGGTCAGATCAAGGATTTCATTCAACAGAGACAAGAGTGAATGAGCAGACTTGGACACAATAGACAGGTGGTGGCGCTGCTCCCGGTTAAGATCAGAATCCAATACCAGATCAGTCATGCCAATAACCGCATTCATTGGTGTTCTGAGCTCGTGACTCATGTTGCCAAGAAACTCCGACTTGATTCTGTTTGCCTGTTCCGCTTCATCCCTGGCATTGCGAAGCCTGACTTCATTGGCCTTACGTTCACTGATGTCACGCATCACCACTGTGTATTCCCGCTGATTGGCGATTCTCATCCCCGTCACCGAGAGCTCGATAGGGAACACCTTACCCATCTTGCTGATCCCGGAGGATTCAGCCAGTGCACCCATCTTTTTGGTGGTTCCCACCAGCAGGCCGCTGAACCAATGTTCTACATCACCTATGGTATCTACCTTCGCCAAAAGTATTGCCAGATCCCGCCCCAGCAACTCCTCAGTTTTATAGCCAAAAATCGCTGTGGTGGTGCGGTTTGCCTGCTGAATAATGCCCGCCTCATCCACCACCACCAGAGCATCTGTCATGGTATCGAAAGTGGCTCTGAGTTGGCTTTCAGCTTGCTGCAGTTCCATGGTGCGTGACTGCACCCGTTTCTCCAGATAAAGGTTCAATTCTCTGACTTTTTTCTCATACGCTTTGAGGGTGGTGACGTCTGTTTCTATCCCCACAAAGTGAGTCACCTGCTCCTCTTCATTTCGTACCGGAGATATATAGAGACGATTCCAGAACATCTCACCATTTTTGCGATAGTTGCGCAGAATGACGTCTGCAGCTTCCCCTTTGGCCAGTGCATCTTTGAGTTTTTTAATGGCAGGTTGGTCCCTGTCCTCCCCCTGCAGAAAACGGCAATTGCGGCCTATTACCTCTGATTCTGTGTAGCCCGTGGTGCGGTAAAAAGCTTTGTTGGCGTAGATTATGGGAATGTCTTGTTGCTGGGCGTCAGCGACCACTATGCCCGTGGTAGCCGCTTCAATGGCCGCATCCTTGAGCAGTAGCTGAAAGCTTTGCTCATCATTTTTGTTTTCCAGGTTTTTCTGATGGATCAGCTGCAGCCTCAACACTTCCAGCGAATCGAGTACGCCCTGCACTTCTCTGCTGACGGTCTTGGCATAAAGATCAGGCTGTACTGTTTTATCCAGATCAGACAGGGAGTGCACAGCACGGGACAGTACCTTGATATTGCGGGACAAAGTGCGCCCCAGTACCACAGTGCCAATAAACATCAGGCTGATGATTGAAAACAGTACCCAGAGGACATCCCGGTAGAAGGCGTCGATAAACAGGGGGTCATCCGCTGCGGGCCTGTTGCTGATCAGGGTCCATCCCATATCGGCACCGCCCTCAATAGTCCCAAGATGCGAAAAACCAAATAGACCATGGGTATTAAGCCCGGGCAGCAGAGCCTCACCTGCGCCGCTTTGCGCCCCTTTTACAAGCTGTCGCAAATCGCCTTGCTCCAGCCAGTTCACCCCGACAGTACTTTGTCGGATGTCCCGGCCCGTATCCAGCAGCACAATCCCTTCGGTGCTGAGCAACAGCAAACTGTGATCGTCTTGTTGCTCCTGGCTCATCTGCATTTGCAAATCTCTGAGGCTCTGTTCAATCACCCGGAAATCCATCAGGTTGACCAACACCCCGGTCAGGTTGCCTCTGTCATCCATTACAGGTACGGCGAACAATATATCGAACTGTTGTTTGTTGTCTGCGCCATGGCCAACCCCGAGCAGGTTCATTGAGGGGCCAGTCATCACAGCGCCCGCGCCATTACCGTAATGCCAGATGTCCTTGGCGGCAGTGAACCAGGGAGAGGTAGAAACGTGGAATGCATCTACCTGCAGAGATTCAAGAGATGAACCATCCTGTGAAATATCACTGGATGCCAACAGCCGGCCCTCAGGCGACAACAGAAATATCCTGTGGTAATCACGATACATGGGCACCAGATCGTTGAAGTAATAAACCAGCGATAATCTGTCATCTTCAGGAAGTGGCCAGGGGTAATACTGACCATTTAAATTCAGGCCCAGCGTCTGTATATCTGAGTATCTATGAGATAAAAACCGTGTAAGGGAAGCAGCAATAGTGTCAGCCTCCGCCTGAAGCTCTCCCAGCAAATGGCGCTGGACAGCCTGGCTGTGTTTATCATATTGGAAGTACAAAAAGGCCGTGGGCAAAATTGCCACGACCAACAGCAGCATGCTCAGCTTGGCTTTGAATGACATCAATCTGATCCCGGAACCTTCTATTCGTTTGCACACTTATCCCCTACAGATATAAGGATAGGATAAATTTGAATCTTCACATGGGATTGGAGGTATTGAATGATAAGGAAAAGCACACGGGTAACGGGTTCTCATCGAAACGCGGTTTGTAAAGGGGTATCAGTAGTCTGTAAGAAGCGTTGCTGAAGGGGAAATCAGAGATAATTCACTTAATCCAGTGACTGAAACACTAGCTGAAAACGGGATCTCACCGACAAATTTGCACTCCTTTACAAAGATGCAAATAAAAACAGTTATCAATTGCGTTAACTTTAATTAAACTGTGTGCCAACTTATCCCCGGGGACTCAGGATCAGATGCACACCCAGTCGGCCATCTCTCTTACATCTTTGCGCCAAAAACATGGCCACACCTTTACTGTTATCAACCGCACTCTGGCTGCACTTGTCGGCGGCTATTTAGCCACAGCAAGCTGCGCTGCCCTGTTTGCACTTATCCTGCCGATGAACACAGCCGACAGCACCTTGCTTGCTATGATGCTGTCATTCGCCCTGTGGGCATCGCTGGCTATCTATGCTTTTGCGGCCAAATCCGGTGCCAGAGTCTGGATACTCCTTGCCACCCTGATTGCGATCAGTCTGGCGGGAGTGGGGGCAGCACAATGAAAGAGTCCTTTTTCCGCACCATGACCTGGCTGCACACCTGGACAGGGTTGCTGGTGTGCTGGCTACTGATGCTGATTTTCTTTGCCGGTACCCTGAGCTACTACCGATACGAAATTAACCTTTGGATGAAACCTGAGCTGCACACCAATGTGCTGCAGGAATACCGGGATCTGAATCTTGCCCAAACCCTGGATCAGGGCCAGACATATCTTGCTAACACAGCCCCTGATGCCAAAACCTGGATGCTGCGCCTGCCGACTCATCGTCTGCCATTCGTAGGCTATGCGTGGATGGATGCACCAAAGGAGGGGGAACGTCGAGGTAAATTCCGCGAGCATATTGTGACCACCGAAGGTGAGATGATCTCAGATGTACGTGCCACCAAGGGTGGCCATTTCTTCTATCGTCTGCACTTTGATCTGCACTATCTGCCAGTACCTCTGGCCCGATATCTGGTAGGCTTTGCCACCATGTTTATGCTGCTGGCCATCATTACAGGCATAGTGATCCACAAGCGCATATTCAAAGACTTTTTCGCCCTGCGTCTGAAAAAAGGTCCCCGTTCCTGGCTCGACAGCCATACTCTGTCCAGCGTATTGGCCCTGCCTTACCATCTGATGATCATCTACACGGGTTTGATCACCCTGATGTTTATGTATATGCCATCGGCAATGGAAGCGACCTATGACGGCAACCGCAAAGCCCTGCAAAAGGAGATTGCTCCTGTAACTACCCCGGCTAAACCCTCTGGTACTGCAGGCGAACTGGTCTCGCTCAGCACCATACTACCCAGTGTTCTGGAACAGGCTCAGGGCATACCGATCCGTGACATACGCATCCAGAATCCGCTGGATGCCAACAGCCAGATCCAGGTAGTACTGCGCAATGATTCAAGAGTGGCAGATCATGAATACCAACTGCTTTACCAGGGTACTTCTGGCGAATTCATTGGCAAAGTCGGTGATTCCCCATCCAGCATGGGTAAAGCCTATGACACCATGATAGGCCTGCATGCCGGCCGCTTTGCTGAGCCAGCGCTGAGATTCGCCCTGTTCCTGAGTGGTGTACTGGGGTGCGTGATGATCGCCTCAGGCACCCTGCTGTGGAGCAAGAAACTGCGTCAGAAACAGCAAAAACAGATTACTCAAGGCGCCCGGCCGTCACTGGGACTGTATATCACCGAAAGCCTGAACCTGGGAGTGATTGCCGGTCTGCCAATTGCAGCAGCCAGTTATCTGTGGGCCAACCGCCTGCTGAGCGCAGATTATGCCGGTCGTTATGATGCCGAGATCAATCTGTTCTTTGCCGGGCTGGGCGTCACTTTACTGCTGGCGTTCCTCGGCCGGATTAACTGGCGTGGCGCACTGCTAACTGGTGGCCTGATGTGGCTGGGGGTGCCTGTGCTCAATGCCCTGACCTCTTCGGAAAACCTCCTCACCAATATTATCAAAGGACAGTGGTTTATCGCCTGGATTGACCTGCTGGCAATGATGATCGGCGGTCTGATGCTGTTGGCGGCCAGCCACAGCAAACGCAAAGCCACCAATAAGGTCAGCAACCAAAACGGCAGCAAAGTGAAAGGCACAACCGCCAAGGTTAAGACGGCTGAAAACCCAACGGTATTTAAGGAGCAAGTTTAATGGTATCCATACTCTTACCCCTGACAGCGTTGAATCTGTCCGCCTTCGTCATATTCGCCCTGAGCAGCTTCAGCACCTATCGCGAACTCCTGGGTCGCGCGCCGGCAGACAATACAGGCAAACTGCTCAAGATAGCCGCAGGCCTGCTGCTTAGCGCGTCCCTGTGGCTTTGTGTCGCCAGCAAAAGCTGGGGGCTGGGGCTGTTGCTCTGGTTTGGCAATATGACCATGACAGCTCTGTTGGTTGCGCTGTTACTGACCTTAAAAGATGAACTAAAGCGCAAAAAGCCCAAACGTCGATAAGGAAATTGATATAAAAAAACCGGCCAATGGCCGGTTTTTCAGTGACAGGGATAAATTAACGGCAGTTTCTGCCCTTACATGGCTTACCGCCACCATCACCACCGCCATCACCACCACCGGCACAGCCGTTGGCAGTAATATGGTCCACAGCACTCTTGGCCTGAACCAGACCATAGCCATAGAGGTCATCCCGACCGGCATCACCCAGGTCTTCCGCAGTTACACGAAGAATATTACGGATTTCTGAGTTGGAACACTGAGGATGGTGACTCCACACCAGAGCAGCTACACCGGCAACATGAGGTGTTGCCATGGAAGTGCCGTCAAAGTATGCGTAGTTACCTGCGCCAATATCAACCGATGCATTACCACCGACATTGGCCAGCATGGCTGCACCATCAGTGTCGCTGACACCAACTGAAGGGATACTGGTAGCCACTTCACCCAAAGTACCGTTCAAAGCGCCCGGCTCATTGTTGTAGATAATGGCTGCAACACCGCCGCCATTTTCACAGGCCAGCACCTTATCAGAGAAGGAGATATTACCACGCTGGATCAGACATACCTGACCGGCCGCGTTGCACTGGGCTTCCCCGGTACCACAATCCATCAGAGCGCCTGATGCACTGCCGGTTGGAGAACCTTCCATGCCGATCGCTTCATAGCCTGTTCCTGCGACATTGGCGGAAGCAACCAAAGCAGTCCCGGTTGGCACAGAGGAGAGCACACCCACACCCGGACCAGCCAATTCAACCTGGCTGGTACGCTGAGAGAACGAAGCATGCTGCTTATTGCTGTCAATTGCGGCAACTGAAACCACTGAGCTGTATGAAGCAGGGTAAGAGTGACGGGTATTACCATCGTTACCGGCAGCAGCGATACTCAGTACGCCACGGCCATCAGCAGCGGCAAACGCTCTGTCTTCGGTACGGCTTTTAACACTGCCACCCAGACTCATATTGATTACCTTGGAGCCAGCCTGTTCACAAGCATCCAAAGCTGCTACCAGACTGGAAGAGTATCCCCAACCATCGGCATTAAATACTTTAATGATGTGCAGGTTCAGGTTGCCGTTAGGGTTAACACCAACCACACCAACATCATTGTTCAGAGCAGCAATAGTACCCGCTACGTGAGTACCATGGCTGTTTTCATCTGTGTACCAGTTGCCTGTACCAGGATCATTGGTCCCGGATACCTGATTACCGGACAGATCTTCGTGGGCCAGCTCATAACCAGAGTCGATGATACATACCGTCATGTTTGAGGTAGCTGCATCGCTTAACTGGTCAGCCTGAACCATAGGAATGCCATAAGGAACCGTCTGTGCCAGCGGATAACGCTTTACATCCCGCTCGATATATTCAACGTTCGGGTTGTTTGCCAGGCCTTTGAGTGCCTGAGCAGGAAGGGTAAATGCGGCTGCATCATGACGGCTCAGATCCAGCTCCATCTTACCGCCTTTGCTCTTGAGCAAAGCCTTGGCCTGAGGCCCTTTACCCTCTTTGAATTTTACGATATAGCGTTCCGTGTCAGCGGCCTGTGCACCACAGCAGACTCCCAGAGTGACTGCCAGGGTTAGAGGTTTAATGCCAAATTGCATGTTGATCTCCTTCATAAGTGGCACAGCATCTGCCAGTCCTGTCCGCAGATATCCACTTTTTAATATTGTAGTTTTGTTAACACCTGATAAACAGGTGTAACAATTCGTAACACGAATAGTCTTAATACTACAAGACGTAAGCTATACTTTCGAATTAAACACTGGTGCCCGCCTGTACCTTTAGATTTCCACACCAAAATAAACCCATGAATCAGAACAACAACTCAACCAAAATAAAAAAGCCGACAGATTTGTCGGCCTTTCGCATTCTAACGTCCCCTTCAGCGACTGATATCGTCCGCCATCTGACCTGAGATAGGTAAAGGCTTCAGTTCTGGTATGGGCTCCTGCTTCAACGTTTGCTTAAGCACCTCAATGGCTTTATCCAACTGAGCATCTTCGCCCATAAAGGTGGCATGTGGCAGGTTCTCCACTTCAATGTCAGGGCTGACGCCCCGGCCTTCCAGCACCCAGCGCCCATCCATAGCGTATTGAGGATACTCAGCAACACGGGCCATACCTTTATCTGTCAGCGAATTGCGACCAGACAACCAAACACCGGCACCGGCTGTTTGCTTACCGATCAGCGGAGCCAGTTCCAGTGCCTTAATACCAGCGGAGAAAGTTTCACCGTCTGAGTAGGTCAACTGATCTGTCAGCACCACCAGATGGCCGCGGAAGGTCTGCTGCATATTGGTGTTGGGCGTGCCACGGGTCGGTGCCCAGAACGCCCATGCCCGGCGTAGCAGCTTCTCTATCACCCAGGAATCGATATTACCGCCGCGGTTGCGGCGCACATCAATAATCAGACCCGGTTTGTCATAATTGGTGTAGAACTCACGGGCGAAGCTGGCGATATCATTGCCGCCCATGGCATACAGGTGTAGATAACCGAACTCGTCGTTACTGGCCTCATTGACCTTTTCACGGTTACTGTTGACCCAGTCCAGATATCTGAGCTTGCCGTCCACTGCTGGGTTAACCGGCTCAACAATGGTTTTAAAGCGATTACCTTTGCGTTTCAGTTCAAGCAGTACCTGCACATCCCTTTGATTACGCAGTAAACGGTTGATATCTGCCACTGTGTTTACCGGCTTGCCATTGATGGCGACCAACTCGTCTCCCTCTTTGGCATCCACACCGGGACGGGCGAGAGGCGAGGCCTGCTCGGGCAACTCAGCATCATGACGATAGATCTGAGAAATAATGACGCCATCAGAAGTTTGCTTAAAGCGGGCCCCCAGGCTGGCAGCTTTGGGTTGCTCGGGATCTTTGGGCAATTCCCCTCCGCGAACCTGGCTGTGCAGCGCGTCCAGCTCCGCCATCATCTGAACAAACACATCATTCAGTTCATGTCTGTCAGTCACTCTGTCTACCAGCGGCTGATATTTATCTTTCAGTGCGTTCCAGTCCAGGCCACGCATCTTCTTGTCGAAGAACTGCTCTCTGTGCATCAGCCAGGCATCTTCAAACATCTGCTGGAACTCCTGCTCAGGTTCCACCAGCAGTTGCCACTGAGAGGTATTCACTTTGGCACTGGACAGGTCTCCCGGCATGGCATCACCGGCATCCACAATCAACAGTTCCGTTGGCTTGGACTGTTTGCCAAGCAGCAGTTTTTTACCATCGGCTGACAAACGGTAGCCAGCAATATCCTCGGCAAACACCTTGGCATTGGCTTTGCCAGCCTCAACAGGCACCACTTTAAGTGCGCGCTTGCCACCCTGGCTATCCATCAGGTAAAGCTTGCCATCCAGCACAGAAAGGCTTGAGTAATTACCAGGTGCCAGTGGCACTTGCCACAGGCGTTCATTCAGCCCTTGCCAATCCACCTTAACTTTGACGTCACCCTCGTCCTTTTCAGCAGCATCGGTCAGCAGCTCATTGGGTTTCTGGAACGGGAACCGGGCGTCTTTATCCAGCGCCAGTGCAAACACCTGGGTACGGCGGTCAAACACCGGGCCCATATTGCGATCGCCCCAGGGTGAGGAAGGTGTCGCCTTGAAGTGACGGTTTGACAGGAAATAGAGCCACTGGCCATCGGGACTGAACGCCGGAGAGAAGGATTCATATTTGTCAGAGGTCAGGAACTGACTCTTGCCGCTGTCGACACCATAGAGCAGAATTTGTGGTCTTTGCTGTCCCAGATGAGACTTGGTCAGGGCAATCACACCACTGTCCGGTCCCCAGACGATGTCGGCATAGGGGCCAAGTCCCTCGCCATCTTTAACAATCAGCTTGTTGCTGCCCTTGTTCAGATCCAGCAGCCAGACATTGCCCTGATAATCATCGTGGGCAATATAGCGACCATCGGGAGATGAATGCAGATTCATGCGCAGGCTGGCACCATCTTTAGTCAGCTGTTTGGCACCTTCACTGCCATCGGCGGCAAAACGCCAGATTTCCTGCTCACCACTGGCATCTGAAATAGCGTATACCCAGTTGCCATCCTTACTCAGCACGGCATTGCGCAGGCGGCTGTTGTCCGGTGACGCTACCTCCACCACACGGGAACCATCGCTACCTGCAATCACCACCTTGCTGCGGGCCGTAACCACAGCCTTATCGCCATCATGGCTGAAGCTGGCTGCCGTCATATAATCCATTGGATTGTTGACCCAATTGCCCCTCAGGTAAGGGTAATCTGAAGTCAGCTTAAGTTCGGCGACAGTGTCTTTACCCGAGGCGATATCAAACACCTGTACATCGGCACCCAACTGATAAGCAATTCGCCCTTCATTCATACGTGCACCGCGAATGGCGAAATCTTTATGCCTGGTGTGCTGGCGAATATCACCGCCATTCACATCCATTGACCAGATATTCTCTACGCCACTGGCATCGGAGATAAAGTAAAGCCGGTCCTGCCACAGCATAGGCTGACGCAGTGAACCTTGATGATCAGCAGCCAGACGTAAGGCTTCTTTGCCGCTGCCCAGCTGATAACGCCATAGTTGTCCCATTGCCCCACCACGGTAAACCCGGGTGTTATCTCCGGTGGCCTGCAGACCAAAACGAGTGAAGAAAACCTGCTCACCTTTACTGTCAACCACGCCTTCAATAGCATCACTCAGAGGGATATCCCGGGTAATCAGGGTCTCAGGAGATACACTGCGAAGTACCCAGGCGCTGGATGCACCGGCCGCATTGTCTGTGGCGTACAACACCTGACCATCTGGTGTCCACCCCTGAACCCTGACGCGACTGTTTTCAAAGCTGACCCGTTTGGCCTGACCGCCCTTCAAGGGAATAACATAGGCTTCTGTGGTGCCATCATAGTTGGCTTCAAATGCCACCCATTGACCATCGGCAGAAATAGCGGCACCGGTTTCCAGTGCTGGCAGGCTGGTCAGCCGGGACGCCTGCTCCTGGCCCAGTTTTTGAGTCCAGAGATCGCCTTCGGCGGTGAATACCAGAGTGTTATCGTGCAGTGCAGGGGCGCGAAAATAGCCCCTGTCACTGTCGTTGGCGGGCGCGGCCTGGGCATAAGTGCCCAACGCCATCAAACAGGCCAGGCTACAGAGTTTAAGTTTCATAGTGTTGTGACTTCCTGATGATTGTCTTGCCAGAAACACAGTGCCCCGCCTCAGGCTTTGCGCTGTATTTTGGCTAAGTTTTTATTTTGGTTTTGCAGCAAGTTATCAAACAATTGCTAACCATACAGCCCATTTCTCCCCTTTGATGTAAAAGAGTGTGACACTTCTGCCATTGCGGACACCGAGGTTTGCATATTTGTCAGCAACAAAAAGGGCGAACCCAGTGGTTCGCCCTTTGCTTATTATTGTGCGCGGTTAGCTGCTGAGATTATTTGAAGTTGCCTTCATCATCGAATGGCCACTCAATACCCAGCCATGCCTTGAGGAAGTCCTTTTGCTGCTCGCTGGCTCCCTTAATACCGCGGATCTGAGCCTTACCTACCGGCGCTTCGCCCAGAGTAACCTTGAAGGTTTTCAGTTGATCATTGCTGAATACCGTCACCTTGACCTCATCACCGACATTGAAGTCAGCAATTCGCTTGTCGAAACCGCCAGCCGTCACTTTAAGATCATTAATAGCAAGGATCTCATCGCCTTCATGCAGACCTGCGCTCCAGGCCGGGCCATCACGCTTAACATGGGACAGCACCAGCGACCCTGAACGCAAAGCAACACCCAGGTTGGATTTCACCTTGTCGTTGTCGCCATAGCTGAGAACCAGACCCGCCTGCTCCAGCAGTGAGGTGTAATCCAGCGAGATTGGGCTGTCGATATTGGCCTGCCACCAAGGCTCATAGGACTTGCCGGTAAGGTCAGCCAAAATGTCCTTTACATCATCTACGTTGAAACTCTTTGGCAGTCTGAAGTCGCGGTACAGTGCGCGGTGCACATCCCGATAGGAGTGCTTGAGCTGAGTATCTTCCAGCAGCGCAAAGTCCAGCGCCAGCGACGTCAGGTAACCCTCAGAGTAGATATTAACGCTGTGGTTGATGCCATAATCACCACCACCGCCAATCCAGGCGGTTTCACTGGCTTCACGGATTGACTGCTGCTCACGACCCGGGTTGTTGATATTGCGGTCGATTCGCTTGGCCAGATCGGCAAAGAACTCTTTCGGGCTGGCAATACCGGCACGCAGCAGCAACTGATACTGGAAGTAGCTGGTTGAGCCTTCCGCCAACCACAACAGCTTGGTCATGTTTTCATTCTGATAGTCGTAAGGCACCAGACCTTCAGGACGGTAGGCTTTGACATTCCAGGTATGAATAAACTCGTGAGATGCGGTGGCGATAAATCTCAGGTAATCGGCGCGCTCACGGAAGTTAAAGCGGGGCAGTTGAATAATGGTTGAGTTCAAATGCTCAGTCGCGCCACGCTCACCGCCGGTAGCATGAACCATATAGACATAACGCTCATAGGGGTAGTCGTCCCAAATGACCGAGGCGGTACCGCTTAACGCTTTAAGGTCACGCTCCATCTGCTCAAGGTCGTAGTTGCCCTCGCCCCAGACCACCAGTTCATAATCTTTGTCATCGGCGGAGAATTCACGGAAGTAGTTAATACCGGTTTCAATGGGAGAATCCAGAAACACATCATAATTGGGTGCTTTGAAGGCGTGGCGGCCGTCGGACTCCATGCCTGAATGACTCTTCCAACCTCTTGGCACATCCAATTCAACAGTCAAAGGGTCATTACGATATTGCGGGCTGTACATAAAGACGCCACTGGCATCCAGATAGGCATGGGTGCTGTCGATATGACGAACCCGGGTGCCCAGCATATCACCATGGATCTGGTAGCTCACATTCACTTCAGTGGCCTGAGGAAGATGAATTTTCCACTCACCACTGGCCACACGTTCCCAGCTCAGCGGCTTGCCATCTTCATCAGTGGCAGCGAACATGCGCACGCCATCGGCCAGGGGTAAAACCTGATATTTTCCAGTACGCCAAACAGGCAGGTTTACCGTCAGCTCACCTGTGGTTTCAGGAAAGTTAATACTCACCTGTGCCAGCTGATGCCCGGGAGAAGTTAAGTCAATTTCATATTCAATATCAGCAACTACCGGAAAGGTCGCGGCTGTCGTCAGGGCAAAAAACACACTCAAACCGGGTTTCACTTGCAATTCCTTCTGTTATCATTCTTTTAATAAAGTTGGCCGAGTATATCAAACAGCTAGGGCCTGTTGACCTTTGAAGATGGTTTTTGCAGCTTTTTGTCGTTGTTTTATACAAAGCAACGCGATTGATGTGTAGTTGTTCTACATAAATGAGCGTTAATGCAGTAGAAAGCGACGACAAACGCTGCCCGAAGGGCTCGGCTAGACGCGCTTTACTCTTTGTTGCAAGGTATTTGCTTAGGCCCCTAGGCGGCACACCTTGCGTCGCGATTAAAGCGCGTCCAGCACGAGCAAAATTCAACCATGAAAGGTCAACAGGCCCTAGACACTACTCAGCAACACGAACAAAAACATACAAATTAATGGCCTGCGATTGGGCTGGTAATCAAATAGATGAAAATCCCTGCACTCCTGCTTGCTCCTCTACTCCTGCTGGTCTCCCTGCCCTCAGTGGCGATAGATCTGATTAATGATGAAGTCCGAAGCCGTGAAAACCCCAGACTTCTATACAGTGAGGTCAATACCAATCTGCACCACCTTACCGGCAAGGAATCCAAAGCCGAGCTCAGCACCCTGGCCATGGAACTGGGTCTGAGTCAGGCAGAGATGTTCCATAAGCTTCAATTAACCCTGCGACTCAATATGGAGCCTGGAGTAGATGTCAGCGATCGCCATCCTGACAATGATGCCCTGCTTAATTTGCTGGATACCTACGCCAACTCCCGCTACCAGCAAGCCGTTACTCTGATGCTCAAAGGCCGCTTGCAGGGGCGCAATAAAATCCAATATCAAAAAGCGATAGCCTTTTACACTCAGGCTCAGGATCTGGCTCGCCATGAACCCGGCGTGCAAGGCCTGGTGCTGAAATATATTATCTACGACCATCTCGGCTCGCTTAACCAGCTTATCCGCCAATACGCTACGGCACTGAGTCACCTCAAAGAACTGCAGGAAGTCTCCATCAAGCTGAACAACAACTATTTGCGAGCCCACGCCGAGGCATCGTTGGGAGGGTATTACAACAAGCGCAGTGATCAGGCTCGCGCGCTGGAACACTTTACCCAGGCTCTGCAACTGGCTAATCGGGAGCCGCAGCCGCAACTGCTGGCAATGATGAACTTCGCTCTGGCCAAGGTGCACAGGGATATGCGCCACTGGAAGGATGCCCTGAGTCATGCCCATGAAGCCGCGAAGGGCTTTGAGTTCACAGGCAACTATCCTTACCTCTCCAACACCATGACAGTAATAGCCATGACCTATGGCGAACAGGAGAACTGGCATAAAGCTATCGATTACTATCTTAATGCCCACCAAATCGATGTGCGGGAAGGCAACCGCATCAGCCAGGCATTGAATATGCACAATCTGGGTGAGGCGTACTCCAAGCTGGCAGACTACGCCAACGCCCTAACCTATCTGGACAGTGCCAACCAGTTCTTCCGGGAAAAGCAGCTCAACCACTATCTGGTGTACAACGAAGCACTGCTGGCACAGGTCAATCTGGATGCGGGACACGTCGAACGCGCCCTTTACCATGCCAGTGAAAGTCGTAGCTATGCCCACGCCAAGAAGCTGCTGCCGGAGCAGATAGACGCCATGATGTTGCAAGCAGCGGCATACAGTGCAATTGGCGATAAGGACAAAGCCTTTGAGACCCAAAAGGCCGTCATAGAACTCAAAGTACTGCCAGGCAACAAACCACAACCCGCAGCCACGGAAGATGGAGCGCTGTCTCAGCAACAGCTGAAACTGGCTCTGAGTAACAGGGATATAAAAATTGATCAGCTGACTGAAAAACAGCGACTGCAGAGTCGGATTGTAATTGGTGGTGCTGTGGTACTGATAATGTTACTGATCTCCCTGCTCTACCTGCATCAAAGCCGTCGTCAACTCAAGCAAGAAACAGCCAAGCTGATGAATGAGCTGAAGCAGGACTGTAACACTGACCACCCCGGCAGCCGGGCACTGATGGAGGCTCTGGCGCTGAGGGATACTCATGCCACTCTGGTACTGCTTGAACTGGCTGAGCAGGTATATCCTGAGCTGGCAAAAGGCCAGCATCTGGCCTGCGCAGAATACCGTCATCAACTGTCGGCAATTGAAGAGATAAGCGGCATACGCAGTTTCGCGCTGACGCCGGGCTTAATGGCGGTCCTGGTTGAAGGGCACTCCAGTGACAAAGCCCTGGTGGCACAACTCAGTGAGCGGCTGCAACTGCCATCACTGAGCGCCGGAATCATTCCCCTGCCGCTGTTGCAAACCGAAGAAATCGTGGTAGAGCCGGAGATCCAATTTGAAACCGCACAGATGGCACTCAGTGCTGCCCGTAGCCTGCCCTTTGATGGCAGCCCAAGATTTGTAGGCCTGTACCCATTGGACTTCGCCCCCTCGGTCATCTTCGCTCATCCACTCTATCTCAAGCTGGATAAGAGCATTCAACGGGGACTTATCCGCGTCAGCTGCAGTGGTGATAAAACGGCGATTCAGTGGCCCGAGTTTTGTCAGTCGGCCAGTCATGAAGATTGATCTGAGTTCATACAGTAAATTTCAGGGGTCGCATAGCCTTATGGGCAACTGACATTATACTGATAAGAAGCCCCACCTGGAGTAGATGGGGACAGTGGTAACGGCATAAGGATTTTAGCAGGACAGCAAATCTGATGAAGGAACAAAATCAAGATAAAGCCCAGCTGGCACAGCTGACCCAGAAAGTGAAAGAAACCCGGCTGGCACTGGATGCACTGAAAGAAGACAAGAATGCCAAACTGCAAACTCTGCTTAATTTCTTCCATCATCTGAGTCTGGCGTGCAAAGGTCAGAACCTTGAACTGGATAACAAGCTTGCCAGGTTGCGCCGTCAGCTGACAGGTTTCGAGTCCCTTGAAGAGGCACTTCCGGATCTGGTTGAAGTGGAGCGCCTGCTCAAGCGTCAGTACAACCTGATGAGCCGTGAACTGGAAGATGGGCGCAACGACTTAACCCGCATGACCCAACAGCTCCAGCGTTTTAAATTCGCCCCGGATCAACTCAAGAAAGAGATCAATTACCTTCGCCAGGAACTGAGCAAACCTTTGCATTCAGTCTGGGATTATATTCCCAAGGTAGAAAAACTGGTGGGTTTCTACGAGGAGCTGGTCGACAGTCAAATTGAAGACAATACTGAGTTTGCGGTAGATCCGAGATACCAGCAGTTAGGCCGTGAGCTGGCCTCCATGATGGAAGATATCGATTTTCCGGCAAACCAGAAAGATCGCATGTTGGTGCTAAAAGAGCAGCTTAAAGGCGAGATATCACCGGAAGAACTGCTGGAAGCCTATCAAACCGTCCTGTCCCAGCTACTTGAAAACATTGCCCTGGAAAAAAGTGCCTCCAGGGAGTTTCTGTTTGCGCTGAACGATGCCCTTACCGCCGTTCAGGCCGTGGTGGATGACTCCTCTGAAAACCATAATCGC
This sequence comes from Shewanella submarina, assembly GCF_042646185.1. Taxonomy (NCBI): domain Bacteria; kingdom Pseudomonadati; phylum Pseudomonadota; class Gammaproteobacteria; order Alteromonadales; family Shewanellaceae; genus Shewanella; species Shewanella submarina. The sequence continues at coordinate 521,064 of NZ_JBHRTD010000012.1, forward strand.
CACTGGGAAGTAAAATCCCGGCTCAACGACAGCATTAACGGTTGCGTCGCTGATATGGGTCAGTCGGTCTCTGAGATTAATGACCTGGCACAACTTAAAGAGCAAGTTACCCATCAGTTAGCTGAAATCAAAGATGCACTGGCACGCAAAGAAGCACTTGAACAGCGCGAACAGGCGATGATGCAGAAGTCCATGGACACTATGCAAAAAGAGCTGGGAGAGCTCAGTCGCGAAGCCAGCAGCTACAAAGAGCGCCTGTTTGAACAACAAAAACTGAACCAGTTGGATCCGTTAACCCAACTGCCCAACCGCGCAGCACTGGAAGAAAAGATGGAACAGTCCTATCACCACTTTCAGCGCACGGGTCAATCTGCCTGGCTTGCCGTAGTCGATATAGATCACTTCAAATCCGTCAACGACACCTTTGGGCACAGCACTGGCGATAAAACGCTGCAAGTTATTGCTATGGCTTTAAAAAATGCACTTAGAGAGACTGAATTTGTGGCCAGATACGGTGGTGAGGAATTCATTCTGTTGATCCCGGATGTCTCTGAAGAGATCATTGGCGTTGTGCTTAATCGGGTCAGGGAAAAAATAAAAAGTATCCCATTTAAATTTAAAAATCAGCGAATTACGGTTACAGTTTCTATTGGGGCTGCTCAAATGAGCCTTAAAGAAACGGTCCAGGAAACCTTTGACCGTGCTGATGTAGCCCTGTACCAAGCCAAAAACACAACACGGGACAAGGTTGTGGTTGATGTTTAACTACTGACAGACCCTGCCCCGTTAAGGAGTTGCCATGATAGTGAAAATCAGTCCAAGGGGCAGTATGGTACAACTTTCACAGCTGGAGGTGGATTCTCTCAAGCAAAGCGCGAAGAGTGACCTCTACCAGCTGTATCGCCGTTGTTCACTGGCGGTGCTCTCTTCCGGCCTGAAAAGCGACAATGCGGCCGAACTTTTTGAAAAGCACAGTGATTTCCAGATAAATGTTTTGCAGCGGGAACGTGGCCTGAAACTGGAACTGGTCAACCCACCCGCAGAAGCCTTTGTAGATGGTCAGATCATCGCCGGTATTCAGGAGCACCTGTTTGCCGTGCTCAGGGACATTCTTTACCTGTCGACCAAGTACACCAATCTCAAACATATCAACCTGACCAATGCCACCCACATTACCAATGTGGTGTTCGACATATTGCGTAATGCCCAGGCTATCCCCACCGACAGAGACCCAAACATTGTGGTGTGTTGGGGTGGACACTCAATTAACGAAACTGAATACAGATACACACGCGAAGTGGGTTATCAGCTTGGCCTCAGGGCTATGGATATCTGTACCGGCTGCGGCCCGGGAGCCATGGAAGGACCAATGAAAGGCGCTGCTATTGGCCACGCCAAACAGCGTATCAAAGATGCCAGATATATCGGCCTGACCGAGCCCAGCATTATTGCCGCTGAGCCACCTAACCAGATCGTAAACGAGTTGGTGATTCTTCCGGATATTGAGAAACGTCTTGAAGCCTTTGTGCGTCTGGGACACGGTATTATTATCTTCCCCGGGGGCGCAGGTACTGCAGAGGAGTTGCTGTATCTGCTGGGTATATTGCTCAACCCGGCCAATCAGGATCTGGTGTTTCCTCTGGTACTGACAGGCCCCAAAGAGAGCGCCGCCTACTTTGAGAAAATCGATGACTTTATCGGGGCGACTCTGGGTGAAGAAGCCCAGAGTAAATATAAGATTATTGTCGATGATCCTGAGCAGGTTGCCAGAGTCATGAAAGAGGGTATGGGAGATGTTAAGTCATACCGTCGCAGCACAGGTGACGCGTACCAGTACCACTGGTCGTTGAAAATTGAGCCTGAGTTCCAGCTGCCATTCCAGCCTACCCATGAAGTGATGTCCAATCTGGATTTGCGCTTCCAGAGCAACAAAGCTGAACTTGCCGCCAACCTCAGAAAAGCCTTTTCTGCTATAGTAGCGGGCAACGTCAAAGCGGAAACCATTACCCTGATTGACAGACACGGTCCATTCCAAATCCATGGGGACCCTGATCTGATGGAGATGATGGACACTTTGCTCAGCGCCTTTGTGGAACAACAGAGAATGAAACTGCCCGGCAGCGCCTATGTGCCCTGCTATCAAATAATAAAATAAATGAACACCTTATTAATTATTGATGGACTAAACCTGGTCAGGCGCCTCCATGCGGCAATGGGAACCCAACCCGATATGGATGCCCTGACCATCAGAGTCACCTCAGCCTGCCAGAAACTGATACGTTTTCATCAACCCAGTCATGTCACCATAGTGTGGGACGGCGATCAGGAGAGCTGGCGCAAGCAGCTCTACCCTGATTATAAAAAGGGCCGTAAGCCCATGCCGGAAGACCTGGCCAAGGCCCTGCCCGCGCTCAAAACCCAGCTGGAAAAAGAGGGCATTCACTCCATCGATGCCGAGTCAGAAGCAGATGATGTGATAGCCACTCTGGCCAGCAAGATAGTCAACCATCAGGGCAAAGCGATTATTGTCTCCACGGATAAAGGCTTTGCTCAGTTACTGCATCCGCAAATCGTTCAGTGGGATCACTTCAATCAGGCCTTCATCGATATGGAAGCTCTGGAGCGTAAGCTTGGCGTGGACAGAGCCCAGCTGCTGGACTTTATCGCTCTCTCAGGTGACAGCGGCAACAAGATACCCGGCATCCCAGGCATAGGACCAAAATCCGCTTCTGAATTGCTCAAGGCTTTTCGCACCCTAAAGAATGTTTACAATTCTCTTGAGATGCTCGGTGCGAAGCAGGCAAAGAAGTTGGACGAAGGTAAAGAGATGGCTCGAATGAGCTATAAACTGGGGAAATTGCGCACTGACATGCCGCTGGAAGTGAACCTCAGTCAGCTTAGAGTCAGTCAGCCAAAAGCATGAGTAATCATCAAACCCGGTTTACCCCTTGCCCACATATGGGTAAGGTAATTCAGTAACTGATCCAGCAAGGAAAGCCCTGTAATGAAATTCAATGCGCCGGCCGTAATCGGCGGTTTGTTTGCGGTCTATTTAGTATTTGTCGCCATCGTCATGCTCACCCATGAATCCACGCCCAATAATATGGATTGGGATGACAGGCAGGTGTACAACCTGCAAACCATCTCTACTCTGGATTTGGGCCAGGCCAAAAAAGAGGTTATTGAACTTCTGGGACAGGCCGATTTCTCTGAGGCCAAGCAGGGAATAGAAGGGGCAATGACGGTACTTTTTTATCGCACCCACAGGAAAAACTCAGACGGGGAAACCACCCGCGACGAGTGCACACCACTGCTGTTTATGAATGATAAATTAATCGCCTGGGGAACCGATACTTATGAGCAATATCTGTCATCCCCCACCAAAGAACTCTAAGCATTCCTGGCCCGCAATCTGCGGGCTTTTATTTTTAAATCAATCAAATAGGTCACGCTCCAAGCTCTTCTCTCATCACTATCCAGCGGTTTAACATTCCTACTTGTCACATGCGTGAAACACTCATATATTGAGTTTTAGCCCGTATCAAACAGTAACAACGAAAATACTCTCACACCTTGAGCAGGGCATTAACCGGGATAAAAGAGAGAAACAACTATGCTTGTGAAAATCACTTATCCAACCAGCTACAACCGGCATCAAATGATGTTATTGGTTCACTGTCTCAGCATGGGATTTGGTCAAAACTACCAACATGACGAACTCAACCATCGCTATTTGGTTGAGCTGGACAATACCTCGGACAATATCGATCTCAACTATCTCAGCGACTACTTTTCCTGGGTGGATATTGAGACCGACTACAGCCGCTGATTTAAAGCACTTCAGTTGCCCGGGGAAGCTTATTAACGCCTCCCCGGTTTTATCATCAGTTCATTCCTCAGTGACCAAAGCATTAATCAGATGCGCGTTGTGTCACTGCCCGGCTTGAACCAGCGTCATCACCAGCGCCTGAACTCCCATACATCAGACAAGCTGTCTTCAGCGTCAGGGTAAAGCGCCAGTACCGCCCTTTCTGTGGCTTCCAGTGCGCCCTCAAGGTATCCACCAAAGGTTCGGGACGCTTCACTGCCGGAAAATACCAGGTTTGGGTGCGCCTCATCACTGATCTCCTCCAGTCCACCCAACACATGCACGTGGGGGTTCTGTACCTTGTCGGCAGCAGAAGCGGTTAAAGGCTCCTGAGTCCAATCCACCAGATAAACCTCATCTGGCTGAGCCGCTTCATCGCCAAACAACCGGGTCAATTGCGACACTATCATGGTCTTGAGCTTATCCTGTCCCAGGGTATGCCGGGCAGCTGCGTTGTAACCAACAAATCCCATTAATGCGCCCGCCAGAGTGCCATCAGCCCGGTTAACGCTGGCATCATGGATCTCCACCAGCGGCCCCGCCTGACTGGCTGCCATACCGGATAATCCCAGCTCCCGCCAAAATGCTCTGGGGTAGCTGACAACAGCTTTGGCATGTACCGCCATCCAGGTCGGTATTGAGCCCAGCTCATCCAACATTTCAACGGACAATTCAGGCTCAAACGTCAGTGTCTCTGCCACCAGCCTGGGAGGCATAGCCACTATCACCTTGTCAGCAGTAAGCTCAGTCAGCGGCTCTCCACTGGCTGAATGCTGCATATTCACCCGGTAGCTGCCATCATCGTTCAGCGAGATTTGATTCACTCTGGTGCCCGTTTTAATCCGCTGAGCAGGTAAGCGTTCAATGAGCGCCCCGGTCAAATTGGCCATACCGCCTTCGAGCCGCCTTGAGTAACCGGCACTGTATTGTGCTGGGTACTTATCGGGGATCTGCCCGGCAGCAGACTCTCTCAGAACTGCGCCCTCGGCATATTGGCGATAGCTGTTGAGTTGCAGTATCTCAACCAGAGTCGAGATTCTGAGGTTCATATCCGGCCAGTACCAGGAAGGCCCCATATCCAAAGCCCCTCCATCCGGCTGTTGATCAACCACGGGTTCAGACAAAATTCGGCCCCCCAGTCTGTCTCTGGCTTCCACCAGAACCCAGGGCTGCTGCATCTGTTGCAATAACCAGGCAGAGAAAAGGCCACTCAGTCCTCCACCGATAATCAGAGTGGGATTATGGTTGTCACGGCGTATCTGAGTCATATTACCTCCCCCGGGTCTAGTAACGTTCATTAAATGGTCGAATATCCAGCTCTTGAGTCCAGGCTGTCCTGGGCTGGCGGGTCAGCTGCAAGTAAACTTCTGCGGCATCCCCGACACTAATCGCCTTATCCTGAGTCAAGGCAGGAAAGCGTCTGCGACTGGCATCAGACCAAAGCATCCCATCCACAATCAGATGAGCAACATGAACCCCCTTGGGACCAAACTCCCGTGCCAACGACTGAACCAGTCCCCGCAGGGCAAATTTGGCCGAGGCGAACGCACTGAAGGCTCCGCCTCCTTTGACGCTGGCTGTCGCACCGGTTGCAATAAAACAGCCATGCCCACGCTCAGCCATCATGGGCAACAGCTGTCTGGCCAGGTGAAAGCTGCTCATCACGCCGGTACGCCATACCTGCTCAAACTCCTGTTCGCTGACATTGCCTAAAGGCCCATAGTGAAATCTGGCTGTATTGGTTATCACCACATCAGGCACGCCATGCTCCTGAATCAGGGTGTGCAAGACATCTGTAACAGCGTTGCCGTCAGTCAGATCAACTTGAATATCCCCACCTTTACGAGCCAACCCTATAACCCGATACCCGGCCTGCTCGAATTTTTGTCTAAGCGCAACTCCCAGCCCTTCTCCATAGCCAGCAATCAACATCAACGGAGAATTGTGTTTTGCTTTTTGCCAATTCATGTTCAGCTCCATCAAACTTTCGATGGCTCAATACTGATTGGCAGCTTCTGCTGGGACAAATCAGAATATTTTCCCGGGCGGGATAGTTTTTCTTTAGCGACTGTATCCAAAGATGGCATGCCGAAGAATAAATTGCGGGTAATAAAAAGACCGGCACGGTGCCGGTCTTTGTTAAAGCTGTAACTTATGTCAGTTATCAGTCCTTGTCGTATTCTCTGTAAGCTTCACCAGCCTTGATCCACTCAGGAGCAGGAGTGCCTTTCAGATAATGGTCGAAGTACTCCATCATGCGAATACTGTAGTCCACCTTGTTGGGATATTTCTTAAGATGGTGCGGCTCATCCTCATACTGAAGAAAGACCACATCCTTACCCGCGCGGCGCATAGCCAGGTACATCTCTATCCCCTGCTCCCAGGGCACGGCATCATCTTTGTCACCAAACATAATCATCATTGGTGTTTTGATGCGCTCTGCGTAGAACACTGGCGAGTTTTCAATGTACTTATGTGGTGCCGCCATCAGGCTTTCACCAATACGGCTTTGCCCTGTTTCATACTGGAACTGACGAGCCAAACCACTGCCATGACGGATACCACTGAAGGCGCTGGTCATATTGGATACCGGCGCGCCACTGACAGCAGCTTTGAACATATGGGTTTGGGTGATGGCAAAAGCCGTTTGATAACCACTCCAGGAGTGACCATGCAAACCAATGGCTTTCGGATCGGCCACGCCCATATCAATAATGTGCTGCACGCCTGAGGTCAGCGCCTGCACAGCAGCCGGCCCAGGGTAACCTATCTCAAAACGGATATCCGGCAGGAAGATGGCATAGCCATTATCCGCGTACCAGGCGAAATTGGGTCTGTGGTTAACCTTCATCGCCGGGAAGCTGTGTAGACGGTCGCTCATAAAGCGGTAGTAATACACAAGCACAGGGTAACGCTTACCTTCCTCATAATTGTTTGGCTTGATCAGCACGCCATCCAGTTGACGACCATCACCATTGGTCCAGCTCACTAGCTCAGACTGACTCCAGTCAAAACCGTCACGCTGCTCATCCAAATGGGTCTGACGCTGCCCCTGTTCAGGCTTGAGGTAATCGGCGGTATAGAGATCCGGGAACTGGTTATATTGCTCTTTGGAATACACCAGAGTGTCGGCATCATCGGCCCGGCTCAGCAGCTTCAGCTTATAGTCACCCTGCATCAGTACATCGGCGCCGGCGCTGCCCAGTCTGGCACCATAGAAACCATCACCTTTGGTTTTGTGGCTGTAACCATGCAGCATGACTTTGTCACCATTATCCGGCGCAGCAGGTTCGTCCCTGTCGGCACTCAGACCGGTTACCCGGTACTGAACTCCGGTCTCACGGCCTTTACCGTCAGTCAGCATAAAGCCTTTGCCTGAGGTGGTATCGAACTGCCATACATCGTATTTGTCGTATACCAGCACGCCTTCGTCATCATCCAGCCAGGGGCCGAAACCATAGCCCGGAGCCTGTGAAGGATAGTCATGATCTTCATCGGCAAAAGGCGTAGCGATACCAGCGCTCAGCTCTTTGCGACTGTTGGCGGCAATATCATGCAGATAAACATTTCCCTGCTGGAAGTAGGCCAGAAACTTACCATCAGGAGACAGTGATGGCCCGGAGCGGCTGGGTTGCTGAGTCAATACCAGCTGCTTGCGGCCCGTATTCAGATCCACCAGATAAAAGTCACGGTAGAAACCGGCCCAGGTGATCATTTTGCGATAAGGCAGATCAGAGCTGGCAACCAGATAACGGCTCTGAGGACCCAATTCCAGATCCGGCACAGTCTCATCGGCCAACTGCACCACCTGACCGCTGCCAAGGTGCATCACAGCCTGATAGGTACGTTTCACTTCCTTGTCGTACTGCTTAATCTCATGGGGCTTGATACGTGGATCTTCGCCATGCCAAATCTTCAGATTACGCTGGTCGGTAATCACTGCAGTGTTATAAAGATCAGCTTCATTCTCATACTTGCTGAGCGTTTCAGGTTTGTTGATTTGCGGTACCCGGCCAAAGAACAGTCTTAAGTTGTCCGGACTGAAGTCCAGCTCGCTGTAACGATTCAGGGTCCACTCATCACTATTGGCAACAAGCTGCTGCTTACCTGAGGCAAGGGTGGTCAGCGTCAGCTGATATTCCCGCTCATCAATATCCTTTGCTGCCTTGCCTGAGGTATGAGCCAGATACTTACCATCATCGCTCAGGGCAAGATGGCCAATTTGCTCTCCAGCCTTCACCTTGAGATCGATAAGCTTGTCAGCACCAATATCGTAAAGCTGAATTGCTTGCTTACCCGCTTCGATATCATTGATAGCCACCGCCGCCTTACCACCGGCCTTGGACAGGGCAAAGCCTGTGACATCATCAAACTGGTACTGCTTACCTGTACCCAAGGCGATCAAAGTAAATGGTGCGCCCTTGTCAGCCTTATCGACTTCAGGCTTACTCTCGTTGTCGTTTTTCCCGGCCTTGGCTTCAGCTCCGGCGGCGTTGGATTCAGTCTGGGTATCAGGGTTATCAGCCTTGTCTTTGCTCTCTTCTTCGGCTTCGAACTCAATCGCCAGCAAACGGCCATCATCACTGAATGAGAAGGACTTTACCCGTTCGAAACGCAGCTCTTTGCCGGTTTGGGTATCCAGCAGGACCATGCCGTTTTTAAGCTTTTTCTTCTCTTTCTTGGAAGCAGTTTCCCGCTCGAACAGGGTAGGTTCTATTTCGGCAGCGACAAAACGGCCGTCGGCGCTGACTTTGGGATTGGATGCACCAGCCAGCTCAAAACTGCGGTCACTGCCGGGCATCCTGACCAAAGTACGGCTGTCGCCTCTATCCGGCGCGGCTTCCACAGCCAACAGTTGACCATTATCTGAGAGTACAGGTTTCTTGAGAGACTCAAACTTCATGATGTCGTTAAGAGTCAGATCCTTCTGCGGTGCTGCAACGGCTCCAGTGGCCAACAGCATCCCGGATGCGAGAGGTAGTAATTTCAATGTTTTCCTCTTCTTATGTTAATAGCTATGGGTCGGCAGCTGCCTCACCCCACCACTAGACTAAAGTCGATTTTTGGAGGTTTAGCGCCCAATATTCGCGACTTAACGGCATTTATGCAAGTTTACCCGGCCACCCATCTGTGACTTTCATCACCATTAATGTGAAAAAATCACAAAAAACGTGTAAAATAAGCGGGTCATATGTCATGAAAGTTACCTGTGAAAGAAACACAGGCGTGACTACTGCAGTAACGACCAACATGGATGGATTCCAGATGTCAAAAAGAACGATTACCGTGATCCCAGGTGATGGGATTGGTCCAAGCATCATTGATTCTGCACTGAAGATTCTCGATAAAGCCGGATGTGATTTTGAATATGAATTTGCCGACGCCGGCCTGACAGCTCTCGAAAAGCATGGTGAATTGCTGCCACAGCGTACCCTGGATTTGATTGAAAAGAACCGTATTACCCTTAAAGGCCCACTGACGACTCCCGTAGGTGAAGGTTTTACCTCCATCAACGTTAGCCTGCGCAAGAAGTTCAGCCTTTATGCCAACGTACGTCCGGTACTGTCATTCAAAGGCACCCAGGCTCGATATGAGAATATCGACATCATCACAGTGCGTGAAAACACCGAAGGTATGTATTCCGGTCTGGGTCAGAAAGTCTCTGACGACGGCACCACTGCCGAAGCTACCAGCATTGTGACCCGTCAGGGCGCCGAGCAGATTGCCACCTTCGCCTATGAGCTGGCCCGCAAAGAAGGTCGCAAGAAAGTGACCATAGTGCACAAGGCCAACATCATGAAGTCAACTTCCGGCCTGTTCCTGAAAACTGCCCGTGAAGTGGGTGAGCGTTATCCGGACATTCAGACCGAAGAGATGATTGTGGACGCCACCTGTATGAAGCTGGTGATGAGCCCAGAAAACTTCGACGTGATTGTTACCACCAACCTGTTTGGTGACATTCTGTCAGATCTCTGCGCCGGTCTGGTAGGCGGTCTGGGTATGGCCCCGGGCGCCAACATTGGTAAAGACGCCGCGATCTTCGAAGCCGTACACGGCTCTGCCCCGGATATCGCTGGTAAGAACTTGGCTAACCCAACATCAGTTATTCTGGCTTCTATCCAGATGCTGGAATATCTGGGTATGGCTGACAAAGCCGCCAAGATCCGCGAAGCCGTATCCGCAGTGATCGAAGAAGGCGACCGCACTACCCGCGATTTGGGTGGTACTCACGGTACTACTGACTTTACTGAGTCAGTACTGGAACGTCTGTAATCGTCTGACGATACTATTTAGCTATCGGTTAGTTTGATTTAAGCTGGTTTAATGCAAAAAAGGTGAAGCTCAGCTTCACCTTTTTTATTGGATGTTTGGTTGTCACCATAGTGCTGTGCTTTACGGCCTGTTGCCACTGAGGATTAGTACCAAGCTTCGCTTGGTCGAAATCGTGGAGCTTCGCCCCACACCCGACCAAGAGGGGCTCAACAGCAAGTCCCTCTTGGATCTCCCCTGCCGCCCCAACCGAAGTTGTTACCCATCGTAAAATGACTTCAATTACGCAATCGGCACCGATTCGCCATCCATGGCTCAGCGGTACCTGCCCCGTCATCCATGACGGGACTTGCTATTGCAGCCATTTCCCTCCGGCAACTTCGGACGGGGATAAGGTGCAATCTGCTGCACCACTGTATATTGCTTAGGGACATTAGTTACTTTGGGCTCATGGGGGATAACGTAGAGCTAAGGGGCACGACGATAGGAGCGTCCCTTTGAGCGCCATGTTAGATGCCGATTTCACTTGGTGTCACCCTGCGCAAGAGTAATGATGGCCTTTATTGCGTTCCTTGCTTGGGGGCTGTTGTGCCAACATGTTGACCCCATCATTTGAGAGATTTGTTTGGTGACAAAAGCCGAGTCTTCCTCGGCCAACTGCGACAGCGCCGAGAAACCGATTTGCTCTAAGCGTGCGATGACGGTTTCGCCAACGCCTTTGAGCGCAAGCATTTTCTCTTTTTCGGTTGCGGGGAAGCCCATGCCTCAAGCCTTGCACATGACAGTAATGGATACGGTTTCCGGCTGCACTAAGGAAAATAGCTTACCCAAACTTTCCTTACGCGCCATTCGTTCATTCGAGAGGTGCGCATCCTCCGTTGTTTCCCAAAAGTAAATATCGACCCATTCGTCGCCATTTTTGTATAGCGTCTTGTCAATGAAGCCGCCTATGGACTTGAGATCAGGGACAAGGCCAAGGGCGGCTTCAATCATTGCTTGGTCGGTAACGCCCGGCGCGCTTTTCCATTTGACGATTTCGACGACATTGGTGTTCATGGTGTTTCTCCGAGAAAAAGGACGTATCGATGCTACACAACCGATGCTGACAGCGTGGTGTCAGTAGGTATCTAACGCCGTGGTAAATTCTGTCCAGTGGAGCGAAGCGGAACGATGTTTGACCACTTTGTTGAACGAAGCCGCTACGCGGCAGAAAAAAGACAACGCCATTCGCTATCGCCATCCTGAATAC
>NZ_JBHRTD010000013.1:0-5987 GCF_042646185.1 Shewanella submarina
GCTAACTGATACTAATGACTCGAGAGGCTTAACCATACAACCCAAAAGGGTTTCGTAACACTGGTTATAACCTTGAATAGAATACTGACTTGATTGAAGTCGAACTCTGAAGCTTTCCAAATTACTTCCTACTGCCAAGGCGGTAGGAAAAAGAATTTGCTTGGTGACAATAGCGCTGTGGTCCCACCTGATCCCATTCCGAACTCAGAAGTGAAACGCAGCTGCGCCGATGGTAGTGTGGGGCTTCCCCATGTGAGAGTAGGTCATTGCCAAGCGCCTAATAAGTGAAGAAGCCACCTGAATAAGGTGGCTTTTTTGCGTTTGGGGGATTTAATAATTATTGGTGTGTTTTTGAACTGCTGAGTATGTCTGCTCAGGTGACTTATCCACTTATAAGAAAACTGAAAAGACCGACTCCCGACGTCAGCCCGCGCTGAGCGGTCGGTAACTGCTCCTGCGTTACCGACATTCGGCACATCCATGTGCCTTGCCTCCCGGCTACGCTCATACTTCGCTCCGCGTTAATCAAGTCCTGAAAGCTTCGCTTCCAAAGCGGACTTGCCTAACCCCAATGTGAGAGAAAGACATAGATAGCTGGTCATTGCTAAGCGTCTCCCCCAGCGTCATTTTTCCCTAAGGAGCAGTTGTCGAGGGTGTCAGAGAAAGGCCCTGTCTCTCGTTCGAGAGCATATGGCTTCCGCCATTCTCACCATCCATGTGCCTTAACCGGAAATTGCTCCCTGCATTTCCGGTATTCACTACGTCCTTGTAGTTTGCCTCCCGGCTAAGCTCTTACTTCGCTCCGCGTTAATCAAGCCCTGCAAGCGTCGCTTCCAAAGCGGACTTGCTTAACCCCCATGTGAGAGAAAGGCATAGATAGCTGGCCATTGCCAAGCACCTACACCCGACGTCACCCCTTCCAAAAGAACGGTTGTCGAGGATGTCCGAGAAAGGCCCTGTCTCACGTTCGAAAGCATATGACTTCCACCATTTTCACCATTCATGTGCCTAACCGGACATTGATCTCTGCATCTCCGGTATTCTCTATGTCCTTATTGTTTGCCTCCCGGCTACGCTTTGGGCTCACCTGCTTTGAAGCTCATTGGGCGTTCAGACTGGTGTATATGTCGACATTAAGAACTTAAACATCCAATTATTGATTGTTTTAAGTAAACAATAGGCTCATATCTTTGGTTTCTTTTATCTTTTGCAGCAGGTTTTCGGCACCCTGATCTCTGCTTTCATATAGCCAATTGCCCATACTGATACGGGATATGTTGAGCTTTGCCAACTCTTGATAGTTGGGAAGGTTGGGAAGTGCCATCAGGTTGATGGGCAGTGACAGCTGCTGGCTTATTTGTGAGATATCTGAGTGATTAGTCAGCCCGGGAAAGAAGATGCCGTTCGCGCCTGCCTGTTGATATAACTCTGCCCGGGAGACTGCTTCCTCTGTCGTTGGATTATCCTGAAAGAACAGGTCGCAACGGACATTGATAAAGAGCTGTTCTCTTGCGGCTCCGAGACAATTGATAATCTGTTGCAAACGCCGGGCAAAATACCCTTTATCCAGAAGCTCCCGTTTACCCGCCAGCATACTGTCTTCGATATTGATGCCTACGACTCCCAACTTGATTAATGAGAGTATCTGCTTGGCGATTTTCTCTGGTTCGGATGCATAGCCTCCTTCTATATCTACCGTCATTGGGATAGTTGTATTTTGGCGAATATCTTTCACCAGGCCATACAAGGCACCAAAGGGCATTTGTTCACCATCCGAATAGCCAAGGTTGGCAGCGATAGCCGCGCTGGAGGTGCCCATTGCTTCATAACCTGCGGCTATCGCACTGGCTCTGTCCCATACATTGGCCAGTAATAGAGGTGTGTTGCGGTCCTTGAATATCTTCATATGTTCCTCCTGATTGGAGCCGCCATATTAGGCAAGCGGCCAAAATGGCAACAACCGAAAACTGGACAGGTATATTGTGATTTATGGCTGAGGAGGGCTTGAGTCGCGAAGCCGGGGACAAGGGAGTACAATGACGCCTTTGCCATCATCAGAGCCAAATCGAGTGTCGATAAGTATTTCTCTTAAACCTTTTAATACCTTTGGATTGGATCAGTGTTGCGCGCATTTGATTGAAGTGGCGTCGCGTAATGAGTTGATCAAAGAGTGCTTGCAGGCATTTGCCGCTGATAAGCCCATGTTGATTCTGGGCGGTGGCAGTAATCTGGTGCTGACTGATGATTTTGATGGCACAGTGATCCGAATCCTGACCAGGGGTATCGAGGTTACTGAGACTGATGACGCTTTTTTGCTGACCGTTGAAGCCGGTGAAAACTGGCATGCATTGGTAGAATACTGCCTGCAGCACAATATGCCGGGGTTGGAGAATATGGCGTTAATTCCAGGTACAGTTGGTGCCGCACCAATCCAGAATATCGGTGCCTATGGTATCGAGCTTAACCAAATGTGTGATTGGGTAGAGTATCTGGACCTGCAAACTGGTGAGGTTAAACGCCTCAGCAATGAAGAGTGCCTGTTTGACTATCGCGATTCGATATTTAAAGGCGAGCTCAGAGACAGGTCTGTGATTCTGAGTGTTGGTTTGAGACTGGCTAAAATGTGGCAGCCCAACTTATCCTACGGTCCATTGACCGAGTTCTCCCCCGATACCGTGACAGCCTGGGATATCTTTAAAAAGGTCTGCGAAGTTCGGCAGAGCAAACTACCAGACCCCAAAGTGCTTGGGAATGCAGGCAGTTTCTTCAAAAACCCGGTTGTCACCGCGGCAGAGTACCAGCGACTAGCGACAGAATTTCCCGGCATTGTTGGATATGCATTGAGTGATGGCACAGTCAAACTGGCGGCTGGCTGGTTGATTGATCAAGCGGGCCTTAAGGGCTATCAGCAAAAAGGGGCAGGAGTACACGCCAATCAGGCGCTGGTGCTGGTTAATTTGGGCGAGGCGACAGGGGTGTCCGTTTGCGAGCTGGCGCGTTACGTTATCGCGACAGTTTCAGCTAAGTTTGGGGTAAAGCTTGAGCCTGAACCCAGAGTTATGGGGCGTAATGGCGAAATCAGTATCTAGCGGGTAAGTCATTGGTGGTGTGTTGAAATCAGGACAATCATCCAGGATTGATTGGGCGACATGTAAGGTAGGTATTTAAATATGCAGGATCATTGGCAACGCAAGCGGGCTATTTTGGCTCTGTTGAATCAGGGAGGTTTTGTCTCAGGTGAAGCACTGGCTCAGGAGCTGGGGATCAGCCGGGCGGCAGTGAACAAGCATATTGAATCACTGTCTGAATATGGCGTCTCTGTATTCAGCGTTAAAGGCAAAGGCTATAAGCTGGAAAAGCCTGTGCACCTGATCGATGAAGTAAAATTAAAAGCCGGTATACGCCAGCGAAGCTTTTACTTCGACGAAGTTAATTCTACCAATGCCTTTATGCTGAGCCATGCTCAGGAATTGAAAAGTGGCGATCTTTGTATTGCTGAATACCAATCGGCCGGGCGAGGCCGTCGTGGCAGAACCTGGGTATCCCCTTATGCCAATCACCTCTATTTCTCACTGTTTTGGCGCTTTCCTCAGGGAATGGCTCAGGCGATGGGACTCAGCCTGGTTGTGGGTTGCTCGTTGGCGACTGTACTGACCAATATGGGAGTGACTGGTCTGGGTCTGAAGTGGCCCAATGATCTTTATCTTGATGGTCGTAAGTTGGCTGGCATTCTGGTGGAGATGACTGGCCAAGCTGACAGTGAGTGCCAGTTGGTAATAGGTATTGGCATTAATATGTCGATGACAGCAGAGCAGGGAGACAAGATAGATCAGCCATGGAGTGATTTGTCTGACCTGGCTCGGTCTCTGGATAAGACTGAGTTGATGCTGAATCTACACAAGCAGCTGTGTCTGGATTTGCAACAGTTTGAACAGACAGGTCTGGGGGCATTCATCAACCGCTGGCAGGAGTCAGACCTGTTTGCGGGACGGGAGGTAGTGCTGAGTATGGGCAACAATCAAATTGCGGGCATCTGTCGGGGAATTGACGAGCAGGGTGCGGTGTTGTTGGAAACCCCTGAAGGAATCAAGGGTTTCGTGGGTGGAGAGATCAGCCTACGAGGGGCCTGACGTCCTGACGAATTACTTTCTTAACATCACCTGAGCCACCTGATGACCAGCGCCTTTCTGTAAGATCAGATGGGCGCGCTCACGGGTTGGCAGTACATTCTGTCGCAGGTTGGGTCCATTGATACTGTCCCAGATGTTGGATGCAGTTTCTTTGGCCTCTTCATCTGTCAGCTCAGCATAATGTTTAAAGTAAGAGCCTTGCTTACTGAAAGCGCCACTTCGGAACTGCAGGAAGCGGTTGATATACCATTTCTTCAACAGGCCTTCGCTGGCGTCCACATAAATAGAAAAATCGACAAAGTCAGAGACGAAAGGTCGTCTGGCCAGTCCGGGCGAATCTATACCCGTTTGCAATACATTCAGGCCCTCCAGGATCAAAATATCCGGTTGGCGTATCACCTGGGTCTCTTCCCGTCTGTCATAAGTAATATGCGAGTACAGCGGCGCATGAACTTCCTGTTTGCCCGACTTGAGGTCTGAGATAAAGTCGAGCAGCATCCGGGTATCATAACTCTCCGGAAAGCCCTTACGCTGCAGCAACCCTTTACGTTTTAACGTCGCCAGTGGATAGATAAAGCCGTCTGTCGTAACCAGATCGACTTTGGGGTGCTCTGGCCAATGCTGCAACAGCGCCTGCAGAATACGCGCGGTAGTACTCTTGCCCACGGCAACACTGCCGGCAATAGAAATAATGTAAGGTCCTTCGGTGGGCTTTTTACCCAGGAACTCATTAAGGACCACACCTCTTTGCTGCTTGGCACCGATAATCAGGTTCAGCAGTCTGCTCAGAGGTAAGTAGATGTCAGTGACTTCTTCTATAGATAGCTGTTCATTGATCCCTCTTAAGCCTTCGAGATCGGATTCACTCAGTGTCATGGGCACGGCATTTCTGAGCTCTGCCCAGCTCTGGCGTTCAAAAGCCAGGTAAAGTGCCTCTTGTATGTGACTGTTTGTGATCATGGTTTATCCTCGAAGACCGGAAGGGCACAGTACACCATCACAGATAAGTGGACAATAGCTCGGAGACCCGTCTACTTGGGATGAAAGGATGATGTGTCAGCAGTTTGCGGCATTTTTAAGCTCAACAGGGTTAATGAGCATAAAAAAGCAGCGCCTAAGCCTTTTTTTCAGAAAAATGCGATTTTTCTATTGCACTCATGCTGACATTTACCTAATATCCGTCCCCGAAATGAAGTGCCGGCATAGCTCAGTTGGTAGAGCAACTGACTTGTAATCAGTAGGTCCCGAGTTCGACTCTTGGTGTCGGCACCATTTTCTCTGGAGGGGTTCCCGAGTGGCCAAAGGGATCAGACTGTAAATCTGACGGCTCCGCCTTCGAAGGTTCGAATCCTTCTCCCTCCACCATTTTCCTAACGTATTAGGTAACCTAGTAGGTTAACGCGGGCGTCGTATAATGGTATTACTCCAGCCTTCCAAGCTGATAACGCGGGTTCGATTCCCGCCGCCCGCTCCAAATTGTTGCTGATATGGCTCAGTCGGTAGAGCGCATCCTTGGTAAGGATGAGGTCCCCAGTTCGATTCTGGGTATCAGCACCACTAATCTACATTTCCTAATGCGAAAAATTGGTTTCGACGAAAATTATTTCGTCGAAATTTTTTTGCATCTGCAGGTTTTCATCACCAAGACTCTTGGATTGAGGCACTACCATGGCTAAAGAGAAATTTGAACGTAGCAAACCCCACGTAAACGTGGGCACCATCGGTCACGTTGACCATGGTAAAACTACCCTGACCGCAGCTATCTCTACCGTACTGTCAAAAGTATACGGCGGTGAAGCTAAAGACTTCGCATCTATCGATAACGCTCCAGAAGAGCGTGAGCGTGGTATTACCATC